>NZ_JANIFL010000001.1:0-220000 GCF_024518695.1 Mesorhizobium sp. LMG17149
CGGCCATTGTCGGGGCAATACAGCGGCGCGGTCAGATCGTGGATGAAGGTGAAATCGATCACACGGTCGATCTTGCGCAAAAGGTGATCGGCAGGAACCAACTGATCCAGCATCACCATCTCGAGCGCGGTCTGTTCAGGGGCGGGTCGCTTCAACATGACCCAGTGAATCAAAAACCCCCAGCAAATGCCAGGGGTTTGTCAGCAGTCTGAGAGGCCGGAAAGTTTCCGGCCTCTTTTCTTTTGCATTTGTCCTGCGCATTTCCGGGCAGGAAGCCCCACCCTAGCTCGGCAGTGCCGGCATCAGCTTGGGATCCGGCTTCTCCGCCAAATGAGGCAGGTCCTTGCTGGCGATGAAGGTGTAGAACATGGGCACGACGAAGAGCGTGAACAGGGTTCCGACCAGGATGCCGGTGAAGATGACCAGGCCCATCGAATAGCGGGCCGCGGCACCAGCGCCGCTGGACGTGATCAGCGGCACCACGCCGAGCGCCATCGCCGCTGTCGTCATCAGGATCGGCCGCAGGCGCACCTTGGCCGAGGCGATGATCGCGTCGCGCCGCCGCATGCCATGCTTTTCACGCTGCTGGTTGGCGAACTCGACCAGCAGGATGCCGTGCTTGGTGATCAGACCGATCAGTGTGATCAGGCCGACCTGCGTGTAGATGTTGAGCGTGCCGAGGCCCAGATTGAGCGGCACGATCGCGCCGAAGATCGACAGCGGCACCGCCATCATGATGATCAGGGGGTCGCGAAAGCTTTCAAACTGCGCCGCCAGCACCAGATAGATGACGACAACGGCCGCCGCGAAAGCGATCAGGATGGTGTTGCCCTGTTCCTTTTCCTGCCGCGATTGACCGGAATAGTCGAGGAAGAAGGTGTCGGGCAGGCTCTCCTTGGCGATGTCCTCCAGCGCCTTCAGCCCGTCGCCGGTGGTGACGCCGGGCAGCGGGAGCGCCGAAATCGTCGACGAATTCAGTTGGTTGAACTGCTCGATTGCCGCCGGCGCCGCATTGTTCGAAATCTTGACCACCGCCGAGAGCGGCACCATCTCGCCCGTCACGCTGCGCACGAAGTATTCGCCGAGCTTATCGGGGTTGTCGCGAAACTCCTGCGGCACCTGCGGGATGATGTCGTAGCTGTTGGAGTCACGGTCGAACTGCGCCACTTCGGCGCCGCCGACCAGCAAGGTCAGCGTGCGGCCGATATCGGCGATCGGCAGGTTCAACGCCGCGGCGCGATCACGGTCGATGGTCACCGTCACCTCTGGTGCGTCATAGGCCATCGAATTCTGCACGACGATGAAGCGGCCGGAGGCTTGCGCCTTGTTCTTGATCTGCTCGGCCACCTCGTACACTTCCGAGGAAGCGCCGGTCGATCGCACCACCATGGAAATGGGCAGGCCGCCACCAGAGCCGGGCAGCGTCGGCGGCGCGAAGACGAAGGCCTCGACGCCGGCCACTTTGGCGATACGGGCCGTGATGTCGGCCTGCAGTTCCTTCGAATTGCGCTTGCGTTCCGCCCAATCCTTGAAGGCATAGCCGACGAAGGCGCTGTTTGTCGTGCCGCCGAAGGCGACGGCCGAGAACTGCGCCCGTGTTTCGGGAATATCCTTCACCAGGCCGAGGATCTGGTTGACGTATGTCTCGGTGTAATCGGAGGTCGCATAACGCGGCCCTGTCACAATCGAGAGCAGAAAGCCCTGGTCCTCTTCCGGCGCCAGTTCGCTCGAGGTCTTGGTGAACATGAAGCCGGTGACGCCGACAAGCGCAAGCACGATGATCAGCGTCAATGGGCGATAATTGAGCGACCCGGTGACGGCGCGTTCATAGACATGCTCGACGCGCGCGAAGGCGCCGTCGACAATGCGCTGGAAACGGCCCGGCGTGCCGGACTTCAGGAGGCGTGCCGACATCATCGGGGTGATGGTGATGGCGATGACGCCCGACAGCACCACTGAGCCGGCGAGCGTGACTGCGAATTCACGGAACAATGCGCCGGTCAGGCCGCCGGTGAAGGCCAGCGGCGCGAACACGGCGGCCAGTGTCATGGTCATGGCAATGATGGCCGACGATATTTCGCGCATACCGCTGAACGCGGCCTGCATCGGCGACATGTGGTCTTCTTCCATATGGCGATGGATGTTCTCCACCACCACGATGGCGTCGTCGACGACCAGGCCGATCGCCAGCACCATGGCCAGCAGCGACAGCAGGTTGATCGAATAGCCCACCGCAAACAAAAGGAAACAGACGCCGATCAGCGACAACGGGATGGTGATGATCGGCATCATCACCGACCGGAAGGAGCCAAGGAACAGAAGGATGACGACGATGACGATGGCAACCGCCTCGGCGATGGTCTTGAACACCTCTTCGATCGAAGCGCTGATCTGCCCGGTCGCGTCGTAGACGACCTCGATCGTCATGCCTTTCGGCAGCGTCTCCTGAATCTGCGGCACCAGCTTGGTGAGCGCCGCCGCCGTGGTCAGCGGATTGGCCGCCGGCGTCGGGAAGATGGCGAGGAAGGTGCCGGGTTTGCCGTTGAACGAGACCCGGGTGTCGGTGTTCTCGGCCGCGAGTTCGACGCGAGCCACGTCGCGCAACCGCACCACATTGCCGTCAGTCGAGCGCAGCGGCAGCTCGGCGAATGCCTCCGGCGTCTGCAATGTCGAGCGCACGGTGATCGAGGAAACGACATACTCGTTCTGGGTGTTGCCGGGCGCCGACAGGAAGTTGGAATTGTTGATCGCCGTCAGCAGTTCGGAGGCCGTCACGCCGCGCGCGGCAAGCTTGACCGGATCGATCCAGACGCGCATCGAGTATTCCTGGGCGCCGAAGATCTGCACGTCGGCGACGCCTTCGACCGTCGACATGCGCGGCCTGATGACGCGCTCGATATACTCGGTCAGCTGCTCCTTCGTCATGTTCGGGTTCTGCATCGAGATGTACATCATCGCGAACTGCTGGCCGGTGCCCTTGACGATGACAGGGTCCTTCGATGCGTCCGGCAAGGTGCCGCGCACGCCCTGGACCTTGGACAGGACTTCGGTCAGCGCGACGTCGGGGTTCGAGCCGAGCTTCATCTGCACGGTCACGGTGCTGGAGGACGGGCGGCTGGACGAGGTGACGTAGTCGATGTTTTCGGTCGAGGCGACGGCGCGGGCGATCGGGGCGGAAATGAAGCCCTGGATCAGATCGGCGCTGGCGCCTGGATAGGCCGTCGTGATGGTGATCGCGGTTTCGTCGACCTTCGGATACTGCCGGATCGACAGGTTGAAGATGCCCTGGAAACCCAGGAGCAGGATCATGCAGGCAAGGACCGTCGAAAGAACAGGCCGGCGAATGAAGAGATCTGAAAAGCTCATTGCTGTTCGGCCTGCTTGTTCGCCGATTTGGTCGGGTCGATGGTGTTGTCCACAACGACGGACATGCCGTTGAAGAGGCGGTTCTGGCCGGCGGTGACGACCTCGTCGCCGGCCTTCAGCCCCTCGACGATCTCGACCATGCCTTGATTGCGGCGGCCGGGCTTGACGAACACCTGCGACAGCACGAGCGCGGGCTTGTCACCTTCCGCCGCCGGCTTGGCCGGATCGGCAGCCTTGTCGGTTGGTTTTGCCGCATCGGCGGCAGGCTTGGCTGCATCAGCCGCCGGCTTCATGGCATCGGCCGGCTTGGTGTCCGCAGGCTTGGCTTCCGCCGATTTGTCGGCTGACGGCGCGGCGGGTTTTTCCTCCGGCTTGGCTGGGGCCGCCTCGGCAGGCTTGGCCGGCTGCACCACGAAGATGTAGTCGCCATAGAGGCTTGTCGTCAGCGCCGTCTGCGGCAGGGTCAGCACGTTCTGCTCTTCGGGCAGCTCGACACGCACCTGCACGAACTGGCCGGGGGTCAGCTTGCCATCGGGATTGGCGACTTCCGCCCGGATGTTCACCAGCCGGCTGGACGAGTCGATCTTCGGGTCGATGCCGCGAATGGCGCCTGCGAATGGCCTGTCCTCACCGCCAAGGCCCAATCGAATCGTCTGGCCGATCTTGAGCAAGGCGAGTTGCTGTTCGGGAACCGAGAAATCGACCCGCATCGTGTCGAGGTCCTGCAATGTCACCACGGCGGTGCCGGGCGCCAGATACTGGCCGATATCGATTTTCGGAATGCCCACCGTGCCGCCGAAAGGCGCCGTCAGCTGCTTCTGTTCGAGTACGGCCTGCAGCTTGGTGACCTGAGATGCCGAGGCCGAGGCCGCCGCACGCGCCGTGTCCAGCGTCGAGTCGGAGCCGACGCCACGCCTGGTCAGTTCAATGGCGCGGGCCAGCGAGGTCTGGTCGAGCGCGGCCTGCGCTTTCTGTGCGTCGAGATCGGCGCGCTCGACGGCGTCATCGAGCTGCAGCAGAACCGCATTGTCGGCCACCTTCTGGTTGGCATGGAAAAGGATGTCCTTGACGATCCCGGTGGTCTCGACCGTCAGGTCAACACCACGCACAGCCCTGACCGTACCGATCGCCTCGACGCCTGGCGTCCAGGCCGAAGGCTTGGCGATGGTCGTCGAAACGGTTGCCGCCGGCGGCTTCATCGATGCGAAGTACTGCTTGATGCCGTTGTCGCGCAGGAAGTTGAAGCCGACGATGCCGCCGACCACAACGACGAGCAGAGCCAGAACCAGAACAATGATAAAAATACGGAGTATGCGCTTGAACAAGGAAGTCCCCTCAGTCGAAATCCGGCGCGAAGCGCGGATATCGGGACACATATCGACTGCGGGTCCCGATTTCAAATAATGGCGGTCTTCCTGTACCGTCTGGACGGTCTTGTCAATTGGGCCTAAGCTTGCGATGGGAGGCCCCATGAGAGCCCAAAGACCGAATTCGCGCGAGAAGATTCTCGCCGCGGCGGCTGATGTTGCCCGGGAATCCGGACCAGGCAGCCTGTCGCTGGATGCCGTAGCCAGCCGTGCCGGCGTGTCGAAGGGAGGGCTCCTCTACAATTTCCCGACCAAGGCCAAATTGATGCAAGGTTTGGTCGAAGGCTATCTGCGTGAGTTCGAGCACGCACTGGAAGCCGCCCGCACAAATGACAAGGACGAAAATCCCCTGGCTGTCTACATCAGGCTGTCAGCCAATGATTGCGAGGAAAAGCAGCCGTCGGCGTCCTGGATTTTCTCGGCCATCGCCGAGGATCCCGATTTCATGATGCCGATAAAGACCTTCAAGAGGCAGCTTTTCGAGCGGCTGAAAGGTGAGACGCCGGATCTCAAATCGCTGTTGATCTGCTATCTCGCCATCGAGGGATTGCGCAGCATGAACCTCTTCGATTCGGATGTTCTGTCGAAAGATGAGCGAGAGCTTCTGGTATCGTCCCTGCTCGAGATCGCCAAATAGGCGTCGCCCACCCTATGTCTGGACCCCACTGGTCGAAAAGGCAGATTCCCGACACCATGAAGGCGCGCGGCATGACCGAGGAACAGGTCAAGCACGATGTGCTGCTCGCAGCCGACCAAGGAATTCGTCACCGTCGATGAGCTTGCTGCGTTGACGCTGTTCCTGTGTTCGGACGCGGCCAGGCAGATCACCGGCACGACCTTACCGATGGAGGGCGGCTGGACGGCACAGTAGCCCGGCCCCGAAGGCTCAGCATTTGCTTCCGGCGGCCAGTAGCGGGGTGTCTCCTGGTTGGATTCCGCTGCTCGTTCGACGCGAGAGTTTCGGGATAGCGGCGATCAACTCTTGGGTATAGGCCTGCTGCGGACGATCCAGAACATCTTCCGTATTGCCATACTCAACCAGCTTGCCGTGCTGCATGACCGCAACGTGCTCGCAGAGATAACGCACCACGCCCAGATCATGGGAAATCAGGATCAGCGTCAGCGACAATTCGCGGCGCAGCCGCGCAAACAGGCCGAGCACCTGGGCCTGGATGGTGACGTCAAGAGCGGAGGTGACCTCATCGGCGATCAAAATCTCCGGCTCCAGCGCCAGGGCTCTGGCGATGCCGACGCGCTGCCGCTGGCCGCCGGAAAGCTGCGTGGTGCGTCGGTCCAGCAACTGGCGCGGCAATTCCACTTTTTCCATCAGCTCGCGGATCCGCTCCGGGATGTCTCTTTCCGGGCAGATGTTCTGTTGCCGCAGCGGTTCGGCCAGAGTTCGCGCAACCGTAAACGCCGGGTTGAGGGACATGAACGGGTCCTGGAACACCATCTGCAGTTTGCGAACCTGCTCCGGTCGGCGCTGCCTTAGCGCGCGATCGAGCGATTGGCCGTCCACCTCGATCTCTCCTTGTTCCGGCTGCACCAGGCCTGCAATGGCCCGGGCTATGGTGCTCTTGCCGGAACCGGACTCGCCGACGATCCCCAGTGCCCCACCGCGCCGCAATGCCAGCGAAACATTGTCGACCGCGCGCACGATCTGCGGCGGCTTGCGTGTCGCCCAGGCTGCAAGGCTCTGCCCTGGGTAGAAGTTCACGCACAGGTTCTTCACCAGGAGATGCGGTTCCGTCGCCACGGGGCATGCATGCGTGGTCGGCTTCATTAGCGAGGGTTGGGAAGCGATCAGGCGCTTCGTGTATTCATGGGCGGGGTCACGCAGGATCTGATCGACCGAGCCGATTTCCAGCACCGCGCCGTCCTTCATGACGACGACGCGGTCGCACATTTCCGCGATCACGCCAAGGTCGTGAGAGACCAGAATGACCGACAGCTTGCGTTCACGCCGGATGCCGCGGAGCAGGTCGAGTATCTGAGCTTGCACCGTCACATCAAGTGCCGTCGTGGGTTCGTCGGCAATCAGCAGTTTCGGTTCGCAGGCAAGGGCCGCCGCAATCATCACCCGCTGACGCATGCCACCGGATAGCTCGTGAGGATAGGCGCCCGCGCGCCTTGGCGCGTCCTTGATGTGCATGTCTTCGAGCAGTCCGACCGCCCGCGCATTGGCCTGCCGCCAGGATATGCCCTGATGGACCACCATCGCTTCGCCCACCTGACGCCCGACCGTCATGATCGGATCAAGATGCGTCGACGGGTTCTGGAAGATCATCGCCGCTTGCCCGCCACGCAGCTGGCCCAGTTCGGCATCCTTCATGGCGAGGACATCGCTGCCCTCGAACATGATCCGGCCCGACTTTACCAGTGCGTTGCCGGCAATCAGCTTGAGGATGGCTCTGCAGGCCACCGTCTTGCCCGATCCGGATTCACCGACGATCCCAAGGACCTCTCCTGCTTTTAGTGAAAAGCTGACGCCGCGCAGGGCGTGGACGTCGCCAAAATTGGTGGCGAAGTCGATGGTGAGGTTCTCGACGCTGACGAGGTCGCTCATCTCAGGATTCCGTGTTCAGGAGGCGGGCGAGACCATCAGCGGTCAACGAGAGGCCCAGCGCCAGAAGGCAGATGGCGATGCCTGGGAAGATCGCAATCCACCATGCGGTCGTCAGATACGTCTGCCCGTCCGCGATCATGGCGCCCCATTCGGGCGTTGGCGGTTG
This sequence comes from Mesorhizobium sp. LMG17149, assembly GCF_024518695.1. Taxonomy (NCBI): domain Bacteria; kingdom Pseudomonadati; phylum Pseudomonadota; class Alphaproteobacteria; order Hyphomicrobiales; family Phyllobacteriaceae; genus Mesorhizobium; species Mesorhizobium sp. LMG17149. The sequence continues at coordinate 7,466 of NZ_JANIFL010000001.1, forward strand.
TACGCCGAGGCCGAGAAAACCCAATGATGATCCGAGCACGATGGCCAGCACGGCATCGGTCATGACGAAGACGATCGATGGGACGATGGCATTCGGCAGGATGTGGAACAGCATGATGCGCAAATGCCCAAAACCCATGCCACGTGCCGCCAGCACGAAATCGACGCCGCGCAGCACCAGCGCCTGGCTCCGCACAAGTCGCGCATAGCTGACCCAGTTCACCAAGGTGAGCGAGATGAAGTAGCTCTTGAGGCCGGGCCCCAGCACGGCCACGATGGCGATCACGAGGACGAAATAGGGAAATGATACGGTGACCTCGAGGATGCGCATCAGCGCCGCATCGATCCGGCCACCCAGATAGCCGGCGATAAGGCCGATGATCGTCCCCAGGATGATCGGACCAACGACGCCAAAGAAGGCCATGGCGAGATCGTAGCGTGCGGCAAACAGTGTTCGCGCCATGACATCGCGGCCGATGGCGTCGGTGCCAAACCAATGCTCGGCGCCAGGTGGTTTCAGCGCCTGCATCACATCGACCTTGATCGGGTCGAAACTGGTCAGCACTGGCGCCAAAATGGCCACGACGATCCAGGCCAAGGTGATGGCGCCGCCAATGATCAAGGTTGCCGGCATCGTCCGGATACGCGCCATGGCCAAGGAGCCGCTGCCCTGCATCACATCGCTCATAATTCCACCCTTGGGTCGAGAATGGCGGTCAAGACATCGACGGCAAAATTCGAAATGACGACACCTACGGCAAGCAGCAGGGCCACTGCCTGGACGACGAACTGGTCGTGAGTGAGAACGCCGCGGATGAGCAGGTTGCCGAGCCCTGGAATGTTGAAGACATTTTCGACAACGACCGTTCCGCCGATCAGGAAGGCGACCACGACGCCCAGCAGATTGACTGTCGGCAACAGGGAATTCCAGAACACATGCCGGGAAAAGATGTAGCTTTCCGGCAGGCCCCTGGAGCGGCAGGCGATCGCGTAATCCTTGTCCAACTGCTGAATGAAGGTCGCGCGCAGATTGCGCGCGAGGATCGGCGTCACCCCGATGCCGATCGTCAGGGCCGGCAGGAACAGATGCCACAGATTGTTGAAAAAGGTCGGCCCGTAACCGGATACGGGGAAGATCTTCAGCCGCAGGCAGAAGCCCATGATCAGCAGCAGGCCGACAAAGTAGGACGGCACGCCGACGCCCGCGACGCAGACGAGACGGATGAGGTGATCGATCCACCGTCCGCGCTGCCGGGCAGCGGTGACCGCGAGCGCGAATGTCAACAGCAGCGAGATCACGAGGCCATAGAGGATCAAGAAAACCGTCGGCGCGATCCGTGCCGCGATGACGCCGCTGACGGGACCCCGGAAGGCGATCGACTGACCGAAATCGCCGCGCAGGCAATTCAGCACGTAGTAGAAATACTGCACGGGAATGGGCTGATCGAGACCGTATCGCGCCCGCACGAATTCGATCGCCTCCTGACTGGCCTTGGGGCCAAGCATGAGGCGAACCGGATCGCCGGGTGTCATTTGCAGCAGCAGGAAGGTGATCACACTGATACCCAGCAGCACGGGGATCAACTGTATCGGCCGCCTGAGCACGAAGGAGAATCGATTCATGGTCGGGATCCTGGTGTCAAATCGATGCGAGACGGGGAAGAAGTGTCTCGTCCCGCCTCGCATCCTGTGCCGATCAATCCAGGCTGGTCCCGCCGATGGACGAGAATTGCAGGCCGACGTTCAGGACCAACCCTTTCACGCTCGGAGCGTAGGCGTTGAGCCACGTCGGGTGATAGAGCGCCACCTGCGCCACCTCGTCCACCACGGTCTTCTGGATCTGGGCATAGAGCTCGGCCCGTTTGGCATTGTCCGCCTCACCCGAGGCTTCATCGATCAGCTTGTTGATCGTTTCGTTGTTGTAGCGGGTGTAGTAGGACTTGTTGTCGCCCGCGCCCCAGACGCACCAGCGCAATGCGTTGTCGGGATCTCGCGTCTCGTTGTACCACCAGTTCATTTCCGCCTGGTACTCGCCATCGGCGAGGCGGGTCCATGCCTGGGTTGAATCGATCTTGGCAATGTTGACGGTGATGCCGACTTCCGCCAGCTGCGCCTGGATCAGCACCGCCGCCTTTTCCTCGTCGGCACTTCCGGCATTCTGGATGAGTTCGAAACTGGCTCCGGTCTTGCCGGACTCGGCCAGCAGGGCCTTGGCCTTTTCGACGTCTCGGGCAATGACCGGCAGCGATTTGTCGAAGAAATCGAGCGTCGGGCTCATGATGGAACTCGCCGGCGTGCCGAGACCCAGCGTCACCGCGGCATTGATGGCCGTGCGGTCGATGCCGTAGCTGACGGCCTGGCGGAATTTGAGGTCGTTGAAGGGTTCTGCCGAATGGTTGATCAGCATGTCATAGGTGGTGCTCGAAGGTTCAGGGTCGGCGCGGAAGCCGGCGGCCTTCAACTCGGCCATGCGCGGCGCTGGAACGGCGAGGCAGACGTCGAGTTCGCCCGCCTGCAACATCGAGACCCTGGTGTTGTCATCCGGGACATAGCGGAATTCGACGCCGTCGATCTTGGGCTCGCCTTTGCGGTAATAGTGCTCGTTGCGGCCAAGGACCACGCGGTCTCCCGGCTTCAATTCGACGAATTTGAACGGCCCTGATGTGACCGGCGCCTTGGCGAAAGCGTCGTCTCCCATTTTCTCGACCGCTGCCTTCGGCACAATGCCGGTATTCCAGATTTCGGTCAGCGTCAGGAAGGGCGTGAATTTGCGATCGAGCGTCATCACCACTGTCCTGGCGTCCTTTGCCTCGATCTTGGTCAGTGGCTGGAACGGCGCCGCATAGGCGGAATCCTTCTGGAAGCGCATGCGGTTCCAGCTGAACGCCACGTCCTCGGCCGTGATCGGCGACCCATCGGAAAATTTGGCCTCGCGCAGGTGGAAGGTATAGGTCTTGCCGTCATCCGCGATGCCCCAGCTCTCGGCAAGGCCCGGGCCGACTTCGGTGCGATCGGCATTGGCATGCAGCAGGCGTGCATACATCATGCCCTGGATAAGGATATCGGCTCCATAAGTGGTTTTGATCGGGTCCAGGGTGAGAACCTCGGCCCCATAGGCCATACGCAGTATCTTGCTGCCGCCAGCGTTGGCTCGAAGCAATGTGGCCGGCAATGTCGCGATGCTGAAGCCGGCAAACGCCGCACTTTTGAGGAATACTCTGCGGTCCATGACAATCTCCCATTTTCGTTGATGATGTTCCCGGGGCGGTTCCATGCTTGTTGGTTCAAGCAGTCCTTGTTGGTTCAAGCAGTCTTGGTGATGTGGGTAGGTGGTTTGCGCTGGTGCCAGGCGTAGTCGGCTTCAAGCACCGCACCCAACCGCAGCAGCAGATCGTCGCGTCCGAACGCGGCGACAAACTGCACTCCGATCGGCAGGCCGTTTTGCGTCCAGCCGAGCGGCAGGGATATCGCCGGCGATCCGGTGCCGTTGAAGAGCGCGCTGAACGTCTCCTTCGGCGCCAGATCCTCGAACACCGTGTCGATGTCGCGGCCAGGACGATCCGGGTCGTGCGTGCCGAGCAACTCCGGCGAGATCGCGCAAGTCGGCGTCACCAGCACGTCATGGACGGCCAGGAATTCGCCAACCGTCCGCGTGATCCGGTCATACACCGCGAGAGCCGCGATCAGGCTTGCCGCATCGAGCGTTCGGCCATGGCGGTAGACGGCAAGTGTCGTCTGCTGCAGGCTGGCTTCATCGATCGGCCGCCGCAGCAGGCCCGCCAACTCGTCGAGCGACTGCGCCGTAGAAGCTGCCCAGATCACTTTCTGTGCCGCCAGATAGCGCTCATAATCGAACACGGGCCCGGCTTCGACGACCTTGTGGCCAAGTTGCTCCAGCCTCTTGCCCACTTCGAGGACTGCCGCCTTCACCTCGGGGTCGAACGGATAGCCGGACCAGGACGTTGTGCACAGGGCAATGCGCAAAGCCTTGGGTGGCGTCTTGATCGCCTGGGCATAGCTGGTGGTCGGAGGGACGATCTCATAGCTGTCGCCGGGAAGCGCACCAGAACCCAGATCAAGCAAAGCCGCCGTGTCGCGGATCGAGCGTGTCAGCATGAATGAAATGGCGAGACCCAGCATTGGCGCATTCGATTCCGGCGCGCCGCTGATCCGGCCACGGGACGGCTTCAGGCCGACGACCCCGCAAAAGGCGGCGGGGGTGCGAATGGAGCCGCCACCGTCGGCGCCTTGCGCGAAGGGAACGATGCCGGCGGCAACGGCCGCGGCTGCGCCGCCGCTCGATCCCGAAACACCCCTGCTGGTATCCCAGGGATTGCGTGTCGCACCATAGAGAGAGGATTCGGTTGCCGCCGCTATGCCGAATTCCGACGTGGTGGTACGCCCGATATTGGCAAGGCCGCCGGATCGCATTTTCACCCAGAAGGCGTGATCGTCGCCGCAAATGAAACCCTTGGCGAGAACGCTGCCGAACTCTCCCGGCCGGCCGGCTTCGATAGGGAAATCCTTGGTCAATGTCGGCATGCCGTGGAAAGGTGCGGGTCCGGGAACATCGCCCAGCCCCTCGATCGCATCGGCATAGGTTTCGATCACGGCATTGAGCTGCGGATTGACCGCGGCGATCCCTGAAAGGATGCAGTTACCCAGTTCGCGTGGCGTAACTTCCCGATTGCGCAGGAGCTCGGCCAGACCGACGCCGTCATAGGCGGCGTATTCCGTCAACTTCATGCGCCTGCCCTGACTGTCCACGGTTTCAGCAACGGGTGATGCCTCGTCATTCTTCGCCCTCTTCCTCTTTGATGTGCCGTGCGACGCGCCGTGGCGGTTTGTGGAAGGTTCGCAGGATCCCGGCGATATCCTCCAGCTCATTCATCCGCGTCTCAGCCGATTTGCCGAGTTTCTCGGCAACGGAATGCGTGAGGAGGTTCAGAACCGAACTTATCGCGGCCGTCGAATCCCAGTACAGGTCGACGCGCGTCGATACTTCGAGCGCCAGTTTTGTGTATTCAGATGCCCAATGGCTGTATTTGTCGGTAACGATGATCAGAGGAATCTTTCGGCGCTTGATCTGGGCGCACAGCCGAAAGCTCATCGCTGCGTATTCCGCCGTGTCGATCAGCAGCACGCAAGAATTTTCGCCGCTATCGGTGAGTATTTCCGAGAACGTGCCGCCCAAACCTTCGGCAAAGCGGACACCGCTCCGCACCCAGCGCAGACGTGTCGCGAAATCGAGCCCCAGTCCCTTCACCGCCTGGAAGCTGACGCAGTTCACGCGGTCGCAGGTGCTCAGCAGATGAACGATTTCGGACCACATCTCGCCCTGGGCAAGGCCATAGGCCGCGGCCAAGGCCTGCTGCTCCATCTCCAGGCTGCGAGCCAACCGCTCCTGCTTCTCGCCGCCGATGCGAAAACGCAACTCAGCACTGTCCAGGCCTGGGCTTGTGACTTTCGGCGCGGAGCGCAGGCCACGCTTCATTTCCTTGAGGTCGGTGTAGCCGAGACGCCGCACGAAACGGGTAACGCTTGCCTCGCTTACGCCGGCGCCGGCGGCAATGGTGGCGCCAGTTTCAAAGGGAATGTCATGGATGTTGGCGAGCAGGTATCGCGCGATTGCCTGCTCGGTCCGGGCGAAATCCAGCCAACCCTCACGCAACCTGGCTTCCAGCGCGCTGGCCACCTCGGTCTCACCGGAAACAGTCTTCTCGCCAGGCGTTTTCATCTTCATCGGCCGCAACGTCCCTTGGCAGACCTATTTGGAACAGACCGGAAAAGGCCACCCCAGGAAGCGCAGTTCATTTCCAGTTCATGACGCGACGCTAGCACGCGAGAACACGCTGTGAAAGATAAATTTTACAATCTAATATTTCGGTACTTTTATTTCACGACCGGCCGTAATCGCAAAAAAGCGTTCCGCGCTGGCTCCGCCTGCGAGCGAACCTGTCTTCGCGCGCCGTGCGGTTCGCGGCTTCGTTTTCGTCCATGGTTCGGGCTGCCGGGAAAGTGGTTTTAAGCACGACAATCTGGACATTAGTCTTGACAGAAATACAGATGTTCAATACCCGTCAGGCAATCGAACAAGCCTGCATTATGGGAGGAACGAGCGGTATGGCTTCCAATGTTTCGTTGACGGGCCTTGCCCGCGATCTCGAGGAACGCGCCAAGTCGGGCAAGCCTATCCGCATCGGCCTGATCGGCTCGGGCGAGATGGGAACTGACATCGTCACTCGTGTCGCCCATATGTCGGGCATCGAGATCGGCGCCATTTCCGAACTGAACCTGCCTGCCGCCAGCAAGGCCGTCGATATCGCCTTCCAGGAAACCGGGCATGCGCGCGAGGTGTCGAACGCGTCGGCGATGACGGCGGCGATGGAAGCCGGCAAGGTGGCGGTCACCAACGATGCCAGCCTTGTCATCAACAATGATCTGATCGACGTCGTCATCGACGCCACCGGGGTTCCCGCCGTCGGCGCCGAGATCGGGCTGCGCGCCATGGAACATGGCAAGCATCTGGTGATGATGAATGTCGAGGCCGACGTCACCATCGGCGCCTATCTGAAGAGCGAGGCCGACCGGCTCGGCGTCACCTATTCGCTGGGCGCCGGCGATGAGCCGTCCTCCTGCATGGAGCTGATCGAGTTCGTTTCGGCCATGGGGCATCCGATCGTTGCCGCCGGCAAGGGCAAGAACAACCCGCTCAACATCGACGCCATTCCCCCAGACTATGAGGAGGAAGCCAAGCGCCGGCACATGAATGTGCGGATGCTGGTCGAATTCGTCGACGGCTCCAAGACCATGGTCGAGATGGCGGCGATCGCCAATGCCACCGGCCTGGTTCCAGACAAGGCCGGCATGCATGGCCCGGCGGCCACGCTTGGCGAACTGTCCAAGGTGCTGGTGCCGCAGAAGGATGGCGGCGTGCTGTCGAGGGTCGGCGTCGTCGACTATTCGATCGGCAAGGGTGTCGCGCCCGGCGTCTTCGTCGTTGCCGACATGTCGCATCCGCGCATCTCCGAGCGCATGGAAGATTTGAAGATGGGCAAAGGCCCGTACTTCACTTTCCATCGTCCCTATCACCTGACCTCGCTCGAAGTGCCGCTGACCTGCGCGCGCGTCGTGCTCTACGGCAAGGCCGACATGGTGCCGCTGGCCAAACCGGTGGCCGAAGTCGCCGCCGTGGCCAAGAAGGACATGAAGCCCGGCGAGAAGCTCGATGCGATCGGTGAATATTGCTACCGCGCCTGGATCATGACGACGCCGGAGGCGCGCGCCGCCAAGGCCATTCCCTGCGGCCTGCTGCAGGGCGGCTCGGTCACCGCGCCGATCAAGAAGGGCGAGCTCATAACCTACGCGAATGCAGCGCCCGCGGCGGGCTCCAAGATCGCCGAACTGCGCGCCCGCCAGGACAAGCTCGTCTATGGGTCCGTGGGAGCGTGATCATGGCCACAGCCAGCAAAGCCGTCACTGACAGTCGCGCCAATCTGCCCTTCGTCTACCGCCAGTACAGCGCCGAGCAGCTCAGGGAGGTGCTCCACAAGATGTACCTGATCCGCCGCTTCGAAGAGGGCGCGGAGGAGTGCTACACGCGCGGTCTCATCCACGGCACCATGCATTTGTCGATCGGCCAGGAAGCCAGCGCCATGGGCATCTGCATGCCGCTTGCCGAGGATGACCAGATCACCTCGACGCATCGCGGTCATGGCCACTGCATTGCCAAGGGTGCCGAGGTCAAGCGCATGTTCGCCGAGTTCTTCGGCAAGACCACAGGCTATTGCAAGGGCCGTGGCGGCTCGATGCACATCGCCGATGTCGGCAAGGGCAATCTCGGCGCCAATGGCATCGTCGGTGGCGGTATCCCGATCGCCGTCGGGGCGGCATTGTCCTCCAAGATGATGAAGACCGGCAAGGTCGTGGTCTCGTTCTTCGGCGACGGCGCCAACAATGAAGGCGCTTTCCACGAGGCGCTCAACATGGCGGCGGTCTGGAAGCTGCCCGTCATTTTCGTCTGCGAGAACAATGGCTACGGCATGTCGACATCGACAGCCCGCTCGACCGCGGTCAAGAACATCGCCGAGCGCGCCGCCGCCTATTCGATGCCGGGCGTCATCGTCAACGGCAACATCTTCTCCGAGGTCGCCGAGGCGTCTCATCAGGCTATCGCCCGAGCCCGCGCCGGCGAAGGGCCGACGCTGATCGAGTCCAAGACCTACCGCCATCGCGGCCATTCCAAGAGCGACCGCAACCGCTATCGCACCAAGGAAGAGATCGAGGACTGGATGTCGAACCGCGATCCGATCACCCTGTTCGAAAGCGAGCTCAGGGAATTCGGCTTCATCGACGACAAGGGCATCGAGGCCATTCGCGATGCCGTGGCGCAAGAGATCGCCGAGGGCATCGAGTTCGCCAAGGCGAGCCCATCGCCCGATATCAGCGAGACCGGAAATTACGTGTATACGGAGCAGGCGTGATGGACGCGATGGTGCGTGAACTGAGCTACGCCCAGGCGATCCAGGAAGCCATGGCGATCGCCATGGACATGGACGAACGTGTCTTCCTGATGGGCGAGGATATCGGTGTCTATGGCGGCGCCTTCCAGGTCACCGGCGACCTGGTCGAACGTTACGGCGCTGACCGCGTCATCGACACGCCGATTTCGGAACTGGGCGGCGCGGGCGTCGCGGTGGGGGCTGCCCTCACCGGCATGCGGCCGATCTTCGAGTTCCAGTTTTCCGATTTCGCCACGCTTGCCATGGAGCAGATCGTCAACCAGGCGGCCAAGATGCGCTTCATGCTGGGCGGCGAGGTTTCGGTTCCCGTGGTGATGCGCTTTCCCGCCGGTTCCGGCACCGGTGCGGCGGCTCAGCACAGCCAGAGCCTCGAGGCCTGGCTCGGCCATGTGCCGGGTCTGAAAGTCATCCAGCCGGCGACCCCCCATGATGCCAAAGGCATGCTTTTGGCGGCGGTCGCCGATCCCGATCCGGTCATGATCTTCGAGCACAAGCTGCTCTACAAGATGAAGGGGCCGGTGCCCGAAGGCTATTACACCGTGCCGATCGGCAAGGCCGATATCCGCCGCGAGGGCCAGGATCTCACCATCGTCGCCACCTCGATCATGGTGCAGAAGGCGCTCGACGCGGCTGCCGCGCTGGAGAGCGAAGGCATCGACGTCGAAGTCGTCGATCTCCGCACCATCCGGCCGATGGACAAGCAGACCGTCATCGACAGTGTCAAGAAGACGTCGCGGCTGATGTGTGTCTACGAAGCGGTCAAGACGCTGGGCATCGGCGCCGAGGTCAGCGCCATGATCGCCGAGAGCGAAGCGTTCGATTATCTCGATGCGCCGATCGTGCGGCTGGGCGGCGCTGAAACGCCGATCCCCTATAATCCGGAGCTCGAGAAGGCGACGGTGCCGCAAATTCCCGACATCATCACCGCTGCGCGTGACCTCGTGAAAGGGGTTCGCTGAGAAATGCCGACCGAAGTCATTCTTCCCAAGGTCGACATGGACATGGCGACCGGACAGATCTCGCGTTGGTTCGCCGAGGAAGGCGCGCACGTCAAGAAGGGCGATGTGCTGTTCGAGATCGAGACCGACAAGGCGGCGATGGAAATCGACGCGCCGGCCAGCGGCGTGCTGCGCGACGTCACCGGCAAGGAAGGTGTCGATATTGCGGTCGGTGCAGCTGTTGCATGGATCTATGCCGACGGTGAAAGCTATGCGCCAAATTCCCCCCTCAAGGGGGAGATGTCGACGAAGTCGAGAGAGGGGGTTGCCTCAGGAGGCACCCCTGTACCGTCGAGCCCAGTCGAACCGACCCCACCCGACCGGCCTGCGGCCGGCCACCCTCCCCTCGAGGGGGAGGGGAAAGCCCGCGCGACACCTTTGGCCAGGCGCCTAGCCCGCGAGGCTGGCCTGAACCTCTCAACCGTATCCGGCACAGGCCCATACGGCCGTGTTGTAAAAGCCGATATCGACGCCGCACTTTCCTCCCTCCTCGAGGGGGAGGTGTCCGCGAAGCGGACGGAGGGGGTCGCCTCAGGAGGCGCCGCCCAATTCAGCACCGCCCTGGCGCCGACACCGGTCGAAGCGACCCCACCCGACCGGCCTGTGGCCGGCCACCCTCCCCTCAAGGGGGAGGGTGACGTGCTGCGTCTGTTCGAACAGGGCTCCTACGAACTCGTCCCGCATGACAATATGCGCAAGACCATTGCGCGGCGCCTGGTCGAGGCCAAGACCACCATCCCGCATTTCTACCTGACGCTCGATTGCGAACTCGATGCGCTGCTGGCGCTGCGCACGCAGATCAATGCGGCTGCCCCGGTGAAGAAGACCGACAAGGGCGAGGCGCCGGCCTACAAGCTGTCGGTCAACGACATGGTGATCAAGGCGATGGCGATGGCACTGAAGGCGGTGCCGGATGCCAATGCCTCATGGACCGAAAGCGCCATGGTCAAGCACAAGCACGCCGATGTCGGCGTTGCCGTGTCGATCCCGGGCGGGCTGATCACGCCGATTATCCGCAAGGCCGACGAAAAGACGCTGTCCACCATTTCCAACGAGATGAAGGACCTGGCCAGCCGCGCGCGCAGCCGCAAGCTGAAGCCGGAAGAGTATCAGGGCGGCACCACGGCGGTGTCCAACCTCGGCATGTTCGGCATCAAGGATTTTGCTGCCGTCATCAACCCGCCGCATGCGACCATCCTGGCGGTCGGCGCCGGCGAGGAGCGGGCGGTGGTCAAGAACGGCGAGATCAAGATCGCCACGGTGATGTCGGTGACGCTGTCGACCGATCACCGCGCCGTCGACGGCGCGCTTGGGGCTGAACTGCTGGTCGCCTTCAAGAACCTCCTTGAAAATCCGATGGGCCTGCTGGTCTGATCCATCAAGCAGAAGCCGGCGCCGAATGATGCGCCGGCTTACGACAGAAACGACTTGTCACGCGCCGACCCTTGACCCATGTTCTATCTGGATTGCGATCCAGGGAGGCCAAAATATGCCTGCATTCGACCCGTCTGACGTCAAAACCCTGTTCGGCAAGGTCATGGGCGCGTCGCCATCCGACATCAAGCTGGTGGCGCAGCGACTGCACGACCACGCCTTCGAGCCGCGCATGTCGGCGGACGAGACCAGGCAGCTCGTCGCCAGCCTCGGCTATGACAGCCTGGACGCGTTCTGCGCCGACATCGGCTTGCCCACGCACATCGCCGAGCGGTGGAGCCGTTTCGGCGTTTCCGGCGAGATGAAGCAGGTGTTCACGCTGTTGGCGGCGCAGCGCAAGCGGGTGGCCGAGGCGGTCGCCGAATTCGAATCCATGACCCATGTCGGTGTCGAGGATTTTTTGCGCGAGCGCGGGCTCATTTAGCGGGAAACACGGGAGCCAGTCGGATCGGCTCAGCCGCCCTTGGCAAGCAGCGCCGTGGCGGTATCGCTGTCGGTGATCAGCACGTTGGTGTCTACGGCTTTCAGCGCGGCGAGGATCGCCGCGACCTTGCGCTTGCCGCCCGCGGCGAGGACGACATTAGGCACGTTGCTGACCACATCGAGATCGATGGCCATGACGCGGCTGTTGACCTCGTGGTCGACCAGCCCGCCGGCGGCATCGACGAAATAGCACAGCATGTTGGCGACCGCGCCCTTCGCTTTCAGCGGAGCGATCAGCGATGACGGCACGATGCCGTGCCGGAAGATGGTGGCGTCCGGCGACATGTCGCCGACGGTGAGCAGCGCGATGTCGGCGGCGGCCGCGCGTTGGCGCACATCCTGCAGGGTCGGCTGTGCCCAGAGGAGATCGCGCAGCGAGGAATTGTCGACCGTCACCGGCGCGGTGATCTGGTAGCTGTCGACCTCGAAGACGTCTGCGACCTTGGCTGCGACAATCGATGGATTGATCCATTGCGAGTGCGGCAGGCTGCCGACGAGCGCCACCACGCAGGCACGCTTCAGCTGCCGGCGGGCAAGGAAGCCGAGGCTGGCATGCAGGGTCGCGCCGCCACCGATCGCCAGCGTCATGCCGTCCTGCATCTGCTCGCCGAGATAGGCCGCGACGGCATGGCCGATGGCCTTCTCCAGATGGTCATGCCCCGACGGCGTCGGGATGACGACGGCGGCGTTCAGACCCCAGCGCTTTTCCAGTTCCCGCTCGAGCGCCACCTGTCCGGCGGCCGGCGCGTTGATCATGGTGACGACAATGCCCTCGGCGGTGCAGGAGGCCAGCGTACGCATGACCTTCACCCTGGAGACATCGAGCTTTTCGGCGATCTGTTCCTGGGTGAAACCTTCGACATAGTAGAGCCATGCCGTCTTGACGTTAAGGTCCGACGAGACCATCGGCAGGCGAGCCTGTCTGGGTTTTTCTGTGGTCATCGGTTCCTGTCCCTCATGAGCCGTGGCCTGCCCGGTGCTCATCAGGAAACACCGGCGGGATGTCAATTGATGCCGATCGCCGGCGCGTCGATTGTCGCATAGTTCTGTTCATTTGTAATTGACATCGTACATATGAACATATTTTGTGGGTTTCACGCGCTGTGTCATCCACCAGTCATATGCGCCGTGCAGGGAGGAAGAGACGGGGAGCCGGCCAGAGCCGGACCGGTCATGCACAGAAAGACAGGAGGTCTCATTGAAGACGCACTTCATCAAGCTGCTGGCCAGCCAGCTGGCGCTCGCGGCAACTTTGTTTGCCGGCGTGGCAAACGCCGAAACACTGACGCTCTACACGTCTCAGCCGGAAGCCGACGCGGCCAAAACCGTGGATGCCTTCAAGAAGGCGCAGCCCGGCATCGACGTGACCATCTATCGCTCGGGAACGAGCGACATCCTGACCAAGATGGCGGCCGAGTTTGCCGCCGGCAGCCCGCAGCCCGACGTGCTTCTGATCGCCGATGCGGTCTCGATGGAGCTGTTGAAGAAGGACGACCGGCTGCTGCCCTATCCCGAGGCAAAGCTCGACGGCATCGAGGCGGATGCCTATGATGCCGACAAGACCTATTTCGGCAGCAAGCTGATCACCACCGGCATCGTCTACAACACTGCGGCGGCCGAGAAGCCGCAGCATTGGGCCGATCTTGCGAAGCCCGCCTATGCCGATGGCCTGGTCATGCCGAGCCCGCTCTATTCGGGTGCGGCCGCCTACCTGCTTTCAGGCTTCGTCGGCGACGCCGATTATGGCTGGGATTTCTTCCAGAAGCTGAAGACCAACAACACCGTCAGCGTGCGCGGCAATGGTGCGGTGCTGAAGTCGGTGGCATCAGGCGAAAAGCCCTATGGCATCCTCGTCGACTTCATGGCGATGAACGCCAAGAAGAAGGGTTCCCCGGTCGAGTTCGTGTTCCCCTCGGAAGGTGTGCCGGCGGTGACCGAACCGGTCGCCATCATGAAGACCGCCAGGAATGTCGATGGCGCCAAGAAGTTCGTCGACTTCATTCTTTCCGATGACGGCCAGAAGCTGGCGCTTTCGATGGGCTATCTGCCGGCGCGCGCCTCGGTCGGCCGCCCCGAATGGCTGCCGGAAGGCGTCAAGGTCAAGGTGATGTCGTTCGACACCAAGGCAATCGTCGCCAAAACCGACGCCGACAAGGCGAAGTTCTCGGAACTGTTCGGCGGCTGAGCCGGCAATCCCGTCAGGGATGCCGTCCCAGCGGCACCCCTGACGGGAAAAACCCCGATCGCATCGGCTGATCGACCCCAGGAAACGCAATCATGTCCACACGGATCAGGGAAAGCCGGGGCCAGGAAATGGTCCTGACGGCGGCGGTAGCCATCGTCATCGTCCTGCTTTCGCTGCTGCCGATGCTGCGCCTGATCAAGGAGATTGTGGCACCCGGTGGCACGCTGTCGACCGTCGCGATAAAGGCGGGGCTCGCCAGTCCGGCGACCTGGATCGCCACCTGGCACACACTGGTCGTCGGTATCGGCGGCACCCTGCTTGCGGTGCTGTCGGGAACGCTGGTGGCCGTCCTCGTCACTCTGACCGATATCCGCGCTCGCGGCGCCATGGTGCTCTGTTACGTCATGCCCTTGATGATCGCACCGCAGGTGACGGCGCTGGCCTGGCTGCAATTGTTCGGCCCGGCAAGCCCGTTCCTCAAGCTGTTCGGGGCGGCACCGCCGCTCGGGACCAGGAATCCGCTCTATTCGACATCGGGCATCATCCTGCTGCTCGGCGTGCAGTATGGGCCGCTGGTTTTCCTGCTGGTGCGCGCCGGCCTGCGCAAGCTGCCGCGCGAGCTGGTCGAAGCGGCGCGAGCGGGCGGTGCCGGCTGGTTCACCGTGCTGGTCACCATCGTGCTGCCGTTGATGACGCCGTCGATCATGGCCGCCGCCGCACTTGCCTTCGTCTCCTGCGTCGGCAATTTCGGCATTCCGGCCTTTCTGGGCATTCCCGCCAACTATCTCGTGCTGCCGACCCTGATCTATCAGAAGCTGGCCGGCGGCGGTCCTGCCGTGCTCGGCGAAACCGCGTTCCTGTCGGTGCTGATCGGCATCATCGCCATGGCCGGTATCCTTGCCCAGGAGATCATGAGCCGCCGCCGCGACTATCGCATCAGCTCCACATCGCTTTCGGCCGAGCCCTATGAACTCGGCCGCTGGCGGCCCGCCGTGCAGGCCGGCATGTGGCTGCTGATCATCGTGGTGCTGTTCCTGCCGCTGTTCGGGCTGGTTCTGACATCGCTGGTGCCGGGCTACGGCATCGCGCTCACCGCCAAGACGGTGACGCTCGACAATTATCGCTTCGTGCTGTTCGAGCATGACGCGGCCGGCCGCGCCTTCTTCAACAGCTTCTGGCTGTCGATCGCGGCGGCCTTCTTCGCGGTCCTGGTTGCCGTGCCGATCGGCTATCTGATCGCCTGGGGCAAGCAGCGCTGGGTGCGGCTGCTCAATCTGTCGGTCGAGCTCCCCTACGCTTTGCCCGGCGTGGTGCTGGCGATCGCCTCGCTGCTCATGTTCCTGCGGCCGATCCCGCTCACCGGCATCCAACTCTACAACACCGTCTGGATCATCCTCTACGCCTATCTTGCCCGCTTCCTGGTGCTGGCGCTGCGGCCAACCATCAGCGGCTATCACCAGATCGACCGGGCGCTGGAGGAGGCTGCGCAAGTGGCCGGCGCCGGGCTGTTCACGCGCATGCGCACGATCATCTTTCCCTTGGTGGCACCGGCGGCGATCGCCGGCGGCCTGCTGATCTTCATGACGGCGCTGAGCGAACTCACCGTTTCGGCGCTGCTGTGGTCGTCGGGCTCGGAAACCATCGGCGTGGTGATGTTCTCCTTCGAGCAGGGCGGCGATTCCAACTATGCGGCGGCGATGTCCGTCATCACCGTGGCGGTCACCTTCGTGCTGATGCTGGTGACCAATCTGCTTGCCCCCTACCTTCCTACCGGAGTGCTGCCATGGCGCGATTGAGCCTGGACAATGTGACCAAGAGCTTCGCCAATTTCGATGCCGTCAAGGACGTGTCGATCGACGTCGCCGACGGCGAGTTCCTGGCGGTGCTCGGCCCTTCCGGCTGCGGCAAGACGACGTTGCTGAGGCTGGTGGCCGGATTCGAGAAAGTGACTTCGGGCGAAATCCGCATCGGCAGCGAGGTCGTGTCGGGCAAGGGCGGCAGCGTCGCGCCGGAAAAGCGGCGCGTCGGCATCGTCTTCCAGAACTATGCGCTGTGGCCGCATATGACGGTGGCCGAGAACATCGGTTATTCGCTGAAGGTGGCGAAGCTCGACAAGGCTGTCGCCCGCCGGAAGGTTGAAGACGCACTCGCCCTTGTCAATCTGCAAGGGCTGGGCGATCGCCGGCCGGCCAATCTTTCCGGCGGCCAGCGCCAGCGCGTGGCGCTGGCGCGCTGCCTTGTCGCCGCGCCCTCGCTAGTGCTGTTCGATGAGCCGCTGGCCAATCTCGACGTGCATCTGAGGGCATCGATGGAGGACGAGTTCGCATCCTTCCACAAGCGCACCGGCACCACCATCGTCTACATCACCCATGATCAGGCCGAGGCGATGGCATTGGCCGACCGCATCGCGGTGATGGATGGCGGGCGCCTTGCCCAGCTGGCGACGCCGCACGAGCTCTATCATGAGCCGGCAAATGAAATGGTCGCATCCTTCATTTCGCAAGGCATTTTGCTGCCCGCGGATGTGTTGAGCGCGGAAGAAAGAGGCCACTGCAAGGTCCGGGTTCTCGGGACTGAACTGATTGTCCGCTGCCGGCCAGGCGAGCGGCCGCGCGCTGGCGCTAAGGTCTGCTGCCGGTCGGCCGATCTCGACGTGTCGCCGGACGGTCCCGGCTTCGATGGCCTGGTCAAGCGGGTGATCTATCAGGGTGGCTCGGCGCGCATCGAATTCACGCCTTCGACCAGTCCCGATCTCACCTTGCATTTCGAACAGCCCGACCCGGTTGTGCTGGAGAGCGGAGCCCAGGCGCGTCTGCGGATACGGTCCGGCTGGCTGATCCCGGCGGCGGGGGCGGCATCGTGATGATGCTCGACCTGCTCGGCGGCTTTGGCGAAAAGGGCCGCACCAGTCTTGCTGTCAGCAGCGGCAAGGATCGCATCCTGCTCGACGTCGGCATCAAGGTCGGCGCCTCGGGCGCGGACTACTATCCGGTGCTGAACGGGTCGGTCGCCGACATCGACGCGCTGTTCGTCTCGCATGCGCATGAGGATCATGTCGGCGCGCTGAGCTGGCTGCTGTCGCGCGGCTATGCCGGCCGGATCTTCATGACGGCCGAGACCCGCAATGAGGCGCCTGCCACGCTCGCGGGCTATGCTGAGCCCGAGGATTTCAGGCGGTTCCCTTTTCCCGAAGACCGCATTGAATTGTTCGAACCCGGCGATACGCTGAAGAGCGGAAATCTCGCGATCCAGACGGGACGCTCGGGGCATGTCGTGGGCGGCGTCTGGTTTGCCGTGGACGATGGCGAGAGCCTCGTCGCCTATTCGGCCGATGTGGTGCCGGACAGCAATGTGTTCGTCATGGACACGATCCCGCACTGCGATCTTCTTGTCCTCGACGCCTCCTATGGTGCCGATCCCGTGCCGGGGGCGGCGCGTGCGCGTGAAATCTCGCAGTGGGTTGCGAGGCATTCGGGCGGGTGTCTTTTGCCGACGCCGCTCTCGGGTCGGTCGCTGGAGCTGATCGCGGCCTTGCCTGGGCCGTTCGCGATCCATGCCGGTATGCGTTCGTCGCTGGAAGCGCAGATCGGCGCCACGGCATCCCTGTTGCCAGGTGTCTCAGAACTCTTGCTTCGCCGCCTGCAAGACGCAGCCGACTGGACCGATGCTGATCCCCTGCCGTCCACGCCGTTGCTGGCGGATGACGGCATGGGTGAAGCCGGCCCGTCATCGCGCCTCTTGCCGCGTGCCGACCATTCCGGTTTTCCGGTGCTGCTTACCGGCCATCTGCCGTCAGGCTCGCCGGGCGATCTGTTGCACAAGGCCGGCCGAGCGGACTGGGTGCGCATGCCGACCCATCCGACGCTGCCGGGCAATGTCGACATCTGGGAGAAGGCCGGTCGTCCCGCCGCACTCGGTCATTCCTGCACGCCGGACCTTCTCGGCGATCTGCAAACCCACATCCCGTCGCTGCGCACGCAATGCCGCACCGGCCAGCGCATAGTGGTGTCGAAGGCAAGAAAACGATGAGAATTCTGATCTGCAACGACGACGGCATCGAAGCGCCGGGGCTTGCCCGTCTGGTCAATGCGGCCGGCGCGTTGAGCGACGATGTCTGGGTGATCGCGCCCGACGGCAAGCGCACCGCTGCCGGCTCGTCATTGACGATTGCCAGGCCGTTGACCATGCGGCGCGTCAAACCGAACTGGTACTCCTGTTCCGGCACCCCGGCCGATTGCGTGGTAAGCGCCATGACCTGGCTGTTCGCCGATTCCGAGAAACCGGGCCTTTTACTGTCGGGCGTCAACGATGGCCGCAACGTTGCCGAGGATATTGCCTATTCCGGTACGCTCGGCATTGCGCGGGAGGCGACCTTCTGGGGCGTTCCAGCCATCGGCTTCTCACGCGTGAAAAATCCTGATTTCACCGATGGCGACGACCAATGGCTTGGCGCGCTGATCACTTCATTGTGGCACTCGCGCGCCGACTGGGCCGCTGAGGGTCATTGGCTGAGCATCAACCTGCCGACCTCGCTGCCGGCCGAAATCCGGCAGCCGCGCATCGGTCGCGACAAGATCGCTCGCAAGGCAGAGATCGTGGAAAGCGATGGCGATCGCACTATCATCACGGTGCCGCGCGGTCGGGCCCATGACAGCCAGCCGGGTGACGAAAACGAGGCGATCGATGCCGGCTTCATCAGCATCAACCGGCTGAACTGGTTTGGCGAGACACGGCTGGACGAACGGTTTCTGGACGGGATCCCGCGCCAGCGGCAAACTGGCTGACCTGGGGTCTGCGCGTCGTCATCCGATCACCAACCTGTCAGCGGTTAAATCAAGCCAATCCACCACCTATGCTTGAAGCCGCCGCTATTTCATTCCACATCGGTGAGGATGAAGGGCGAGACAGGAGAACGGCGGCGGCATCTGCTGTGGGCTTTGCCCGCATCGCTGATCCTGCATGCGCTCATCGCGGCGTTTCTGGTCTATGGCCTGCCGAGACCCGAGCAGCAGCCGGTTCAGCAGGAACAGCCCGTCAATGTCGCGATCGTGCCGCCACCCGAGAAGCCCAAGCCGAAACCTGCTCCAAAGCCACCTGAGCCGACACCTGAAAAGAAGGCTGAAAAGCCGCCTGAACAAAAGCCGCCTCCGGAACCGCCGAAGCCGCCAGACGACCAGGTTCTGAAGCGCGTTTTCCAGTACGGCCAGAAAGATACCGGGCCGGAGAAATCGCTCGACGGAAGCAGCGCTAAGCCCAGCACGCCGTCGCCGGCCAAGGATGAGGCGGCGAAGCCGCCTGTAGCACCGACACCCACGCCAACCCAGCCCGCCCCGCCTGCAACGCCACAGCAGAAGGCAGAGCCCAGCAAGTCTGACGAGAAGCCAGCCACCGCTGCGCCGGACGAAAAGCCCGCGCAAAGCGAGGAGAAGCAGGCGACCGAGGAAACCGACAAACAGCAGCCGGACAAACAGGAACCCGCACCGCAACCCGCCGAAAAGCAAGCCGTCGTGACGCCAAAGCCATCGGCGGCTGAGATCGGCGACAAGCCGGCGCCTCCAGCCTCGACTGGAAAGGCAAAGCCCAAAGCCAAACCTGCCAAGACAATGACGTTCAAGCCCGCAAGAGCTTTCAAAGCGCCGATCGGGAATGCTGGAAGGTCAAATCCCACCAACGACGACGTTGCAGGATCACCGATCTATTCCGGCCTTCCGGGCGTCAGAAAGCTTTACTCGCAAGGGGCAACCGGCAATGCGTTCGCTACAAGCTCCATGGAGAATGTTCCGCGCGGTCAACGCGTGGCCACCCTTTGCGGCAATGTCCTCAGCCGGGAACTGCAAAGTGCCGACTATACGGTCAAATGGGTGCCAACCATTACGCTGGACAAAGGCAATGTTCTCAATCCTCCGCAGGCCGCCTTCAGCACCAGAAACGCCTGGTACAACCTAAATTTCCGATGCGAAGTCGACGCCGATGCGACGAGGGTCCTGTCCTTCAACTTCCGTGTGGGCTCATTGGTGCCGCCTGGCGAATGGGCCAGCCGTGGATTCACAAAGTATCGTCTAAACTAGGCCGGCACACCAAACCTAGCCAATTGCCGGCTAACTTCTTGCCAGTCGGCGCAGACGAAATCGGCACCGGCAGCTGTCAGCCGCGCGGCGTGCTCGGCATAGGTATGGCCGCCACCGGTGTAGCCGATCGCCGTCATGCCGGCGGCGACCGCGCCCTGGATGCCGAAGGGCGAGTCCTCGATGACGATGCAGTCAACGGGATTGGCGCCGATCTTGTCCGCCGCGAAGAGGAAGATGTCCGGCGCGGGCTTGCCGTTCTTGACCATCGAGGAGCTGTAGATCGCATCGCCGAAGAAACGCGCCAGCCCGGTCACGGCAAGGCTGTGGTTGATACGCTCGACGGAGGAGGACGAGGCAACGCAGCGACCGCCCGCAAGCGTCTCGAGGAACGCAGCGATTCCCGGTGTCGGCTTCAATTCCTGCGAGAACAGCACCTTGGTCTCGGCCCAGATGTCGCCGTCCGCCGCCGCCGGAAATTGGTGGCCGGTCAAATCCTTGATCCTGGCGATGATATCGGACTGCTTCATGCCGATGCATTGGGCGATGATGCTGGTGTTGACACCGGGCATGCCGTGCTTTTCGTAGACGCGCTCATAGGCGCGGGCGGCCAGCGGCTCGCTGTCGACAAGAACGCCGTCGCAATCGAAAATAATAGGCCTTGGTCGCGCCACGCGTTTCCCTCTCGAGTCAATTTTCGCACATCGCTATCGACAAAAAGTCAAATGTTCAATAGCGCGTGCGTTTTTGAGGGCGCGAAGAGCGGGCTCAAAGCTGGCGCAACGCATCGCTCGCACGGGAAGAGCCGAGCGCCCGTTGCATGGCTTGCCGGGACTGCGCGCGATCCGGGGTGATCCAGTTCGGTTCGGCGCCGAGAAAGCGGTCGAGGAAAGCCACCGCATAGGCCGGCATCTCGGTCACGTTCTCGCGATAGGACCACCATGTGCGCAAATCGTCGGCGCATTTGTCGATGCCGGGTGCCGTGCCGAATTCCTGCTCGTGGATCGCCGAAATCACCGAGACGCAGTAGTTGGTGTAGAGGAAACCCTCCGGCCAGAAGCGGACGATTTCCAGCGTGCCGGCGTTCGTATCCGTCTCGACCAGCTGGGTGAGGCCGGAGATTTCTTTTGCCGGCGCCTGTTTTATCAACTCGCGCAGCACGAGGCCGGCGGCAAAGACGATGAAGTCGGCGCGGTCGATCGCGGCGAAGCGCTTCTGCGCCTCCATGATCTCGACCCAGTCGAGAAAGGCCCTGGTGAGCTTGGCCTCGTCGATCTCGAAGCGCACGCCGAACGTATCCGAGACCACCTTGGCGCTGCCGCGAAAAGTGGCGCGGAACCAGCGCAGCTGCCGCAGCCGATGGCGAAGATCGGGCATCAAGGCCAGTTCGTCCCTGAAGGGCAGATCCATATTCCTCGTATCCTGTTTCCGGTCAGCCTAGCACAACGGTGACACGGCCGAAATCGGTCAGCGCCCTTGTGGATGGCCGCAGCCGAGGCCAATATCATACATATTGACATTCTCGGAAACAAATGTTCTCACTTTGCTGTTGTCACGCGCCGGTCCAAGGTGCGGTTCAACTGAGGCTTCGGGAGGAGAACCGAATGGCGATTTGGCAGTGGGGACTGCTTCTGCTGGTTATTGTGTGGGCGCTGCAGTCGCTCGGCGTCTGGCTGCAGATGCGGCACTATTCGGATGTCTTCAGGGGCGTCACCGACCAGTACAAGGACGGCTTCGTCGGAGCCGGCAATTTTCGCGGCCGTTTGGCCAAGGGCACCATCGCGCTCGTCGTGGTGACACCCGATCTGGTCGTGCGCCGCCTGATGGTGATGAGCGGCCGTTCCGTCTTCACCAAGTTCAAAAGACATGAAGAGTTCGAGGGTGTTCCCCTCGATAAACTCCGGTCCAACCCTGCAATCATGGGGGAGGGGGAACCCGGTGTGGCCGAGGCCGTGAAACGAGCGATCGAGCAGATCGACAAGACACGGTCGGAGCCGGGGAAGAAGCCGGGCCTGTCCGGTTTGAATGTAGCAAGGGCTTAGAGCCGGAGGATTTCGGGCTCTAAATCAAAGGGATAGAGGACGCCGCGCACCGACTGGGATCAACTGGCGGGCGGCATAAGGAGGAGAAATGTCTGTATTTTCGTTGTTGGCGCAGCATGCCGACATGGCCGTGCACAATCTGCATGTCGCAGGTGCCATGGTCTCGGATGCCGCATTGCATGGCAAGCTCGCTGTCGAGCATGCCTCCGACCATCTCGTTGTCCTCGCACAAGCGGACAGCGGACCGATCACTGTCGATCAGTTCAAGGAAAAGCTGAAGGACGTCCAGCAGGAAGAGCAGCTCGGCTGGCTGACCGCCATCGGCAAGTACTTCATCGGCATCTTCCAGAAGGGCGGCGAGGTCTTCGCCGGCTTCGTCACCGGCATCATTCCGACGCTGGTGGTGCTGATGACGGCCTTCTACGCCGTCACCGAACTGGTCGGTGAAGAGCGCGTGCATGGTCTGGCGCGCGGCGCCGGCCGGATCGCGCTGACGCGCTACACGCTGTTGCCGCTGCTGGCGGTGTTCTTCCTCACCAATCCGATGGCCTATACGTTCGGATCGTTCCTGGAAGAAAAGCACAAGCCGGCCTTCTATGACGCGGCCGTATCCTATGTGCACCCGCCGCTCGGCCTGTTCCCGCACATCAATCCCGGCGAGTATTTCGTCTGGGGCGGCATTCTCGTCGCGCTGCTGGAGCTGGAAAAGAAGGGCGTCGTCGTCGCCGGCTACCACGTCAAGGTGGCGATCTGGTACGCCATCGTCGGCCTCGTCGTCATCCTGCTCAAGGGCATGCTGACCGAACGCATCACCGCGATCATGGCACGCCGCCAGGGCGTCGAGCTGTAAGGGCGGGGAGGACATCATGGCCAAGACATACAAAGCCGTAAGGATCACCCAGGGCAAAACCGGCTGGGGCGGCCCGCTCGTCATCGAGCCGACCGAACAGCGCAGCAAGGTTGTTTCCGTCACCGGTGGTGGCATCCACCCGGTGGCGCAGCTTATCGCCGACATGACCGGTGGCGAGGCCGTCGACGGCTTCAGGGCGCCACCGATCGAAAGCGAGATGGCGGTTGTCGTCGTCGACTGCGGCGGCACCGCACGATGCGGCGTCTATCCGCGCAAGCGCATCCCGACCGTCAATCTGACGCCGGTCGGTCAATCCGGGCCGCTGGCCCAGTTCATCACCGAGGACATCTACGTTTCGGGCGTGAAGCCGGCCAACATCACAATGGCGGACGGATCCGAAACGATCACGACTGCAGGGGGAGCAGCAGCGATGAGTTCAAGCAACAATGCGGCCGCGGCACCACAGCCGCTGCCGAGCGAAGGTGGACTGATCGGGCTCATCAGCACGATCGGCCGCGTCATGGGACGTATCGTCGGCATCTTCTTCAATGCCGGCCGCCGCACCATCGATCAGGTCATTCGCAACGTGCTGCCGTTCATGGCCTTCGTGACCATGCTCATCGGTCTGATCCTGTATACCGGCATCGGCGATGTGCTGGCGCAGCCGATGGGTCCGCTGGCCAACAACATCGTCGGCCTGCTGATCATCTCGGCGATCTGCGGCCTGCCGTTCCTGTCGCCCATCCTCGGGCCAGGCGCTGTCATCGCGCAGGTCATCGGCGTTGCCATTATCGGCCCGCAGATCGCCAACGGCACGATTTCGCCGGCGATGGCACTGCCGGCGCTGTTTGCCTACAATACCCAGGTGGGCTGCGACTTCGTCCCAGTCGGCCTGGCGCTCGGTGAGGCCAAGCCGAAGACGATCGAAATCGGCGTTCCGGCGGTGCTCATCAGCCGCCAGATCATGGGGCCGGTCTCGGTGCTGATCGCCTGGGTCGTCAGTCTGATCGTGTTCTAAGGCAACTCCGGGAAAAGCGCGCAATGCTTTCCCTTGGAAATTGCGTCAAAACAAAGAGATAGAGCGGTTCACCGCTCTAGGGAAAGTTGAGAAAAATGAGGTTCGCCATATGACGGTTCTGCTGAGAACACGGGTCACTGCCATCGGCCCCGAAGTGGCGGACCTTGCCGAAGGGGGCGTGGTCATCCTGTTTGCGGATGGCTCGCCGCCGGAGCTTGCCGAGGTTTCGGTGCTCCACAAGGCGGAGCAGGGACCAAGTGACGGAGCGCCCGCCAAGGGCGCTTCGATCACCCTCGGCCCGGTTGCCGCTGTTATCACAGCGGTCGGCTCCAGCGCGTGGAGCAAGGTGCTGGAAATGGGCCATGTCGTCATTTCGTTCAACGGCGCTACCGAGGCCGAGAGACCGGGCGAGATCTGTGCGTCGCAAGTCGATCCGCAAGCGCTCGTGGCCGCCCTGAAGACCGGCGCGATCATCACCATCGCCGCCTGACAGCATTCGCGCCGCGGCCTGTGTTGGGAGCGGCGCCCAAACCAGAGTATTTGCCATGGAACGCTCGACCATCGTCCGAGTGCATGAAGGTCTGCACGCCCGTCCCGCGACGCGATTCGTGAAGCTCGCCAAGGGCTTCGAATCCGACGTCGAACTGGTCAAGGACGGTAAAGCGGTCAGCGCCAAGAGTTCGGTCAAGCTGATGCTGCTGGCGGTCAAGGAGAACCAGGAAGTCACGGTGCGGGCGAATGGCGCCGATGCCATCGAGGCGCTCGAGGCGCTGATCGGCTATCTCGAGAATCCGCGGGCCGGCCTGGATGATGAAGCGGAAGCACAGAGCCCGGCGAACGATGCCGGGCAGGAAGTGGCACCCGCGCCGGGATCCGTGCCGGCGGCACCTGATGGGGCAAATCGCCTGCGCGGCGTGGCCGCCAGCGAAGGTTTCGCCATCGGCCCGGCCTTTGCGCATTTCCCACCCGATATCGCCGGACAGGGCCGCATGTTGCGGGCCGAGGAGGTCGAAGGCGAGATCGACAGGTTCCGCACGGCTGTCGGCGCGGTCCAGGCCCGCATGGATCATGCGTTGGCGCAGGACAGCCTGTCGGCTGGAGACCGCGGCATCGTCGCGGCGCTGCGCGATATCGCCGCCGACGACAGCCTGACCGGCGAGGCCGAGGGCCTGATCAAGGGCGGCAATGACGCGGTCTCCGCCGTCATCACCGCCGCCTCCACCATTGCCGCCGAATTCAGCGCGGTCGACGATCACTATCTCAACGCCCGGGCGGATGACGTTCATGCGGTCGGGCGGCAGATCTGCCTCGTGTTGCTAGGGCAGGACGATATCAGCCTCGAAAGCATCCCCGAAGGCGCTATCCTGATCGCCGACGACATCGGTGCCTGGGATCTGGCACGCGCGCCGCTGAAGCGTATCGGCGGCGTGGTGTGCGGCCATGGCGGCGCCACTTCGCACATCGCCATCATCGCGCGCTCGCACGGCATTCCGGCAGTGCTCGGCCTCGGCGGCCAGGTCAATGCCTTGCGCACCGCGCGAGAAGTCGCACTCGATGGCAATGCCGGCCATGTGATCATCGACCCCGACGCGGCGACCCGCGCCGATTTCGCCGGCCGCGTCGAAGCGGCGGCAAAGGAGCGCGCCGGACTGACCATCTTCAAGACGGTGACGCCGACGCTCGCCGACGGCAGGATCATCGAAGTCGCGGCCAATATCGGCTCACTTGAGGAAATCGAAGCGGCGCAAGAGGCTGGTGCCATGGGCATCGGCCTGTTCCGCACCGAGCTTTTGTTCATGCGCCATATGCATCTGCCCTCGGAAGACATGCAGGCCGAGACCTATGCGGCGCTGGCCAAGGCTTTTGCGCCTTATCCGGTCATTGTGCGCACGCTCGACATCGGCGGTGACAAGCCGATTGCCGGCATCGAATTTCCCGACGAGGAAAACCCGTTCCTCGGCTGGCGCGGCATCCGCATGTGTCTCGACCGGCCCGACATCTTCAAGCGCCAACTGCGGGCGCTGCTGCGCGCCGCCGTGCACGGCAACATCAAGGTGATGCTGCCGATGGTGTCCGACCTCTCGGAGGTCAGGCAGACGCGCGTGCTGGTTGACGAATGCACGGCCGAGCTGAAAGCCGAAGGCGTGCCGCACGCATCATTCGATCTCGGCGTCATGATCGAAACCCCGGCCGCCGTGCTGATCGCCCCGGCGCTGGCCAAGGAGGTCGCTTTCTTCTCGATCGGAACCAACGATCTGACCCAGTACATCATGGCCGCCGACCGGCTCAATCCGACCGTCGCCAAGCTCAACGACGTCACCAATCCAGCCGTCATGTCGGCGATCGAAATGACGGCAAAAGCCGGCGTCGCCGCCGGTATCATGGTCGGCATGTGCGGTGAGGCGGCCGGCCGTCCCGATCTCATTGCGACCTTCGTGAAGATGGGACTGACCGAACTCTCGATGAGCCCGGCTTCCATCCAGCGCGCCAAGAAAGCGATCATGGCCATGGCCGCTGAAGGCTAGCCCAGACCGGCTAATTACGGCAGATGGGCAAGCAAGGTGGCGAACACCGGTGTCAGTTCAGCGATCGGGTTTGCCTTGGCGCAGGCCTGAACGATGCGGTCGTGGCGAATATCCGCCGCCAATATCGCGATCTCCAGCATATCCGGCTCCGGCGCACCGTCGCTGCCGGTGGTCGCCAGGCCGCAGGCCAAAGCGAGCGGCGCCAGGCAGCTTATGTCGAGCGCCCGGCCGGCAATCGCGGCCGGCGTTTCCGGCACGGTCTCGGCAAAGCGGACCGGACGCTGGCTGAGGCACTCGACCAGCAGCGCCGAACAGATACCCGCGATTGCCTGCAGTCCGGCGCCTGGCGTGGCCAAGGCGGCCAGGAGGTCGCCATGCCGCTTGCGCATCGTGGCATGGACGGCCGCGAAATCGGCTTCGTGGATGCGGGCATTGTCGATGTTCAGGCCGGCAAGCACCGCCTTGGTCAGATAATACATATCGCGCCGGAACAGGCGCTCGGCGCTCAGCTGGCGGTCCTCGTTGCCGATCGGGAAATAGGTGCCGAGGCCCTTTACCGTCGTGCCGTCCACTTTGATCGGGCGCTCATGGGGGACGAAAGCTTCAGCGATCGACAGCGCCTCGTCGACGGCACTCGCGGCATGGCTGAGCAGGCCTTCGATGCCCTTGCCTGGAAACGGCGGCAGATGGCTGGTTGCTTCGCGCAGGATGCTGGTATCGCCGCTGCCGTCATGGCGGCTCTGGCGGATGATTTCGCGGACTTCCCGCAGCCGGTCCTTCAGATTGACGCGGACATCTTCGGAGATTTGTCGGAGCATCGCGGGTCGCCTTGAAATTTGCTGCGGATAGCCAACCGGGGCAGCCGCCACTCTCTACATTGTTCCTATCGATTGGTAGATCAATAGGCGATACTAGACCAGCATGCAGAATCGGCGGCAGCGCGCTCGTCCGTCGCCGCAGGGGAGAGACAGACTTGGGCAGACGACGACAGGGCGAAAGCGAAGACGGTCGAGGCGAGGCAACCGAGCAGGTCGCCAGCGAAAGCCGAACGGATCGCCTCAGGATTCGCGCCGCCTGGATGTATTTCGTCGAACAGATGACGCAGAACGAGATCGCCGACGTGCTCGGCGTCGGTCGCGTCACCATCGTGCGCATGCTGGCGGATGCCCGGGCGCGCAACGAAGTGAAGATCACCATCGAGAGCGAATTGTCGGAAATCGTGCGGCTTGAGCGCGCGCTGGAGAAGACGTTCGGGCTGCAGCAGGCGCTGGTGGCGCCGCTTTCGGCACCCGATGCCGATCCGATACCGGCGATCAGCGCCAAGACCGGCAGTTTCCTGTCGGACACGATGAAGTCCGGGATGCGGGTCGGCGTCGGCTGGGGGCAGACGCTGTTCTCGAGCCTGCCCTTCATCAGCGCCAAGTCGCTCACCGATTTCAAGGTGATTTCGCTGCTTGGCGGTGTCGGCGTCGTGCGCCGGGTAAACCCAGCCGAGTTCGCCTGGCGCTTCGCTCAGATATTCCAGGGCGACGGCTATCTGATGCCGACACCAGCCGTCGTCGACAGCGTCGAGACCAAGATCGCACTGATCGAGCGCTGCGGCCTGCAGGAGATTTTCGAAATGGCCGACGTGCTTGATGCCGTTCTGCTGAGCGTCGGCGGGATTGCCTCGGCCACCACCTTCTCTCGGGGCGGCTTTCTCAAGGAGGCGGATCGGGAGGCCCTGCTTGCGCGAGGCGCCGTGGGTGACCTCCTGTTCCATTTCTTCGACCGCAACGGCGATCTGGTCGACCATCCGGTCAACAGCCACGTGATGTCGGTGGATGTCGACCGTCTGCGCAAGGCGCCGATCCGTATCCTCACCTCCGGTGGCGAGGAGAAAACCGAAGCGCTGCTCGGCGCCATGACCCTCATCGCCCCAACCATCCTGATCACCGACGAGGAGAGCGCGCGGCGTATGCTGGAGGCGGTCAGCGGAAGCTGAAACTGTCCGTGATGTAGTCCGGCCAGGCCTGCTGTTCGTCGAAAACAGCGGCGAGATCCGGTGTGTCCGCCAGTATTCCGCTCAGCACCAGCGCGGTGGCGATGCCGGCGCTGTTTCCCCCCGATATATCGTGTTCGACGCTGTCGCCGACACAGACCACGGTGCCAGGGTCCGGCTCGCCGGCCAGCGCCAGCGCGGCTTCGAAAATCGCCTTGTCGGGCTTGCCGATACGGGTAACGCTGCCGCCCAGGCTTTCATAGAGATCGGCCAGACGGCCGGCGCCGAAGCGAGGGCCAACGGCCGTCAGCATGACGATGTCGGGATTGGTGCAGAAACACGGCACCCGCCGCTCTGCAGCCGGCGCGAACAGCCTGCGATAATGGTCGAGGTCAAAGCGGTCACCCTCGCTGGCCGCGATCAGCACCAGTTCGGCCTCATCGCCGGACCCGGTCAGCACAAAAGGCAGGCCCTCGATCGCGGAGCGGTCAGCTTCACGGCTGATCAGCAGACATTTTGTCCCTGGGCGCAGCTTCCCCGAAATCGCCATCTGCCTGAAGGATCGCCACGCCACCTCGCCGGAAGAGACGAAATGATCCCAGCTTCCCTGTTCGAAGCCGAGTTTTATGAGCCGGCTTTCGTTGGGTTGCGCCCGCCTGCCGGAGTTCGAAACCAGCACCACGGTCTTGCCGGCACGCTTCAGCGCCGACAGCGCTGCCACCGCGCCCGGATAGGGCCGTGTGCCGTCATGCAGCACGCCGAACTGGTCGAGCAGGAACACGTCGTAGCGCTCCGCCAGCGGCCCGATGCCGTCGAGACGTTCGATCGTTTTGGTGCTCATAGGAGTCCTGCCCGGCTTGCACCCATCAGCGCCAGTCGCGCCGTGCCGGCGGCGGCCTCGTCGGAAAGCGCGGGCAGGAAATCGACGCCGAGCCTGCGTCGCCGGATTGCCGTCCAGGCCGGGTTCGCCGCCCCGCCTCCGACGCTCCTGACCGATATCAGCGCGGGCGCGCCGAGTTCGGCAAGCCTGCCATAGCCGAGCGCCTCGATCGCGGCGATGCCTTCGAACATCGCTTTCAGATAATCGGCGTCGTCCGCCGGCCGGGGCGCAAGGCGAGGCGGCAGCGCCGGATCGGCGATCGGAAATCGTTCGCCCGTGGCGGGAAGCGGATAGTAATCGAGGCCGGTGTCTGTCTCCGGGTCGATTTTTGCGCTGAGTTCGATGATACGAGCGAGCGGAAAATGCTGAGCCAGCACCTTGCCGCCGGAATTCGACGCACCGCCCGCCAGCCAGGCGTTGCCGAGCCGGTGGCTGTAGATGCCGAAGCGCGGCGCCGCAATCGGCCGGTCGGACAGGATCTTGATGGTCAGCGAGGATCCCAGCGCAGTGACGCCGTCGCCGATCGCGGCAGCACCGGTCGCCAGGAACGAGGCGCAGCCATCCGTGGTGCCGGCGACAACGGCCACATCGCGCGGCAAGCCGAACAGTTCTCCGGCTTCCGCGGTGAGGGCGCCGGTGACTTCGCCCGGCTCGACCACGCGCGGCAGCAGCTCCACGCGCATTCCGGTCGCCGCGATCCATTCCGGCCAGCGGCGGGCCTCGACATCATAGCCTGTCTTCAGGGCATTGTTCTCGTCGCTGATGTCGAAGCGGCCGGAGAAGTTTCCGGCAATCCAGTCGGCCTGATGCAGCACCGCCGCAATGCCCGGCAGATGCTGGAAGCGCAGGGCCTTGGCGAGGCCGGATGTCGCTCCGTGCGCTGCACTTGCAGCCGGCGCGGTGCGGGCGATCACGGCCAGGACGTCGTCGTCATCGACCTTGTCGTTGTACATCAGCGGTTCGGCCAGCGGCCGCCCGGCGGCGTCGACCGGCAGCAGCGTGCCGGAGGTGCCGTCAACGGCGATGGCGCGGACCGCCGTGCGGTCGATGCCGGAAAGCAGCTCCGTCAGCACCGTCTTGACCGCTTGCCACCACGCCGTGGGAGCTCGCCCCTCGCTGCCAAACCTGTCGAGTGGGACGGCCGCGTGCCCGGCTATGGAAAAATCCGGGCGCATGGCGACGGCGCGCGCACCCGATGTGCCGATGTCGATGCCGATGGCAAGTGGCATCATGCCCATGCTAGCCGCCAGCCGCGTTTAGCTTCTGGCGATATTGCTCGGCGTCCCAGTTGGCCAGTTCGTCATTCTCGGAAGCGGTGAGATAGTTCAGCCGCGCGGCGACATCGATGCGCGCCGTCACGTCGGCGAGGCAGCGTTGCATGGCATCGGCGCCGGCACTGGCGTCGCCGCGCATCAGCACGCCTGCGCCGGGAAACAGGATCGCCGCAGGCGACGTGCCCAGTCGTGCAATGACATCGGCCACGGCCTCGCCTGGTTTCGCCACGACGGAGCCCTGGCCGAGGAAGATGACGTGGTCCGGATAGAGGCTGCCGGCCTGCGCCATGCGGCGGCTCTCAGGGTCGAGCGCAACCGCATGCGCTTCGACATCGGCCGGTAATCTGTAGCCGCTGCCGCCGGCAAGCGCCGCCAAGGCGTCGAGGTCGGGTGCGGCGGTCGCGCGCGCCGGCCGGGCCAGCAATGACCTGATACGGCGCAGCAGAAGCTCCGCCCCGGCGACGGTTTCGGCGGCGACGACCAGGCCGTGATTGCCAAGGATCAGCACGTCGACACCAGGCCGCAGTTTCTCGGCAATGCCGCGTGCAAGCGGCAGGCCGGGCCGGAAATAGGGCACATAGGCCCATTCGATGCCATCGAGCCGCCTGACGACCTCGGCCTCGCCATCGGCCTGCACGGCGAGCGAGATGGTGTCGACGCAATGGACATGCAGAACAACGCGCTGCGGCATCAGGGCGTGCACCGTGGTCTCGATCGACGGCCGCAGGCCGCGCGGGTTGAGCGCTGCAATGGTAAAACCCTGCGGCAGGTCGGCGGCGCGATCGCGCTGCTCGACGGCTTTCAGCAGCGGCGCCATCGCCACCGGCACCATGATGTCATCGACGAGCGCGTCCTTCAGCCAGGTGCCGGACGCCTTGATCCACAGTGTGTCGCCGGCTTTCAGCGAGGTGTTGCCGCCTGCCGCCTGGGTCAGGTGCGGGCTCTGCCCGATGCTGGCCGAAAGCGCCCGCAAGGCCGCCAGTTCCTGCGCATCAGCTTGGGTCGCCATGGCGCTTTTCCTCCAACGGCTCGGCCGTGTCCTGCGCGAAATCCCGTTGCCGGGGTCGAATTGGCGCTGATATCGCAGATACGAGTGATCTACGTCAATAGTGATATACTATCATCAAAACGCGCTTGCAATCTGGCTAATGTTGAGTAAGTTGCACCAACTGCCATGGAAAATGGCATCCGGGAGGAAAAAATTGAGCGACTCCGGCCGCCAGCGTCAGATCGTCGAACTGCTGCGGGATCGTCCGTTCGCTTCGGTGCGCGAGCTGCAGGAACGGCTTGGCGTTTCGGCCGCGACGGTCAGGCGCGATATCGACAGGATCGACGAAGCCGGCGAAGCGCGGAAGGTCTATGGCGGCATCTCGGCACTCGACGGCGCTTCCCAGGCCGGTGTCGCCTACGCCCGGCCCTATGACGAGAACCGCGACCTTGCGGTCGAGGCCAAGCGGCAGATCGCCGCTCTGGCGGCGACCATGGTGCGTGACGGCGACGCCGTCATCGTGCATGGCGGCTCGACCTGCTTCCATCTCGGGGTCAAGCTCGCCGAGCGCAACATCCGCCTCTACACCAACTCGATGCCGCTGGCGGCCTATCTCAGCGACCACGGCCATTGCAGCCTGACGGTTGCCGGCGGTGATCTGCATCGCGAACCCGGCATCATCCATTCGCTCACCCAGGCCGTGCCCTTCTACGCCTCCAAATTCTTTCTCGGCACGCAAGGCCTTGGCCAGGAAGGCGTGATGGAATCGCACCCGCTGCTGGTACGCTCGATCGTCGATCTCAGCCTCTGCGCCGACCAGATCGTGGTGCTGGCCGACAGCCGCAAACTGTCGATCCACGCGCGCAATGTCGCGCTGCCGCTTTCCCGCATCGGCACGCTGGTCACCGATGACGGCCTCTCCGACGCCGATGCGCGCATGCTGGAAGACGCCGGCGTCATGGTGCGGATAGCCTCGGGAGCCATCCAGTGAAGGTGGCTGTCCTCGATTTCGGCAAGACCAATTCGAAGCTGTTCGTCTTCAGCCAGGACGGGCGGATCATCGACGAGCGCCGGACCCAGCCGAAATGGGTGCGCCAAGACGGTTTCAGTGTGCTCGACGAGGCGGCGCTCCACCATTGGGCGCTCAGCGCCGTTGCCGATGCGGTCGACGGTCATGGAGTGGAAGGGGTCATGGTGTCGGGCCATGGCTGCACCTTTGCCTTGGTCGACGAGGCGGCGCTGACGCATCCGATCCTCGATTACGAGCAAGAGCCGCCGGCCGAGATTGCCGCGCGGATCGATCGCCGCATTCCGGACTTTTCCGAGACGTTCTCGCCGCGGCTGCCGCTCGGCTTCAACTACGGCCGCCACATGCTGTGGCTGCAGGAGGTCGATCCGGACGCGTTCGCTGCGTCGAAATCGATCCTCGGCTATCCGCAATACTGGAGCTGGCGCCTTGGCGGGCGGGCGGTCTCGGAAGTGTCCTATCTCGGCTGCCATTCGCATCTGTGGGCGCCGCGCAGCCAAGACTTTTCCTCGCTGGTCGACGCGCAGGGCTGGCGTGACCGGATGCCTGCCTTCGAGCGCGCCGGCACTGTTATCGGCGAGCACCGCCTCGGCGCCGCGGCGCGACCGATCGCCATCCACAACGGCGTCCATGACTCGAATGCGGCGCTGCATGCCTATCGCCGGCAGGAGCTTGGCCCGGTCACCGTCGTTTCGACCGGCACCTGGGTCATCGTGCTCAATCCGGACTGCCCGCTCGACGCACTCGACCGGGATCGCGACATGCTGGTCAACGTCGATGTCGGCGGCGGCCCAGTGCCGACCATCCGCTTCATGGGCGGGCGCGAATTCGCAACAATCAGCGCCGGCTGGCAAGGCGAGATCGCCGGCCCAGTGGTGCAGCGGGTGATCGATGCCGGCATCATGGCGCTGCCGAGCTTTGCGCCGGGCGGGCCGATGTCGGGGCATTCCGGCCGACTGGTCGGGCGCGCGCCCAATGCCGAGGAACGCGCGGCCGCGGCGCTGCTCTATGTCGCGCTGATGGTCGATCTCTGCCTCGACCTCATCCATTCGAACAACACCGTGATCGTCGATGGCGGGCTGAACACAGGCGGTGTGCTCGCCGGGCTGCTGGCGCAGTTGCGTCCCGGCCAGGCCTTCCTGCAGGGCGCCACGCTTGAAGGCAGCGCCACGGGTGCCGCGGCGCTCGCCTTCGAGAGCGTCGGGCGCGAATTCGCCGCCGAAGTTCCGGAGCCGGTGCGCGCATCGCGTTTCACCGGGTTGGCAGGCTATCGCAGCAATTGGCGTGACGCCACCATGGACCGCGGCGTCGCTGGTGTGGCAGTGGGAGGCGCGCGATGAGT
The DNA here is from genome assembly GCF_024518695.1 of Mesorhizobium sp. LMG17149. NCBI lineage: Bacteria > Pseudomonadati > Pseudomonadota > Alphaproteobacteria > Hyphomicrobiales > Phyllobacteriaceae > Mesorhizobium > Mesorhizobium sp. LMG17149. Next base: position 41,079 of record NZ_JANIFL010000001.1, read on the forward strand.
GCGATTGCCAGGGCCGAGACGGCGCGCCAGCCGGTGCTGGAGATGCGGCACATCTCCAAGACGTTCGGCGCCATCCGTGCCCTGCACGATGTCTCGCTCAGCGTCCACGCCGGCGAGCTGCACGCCCTGATGGGCGAGAACGGCGCCGGCAAGTCGACATTGATGAAAGTGCTTTCAGGCGCCTATCGGCCGGATGCCGGCGGCGAGATCCTGATCGACGGCATGCCGGCCGCGACCGGCGATCCGATCAAGGCGCGCGCCAGCGGCGTCGCGGTGATCTATCAGGAGCTGTCGCTGGCGCCCAATCTGACGGTGGCGCAAAACATCTTCCTCGGCAACGAGCCGCGACGCTTCGGCATCGTCGACCGCGACCAGTGCACCCGGCGCGCCAGGGAGATCATCGCGCGTCTGGGCGTCTCCTTTTCGGCCCGCGACATGGTCTCCAGCCTGTCGCTCGGCGAGCGCCAATTGGTCGAGATCGCCCGCGCGCTGTCGACCAATGCGCGCATCATCGTCATGGACGAGCCGACCACGTCGCTGACCTCGCGCGAGACCGACCGGCTGTTCGAGGTCATCGCGACGCTGAAATCGCAAGGCATCGCCATCATCTACATCAGTCACCGCATGGAAGAGGTCTACCAGCTTGCCGATCGCGTCAGCGTGCTGCGCGACAGCGGTTATGTCGGTACGCTCGAGCGTGCCGACCTCAGCGCCTCGCGCCTGGTGTCGATGATGGTCGGCCGCGATCTGTCGGCTTTCTACAAGAAGGATCATCGGCCGCCGGACGAAAAGCGCGCGGTGGCGCTCTCGGTGCGTGGCATGTCCGACGGCCGTCTCCTGAAAAACTGTTCGTTCGACCTGCACAAGGGCGAGGTGCTGGCGCTGGCGGGTCTGGTCGGCTCCGGCCGTACCGAGCTTGCGCGGCTGATCTTCGGCGCCGACAGGCGCGTGTCAGGCACGCTGGAACTCGACGGCAAAACGATCTCCATCGGCTCGCCGCGCGAGGCGCTCGATGCCGGCATCGCCTATCTGACCGAGGACCGCAAGGAACTTGGCCTGTTCCTCGACATGTCGATTTCCGACAACATCAGCATGGGCGTGCTGGCGCGGGATTCGCGCGCCGGCGGCTTGCGCGACTTCGCGACCGCCGAAAGGCGCGCTTCCAAGGCTGTTGCCGATCTCTCCATCCGCACCAGTTCGGTGCAGGCCAATGCCGGCTCGCTGTCGGGCGGCAACCAGCAGAAGGTGCTGCTCGCCCGCCTGCTCGAAACCGAGCCGAAGGTCGTCATCCTGGACGAGCCGACCCGCGGCGTCGATGTCGGGGCGAAATCGGAAATCTACCGGCTGATCGACAATCTCGCCAAACAGGGCATTGCCATCCTGATGATCTCCAGCGAACTGCCCGAGGTGATCGGCGTCGCCGACCGCGTGCTGGTGATGCGCGACGGCACGATATCGGGCGAGGTGACGGCGTCGCAAGGCGAACCGCTAAGCCAGGAAAAAATCATGGAACTTGCAACGGGAGCGGCTCAGCAATGACCGACAAGGCGACCGAGATCAGCGCAGGCGGCCAGGCCACCGGCACAAGCCGACGGTTGCGCACGGCTTTCGCTGCCCTTGGCATGCTGCCGGTGCTGATCCTGCTGGCGGCCGGCTTCCAGTTCCTGAACCCGCGCTTCCTGACGGAGACCAATCTTCTGATCGTCACCCAGCAGTCGTCGATCAACATCGTGCTGGCGGCCGGCATGACCTTCGTCATCTTGACCGGCGGTATCGACCTGTCCGTCGGCGCCATCCTCGCCGCATCGGCGATGGTGGCGGTGATGGTGTCGCTGGTGCCGGACTGGGGTTTGCTCGGCGTGCCGGCGGCCATTCTGGTTGGCCTCGGCTTCGGCCTCATCAACGGGCTGCTCATCGCCTACATCAAGCTGCCGCCCTTCATCGTCACGCTGGGTTCGCTGACCGCGGTGCGCGGTGTCGCCCGCCTGCTCGGCCAGGACACCACGGTGTTCAACTCGGACCTGCCGTTCGATTTCATCGGCAACGGTTCGCTGTTCGGCATTCCGTGGCTGGTCATCATCGCGCTGTCGGTGGTTGTGCTGTCCTGGCTGGTGCTCAAGCGCACCGTGCTCGGCACCTGGATCTATGCCGTCGGGGGCAATGCCGAAGCGGCGCGGCTGACCGGTATCAAGGTGCCGCTGGTGCTGCTCTTCGTCTATGGCGTTTCCGGCCTGCTGGCCGGTCTTGGCGGTGCCATGTCGGCGGCCCGGCTCTACGCCGCCAACGGCTTGCAACTGGGCCAGTCCTACGAACTCGACGCCATTGCCGCTGTCATCCTCGGCGGCACCAGCTTCGTCGGCGGCGTCGGCTCGATCTGGGGCACGCTGATCGGCGGCCTGATCATCGCGGTGCTCTCCAACGGGCTCATCTTGGCCGGTGTCTCAGACATCTGGCAGTACATCATCAAGGGATTGGTCATCATCGTGGCGGTCGCCCTCGACCGCTACAGGCTCCAGGCAGGAGCAAGAACGTGATTGACCTTAGTCGCCGGCGTCAACGACCGGTTTGTGTAACGCACCGTGAGAGGCGCGGGGCAATCGGAGGAAAGCAATGAAGACCATCGCCAAACTGCTCTGCGGCGTCGCACTCGCGTCGCTCGCCATCGCGCCTGCTTCGGCCAAGGACCTCAACAAGGTCGGTATCTCGGTCGGCCTGCTCGGCAATCCCTTCTTCGTCGCCACCATCAAGGGCATCGAGGACGCGGCCAAGAAGATCAACCCGAAGGTCGAGGTGACCTCGGTATCGGCCGACTATGACCTCAACAAGCAGGTCTCGCAGGTCGATTCGTTCATCGCCGCCGGCGTCGACGTGATCATGCTCAATGCCGTCGACGCCAAGGCGATCGCGCCGGCGGTGAAGAAGGCACAGGCTGCGGGTATCGTCGTTGCCGCCTTCGACGTTTCGGCGCCGGGCGCCGACGTCACCGTGATGACCAACAACGTCAAGGCCGGCGAAGAGGCCTGCCAGTACCTGGTCGACCACACCGGCGGCAAGGGCGACTACGTCATCCTCAACGGACCGGCATCGTCCTCGATCCTGGAGCGGGTGAAGGGCTGCAAGAACGTGCTGGCGCAGCATCCCGACATCAAGATCCTCTCCGACGACCAGAATGCCGAAGGCTCACGCGACGGCGGCCTGAAGGTGTTCCAGTCGCTGCTCACCCGCTTCGACAAGATCGATGCGGTGTTCGCCATCAATGACCCGACGGCGATCGGCGCCCAGCTTGCGGCCAAGCAGCTCAACCGTTCGGAATTCATCTTCACCGCCGTCGACGGCGCGCCCGATATCGAGAAGGAGCTCTCCTCCGGCACCTCGATGATCAAGGCTTCGGCCTCGCAGGACCCTTACGTGATGGCCGGCCAGTCGCTGACGATGGCGGCCGAACTGCTGGCCGGCAAGAAGCCGGCGGAGCCGACCGTGCTGCTCGACCCGAAGCTGATCACGGCCGAGAACCTGAAGGACTACAAGGGCTGGACCGCGGCCCGCTAAACGTCCCTCAGCAGCGTGCGGCCGGGATCACCCGGCCGCACGTCTTGTCCAGGCATCGGTTCCCCAATGGGGCCGATGCGCAGAAGCCGGAGACGATGATGTCGCGTATTGGAATCCATTCTTTCGTCTGGTCGGCGAGCTCGGCTCAGGCCGATCTCGAGCGCACGCTGGCCAACACCAGGGAGGCCGGCTTCGACCTCATCGAATTCTCCTATCTCGACCCCGCCAATGTCGACATCGGCGGGCTTGCCAGGCGCATTGCCGATCTTGGCCTCGGCGTCGCGATCAGCATCGGATTGCCTGTTGATGGCGACATTTCGAGCGCCGACAAGGCGATTGCCGCGCGCGGCGTCGAAATCCTCAACGACACCATCGCGCTGACGCGCGATCTCGGCGGCCGCAAGGTCGCCGGCATTCTCTCGACCAGCCACGGATTGCAGGTCGAGGCGCCGACGCGCGATCAATGGCAGCGCAGTGCCGGCACGCTGGCCAAGGTTGCCGAGACAGCCAAGACGGCCGGCGTCACACTCAACCTCGAGATCGTCAACCGCTTCGAAAGCAATCTGCTCAACACCGCCGCGCAAGGGCTGGCCTTCATCGAAGACACTGGCTCGGACAACATCTTCCTGCATCTCGACACCTTCCACATGAACATCGAGGAGGCCGATGTCGGGCTGGCCATTCGTCATGCCGCCGATAAGATCGGCTATGTCCATATCGGCGAAAGCCACCGCGGCTTCCTCGGCACCGGCAATATCGATTTCGCCGCGATCTTCGATGCGCTGACCGCGATCGGCTACAGCGACGACCTCAGCTTCGAATCCTTCTCCTCGGAAATCGTCGATGAGAACCTGTCGAAGAAGACCGCGATCTGGCGCAATCTGTGGACGGACAACATGGCGCTGGCCAAGCACGCGCGTGCTTTCATCGGTCTGGGAATAGAGACGGCAAGGCGCAAGGCGGAACTCGTCTCGGCGCGGCACAAACCCTGACCCGCCCGTCGAGAGCCGAAGGACGCGGCGTGCGCCACAGGGCAGGGTTCCGAACTCAGATTAACAACAGGCCTCGAGGCAGCCGGTTTTGGCGGCTTTTGTGCCGCCATTTTTCCGAGATAGGAATTTTTTCTTGACCCAGTGACCTCAGCTATGGTACATTTTTGCCCATGGTGCTGATTTGCGCCAGTGACCCGCCGCACCGGCGGTTTTTTTGTTTGATGCACCGTCAGCCAAGGTGCCGCCGTATGGCGCCGGCATTGCTCGCGGCAGGTGCATCGGTTATCTGACCGGCCAGGCAAACAACGCCACGCAATCCACCAAACGGAGCCCAGCACATGACACGCGAGACAATCCTCAAATTCGGCACCGTAGAACACGCGGACGCCGGCGATCTGGCTGGCTGGATCGTCGTCGAGGGCAAGCCGACCATGCAAACCGCCGTCCAGCACACGACCGAGGACGGCAAGGTGTTGTCGGGCACCTGGCGCGCGACGCCCGGCACCTATCACGCCACCTATACCGACTACGAGTTCGTGCACATGATCGCCGGCCGCATCATCATCACGCCGGACGGCGGCACACCGGTCGAGGTCGGTCCCGGCGATGCCTTCGTGGTGGAAGCCGATTTCAAGGGAACCTGGAAGATCATCGAGCCGGTGACGAAGCATTTTGTCGTCAGGGTTGGCTGAGGCGGGGTGATCCGTCTGGCCCGCCATGGTTCGCCATGGCGGAGCTGATCTCTGCATTCGCCCGGGCCTCGGCCAGGCCACTCCCCGGACTCCGGTCATTGGGTCATGAAGGCGTCTGCGGCGTCATCCACGGTCGGCCTCGACTTGAATGATACGGCACTCGCCAGCCAAGTGATCTCTCATCGGCGCTTACCAGCCAAATATCCTTGATACACCGGATCGATCCCCTAGTTCTTTCGGGGGCGCGGCAATCGCTAGGTTGCCTCGGGGGCAGCGGCGGTTCGGGCCGTTCTGACTGCACGCCGCGGAAAGACGGTTGGACCGACGCATCCATGGAGGTCGTCGTGCGTCAATCGCGTGGATTCACCTGTGCGTATTTCGTCTTAGCTTGCTCGATCGCCGTAGTTTGCGCAGGAGCTGCAACCGGTGGCCAGCAAGGCGGAGGGCATGGCAACGGCGGCCATGGTTCTGGTGGCCATGGTGGCGGCGGAGGTCATGACGCCGGCGGCAACCACGGCGGCTCGCAGAAAGGGACTGGCGATGACCCCGGCGGCTCCAGTTCGTCGGCGGACGACGGCGAGACCAGCACAAGCGGCACTGCGGCAGCCCCGGGGACGGTAGGTCCGGCCACCGCTACTGCTGTTGCGTCCGCAAGGGGCGGACAGTCGCTCGACCTGCCGGCCGCTCTCCAGCCTCCCAGCGACAGCAACACTCAATCAACAGTCAGCCGAACCGAGGCGTTGCCGGGCGTCCCGGATAAAGTCGTTCGGGCCTGCCATGATGCCATCGAGTCGGCCGCCGCTCCGTTTGGGGCGACCAGCGTGCGCGTCAGCAGCGCGGGCTTCGTACATCAGTTGAGTCGGGCGACGATCTCGGCCCCTATCGAGGTCAGCATCGACTATGTGCGGCAAGGCAACGTGGAAACGCGGCAGGCGGCGATCCAATGCGAATTGGACGCGACAGGCAGCGTGATCGGCCTGACATAGCGAACCGCGCAGAACACCTCGCTGATGAAGCAGGGTGAATTCGAGGGGCCATTCATCTTTGGCCGAAATGGCAGCAGGCCTCGGGTGTGTTACCAAGGGTGCGGGGCATCAAAGATGGCCTTCCACGGAAGGGACCGCGCAGTCGGAAATCACTGCGGTGTCACGTGTCTTGGCAAGAGCGAATAAGGAAGTGTGATCGAACGCACCCGGGTCATCCGCGAAGGGTTGCGAACCTTGCCAGTCTTCTTGCTGACGGCCTTCACCTGGCTGGCTGCCGCGCGGCCAGAACGCGGCTTCAGGGGCGGTTCGATCTGCGCGCTGCGGCGCTCAGTCCTGAGCCTGTCGTTGTCCCCGCGCGCCGCAGCCAAGTCGCGGGCAAGAGAAACAGTGGCCTCGCGTTGCTCGTCCAGAGCCTCCTGAAGCTTAGCGACACGCACCAAAAGAGCTTGGGCGGCGGCTTCGCGCTCGATGCGGGCTCTGTCGAGATCCTCACGATTCATGACGGCTGTAGTACGTTCCCGTGCCAGAGCCTGTGCCGTCTCGGTTGCGGCCTGCTCGGCACGCTCTTTCGCTGAGACTGCTTTGGCTCGCTCCAGTTCAGCCGCCTGGCGCTCGACGCGAGCTTCTTTCAACTCCTCAACGGCCGCTGCTGCTGCAGCGCGTTCTCGTGCGAGCGTTCGCTCCGTGTCAGCTGCGGTCCGCTCCACTTGTTGTCTCGCTGTGACCGCGTCGGTCCGTTCCTGCTCAGCCGCGGCCGTACGCTTCATGAGTGCGGCATTGGCCAGTTTCGCTTCGGCGAGATCGCCACGCAGCAGCTCCGCCTTCCGGCGTTCGTCGTCGAGCATGCCGCTCGCCTGCGCCAGTGAAGCCTTGGCCGTGGCGCGATCCTCGGCGGCCTCGGTCTGAAGCTGTTCAATTTGGACGCGCGCTTGCGATAAATCGCGCGCCTGCCTTTGGGCCTGCTCCTGCTCGAGATGAGCAGCGGGCATCTCCTCAAGGACATAGCTGGTGGCCTCGCTCAGCATCGTGCGGGCATCTCCCGCAATGCGCCGCAACGCGTCAAGAGTGCGGGCCGCCGCGAGTTCATTGCGCAACCGCTCCTCGCGCGCGTCATCGGCAGCTGCCATGCTTGCCCTCAGCGTGTGGATCTGCTTGCTCGCCTCGAGGAGCGCTCCCTGCAGAGCGGCGCTCCTGGCACGCTCGCCTTCCGCCGCCTGGTGCTCCTGGTCGGCCAATTGTCTCGCAGCGGCGGCCTGAGCACGATCCGTGCCGGCTTGCGCCTGGTTAGCCGTGAGATCCGGGCCAAGCAATTCGGCACTCGCCTGAAGTTTCAACGGGCGCGAAAGGTCTCGATGGGCCCGGTCTTGGGTTTGCGAGATGGCTGAAGCGGTTTCGACCCAGATTTGTCTCGTCATCGCATAGCCAATCGGCGCGGCCAGACAAATGGCGGCGAGACCCAAACGCGATACAAGAACGATCGGCCTGCGAACAACAGGGTTTGAGGCAGGCGCCATGGCCGGGTCGGGATCTCCCATCTGAGCTGTGAAATTCAAACCGCGATCCGCAGCATAGGCCAACGGAGCAATTTTTGGCGGTGAAGCTCTATGGCGCAATTGGTCCCATGCCGACCCGCAAATCCGCTTCCCACGTTCCGCGATCGCGCTGATGGATGCTGCAAGCCGGCCAGACTGCACACTGTTCGGTGCAGGAGCACCGGTCACTAACGAGCTCCCGCTGGGTTCGGATGTCGCGGCGAAATGCTCGATTCGCACTCCGAACCGAGAGTAGTTGGTATTTTGAGCCCGAACATCCAGGCCGACCGCATGCAAGGGGTTGGCAGCCTTGGAAGAAGCAGGTCCGGCGACAAGTCCGGCCGGGCTTTCCCATTCCCAAGAAGCCTCGTCGGCGATACCGGATCTGCCTTCGTCAAACGCTGCAAGGCGGCGTCGTCGCACCGCAGCAAGGATACGCCGGAGCACAAGATAGACGCCTACGGATGCAAGCGTCACCACTGCGCTCAGAATGGCCAGATTTACGTCGTTTGCATACATTTCGGCAAGATAATTTGGCATTGCCGTGCCCGTGCGTTCTGGGGTGTGTCGTCAAGTTCGTAAAGCGATGTCTGGTCATCCGCCTTGGTATTGGCCAAGGCCTTACCGCCCTCGAAACGTCGCTTTCATCGGGATCCTTCTGGTACTTGCGAATTGTTGCGGATGGGGCGCCGGTCGCGTGCTGATAGATCGCCGCGGTTGATATTCCTTGGCGGGCAATGGCCGACCAAGGACACATGCGGGGCCCTGAGACGCCGATTTGCGCCTCTGCATATCAACCTCGCGAGAGTTCGCCGGTGCGGACAATTCGCCACTTCCCGGCTCTTGACTGTCCATCATGAACTTTAAGCTAGGTCACAGCGCACCACGGTCAACCATCACCTCGCAATGATCCTGCCGGCAGCCTTCGGCCAGACAAAAGGGCCATTGTAGTGCCCGCTCTTCGGAGCGAAGCTGGATCGTTCCTTGTTCGGCGATGCATTCCCGCCGAGATTCGTCGTACTGTTTCGCGAAAAGTACGACGTCAGTTGCTAAGCTGGTGAAAAGCGTGGTGATCCCGACAGGAATCGAACCTGTGACCTACAGATTAGGAATCTGCCGCTCTATCCTACTGAGCTACGGGACCACGCGGCCAGACACATAGCCGCTTCGGATCGTTTCGCCAAGAGGCCGGCCGATGGCAATTCGGCCGGTTTTGCGCTGCCGCCGTCAGGCGGCCAGCGCGGTTTCCGCCAGTTTCACCCAGTAGCTCATGCCGTGCGGGATGACCTCGTCGTTGAAATCGTAGGCCGGGTTGTGGAGACCGGCGGTGTCGCCATTGCCGATGAAGATGAAGGCGCCGGGGCGGGCTTCGAGCATGTAGGAGAAATCCTCGCCGCCCATCACCGGCTGGATGCCGCGGTGGACATGGGCGTCGCCGGCGACACTCATCGCGACATCACCGGCAAACACCGTCTCTTCCGCGTGGTTGAAGGTCACGGGGTAATTTGCCTGGTAGTCGACCTCGATCTTTGCCCCGAATGCGGTCGCCAGCCCGTCGCATATGCTGCGGATGCGCTCTTCGGACTTCTTGGCGATCTCCTTGCGCAAGGTGCGCACGGTGCCGGCGATTTCAGCCGTTTCGGGGATGATGTTATAGGCGTCACCGGCGTGGAACTTGGTCACCGACACCACCACGGCCTCGACCGGATCGGTGCTGCGCGAGGCGATCGTCTGCAAGGCGCCGACCAGTTGGCTGGTGATGACGATCGGGTCGATCGTGCCGTGCGGCATCGCCGCGTGGCCGCCCTTGCCGCGCACGGTGATGGTGAACTCGGCGGTCGCCGCCATGATCGGGCCCGGGCGAATGGCGAACTGCCCGACAGGCAGGCCCGGCATATTGTGCATGCCGAACACCCTGGAGATGTCGAAACGCTCCATCATGCCGTCCTTGACCATCTCGTTGCCGCCGCCGCCGCCCTCTTCGGCCGGCTGGAAGATCACCGCCACGGAGCCGGTGAAGTTGCGCGTCTCGGCGAGGTATTTGGCCGCGCCCAGCAGCATTGCCGTGTGGCCGTCATGGCCGCAGGCATGCATCTTGCCGGGGATGGTCGAGGCGTAGGGCTTGCCCGATACCTCGTTGAGCGGCAGCGCGTCCATGTCGGCGCGCAGGCCGATTGTGGGGCCTTCGCCCTGGCGGCCGCGGATGATGCCGACGACACCGGTCTTGCCGAGGCCGGTGACCACGTCGTCGCAGCCGAAGGCCTTCAGCTTTTCGGTGACGAAGGCGGCGGTCTTGAAGACGTCGAAGTTCAGTTCTGGCGTCTGGTGCAGATGCTGGCGCCAGCCGGCAACTTCGTCCTGCATTTCGGCGGCACGGTTCAGGATTGGCATGATGGTTCCATCTCGCTGTTGGGACAGGCGGGTGTCGTCCGCTGCCTTGCAATTGTGATCGCCAGGCACTTTGCCATCTTGGCGTCACATAGGGTAAATAGCACCGCAACGATGCGGTCCGGTTTTTGAGGGTCGGACCAATCATGCTGGCGATCGCGTAACGAAATCTTACGGAGCCAGGGGCGACTACGGCAAGAGGCGATTTCGGATTTGATCATGCGGTACAGGCATTTCCTCAAACTATTCTCGGTTGGCACAATCGCGCTGTCGGTCGTGGCCGGGCCGGCGCTGGCCAATCCGGTGGTCGTGTTCGATCTCGGCAGCGGCAAGATCCTGCAGCATCAGGACGCGTTCAAGCGCTGGTATCCGGCATCGCTGAGCAAGCTGATGACCGCTTATGTCACCTTTCGGGCGATCGCCGCCGGCGAGGTTCAGCTTGATTCGCCGATCAAGGTGACCAAACACTCCGCCGCCGAGCCGCCAAGCAAGATGGGCTTCAAGCCGGGCTCGGTGATGCGGCTCGACAACGCGCTGAAGATGATGCTGGTCAAATCGGCCAACGACATCGCCATGGCGGTGGGCGAAAATGTCGGCGGTTCGCAGGCGGCCTTTGCCGACCGGATGAACGCCGAAGCGACCCGGCTCGGCATGAACGGCACGCATTTCGTCAATCCGAACGGGCTCTATTCGCCGGATCAGTACACGACGGCGCGCGACCTCGCCGTGCTGGTGATGGCGATCCGCCGCGAATTTCCGCAATATGCGCCGTGGTTCTCGATCGAGGGCCTTGCCGTCGGCAAGAAGGCTATTCCCAACTACAATCTCTTGATTGGCCGTTATCCCGGCGCCGATGGCATGAAGACCGGCTTTGTCTGCCCTTCCGGCTTCAACATGATCGGTTCGGCGACCCGCAACGGGCGCACGCTGGTCGCGGTGGTGCTCGGCGAGAAGTCGGCCGTCACCCGCGCCGAGACGGCGGCAAAGCTGCTCGATCAGGGTTTTGACGCGCCTGCCGCCGGCTCGGCCACCGTCACCATGCTGGCGCCCTATGGCGACACGGTCTCGCCCAACGACATGAAGGACGAGGTCTGCAAGAAGAAGACGCCGCAGGAGCAGTCGGAGGCGCCGCCGGCCGTCGCCAAGGACGTGCCGAAATCGCCCTATCAGGAAAAGCTCGACCATGTGCCGACGCTGGTTGCCGTCGGCCTTGGCGGCGCCACCGGTCCGGCGCCGAAGGCCATCCTCGACCGGGGCGGTCAGGAATATGCCGATGTGCCGATCCCGAGCTGGCGGCCCGACAGGCCGGCACCGGCCGGCGCAGGCCCGAAGATTGCCGGCTCCGCCGCGCAGGGCGACCAGCCGGCCAAGGTTGCGAACTAGCCAATGGGCAGCGGCTTCCCGATCCCCGTCTCGGTGCTGACCGGCTTCCTAGGCGCCGGCAAGACGACGCTGCTCAACCGGCTGCTCAAGGATCCGGCGCTGGCCGACACGGCGGTGATCATCAACGAGTTCGGCGAGGTGGCGATCGACCATTTGCTGGTCGAGCAGTCTTCCGACGGCATCATCCAGCTTTCGGACGGCTGCCTTTGCTGCACGGTGCGCGGCGAACTGGTCGACACGCTGGCCGACCTGGTCGACCGGCTGCAGACCGGCCGCATCGCCCGGCTTGCCCGCGTCATCGTCGAGACCACCGGCCTTGCCGACCCGGCGCCGGTGCTGCAGTCGATCATGGCGCATCCGGCGCTGATCCAGGCCTTCCGGCTCGACGGCGTCATCACGCTGGTCGATGCCGTCAACGGCAACGCTACGCTCGACGCCCATGTCGAGGCGGTCAAGCAGGCTGCCGTCGCCGATCGCATCGTGCTCAGCAAAGCCGATCTGGTCGCCGATCCCAATGAGTTGGAAATGCTTCGGGCGCGCCTGCGGCAGATCAATCCGGGCGCCGAACTGCTCGATGCCGGTGACACGGGGACAGGCGTGGCGGCGCTGTTTGATTGCGGCCTCTACAACCCGGCAACCAAATCCGCCGATGTGCGGCGCTGGCTGGGCGAGGAAGCCGCTCATGATCATCACCATCATGATCATGATCACCATGATGGGCATGATCACGAACATGGCCATGACCACGGTCATCGCCACGATTCGCGGGTGCGTTCCTATTCGCTGGTGCATGACGGCCCGGTGCCGTTTTCGGCGATCGAGATGTTCCTCGACCTGCTGCGCTCGACACATGGCGAGCGCCTGCTGCGCATGAAGGGCGTCATCGAGCTCAGGGAAGACCCGTCGCGGCCTTTGGTGATCCATGGCGTGCAGAAGATCCTGCATCCGCCGGTGCAATTGCCGTCCTGGCCAGATGGCCAGCGCGGCACGCGGCTGGTGCTGATCACGCTCGATATGCCCGAAGATTATATCCGCAGGCTGTTCGCCGCCTTCACCAACCGGCCGTCGATCGACACGCCCGATCGCGCCGCGCTGGAAAACAACCCGCTGGCGATTGCCGGGCGGTAGCTCCCACGATTACGGCGCGCCGCGCTCGACCAGGAAGCGATGGCCGCCGGAGACCGCCGCCGTTTCAATCAACTGGTGGCCGCTCTCCGAACAGAATGCCGGAATGTCGATGACGGCGAGCGGGTCGGTGGTCTCCAGCCAGAGCCGGCTGCCCGGTTGCATCCCCGCCAGGCGCTTCTTGGCCTTGAGCACGGGCAAGGGGCAGTTCAGCCCCTTGAGGTCATAAATAGCGGCGCGGTCATCCACGGGCGAAATCAACCGCCGAACATGCCGAGCAGCTTGTTCTTCAGCTTCGTCACGCGGCTCTCGTCGGCACTCGCCGCTTGCGTCTCAGCCATCGGTGCCGCTTCCGAAGGGGCCGCGATGGTCGCGGTGGCGACAGGGGCTTCCTTGGCAGCCTTTTCGGCCTCCTTTTCGGCCAGAGCCTGGGCCTTGGCGGCTTCCTTGGCTTGCTTGGCCGCCTCTATGGCAGCGAGCCTCTGCTCCTCGGCCTTCTGCTTGGCCGCCTTTTCGGCATCGAGGGCCGCCATCTTGCGGCCAGCGGGCGAATCGATGCGGCCCATGCGTGCCGTCTCGGTGACCGAGCCGTCATTGTTGAGCGACGGCGGATCGATCGGCACGCGTTCGCCGCGTGCGCGGCGCTTGGACCAGTCGGAGACGATGCTGGCTTCCTTGATGCCGGCGATGGTCGGCTTGGGCGCCGGCACGCTGGCCTTGACCGCGCCGCTGAACGCAGCGTCGTAGGTGCTCATGTAGGAATTGTAGGCGCTCTTCAGCGAATCAGGTTGCGTGGTCGCCGGGCAGGCGCCGGTCGGGTCGAATGTCTGACCGTCGGCGGCAACCTGGTTGAAGACATAACGCTTCTCGCAGACATCGACCTTCGGCGGCACCTTGGTGATCTCGAAATTGTCGTAGCCGACCTTCAGCATCTTCCAGAAGTCGTAATTCGGGTCGTTGCGGTAGCGCGCCATGTTGGCGGCGGTCATGCGGAATGGAAACGCCTGGATCTGGAACTCGGTCTGGCCGCCCTGGAAGGCGTCGCGGCCGAAGGCATAGATCTGCTCGATCTGCGCATCGGTCATCGAATAGCAGCCCGACGACGAGCAGGCGCCGTGCACCATCAAATTGGAGCCGGTACGGCCATTGGCGCGGTCATAGGCGTTGGGATAGCCGATGTTGAAGGACAAATGGTAGTTCGAGCGCGGATTCATCTGCGCCGGGCGCACCGTGTAGAAGCCTTCCGGCGCCTGGCGGTCGCCTTCGGTGTATTTCGGCCCGAGCTTGCCCGACCATTTGCAGATGTCGTAGCTGGCGACCATGTCGTAGCGGCCGTTGGTCTTGGCCTTCCAGATTTCGAGCTTGCCTTCTTCCTTGAAGATGCGGGCCATCACCGACGAGGTGCGGACCATGCCCTTGGCCTTCATGTCGGCAAGGATCTTGTCGGGCAGCGGCTTGTTGGCCTCCGGGGCAAAATCCTTCATCGACGAATTGTTGCAGCCGGCAACGCCGAGTGCGGCTATCAGGATTCCGGTGCGGGCGAGCTTGACAAACATGGCTACGGATATCGTCTTTTCTCTGGCGCCAGGACGTTTCCTGCCCCGGCTGCTACACTGCGCATCGACGGACCCTAAGCCCGTTAACCCTAATAAATTCCTTACCGCAAGTGCCGACGCATCCCCCTGCGGCAGTCTCATTGAGCCGAATGCAGCGGCATTTTTGTGGCAAAAATGCTCCGCCCCGCCACATTGTTGCGGCCAAGGCTGCCTGTGGTCAGAGACTGCGGCCCATGGCCAGGTATTTTTCGCGGCGCTGCTCGCGGAAATCGGTGTTGGCGCCGGCAAAGTCCTTCATCGTCCTGGCGATGAGGTCTCCGGTCGCAGCGATCACCGTTTCGGCGCCGCGATGCGCGCCGCCGAGCGGCTCGGGGATGATGGCGTCGATGATCTTCAGCTCCAGAAGGTCCTGCGCGGTGATCTTCATGTTGGTTGCCGCATCCTTCGATCGCGTCGTGTCGCGCCACAGGATCGAGGCGGCACCTTCCGGCGAAATCACCGAATAGATGGCGTGTTCGAGCATGTAGACGCGGTTGGCGGTGGCGATGGCAATGGCGCCGCCCGAACCGCCTTCGCCGATGACCACCGAGATCGACGGTACTTTCAGGCCGAGACAGGTCGAGGTTGAACGGGCGATAGCCTCCGCCTGGCCGCGCTCTTCAGCGTTGACACCGGGATAGGCGCCGGCCGTGTCGACCAGCGTCAGCAGCGGGATCTTGAAGCGGTCGGCCAGTTCCATCAGCCGTACCGCCTTGCGGTAGCCCTCCGGGCGAACCGAGCCGAAATTGTGCTTCAGGCGGCTGGCTGTGTCGGAACCTTTTTCCTGGCCGATGATGGCAATAGGTTCGCCGCGGAAACGGGCGAAACCGCCGACGATCGCCTGGTCCTCACCGAAATTGCGGTCGCCGGCCAGCGGCGTGAAATCGGTGAGCAGGCCCTTGATATAGTCGACGCAATGCGGCCTGTCGGGATGGCGAGCCACCTGCACCTTCTGCCACGGCGTCAGCGCCTTGTAGGCGTCGCGCAGCGCGTCGCGGGAGCGCTTCTCGAGACGGCTGATCTCGTCGCCGACATCGACCGCCTCGCCATTCTCGGCAAGCTTCTTCAGCTCGAGGATCTTGCCCTCGAGGTCCTGCACCGGCTTTTCGAAATCGAGGTAATTATACATGCGTGAGCGGACCGATACGTCGGAAGGCAGTGGCTGACGGAACCCTTGAATCCAAGGCTCCGGGCGGTGAAATGTCGTCCTCACATAGCGATATGAGGCCTAGTCGGCAAGCGGATGATGATCGTTGACCAGCCGCACCAGCCGCTCTTCCAGCACATGGGTGTAAATCTGTGTCGTCGATATGTCGGCATGGCCAAGCAATTGCTGCACGGCCCGGAGATCGGCGCCGTTCTGCAGGAGATGGCTGGCGAAAGCATGGCGCAGCACGTGCGGCGAGATCTTCGCCGAGGCGATGCCGGCCCTTGCCGCCAGCCCCTTCAGGTCACGCGCGAAGACCTGGCGCGAGAGATAGCCGCTGTCGGAGGCGGCCGGAAACAGGAACGGACTGTCGGCAAAGGCTGGCACCTTGGCGCGGGCGGCGAGCCAGGTCTTCATCGCCGCGCGTGCCTTGGCCGAGAGCGGCACCATGCGCTCCTTGTCGCCCTTGCCGCGCACCATGAAAAAACGGTCGTCGCGCTGCGCCACCGTCACCGGCAGGCCGACCAGCTCGGAAACGCGCAGGCCGGTGGCGTAAAGCACCTCGACCAGCGCATGCAGGCGCAGTGACGCCAGACTGTCCCCATCGCCCGACGAGACATCGCCGGCCTCCAGCGCCGCTCGGTCGATCAGCCGGCCGGTGTCGACCTCGCTCATCGTCTTGGGCAGCGGACGGCCCTTTTTCGGGCTGTCCAGCGTGCCGGTCGGGTCATCGCCGCGCAGGCCTTCGGCGTAGAGGAATTTGAAGAACTGGCGGATCGCCGACAGTTTGCGCGCCTGCGACGTGGCGGCAAAGCCGCGGGCGGCAATGTCGTCGAGATAGGCGCGGATATCGGCGGCGGCGGCACCAGCCAGCCCGCCATCGATCGCGCCAGAAGCGTCCTCGAGGTCGCGGCGGTAGGAGGAAAGCGTATTTTCAGCCGCGCCCCGCTCGGCGCTCATCATTTCCAGAAAGGCTTCGATGCGGGCGGCGCTGTTCATTCAACTTTTCTTCGGGTTCAGCTTTTCTTGGGGTTCAGCTTTTCCGGAGGGATGCGCACGCTCATTTCGCCCTTCTTTGGCTCGACGAACATCACCAGTGCGAACATCGCACCATAGGCAATGCCTGCCAGAATCGCTGTTACCACGACAAAGCGAAACAGTGTCGGCATCAATTTTCGCCCGTCTTCTTGTTCTGCGTTTCCAAACCCTGTCCCCTTATGGGACGCCAATCCGGCCAATTCAAGGAAGAAGCGGAGGCCTGTTAGCAACTTCTGATGCAGACCCTGCTGGTCCATATCGGGTTCAAGGCGCTTGCCCCGCTTGACGCAAACGGGCTTTTCATGTCGATACGCCGGCAAAGAGGGCCTTCGAAACATCCGATGAACGCGCTGCCAGCAAATCCTCCAGACGAGATCCACGCCGCGTTGCTTGGCCGGCTGGGCAGCCGTTCCGTCGTCTTCGTCGGATTGATGGGTGCCGGCAAGACGGCGATCGGCCGCAAGGTGGCGACGATGCTGGCTCTGCCCTTCATCGACAGCGACCAGGAGATCGAAAGCGTCTCGCGCATGACCGTTCCGGAGCTGTTCGAGCGCTATGGCGAGACCGAATTCCGGGCGCTGGAGCAGCGCGTCATCCTGCGCGTGCTGGAAAACGGCCCGCAGGTGCTGTCGACCGGCGGCGGCGCCTTCATGAATGCGCAGACGCGCGAGGCGATTGCAGCCCAGGGCGTGTCGGTATGGCTGAAGGCCGAGCTCGATCTTCTGATGGACCGCGTCTCCAAGAAACAGAACCGGCCATTGTTGAAAAGTGCCGATCCGCGCGCCGTGCTGGAGCGGCTGATGGGCGAGCGCTATCCGGTCTACGCGACATCTGATGTCACCGTGCCGACCCGCGACGACCGCAAGGAAGTCATCGCGACCGAGGTGGTGGACGCGCTGTGCCGGCATTTCGGCATCGATGAGACGACGGCGACGGGCGAGGTGGAACAGTGAGCATCGAGGCACCCGTTGTCGTCGAAGTCGGCCTTGGCGACCGGACCTACGATATCCTGATAGGTTCGGGGTTGTTGGCCCGCGCGGGTGCCGAGATATCGGGCCGCCTGCCGGGTACACGCGCCGCGGTCGTCACCGACGCCAATGTCGCGGCAGCGCATCTCGCTACCCTTCAGGCCAGCCTCGAAACGGACGGCATCCAGACCGCCGTGATCACGTTGCCGCCCGGCGAGAAGACCAAGAGTTTTGCTCATCTCGAAGAGGTGGTCGACGGTGTGCTGGCTGCGAAACTGGAACGCGGCGACATCGTCATCGCCTTCGGCGGCGGCGTTATCGGCGACCTTGCCGGCTTTGCCGCCGGCATCGTGCGGCGCGGGATGAATTTCGTGCAGATCCCGACCTCGCTGCTGGCGCAGGTCGATTCCTCGGTCGGCGGCAAGACCGGCATCAACAGCCCACGCGGCAAGAACCTCGTCGGCGTCTTCCATCAGCCGAAACTGGTGTTGGCCGACACCGGGGTGCTCGACACGCTGCCTATCCGCGAATTCCGCGCCGGCTATGCCGAACTCGCCAAATACGGGCTCATCGACCGGCCAGAATTTTTCACCTGGCTGGAAAAGAATTGGGTCCAGGTTTTCGCCGGCGGGCCGGAGAGGGCGCAGGCTATTGCCGAAGCCTGCCGCGCCAAGGCCGAAATGGTTGCGCGCGACGAATTCGAGACCGGCGACCGCGCGCTGCTCAATCTCGGCCACACATTCGGCCACGCGCTGGAAGCCGCCACCCGGTATGACGGAGCCCGCCTCGTCCATGGCGAAGGCGTCGCCATCGGCATGGCGCTGGCCTACCGGTTCTCGTCGCGGCTCAATCTGGCAAGCCCCGATGATGCCGCGCGCGTCGAGGCGCATCTGCGTGCCGTCGGCCTGCCCTGGCGGATAGCGGACATCCCGGGCGATCTGCCTGACGCCGAGGCGCTGCTTGCCTTCATCACCCAGGACAAGAAGGTATCGCGCGGCGCGCTGACCTTCATCCTGACGCGCGGCGTCGGCCAAGCCTTCATCGCCAAGGACGTGCCGGCCTCGGAAGTGCTGTCGTTCCTCAGGGAGAATCACCCAAAGGAAAGCGACCGGAGATGAACGAGCCCGGCTGGATCGTCGTCGCCGTCCTTGCCATCCTCATCCTGCTGCTCGTTGCCGTGCGCACGCGCCTGCTTGCCATGTTCGGATACGAGCTTTCGCGCATCGAGCCGCAGCGTTCCAGCCAGGACGAGTTGCGCGGCGCGGTCGACGATTTCCGCCGCGACGGCCAGGTGGTGCGCGAGGATCGCGACCGCGTCGGTGGCCTGTTCGATCTCGCCGAACTCGAAGTCTCCGACATCATGGTCCACCGCACCAACATGCGCTCGGTCAATGCCGACAATGCGCCGGAAGCGGTGGTGCGCGAGATCTTGCAAAGCCCGCACACCCGCATGCCGCTGTGGAAAGGCTCGCTCGACAACATCGTCGGCGTGCTGCATGCAAAGGATCTGCTGCGCGCCTTGAACGAAGTCGGCAACGACTTCTCCAGGATCGATGTGATGAAGATCGCCTCGAAGCCCTGGTTCGTGCCCGACACCACGACCTTGCAGGAACAGCTCAACGCCTTCCTTCGCCGCAAAGCGCATTTCGCCGTCGTCGTCGACGAATATGGCGAGGTCGAAGGACTGGTGACGCTGGAGGACATTATCGAGGAGATCGTCGGCGAGATCGCCGACGAGCATGATGTCGACATACAGGGCGTCAAGCAGGAGGCCGACGGCTCCGTGGTCGTCGACGGTACGGTGCCGATCCGTGACCTCAACCGGGCTCTCGACTGGAACCTGCCGGATGAGGAGGCCACCACCATTGCCGGCCTCGTCATCCACGAGACGCAATCGATCCCCGAGGAGAAGCAGGCTTTTACGTTCCACGGCAAGCGCTTCATCGTCATGAAACGCGACAAGAACCGGATCGCAAGGCTGAGGATCAGGCCAGCCGGCGACACCTGATACGCGAAGGGAGGCCGGGGCACGTCATCCGGCGATCTGGCTGGTCGAGCGTTCGTGGATCGTCGCGCCGGTCTCGGCATCCATGGCCGCCAGGCTGACTTCATAACCCCAAAGCCTGCGGATGTGACGAAGCGTGGCGTCGCGGCTGGCATCCTCGAGAAGGATGCCGTCATTGACCTTGTGCTGCAGGCGCAAATGGCGGTCGCCGAGCAGATCGACATCCACCACCTGAATGTCCGGCCGGTTCGCGCCGAGATCATAGCTGTTGGCGAGCGTGGCGCGTATCTTGGCGTAGCCGCGCTCGTCGTGGATCGAGGCGACCAGACAATGCGGTTGGTCGGCAGCGTCGCCAAGCACAAAAAACCGCCATTTCCGGATCAAGGCCGGACTGAGGTACTGGCGGATGAAGGATTCGTCGCGATGCTCGGCCCAGGCGTCAAGCAGGACCTCGCGCCAGTTGCCCTGGCCAGCGATGTCGGGGAACCAATCGCGGTCCTCGGCCGTGGGTTTGGTCGACATGCGCTGAATGTCCTGCATCATGTCGAGGCCGAGAGCATAGGGGTTGATGCCTGAAAAACGCGGATCGTCGAAGGCCGGCTGAAAGACCACGTTGGAATGATTGCGCAGGATTTCGAGCATGGCGCCTTCGCTGATCTGGCCGCGGTCGAACAGCATGTTCATCAGCGTATAGTGCACGAACGTGGCGCAGCCCTCGTTCATCACCTGTGTTTGCCGTTGCGGGTAAAAATATTGCGCGATGACCCGAACGATCCTGATGATCTCACGCTGCCAGGGCTCCAGGACCGGGCTGTTCTTTTCCAGGAAATAGAGCAGGTTTTCCTCAGGCAGGTTTAGCGATTTCTTCCGCTCCGGGTCCTGGCCCTTGTCGTTGGCCGCTTGCTGCGAAGGCGGCAGCGTACGCCACAAGTCGTTGTAGGAGCGCTCCTCGTATTCGAGACGCTCGCGAATTCCTTCGCGTTGCCGTTCCGAAGACAGCCTCGGCGGCCGGTGATAGCGAAACACGCCCTGATCCATCAGCGCGTGGGCGGAATCGAGCACAGCCTCGACGGCGGCGAGGCCGTGCCGCTCCTCGCAACGGACTATGTAGCCCTTGGCGAAGTCCAGGTAGCCGAGGATCGCACCTGCATCCGTCCATTGTTTGAACAATTGATTGTTCTTGAAGAAATGATTGTGCCCGAGCGCTGCATGGGCCGTCACCAAGGCCTGCAGGGCCATGGTGTTTTCCTCCATCAGATAGACGATGCAGGGATTGGAATTGATGACCAGTTCATAAGCAAGCCCTCGCCCGCCCTTGCGATAGAGCAGATCCTGGTGGAGGAAATGTTTGCCGAAAGACCAGTGACGGTACATCAATGGCATGCCAATGGACGAATAGGCGTCGAGCATCTGTTGCGAGGAGATGATCTCCATCTGAACGGGATAGGTGTCCAGATGAAGCTCTTCGACCGCAAGTGCCTCGATCGCGTCATAGGCCCGCGACAATGTTTTGAAATCCCAGTCGGACCCTGAAAAAAGCAGGCTGGATTTGCTGGCTTGTCTGACCATCGGGAACCCTCATGCCCGCTTGAGGGAGACCGGCTGCCTGCCGAAAAGCTGGCGAAAGACCGGGTAGATATCGGCGGGCGTAGCGATGCGGCTCATCTGGAAGTTCGGCCATTTCTGGTCGATGGCGTTATAGGCACGCCACAGCGATGTCCCGTTTTCGGTCGAGCCGAAAATATGGGCTTCACGCTCGTCGATGATCTCGACATAGGCAAAATACTGGCACAGCCGCATGAGCTCGCCGTTGAGCAGCGAAATGCATCGCTCTGAATCGCCGGCGAAATTGTCGCCGTCCGAGGCCTGGGCAGCATAGATATTCCAGTCGTGGGCCGGGTAGCGGCTCGCGATAATACGGTGCATTTCCTCCAGCGCGGTGGAAACGACAGTGCCGCCGCTTTGGGTGTTGTAGAAAAATGTCTCCTCGTCGACCTCCTGAGCCAGGTGCGTGTGGCGGATGAAGACAATCTCGATGCGGTCGTAGCGTCGTTTCAAGAACAGGTGCAGCAAGACGAAGAAGCGCTTGGCCAGATCCTTCTCGCGCTCGCCCATGGACCCGGACACGTCCATCAGACAGAACATGACGGCATTGGCGTTCGGCACCGGCCGGGAATCGAAGCGGTTGAAGCGGATGTCAACCGGATCGACATAGGCAATGCGTCGGCGGCGTCGTTCCAGCCGGTCAAGCTCTTCGCGCAATGCCGCGATACGCTGGCGCGCGTCGGCGCTGGATGGCGCCTCCTCGAGCGAGGCGATTTCCTCGAGGATCGCATCCAGTTCGACCTGCTTGGGGCGCCTCAGCGCAATGCGGCGGCCGTGGCTGTTGCGCATCGTGCGGCCGACATTGATGTTGGTCGGCGAACCGGTGGCGGCGAAGCCCGCCCTGCGCGGCTTGAAGGCAAGGATCTCCTTGAGGTTGAGCTTGACCATGTCGGGGAGTTCGAGATCCTCGAAGAAAAGATCGAGCACTTCCTCGCGCGACAGTACGAAACGAAAGTCGTCCTCGGATGCCTTGTTTCCCGGGGACGACGCTCCCCCGCCGCCTCCGCCGGGCTTGGGGATCAGGTCTCCAGCGGAGAAATGCCTGTTGCCCGGCAAGATGTGCTGGCGCCTGCCACTGTCGCGGGCGTTGCTGAAGCTCGGCTCGCTTGTGCCTCTTTCGGGCATGCGCACGGCGTGCTCGGAATCCGCGTCGGCGATCCTGCCGGTGCGGATCTGGTCGCGTATGCTCCGTTTCAATTCCTCGCGCGCGCGTCGCAGGAAGCGCTGGCGATTGCCGAGGCTCTTGTCTTTCGGGTTCAGGCGGCGGTCGATGAAGATCGGCATGGAACCATCCGGGTTCTCTAACCCGCCCTGTTCACCCGCATGTACCAGTCCACAAGGCGACGAACCTGCCGCTCTGTGTAGCCGCGCTCGACCATCCGCTGCACGAATTCATTGTGCCGCTTTTCCGTGACGCTGTCCTGCTTGGAGCCGAAACTGATCACCGGCAGGAGGTCCTCGACCTGGCCGAACATGCGTTTCTCGATGACTTCCCGCAGCTTTTCGTAACTTGTCCACGCCGGGTTGCGGCCATGGTTTCTTGCACGGGCGCGCAGCGTGAATTTCACCACCTCATTGCGGAAGTCCTTGGGATTGGCGATGCCGGCCGGTTTTTCGACCTGCGAAAGCTCGTTGTCCAAAACCTCGCGGTTGAGGATCTGGCCGGTGTCGGGATCCTTGTAGTCCTGGTCTTCGATCCAGGCGTCGGCATAGGCGATGTAGCGGTCGAAAAGATTCTGGCCGTACTCGCTGTACGATTCCAGATAGGCTTTCTGGATCTCATGGCCGATGAATTCGGCATACCGCGCGGCCAGCTCGGACTTGATGAACTCCAGATAGGCGGCTTCCGTCTCCTTCGGAAACTGTTCGCGCTTGATCGCCTCCTCCAGGATGTACATGAGGTGCACGGGGTCGGCGGCCACCTCTTCAGTGTCGTAGTTGAAGGTCTGCGACAGGATCTTGAAGGCAAAGCGCGTGCTGACGCCTGCCATGCCCTCGTCGACGCCGGCGGCGTCCCGATATTCCTGAACCGACTTCGCCTTGGGGTCGACCTCCTTGAGGTTCTCGCCATCATAGGCGCGCATCTTGGTGTAGAGCGGCGAATTGTCGTGCTCGGCCAAGCGGGTCGAGACGGTAAACCGGCTGAGGATGTCCAGCACCTCGGGAGCGCAGGGACTGGCGGCCAATTCGCTCTCCCGCAGCAGTTTCTCGTAGATCTGCCGCTCTTCGGTTATCCGCAGGCAATACGGCACCTTGACCACGAGGATGCGATCGAGAAAAGCCTCATTGTTCTTGTTGTTCTTGAACTGCAGCCATTCCGACTCGTTGGAATGGGCCACGATGATTCCCTGGTAGGGAAAGGCGCCGAAATTTTCGGTGCCGTTGTAGCTGCCTTCCTGGGTAGCGGTCAGCAGCGGATGCAGGACCTTGATAGGCGCCTTGAACATCTCGACGAATTCAAGCAGGCCCTGAGTGGTCCGGTTCAGTCCGCCACTATAGGAATAGGCGTCCGGATCGGATTGGCTGAAGTTTTCCAATTGCCGGATGTCCACCTTGCCGACCAGGGCTGAGACGTCCTGATTGTTCTCGTCGCCAGGCTCGGTCTTGGCGATGCCGATCTGGCGCAGTCGCGACGGCATCAGCTTGACGACGCTGAACTTGGAAATGTCGCCGGAAAGTTCGTCGAGGCGCTTGGCCGCCCATGGCGAAATGAGCCCATTCAACCGGCGTCGGGCAATGCCGTATTTTTCCTCCAGCAGGTCGCCCATGCGATCAGGATGGAAAAGACCAAGCGGCGATTCGAAAACCGGGCTGACCTGGTTGCCGACCTTCAACGTGTAGATAGGGCGCTGTTCCATCAACTTCTTCAGCCGCTCGGCAAGGGAGGATTTGCCGCCGCCGACCGGACCGAGCAAATAGAGGATTTGCTTGCGCTCCTCGAGCCCCTGCGACGCATAGCGAAAATAGCCGGCGATGCGCTCGATTGTGTCCTCCATGCCATAGAAATCGGCAAAGGAGGGGTACACTTTCAGGGTCCGATTGGAGAAAATGCGGCCGAGCCGCTCATCCTTGCTGGTGTCGACCAGGTTCGGCTCGCCGATCGCCTCGACCATCCGTTCAGGCGCCGAGGCATACATCGACTTGTCCTCGCGGCAGGCAAGGAGATATTGCTGGATGCTGATCTCTTCCTGCGCCGCGTTGGTGTAAATTTCCGAAAACAGATCAAAGACGTCAGACTGGTTCTCTCGCATGATGCTTTTGCCCTCGGAGCCGCTGTGGCTTCCATTCGGCTCACCTCGCATTCAACTGTCGGGGGGTACCGTTTGTTCCCTTCATGTGAAGAGGTGGCTGCGATCGTAAGATTTGAGGCCACTCCGAGATCAAGGCGCTCGGTGCGGAGCGGCATTCAGCGCGGGTAGCGGGTGTGTTGCGAATCCCTGACTGGACGGCTGGGGCCGCCGCGTGCAGTCTTGCCTCGTCAGGAGACAGTGATGATCGATCGACGAAGCCTGATCATGGCCTCGGTGGCGGCGATGCTGCCATTGAAAGCATCGGCCGCGTCGGAAACACGCCGACCCACGCCAAAAACCTTAGACTACGGGTCGGCCAAGCTCGACATCTATGCGCCCGATGGTGCAATCGGCCTGCCGGTCGTGTTTTTCGTTCATGGCGGCACCTGGCAGTTTGGCAAACGCAGTCAGGTCAACGCCAAACCGGCCTTCCTGCTCGCCAACGGCTTCTGCTTCGTCTCCATCGATTACCGCATGCTGCCGCAGGCCGATGTCGCCACCCAGGCCGGTGACGTCGAAAAGGCATACGCTTTCATCAGGGCCAACATCGCCCGGCATGGCGGCGATCCCAACCGCATTGTCGGCATGGGCCATTCGGCCGGCTGCCATCTGATTGCGCTGACCGGCATGCGCGGCGGATTGCCCGGCATAGCCGCGCTCATTCTCGACGATACCAGGGCCTATGATCTTGCAGCACTTGCCAAGAAGGGCGGCATGGTGCGGGCCTATGCCCGCGTCTTTTCCAATCCCGCGCAATGGGCGGCACTGTCGCCGGCCAGCCATGTCGACGGCCGCAAGCACCCGCCGACGTTCATTGCCTATTCGCGCGCCCCTGGCCGGAGTGAGGACTCCAAGGCCTTTGCCGAGCGCCTGCGCGCGACGGGCACCCAGGTCACACTGTTCGACGGCAGCGCCTACACGCATATGTCGATCAATCGCGATTTCGGCGAGGACGGTGACGCGCTGACCGCTGCCGCGCTGGCATTCCTGAAATCGACGGTTGGCTGATCCTTACGGCACTGGATCAGATCAAAAGTGGCGGCGGGATATTGCTGTGCGGGCGCGCCCGGGTGCAAGTGCTCTTCGATCGTGAGCGGGAGGGAATTGCATGAACGGCGCCGATGTCCTGTGTGACGTGCTTCTGGCCAACGATGTGACGGTCTGCTTTGCCAATCCCGGCACCTCCGAAATGCACTTCGTTGCCGCACTTGATCGCAAGCCGAAAATGCGTTGCGTGCTCGGGCTGTTCGAAGGGGTGGTGACTGGTGCCGCCGATGGCTATGCGCGGATGACCGATCGGCCGGCCGCGACGCTGCTGCATACCGGTCCCGGCCTGGCCAACGGGCTCGCCAACATGCACAATGCCCGGCGTGCCTTCAGCCCGATGATCAACATCGTCGGCGACCATGCGTCTTACCATCTGCCGCTCGATGCCCCGCTCACCAGCGATATCGAGAGCCTTGCGGCGCCGATGTCCAACTGGGTCGGCCGCGTCAAGGGCCCGGCCGATATCGTGCCGGCAGCTGAAGCAGCCTTTCGCGCCTCGCTGACACCGCCCGGCGTCGCGACGATGATCCTGCCGGCGGATGCTGCCTGGGGCGCAGTCGACGCGGTTTCGGTCGGCAAGGTGAAGCTGGTGCCAGCGCCGGCCGTCGATATGGACGCCGTGCGCAAGGTCGCCGCGGCGATCCGTACCGCTCCGGGCCGGGCAGGCATGATCGTTCGCGGAAAGGCCGCACGCGCCGATGCGCTCGCCATCGCCGGGCAGATTTCGACGGGCAGCGATGTCCGCCTGTTCGGCGAGGTTCTGATCGCACGGATGCAACGCGGGCGTGGGCGTGTCGCGCCGACCCGCATCCCCTATCCGGTCGATGCGGCGATGGCTGTGCTGAGCGACGTCGATGTTCTGATCCTGGTCGGTGCGAAGGAGCCGGTTGCCTTCTTCGCCTATCCGGGGAAACCGGGACGGCTCGTGCGGGAAGGCTGCGAGGTGCTGACACTGGCCGCCCATGGCGACGATCTGCATGCGGCGCTGGAGGCGCTTCGCGACGAACTTGGCATCAAACCGTCACAACAACAGGTGCTCGCGGCCGCTTTTCCCGACGAGGCAACGCCGAACGGCAAGCTGACGGAAGATGGCATCGCGCTGTCGGTGGCGCGCAAACTGCCGGCCGATGCGATCGTTTGCGATGAAGCGGTCACCTCGGCCAGGCGTTTCTTCGCGCTGTCGGCCTTTGCAGCGCCGCACGACTACATGATGGGCACGGGCGGATCGATCGGCGGCGGCATCCCGATGGCGACCGGGGCGGCAATCGCCTGTCCGGACCGCAAGGTGATCAACCTCGAAGCCGACGGCAGCGGCATGTACACGGTGCAGGGATTGTGGACGCAGGCGCGGGAAAAGCTCGACGTGGTGACGATCGTGTTTTCCAACCGAACCTATGCGATCCTGCACGGCGAGATGAAGAATGTCGGCGTCGGCGCCATCGGCGAGAACGCCAGGCGCATGCTCGACATCGACCATCCCTCGCTCGACTGGATTTCGCTGGCCAAAGGCATGGGCGTGGAGGCAGCCCGCGCCGAGACGTGCGAGCGGTTCGAAGCGCTGCTGGACAGCGCGCTGTCACGGCGTGGCCCGTTCCTCATCGAAGCGGTGCTCTGAGCGCGGCGAAAAACGATCGGCGGAACCGAACTACCAGCGCGTCTTTTCGCCGGGAGCCGCCGGTTCGATCGCCAGCGCGTGCACGCCGGCCTGCAATTCGTCGGCAAGCAGTTCATTGACGGCGCGGTGACGGTCGATGCGGCTCATGCCGGCAAAGGCGGAAGCGACGACGCGGACGCGAAAATGCGTCTCGCCGGTGCCGTCATAAGTGCCGTGATGGTCGGAGCCGTGATGATGGTGGCCGGCATGGAGATGGCTCTCGTTGATGATAACCAGCCTGTCCGGCGAAAATGCCTTATTGAGCTTGTCTTCCATGGTCGCCTGTATGGACATCGCCATCTCCCTTCACCACATATCGCTGGCGTCTCGGCCTGGAAACCGAAAATCGGTTTCGCAAGGGGCCGCCGCCGAGCAACAAAATCCGCCATTCGCCTGCTTTATGCCGCGATTCAGCGGTTAGGGCGATGATCGCGAAAATGTCAATTCTTGTTTCGCATCTGCGAACGCCCCATAAATGGGTAAGATGAAGCCGTACCCCAAATATTTCGAGAAGATTCGCGTCCGCCCCGACAAGGACGCGGAGCTGAAGTCGCACTCGCCGATCTGCCAGTGGGACGGCTGCAAGGAAGCGGGCACCCATCGTGCGCCGGTCGGGCGCATGAAGGAAGGCGAGTATTTCCACTTCTGCTTCGATCATGTGCGCGAGTACAACAAGGGCTTCAACTACTTTTCCGGCGTGCCGGACACCGAGGTCGCGCGCTTCCAGAAGGAAGCCATGACCGGGCACCGGCCGACCTGGAAAATGGGCGCCAACGGAGCCTCGACGCGATCGTCGCCCGATATGGCCCAGATGCGTTCCGGCCGGGCCGGCTACTATAACCGCATGCGCGACCCGTTCGACCTGTTCAAGGGACCGAAGGATCCGCGCGAGGCGCGCGAGCGCAAGGCCAAGCCGCTTGAGGCCAAGGCGCTGGAAACGCTTGGTCTTGATACAAAGGCGACTGGCAAGGAGATCAAGGCGCGCTATAAGGAACTGGTGAAACTGCACCATCCGGATGCGAATGGTGGCGACAGAGGTTCGGAAGACCGGTTCCGCGATGTGCTGCAGGCCTATCGCGTGCTCAAACAGGCGGGCCTGTGCTGAGCGGCCATACGGTTCGTGTCGTTTTCCAACTTTCATAAGGTTGGAAAAGGCTCTAAGACCGCCCCCGGACAAAATCGATTGCCGGCGAAATCAGACGTTTCGCCCGTGGAGACGTTGAGAGATATGAACAAGGTCGATCGTGACATCGCCAACCTGCCCGACACGACGGTGTCGGTGAAGGAGAAATTCGGCTTCGAGTCCAAGATGGTGGTGCCGGCCTATTCGGTGACATCGGAGCATGTGCCGGACATCGATCCGGACTATCTGTTCGACAAGAACACGACGATGGCGATCCTTGCGGGCTTTGCCTACAACCGCCGCGTCATGGTGTCGGGCTATCACGGCACCGGCAAGTCGACCCATATCGAACAGGTCGCCGCTCGCCTCAACTGGCCTTGCGTGCGCGTCAACCTCGACAGCCATGTCAGCCGTATCGATCTCGTCGGCAAGGACGCGATCGTCGTCAAGGACGGTTTGCAGATCACCGAATTCCGCGACGGCATCCTGCCCTGGGCCTACCAGCACAATGTCGCGCTGTGCTTCGACGAGTACGATGCCGGCCGTCCGGATGTGATGTTCGTCATCCAGCGCGTGCTGGAATCGTCGGGCCGGCTGACGCTGCTCGACCAGAGCCGGGTCATTCGCCCGCATCCGGCCTTCCGGCTGTTCTCGACCGCAAACACCGTCGGCCTTGGCGACACCACCGGCCTCTATCACGGCACCCAGCAGATCAACCAGGCGCAGATGGACCGCTGGTCGATCGTCACCACGCTGAACTATTTGCCGCACGACAACGAAGTCGCCATCGTGCTGGCCAAGGCCAAGCACTATCGCGACGGCAAGGGCAAGGACATCGTCAACAAGATGGTGCGCGTCGCCGACATGACGCGCTCGGCCTTCATCAACGGCGATCTGTCGACCGTGATGAGCCCGCGCACGGTGATCACCTGGGCCGAGAATGCCGAGATATTCGGCAATATCGGCATGGCGTTCCGGCTGACCTTCCTCAACAAATGCGACGAACTGGAGCGCTCGGTGGTGGCCGAGTTCTATCAGCGCGCCTTCGGCGAGGATCTGCCCGAGAGCGCCGCCAACGTGGTGCTGGGCTAAGCAGGGTCTCGATGGCGGGTCCGGGCGACAACACGCGCAACAAGTCGAAGACGGGGTCTGAAGCCGACAGCTTCAAGCGTGCCGTCACCGTCTGCATGCGCGCCATTGCCGGCGACAAGGAACTGGAGGTCGGTTTCGCCAAGGACCGGCCCGCACTTGCCGGCAGCCGCGCGCGTCTGCCCGAATTGCCGAAGAAGGCGTCCAAGACCGATATTGCGATCACCCGCGGCCTCGGCGATTCCATGGCGCTGAAGCGCGCCTGCCATGATGTGCGCATCCACACCAAGCTGGCGCCGGAAGGCAAGGCGGCCCGCGCCATCTATGACGCGGTCGAGCAGGCCCGCGTCGAGGCGATAGGCTCACGCGCCATGCAGGGCGTCGCCGACAATATCGGCTCGATGCTGGAGGACAAATACGCCAAGGCCAACCTCGTCGACATCAAGGACAAGGCCGACGCGCCGATCGAGGAAGCTCTTGCCCTGATGGTGCGCGAGAAGCTGACCGGCCGCCCGGTCCCGAAAAGCGGCGAGCGGCTGGTCGAACTCTGGCGCCCTTGGGTCGAGGAGAAGGCCAAGGCCGACCTCGACGGATTGTCGGCCAAGCTCGGCGACCAGCAGGCGTTCGCCCGGGTCGTGCGCGAGATGCTCGTCTCCATGGAAATGGCCGAGGAACTTGGCGACGACCAGGAGACGGAAGATTCCGAGGACAATGACGACAACCAGCCGCAAGGCGAGGAGCAGAGCGAGGAGGGTGGCGAAGAGGATTCCGGCTCCGAGCAGTCGCAGTCCGAGGATGCCGAAGCTTCGGCCGATGACGAGCAGTCGGCCGAGACGGAAGCCTCCGATGCCACCGCCGACGATCTGTCCGACGATGACGACGCCGATGCCGAAACACCCGGCGAGGCGCGCCGTAACGACAATCCCTTCACCAATCTGCCGAAGGAAATCGACTACAAGGTCTTCACCACCGCTTTCGACGAGACGGTCGGCGCCGAGGAGCTGTGCGAAGAGGAAGAACTCGACCGGCTGCGTGCCTTCCTCGACAAGCAGCTGGCCAATCTGTCCGGCGTCGTCGGGCGGTTGGCCAACCGCCTGCAGCGCCGGCTGATGGCACAACAGAACCGCTCCTGGGATTTCGACCTGGAAGAGGGTTACCTCGACCCGGCAAGGCTGGTGCGGGTCGTCATCGACCCGATGCAGCCGCTGTCGTTCAAGCAGGAGCGCGACACCAAATTTCGCGACACGGTGGTGACGCTGGTGCTCGACAATTCCGGCTCAATGCGCGGCCGGCCGATCACGGTCGCGGCAACCTGCGCCGACATCTTGGCGCGCACGCTGGAGCGTTGCGGCGTCTCGGTCGAGATCCTCGGCTTCACGACACGGGCGTGGAAGGGCGGGCAGGCGCGCGAGAAATGGCTGAAGGACGGCAAGCCGCCGAATCCTGGCCGGCTCAACGATCTGCGCCACATCATCTACAAGTCCGCCGACCATCCGTGGCGGCGGGCGCGGCGCAATCTCGGCCTGATGATGCGCGAAGGCCTGCTTAAGGAAAATATCGACGGCGAGGCGCTGCTGTGGGCGCATAACCGGCTGATCGCCCGGCCCGAGCAGCGCAAGATCCTGATGATGATCTCGGACGGCGCGCCGGTCGACGATTCAACGCTGTCGGTCAATCCGGGCAATTATCTCGAGCGCCATCTGCGCGCCGTCATCGAGCTGATCGAGACGCGTTCGCCGGTGGAACTGCTGGCCATCGGCATCGGCCACGACGTCACGCGCTACTACCGCCGCGCTGTCACCATCGTCGATGCCGAGGAGCTGGCCGGCGCCATGACCGAGCAGCTGGCTTCGCTGTTCGCCGAGGAAAGCGCGAAGGATACGCGACGCGGCGGTGGTATGCGGCGCGCCGGATGATTTCCAGGCGCGGCGGGTTTCGGCAGACGCTTTTCGCCGCCATCGTCCTGCTTTCCGGCGTGGCTTCGGCAGCAGCCGGTTTGGCAGACTCTGGTTCTGTCGAACCGGTCGAAATCTCGGCCCGCCCGATCACCCAATTCCACATTGGCCGTGCCGACAAGCAGTTCGGCGCTTTCGAATTCGTCGGCGGGCTGGAGATGACCTCGCCGACACGCGATTTCGGCGCGCTGTCAGCCTTCCGCTTCCTGAAAGCCGGCGGTGATTTCATCGGCGTTGCCGACACCGGCTTCTGGTTCTTCGGCACGGTGGTCCGCGACGCGGAAAAGCGACCCTCCGGCATCCAGAATTTCCGCATGCAGCAGATGGTCGACCAGACCGGCCGGCCGATCGACAGGAAATGGGAGGTCGATGCGGAAGGTCTCGCGGTCAAGGACGGCATCGCCACCGTCGGCTTCGAGCGCAGCCACCGCGTCGCCCAGTTCAAGATCGACCCCAACGACATGAAGGCGCCGTTCAAGCCGCTGGATTTCGTCGTGCCGGCCCGCGAGCTGCGCCAGAATCGCGGCTTCGAGACCGTCACCCACGCCAATGCCAACGGCCAGCATGAGGGCGGCCTGGTCGTGGTCTCCGAGAAGAGCCTGGACAAGGCCGGCAACATCTATGCCGCCATCATCGAAGGGCCGCACAAGGGCGTCTTCACCGTCAAGCGCAATGGCGATTTCGACATCACCGACGGCGCCTTCCTGCCCGATGGTGATCTGTTGCTTCTGGAGCGCAGTTTCTCGATGGCCAGCGGCGTCAAGATGCGGCTGCGGCGCATCTACGGCGAAAGCGTCGAGAAGGGCGCGGTCGCCGACGGGCCGGTGCTGCTGGAGGCCGACATGGACTACCAGATCGACAATATGGAAGGGCTCGACGTCTGGAGCCGCGACGACGGCGCGCTGATGGTGTCGCTGATCTCGGACGACAACCACTCGATCCTGCAGCGCAACCTCTATCTGGAATTCATTCTCCACCAGGATTGACCCGCCGGCTTTACGTCCTGGTGGCGATCCAGATGACATGGCGGGCGCCGCGCTTGCCGTTGGCGCGCGTACTGACCTCTTCGACCGCGAAGCCTGCCTGCTTCAGCCGCCGCGTGAAGCCGCTGTCGGGGCCTTGCGACCACACCGCCAGCACGCCGCCGGGTTTCAGGGCGCTGCGTGCGGCTGCGAGGCCTTGCACGCTGTAAAGTGCGTCGTTGGATTTGTGGACGATGCCTTCCGGGCCGTTGTCGACATCGAGCAGGATGGCGTCCCAGGCCGCGGGCCGCGACCGGATCAACTGCCCGACATCGGTTTCCTGGATGGTGACGCGAGGATCGTCGAGACAGCCGTCAAAGATTTCGGCCATCGGGCCACGTGCCCAGGCGACGACGGCGGGCACCAGTTCGGCGACGACAATTCCGGCATCATTGGCCAATTCTGTGAGTGCGGCGCGCAAGGTAAAACCCATGCCAAGCCCACCGATCAGGATTGTGGGCCGGCTATGGCCGGCAATCCGCTCACAGGACAGTTTTGCCAGCGCTTCCTCGGAACCGCTGAGGCGGCTGTTCATGAGCTCGTTGGTGCCCAGCATGATCGAGAATTCGGTGCCGCGCCGCTTGAGGCGAAGTTCTTGTCCGCCGTCCGGGGTCTTTGCCGAATCGAGCTGAACCCACGGGATCATGATCTTTGTCCGACCATGATCTTTTCCGAAAATCGGGTCCCACTTTTCGGGATCATGGTTTAAGCCGCAACAGCGGGCTGGCTCCAGCGGGCCGCGAGCAGACGGTAGGGGATCAACGCCACCACGGCGATGATCAGCTTCACGCTGAGGTCGCCCAGCGCCCAGGAGATCCAACGCATCGCGTCGACATGGAAGACGCCCATCAAGGGTGCGTTTTCCAACGCAAAGCCGTCGTTGGGACCAGCGAAGGCAAAGGCGGCCGAGAACGCGACGGTGAAGAACACGGCTGTGTCGAACACCGACCCGACCAGCGTGCCGACGATCGGCGCCCGCCACCAGCTCTGGCGGCGCAGCCGGTTGAAGACAGTCACATCGAGCAATTGCGCGGCAAGGAACGCCGCTCCGGACGCGGCCGCGATCCGCACCAGCCGGTCGGCGGCGGTCTCGAATTCGATCAGGCCGTGACGGAACAGGAAGGGCGGGACAAGGATCGAGCAGATCACCGCCGTCATGAAGCCGACAAAGACGATCCGGCGCGCCACAGTGGGGCCGTAACGGCGGTTGGCGAGGTCGGTGACCAGAAACGAGAAGGGATAGGTGAAGGCCCCCCAGGTCAGAAGGTCGGCCAGCGAGAGGCCGCCGATCTGGCCCTGCATCGGGAATTGCACGAGAATGTTCGATGCCACGACGACAAGCGTCATGGCGGCCACGAAGGGCAAGTATCGCGAGAAGAAAGTCATTTTTTTATCCTGGGTAATGGAACCAGCGGAACGTATTCCTAAATCGGATTACGCTAGCTTCGGAGTTTGAGCATCGGATTGCCGAAACCTTGCGGCTTCGATCCGATGCCTAGGCCAACAAAAGGTTGGCCAGAGGCCAACAACAAGAGGTTGGCCAGGGCGGTCGTCCCCCGCCTTTGAACTGTTTTAAGCGGCAGCCTGTTCGGCGGTCTTCTTGGCGATCTGCTTCTTCAGCAAACGGGCGCGCTGCGACAATTCCTTGACGTCGGCCTTGGCCAGGAAGGCGTCGAGGCCGCCGCGATGTTCGACCGAACGCAGCGCGTTGGCCGAAATGCGAAGACGCACGTTCTGGTTCAGCGCTTCCGAAATCAGCGTCACATTGACGAGGTTCGGCAGGAAGCGACGCTTGGTCTTGTTGTTGGCGTGGCTCACATTGTTGCCGGACATGACTGCCTTGGCAGTGAGTTCGCAGGTGCGGGACATTGTTCTAACCTTCAGTTCTCGGGGTCTGCCAAACACTCAAGCCCACGCCGGGTGGCGCGCGGTTCTGGTCAGGCGGCCTTATGGAAAAAGTTGGCGTTCCATAGTTGCATTTCGCCGAGGCGTCAAGCTCCAGCTTGCCTGCGGACACGCCCGGCATTTCATATTAAGGCCGGAATTCATCCTATAAGCGGTTCCATAGGGACATGCCAGACCGGAGTTGCCCGCCTCCGGCCGAAAATCAAGGACCCGATCCCGCCATGCTTCGTTCGCCACATGCCCTTGTTGCCATGCTTGCCATAGCTTTGCCGTCCGCCGCGTCTGCTGCCTCGCCGCAGTCGTTCAAGGGCGAGTACACGGTGTCGTTCCTCGGCCTTTCGATAGCGAAATCAACGTTTTCCAGCCGCTATGAGAACGGCGCCTACGCGATCCAAGGCAGTGTCACCGCGGCAGGGCTGGCCAAGCTGTTCGACGACACGCGCGGCACGATCTCATCCAAGGGCACGATCGCGGGCAAGAAAATGGTGCCGCAGGCATTCCGCGCCGACTACACCTCCGGCAAGAAAGCATCGGTGGTCGATATCCGCTTTGCCAATGGCAGGGTCACCTCGACGAAGGTCGTACCGGCACCGGGCAAACGCGACCCCAAGAACTGGGTGCCGCTCGGTGCCGGCGACCTGGCGTCGGTGCTCGATCCCATGGCCGCCACCGTCATTCATGCCGACAGTCTCGACCAGGTCTGCGGCCGCACGGTGAAGTTCTATGACGGCGAGATGCGTGCCGACCTGACGTTGACCTACGCGTCGAAAGGCACGATCTCGGTCCCAGGCTACAAGGGCGACACCGTCACCTGCCGGATGGGCTTCGAGCCGGTGGCGGGTTATCGCAAGGGCCGCAAGGCGCTCAACTATCTCAAGAACAAAAGCCGCATGATGGT
Source organism: Mesorhizobium sp. LMG17149 (assembly GCF_024518695.1). NCBI lineage: Bacteria > Pseudomonadati > Pseudomonadota > Alphaproteobacteria > Hyphomicrobiales > Phyllobacteriaceae > Mesorhizobium > Mesorhizobium sp. LMG17149. Next base: position 76,067 of record NZ_JANIFL010000001.1, read on the forward strand.
GACGTTTGCACCGCTCGGCCAAACCGGCGTATATGCGCCGATCCGTGCCACGGTGGGCACGCAGATCGGCACCTTGACCATCAGCGCCGGGCGTTTCGAAGCCGTACAATAGCCAGGCGCGGAATTGGCGCGCCACTGGAGACAGAATGGGGCGCGCAACACTGATCGGCTTTTCGGCGGTCGCCATGTGGGCGTTGCTCGCACTGCTCACCGATGCGTCGGGCCAGGTGCCGCCGTTCCTCTTGTCGGCGATCACCTTCTCGATCGGCACCGGGGTCGGGCTCATCGCGCGGCTGTTCATGCCGGCACCCGACAAGAGCCAGAAGATACCGCCGCAGGTGTGGCTGATCGGCATTGCCGGCCTGTTCGGCTACCACTTCTTCTATTTCACCGCGCTGCGCAATGCGCCGGCGGTGGAGGCGAGCCTGATCGCCTATCTGTGGCCGCTGCTGATCGTGCTCGGCTCGGCGCTGATGCCGGGCGAAAAACTGGCGTGGAACCATGTCGTCGGCGCGCTGCTCGGCCTTGCCGGCACCGTGCTGATCGTCACCAAGGGTGGCGGGCTGGCCTTCGACGCCCGCTATTCCTTCGGCTATGCCATGGCTGCCGTCTGCGCCGTCCTGTGGTCGTCCTATTCGTTGTTGTCGCGGCGCTTCCCCTCGGTGCCGACCAGCATCGTCACCTGGTTCTGTGCTGCCACCGCGGTGCTGTCGCTCGCCTGCCACCTGGCGCTGGAACAGACCGTTCTGCCCGTCGGCGCCGGCCAGTGGCTGGCGGTGCTTGGTCTTGGCCTGATGCCGGTGGGCGCTGCCTTCTATGCCTGGGACATCGGCGTCAAGCGCGGCAACATCCAGGTGTTGGGTGCCGCAAGCTACGCCGCACCGCTGCTGTCGACGCTGGTGCTGATCGCGGCCGGCGTCGCCGAGCCGTCGTTGCGCATCCTCGCCGCCTGCGTGCTCATCACCGGTGGCGCGGCGCTCGCCGCAAAATCGCTGTTCCTGCGCAAGCCTGCCGCAACCGAGAGAGCCGCGGCATCCGAAGGCGGAGCCCGGGGCATTCGAAGGCGGAGCCGGGCATGACGATGCCGTTTGCGGGCGGTATCGACGCCAATGCCAATGCGACACTGATTTTTTCGCTGGCGGCGGCGATGATCTATGCGTTCACGCTAGGCATGCCGTCGACGCTCGCCCGCTCGGCGGCAAAGACGCTTGCCGTGGCGATGCTTGCCGTTCTGGCCGGGCTGCAGGGCGGCCCGCTGCTGCTGGTCGCCGCGCTCGCCCTCAGCGCCGCTGGCGACGCATTCCTGTCGCGCGACGGTGAAAAGGCGTTTCTCGGCGGTCTGGCCAGTTTTCTCGTCGCCCACATCGTCTATGTCGCGCTGTTCCTGCGCAGCGGTGGCGGATTGGGAGTGCTTGGTGCCGAGCCGTGGCGCGGTGCGATCGCGCTCGCCATGGCGCTGTTCGTGGTCATCATGCTGGCGGCGCTGTGGCGTCGCGTCGGTCCCAGCCTGCGTATCCCGATCACCGTCTATATCGCCGCGATCCTGGCAATGGGCATCTCGGCGCTGACAACAAGCAATATGTGGGTGATCGGTGGCGCCGTGCTGTTCATGGTATCGGACGGGCTGCTCGCCACCGAGAAATTCCTTGTCGCCGCCATCTCGCCCCACCGCGCCTGGATGCGCTTCGCCGTCTGGGCGCTGTACTACGCCGCCCAACTCGCGACGACACTTGGGTTCCTGCTAAATTTGGGTTCTTATTGAGTTAGGGTTGTTTCGGCTGCCAGCCGGGTGCGGCCAGCTCAAAGGCGGCAAACTCGAAGCCCGGCGCGACGGTGCAGCCGACCAGCGTCCATTCGCCCAGGCTGCGCGCGGACTGCCACCAGCCTACCGGCACGACGATCTGCGGCCGCTCGCCGGCTGCGAGATCAATGCCGAGCACCTGCTCTACAAGGGCGCTGCCTTCTTCCCACATCGAGAGCGCCAGCGGTGCGCCGGCATGGAAATGCCAGACCTCGGCGGCGTCCTTGACCCGGTGCCAGGCCGAAACCTGATGCTCCTCAAGCAGGAAATAGATGGCAGTCGAATGGCCGCGCGCGCCGCCGGTGCCATCGCGAAAGGTCTCGGCATACCAGCCGCCTTCCGGATGCGGCTTCAGCCCGAGCGTCGCGATAATTTCTGCGGAGCTGGTCATGGCGACGATACCACCGGGCCTAGAAATTGTCCTTACGCTTGCGGATTTCGGCAAAGACCTCGGCGTCCGAAGCTTTCTCCAGCCCCAGATGCTTGCGGATCGCCGGATCGTGCCAGCGCAGGAAGGGATTGGTCGACAGCTCCTCGCCGATCGTCGTCGGCAGCGTCGGCTTGTTGTCGGCGCGCAGCTTTTCGATCCTGGCGGCGCGTTCCTTCAATGCCGAATTGGACGGGTCGACGGTCAGCGCGAAACGGGCGTTGGAGAGCGTATATTCGTGGCCGCAATAGATGGCCGTTTCAGCCGGAAGTGCAGCCAGCTTCTTCAGCGATTCATACATCACCGGCGGCTTGCATTCGAACAGCCGTCCGCAACCCAGCGCAAACAGCGTGTCGGCGGTGAACGCCACACCCGAAGCCGGCAAATAGTAGGAAACGTGGCCGGCGGTGTGGCCGGGCGTGGCGATGACTTCGATCTTTTCATCGCCAAGATGGAGAACCGAGCCGTCTTCGACGGTCTCGTCGATGCCGGGGATCTTGGCCTTTTCCGCTTCCGGGCCGACGATGCGCAGCTTGAAGCGCTCCTTCAGCGCCAGATTGGCCTCGACGTGATCCATGTGATGATGCGTGGTCAGGATCGTCGTCGGCGTCCAGCCGGTGCGCTTTATCGCGGCCAGGATAGGCGCTTCCTCGGGCGCGTCGATGATCGCGGTCTGGCCGCTTTTGGGATCATGCACCAGCACGCCGAAATTGTCGCTGCGGCACATGAACTGTTCGATTTCGACCGGCATCGCATCTCTCCGTTTATGGCCGCAGACATAGGGCGCCGGCGCGTGGATGTCATCCCGGATGTCGAATGACATCTCGGAATGTCGGGTCGTCGCGGCCTTTTGTTGAAACCCGCCGATATCACGGCTACATCCCTGCCATGCATTCCGACATCGTCGATCTTCGCTCCTTCTATTCGACAACACTCGGCCGTTTCGCCGAGCGTTCGATCACCATGGCGTTGTCGTCGATATGGGCAGCGGTACCCAACGAGCGGCTGGTTGGTCTGGGTTACACCTTGCCCTGGCTGGAGCGGTTCGGCACCGATGCCGAGCGGGTCTTTGCCTTCATGCCGGCAACGCAAGGCGCGGTGGTGTGGCCGGCGACAGGGCCGACGGCGACGGCACTGGTCTTCGACGAGGAACTGCCGCTGGTCGATTCCTGCATCGACCGCATGCTGCTCGTCCATTCGCTCGAACATGTCGAGAACCCGCGTGAGACGCTGAACGAGATCTGGCGCGTGCTGTCGCCGGCCGGCCGGGTGGTCATCGTCGTGCCCAACCGGCGCGGTGTCTGGGCGCGCTTCGAGCACACCCCATTCGGCAATGGCCGGCCCTTTTCGCGCGGCCAGCTCACCGAATTGCTGCGCGAGGCCAATTTTACGCCCGCCGCCTGGTCCGATGCGCTGTTCTTTCCGCCGTCGAAGCGCCGTTTCATGATGCGCTTCCACAATGTGCTGGAGCGCGCCGGCCGCCGGCTGTGGCCGATCTTTTCCGGCGTCATCGTCGTCGAGGCGCAGAAACGGCTCTATCAAGGCGTGCCCGTGGTCCAGCGCGCCTCGCGCCGCGTCTTCGTGCCGGTGCTGTCGCCGCATGGCGCCACGCGGCTTGGCCGTCACAAAACCGATGCCAAGCCCTCGGCTGCGCGGGTGACGGCTTCGTGATCACGGCAAGCGTGCCTGACGTCGTTTTCCTGCCTATCTGTCGCAAGCGGACCGGCAGCCCATCCGGCAGCCCATACGAACGCCTGTCAAGTTTCTCCATCCGGTTTCAGCACGGACGCAAGGACCTCGGCCATGGCTGATCAACCGGACAATGCCGCCGTCGTTCAGCCGGTTGCGGTGGCGGTCGAAGCCAGCAGCCTGCGCGACCAGGTGGCGACGATCCGGCGGGCGCTGGCGCGATCGCCGGTTCGCAAATGGTTGCTGTGGACATCGGTCGGCATCATGGCCGTGATCATCGCAACGTCGATCGGCCAGGTTCTGCTCAATCGCTGGAACCAGCCTTTCTACGATGCGCTTGCGCGCCGCGACATGGCGGCCTTCCTGCACCAGCTCCTCGTCTTCGCGATGATCGCCGGCGGGCTGCTGGTGCTCAATATCGGCCAGACCTGGCTCAACCAGATGATCAGGCTCAAACTGCGCGAGGCGCTGACGCTGGATCTGATCGATCAGTGGATGCGGCCGGCGCGCGCCTTCCGGTTGGCCAATGCCGGCGCCATCGGCGTCAATCCCGACCAGCGCATGCAGCAGGACGCCGCGCATCTGTCCGACCTGTCAACCGATCTCGGCGTCGGGCTGCTGCAGTCGTGCATCCTGCTCGTGTCCTTCGTCGGGGTGCTGTGGGAGCTGTCCTCGGGCTTCGTGTTCCACATCGGCGGGACCTCGCTGGCCATACCGGGCTACATGGTCTGGGCCGCTATCCTTTACGCCGGCATCGCCTCCTGGCTGAGCTGGCTGGTCGGGCGCCCGCTCATCCGCCTGAACAGCGACCGCTATACACGCGAAGCCGAGCTGCGCTCCTCGATGGTGCGCGTCAACGAGAATGTCGATGCCATCGCGTTGTATCATGGCGAGGCCGACGCCAGGCGGCGGCTCGAACTCGATCTCGGCACGGTGCTGGGCGCCATGCGGCGCATCTACACCGCCCAGATCAACCTGTCCTGGGTGACCGACACCTATGGCTGGATCACCGTCGTGGCGCCCATACTGGTCGCTTCGCCGGTCTATTTCTCAGGTGATATCAGCTTTGGCGGGCTGATGATGGCGGTCGGCGCCTTCAACCAGGTCCACTCTTCCTTGCGCTGGTTCATCAACAACATCGGCAGCATTGCCGATTGGCGCGCCACGCTGATGCGCGTGGCCGATTTCCGCATCGCGCTCGATGAAACCGATGCGCTGCATGACACGGAAAAGCGCATTGCCTTCGGCCAAAACGTCAATGGCAGCCTGACTTTCGAGAAGCTCGAAGTGACCTCGCCGGAGGGTTGCACCAGACTCGCCGATCCGCATGTCGAAATCCGCCCCGGCGAGCGCGTCATGATCACCGGCGACCCCGGTGCGGGCAAGACGCTGTTCTTTCGTGCCATTGCCGGCCTGTGGCCATGGGGAAGCGGCCGGATCGGCCTGCCGTCGGGAGAAACCCCCATATTCGTGCCGCGCGTGCCTTATTTTCCGGTCGGCACGTTGCGCGAAGTCCTCGATCACCCGAACGGGCCCGCGCCGGCGAACGATGCCGACATTTCGGCGGTGCTGGCCGAGGTCGGTCTGGGACGGCTATCCTCATCGCTCGACCGTGCCGGGCGTTGGGACCATGAGTTGGGCGATGACGAACAACGCTCGCTGGCCTTCGCCAGGCTCGCGTTGCGGCAGCCGAAATGGGTGATCATCGACGAGGCGCTGGATGCGTTCGACGGCCCATCGCTAAGACGCGTGCTGTCGATGCTCGAGAAGCGTTTGCCGGGGACAGCGATCCTCAACATCGGGCGCGGCCAGCACAACAACCACTTCTTCCCGCGCGCGTTGACGATCGTCAAGGATTCCGGTGCGCCAGCCCTGAAGCCCGCCCGCGTCAGGGCCGGCGCGATCGAACCGCCGCCAGCCGCCGCTCGTCGCAAGAAATGAGCTGATTTCCGGGCGAGGGAAGCAAAGCTTTATTTTGCCGCGATCGCGAGGGAAGCTCCTCGGGAGAAACAATCCTGGCGACGGCCATGCTTGATGCCCTGCGCCTGCTTGCCTGTCTTGCCTGCGCCCAGGCTGCTCCCGCCGCCTCGCCGCGGGATGCGCTCGCCGTCGACGTCGAGCTGGTGCTGGCGGTCGACATCTCGCTGTCGATGGACGAGAAGGAGTTCGCCCTGCAGCGGGCCGGTTATGTCGAGGCGCTGCGGCATCCCGACTTCATCAAGGCTGTCCGCGCCGGCGCCACGGGCCGCATAGCGCTGACCTATTTCGAATGGGCCGGCACGGTCCGCGACGACGCGGTCATCGGCTGGCAGATCATCGATAGTGCCGAGAGCGCGAACAGCTTTGCCGACAAGGTCGCGGCTCGTCCGTTCCGCAGCTTTCGCGGCACTTCGATTTCCGGCGCGCTGGCCTTCGGCACCGAGCTTTTCGACCGCACGTCTTTCCAGGGCGAACGCAGCGTCATCGACATTTCGGGCGACGGACCGAACAATATCGGGCCGCCGGTCACCGCGACGCGTGATGCGGCGACTGCCAAAGGCATCGTCGTCAACGGCCTGCCGATCCTGATCAGCCCGTCGCCCACCTTCAGCCATCTCGACCAGTATTATGCGCAGTGCGTGATCGGCGGACCCGGTTCCTTCGTGCTGCCTATCTATGCCGCCGCCGAGTTTTCGACAGCCATCCGGCGCAAGCTGCTCCTGGAAGTGAGCGGCATTCAGGACGAGGTGACAAGCATCCCCGTCGACGCGGCGACGCCGATAGACTGCCTGCAAGGCGAACGGGACAGGCGGTTTCTATCGGATCCGTATTTTCCCGAACTTGACCGTTGAGCTCTCGACAGAGGGGTTAACGCGATCCGGAGGGAAAACCGTTCCACAATTTCCCGGAATCCCTCTCGGTTAAGCGGGCCGGGCACCAAATTGATTGCGAAACTCGTTGGAGAGATCGCGGCGCCAGCGCCGGCCATGGACATAGCCTTGCATCAATTCCGGCAGCGAATAGCCAAGCGTTTTGGATGAACGGTTGGCCATGTAGCCCTGAAATGCCTCCGGTATCCTGCCTCGCAGGATGTCGGCGATGAGCTGCCGCGAGATCATGTAAGGCGGAATGTGCGGGTAGGCATGGGCAATATGCGGATGTTTGCCCATCAGGTTCGCATAGGCCTCGACATAGCCGTCACGGCGGCCGGAAATCGAGTTTTCCGAATTGTATTTCGTCCAGTCCAGATCCCTGGACAACTGCGCACCGAAGCGCCGGGCAAGGCGCAGCAGCAATTCGCGATCCTGCATGCGGGTGATGTCGCTGTCGTAGCCGCCGATGGCCAGCAAGGCTTCGCGGCGAGCCGTGATCGCGGAGCCGGCAATGAAGATGGTCTGCCCAACCAGCGTCCGCTCCAGCATTGCGGGGCTCACGAACGCCTCGGGGTTGACGCAGTTTGTGATGCGATTGCCTTTCAGGGACACGAACGAACTGATCAGCACTTGCAGTGCAGGATTTTCCTCGAACCAGGTCAGGGTTCGTTCAAGCCGGTGCGGCATGTAGATGTCGTCGGAATCGAGGAACGTCACCAACGGTGCCCGCGCGCGCTCGATGCCGGCATTCCTGGCTGCGTTGGCGCCTCGCCATTTCGCCCCGACATAGATCAGCCGCGGGTCCTGGATGCGGGCCAGCGCCGATTCGGTCCCATCGGTCGAACCATCGTCGACGACAATGTGCTCAAGCCTCGACATGCTCTGGGAGAGTACGCTTTCCACGGCGCGCAACACCGTTTCGCGTCGGTTGTGGGTCGGCGTAATGACCGTGATGAGAGGTGTCGGTTCGATGGTTTTGCCCATTTTGACCATAGTGCTTCAGCTATGTCCCACGTAGAGGGGCACGTTTTCAACCTCGTCCCGAACCAGCCCAAGGGCCATGGCCGCTTGTGCACAAAAAACCAGCGCGCAAAAGGCCAATCCGACGATCAGTGCAAACGGGATCTGCCATGCCGGCATTCCGAGCCGAGTTGCATGCGTCAGAATACGCCCACCCACTTTCCAGGATGTCGAAAACCAACGTCTTGTCGCCTTCAGCACTCGCGCGGCTTGGGATGGCGATGCCAGTGCCACATATTTCCGGTCCGCATCGCGCCCGGTGACCAGGGCACGCCAAAAGAAAAAGCGCCAACCGCGCGGGGGATAATGGCTGGCCCGGGCATCGACTCTGACAAAATCATGCCCGCTTGCTCGTAACTGGCTGGTGAGCAACGTGCAAGAAACCTTGAATCCATTGCTGGCCGGAAAGGGATGGCCGGCTAACCAGCTTCTGCGGAAGGCGCAATTGTTAGCGTTCATCGCGCGCTTGGAGGCAAAGCGTCGATCACCATCACGCAGCGGGAAGAACCACAGAAGCGCAAAGGTCCGCGACGCGAAATCGTCACAGCCGAGATAGGTGTAACCGTTCACGGCGATCGTCTTCGGATCCTGGAGCGGTTTGAGAAGTGCCGACAGCCAGCCGTCTTCGATCACTGTATCGGAATCGCAGAAAATGACGATGTCGCCCTTGGCCAACGCGGCGCCTGCGTTCTTGACCTCATAGTACCGGCCGCCTGTGCAGGCGCTGAAGATCGTGTTTGCTACCATGCCAAGTTGCGGAACAATTTCGGTGAGACGATGCCGCAGAAGCGGTGTGTCGGTATCTGGTCCGCTGTGAACGACGATGACCTCCGGTTTTATGTATTGACCGGTTGTCGTCACGGCTTCTATTTCCCGTGCCAAAGCACTGAACGAAACGCCGATCTCATCTTCATTGATGGACTTGGCGTTTTCCATTTCGACAACGATCGAATAGGTCAGGTTCCCCGCTCCGTGCTTCGCTCGGCATCGCGTCCGGCATGACGCTACGAAAAACATGCTCCCGTGTCATCATCTGGTTGCAGAGTTCAATCCGTCCGCAACCACGAATTCGCAACCTTGCGTCTCAACGGCAACACCCTGAGGGCCGGAGACTGGAAACCGCCTCAGGATCACGCAGGCCGATTCGTCACGATCGCCTCATCTCATTCTTATTACTTTTGGGGTAATCGAATTCTGTCACGACCCTTGGCAATCTGTGCCTGCGGAGCCGGCAATCGGCTTCGATTGAAAGGGAGTGCACTTATGACCGCTTACGCCGTCGCCCATATGCGCCAAGCCACGATGGGCCCGCAGATCGTCGAATACCTGCACAAGATCGATGCCACGCTGGAACCTTTCGGCGGCCGTTTTCTGGTCCATGGCGGCGATGTCGAGGTGATCGAGAACAACTGGCCGGGTCATCTGATTATCATCGAATTTCCCGACAGGCAGCATGTGCATGGCTGGTACAATTCGCCCGCCTATCAAGCGATTCTGGCGCTGCGCACGGACAATTCGGAGGCCGACGTGGTGTTTGCTGACGGCGTCGAACATCCGCACAAGGCCACGGACATCCTCGAATAGCTTGCGGCTACTGCCGTTTCAGCAAGAACACTGCCTGCTGGCCGAAGAAGTTCCAGAACCACCACGGCATCGACAGGCCGATCTTCTGGCCGTTGGCGTCGAGAGCGGTTGCCTTCTCGACGGTCGCGCCGAGCTCGTCGCACAGATTGACGAAGTCGCGGATGGTGCAAAAGTGGATGTTGGGCGTGTCGTACCAGGAATAGGGCAGGTCCTTGGTCACTGGCATGCGGCCGTTGACGAACAGTGACAGACGCACACGCCAATGGCCGAAATTGGGGAAGGAGACGATGGCGCGATTGCCGATCCTGAGCAGTTCGTCGAGCACCAGCTTCGGGTTGCGGGTGGCCTGCAGCGTCTGCGAGAGGACGACGAAGTCAAAGCCCTTGTCGGGATAGAATTCGAGATCCTTGTCGGCATCGCCCTGGATGACCGAGAGGCCGCGCGCCACGCACTCGTTGACGCCGCGCTGCGACAGCTCGAGCCCACGGCCGTCGACCTGCTTGCTGTCCTGCAGCAATTCGAGCAGCGAGCCGTCGCCCGAGCCGACATCGAGCACGCGCGACTGTGGTGGGATGAGGTTGGCGACGACTTCAAGGTCGACGCGCTGGTCGCGGTTGACGCTCATAGGCCCAGCCCTCTCGCCCTGGCGGCCGAGCCGATGAAGCCGTTGATGGCGGCAAACAGTTCCGGCTCGTCGAGCAGGAAGGCGTCGTGGCCGCGGTCGGTCTCGATCTCGACGAAGGATACCGATGCTCCGGCGGCGTTGAGCGCATGCACGATCGAGCGGCTCTCCTCGGTCGGAAAAAGCCAGTCCGAGGTGAACGACACCAGGCAGAAGCGGGTTTTCGTGCCGGCGAAAGCATCGGCCAGCCGGCCGCCATGGTCGGCGGCAAGGTCGAAATAGTCCATCGACCGCGTCATGTAGAGGTAGGAATTGGCGTCGAAGCGATCGACGAAGGTCATGCCCTGGTGGCGCAGATAGCTTTCGATCTGGAAGTCGGCGTCAAAGCCGAAGGTCAGCGCTTCGCGATCCTGCAGATTGCGGCCGAACTTGCGGTGCAGGGCGGCTTCCGACAGGTAAGTGATGTGGGCGGCCATGCGCGCTACCGCCAGGCCCTTTTCCGGGCGTTTGCCGTGCTCGAAATATTTGCCGCCATGCCAGTCCGGATCGGCCATGACAGCCTGGCGGCCAACCTCATGAAAGGCGATGTTCTGTGAGGAATGGCGCGCGCCGGTGGCGATCGGCAGCGCCGAGAAGACGCGCTCCGGATAGCTCGACGCCCATTCCAGCACCTGCATGCCGCCCATCGAGCCACCGAGCACGCAGAACAATTTTTCGATGCCGAAATGGTCGATCAGCATCTGCTGCGCCCGCACCATGTCGCGAATGGTGATAATGGGCAGGTCAAGCCCATAGGGCTTGCCGGTGGCGGGGTTGGTCGAGGCCGGACCGGTGGACCCAAGGCAACCGCCGATGACGTTGGAGCAGATGACGAAGAAGCGATTGGTGTCGATGATCTTGCCGGGGCCGATCAGCACTTCCCACCAGCCAGGCTTGCCGGTCACCGGATTGGTGCTGGCGACGTGCTGGTCTCCGGTCAGTGCATGGCAGACGAGGATGGCGTTGGAGCGGGCATCGTTCAGCGTGCCGTAGGTCTGGTAGGCGATCTGGAACGGTGACAGCAGCGTGCCGGCGTCCAGCTTGAGCGGCTTGTCGGATCCAAAACGCAAAACCGGGCTCGACGGCTGGTCGACCTCGTTGTTGGTTTTACGGGCACGCAGAACGGCCATGACATCCATCTCACACTTTGAGCCCACGCATCGCGCTTGTCGAAAGTCGATGCCGATACGGGTGTCCGGCCGGGGCGGACAACAAAAAACCGGCATTGCGGTCGCAAAGCCGGTTACAGGATGCAAACGGCCCTTTAGCAAGTTGTTTAACGTGGCTGCAAGCCGACCGGCCAAATCACCACGGAAGTCGCACCCCTTCTAGGGCTGTGGCGCGCCGTCGTCAACGGCCAGCCCTGGGCGATGGCTGTCGCCTCTCGACATTGCAGGCCACGGCTTGTATTTCCGCTGCGGCTTCCCTCAGGAAGCGTTCTCGACGGATTTTGCGACATGAGCCAGACACCGGACCAGGCACGTCCAACCCCGCGTGCGGGCATCATGGACATCGACGCCTATGTGCCAGGCAAGAGCACGGCGCCCGCCGGCGTCGCCAAGGTCCACAAGCTGTCATCAAACGAGAATCCGCTAGGGCCCTCGCCGAAAGCGATCGAAGCCGCGCGCGAGATTGCCGGCAAGCTCGACATCTATCCCGACGGCACCGCCAGGCGGCTGCGCGAAGCGATCGCCGAGGTGCACGGCCTCAACCCGCAGAACATCATCTGTTCCAACGGTTCCGACGAGATTCTCGGCCTGCTGGCGCAGACCTATCTGGCGCCCGGCGACGAGGCCGTCATCACCGAACACGCCTTCATGGTCTACAAGATCTACATCCAGTCGGCGGGTGCCGTTCCGGTGACGATCAAGGAAAGAGACGAGCGCGCCGACATCGACGCCATCCTGGCCGCGGTCACGCCGCGCACCAGAATAGTGTTCCTCGCCAATCCCAACAACCCGACCGGCACCTATGTACCGTTCCAGGAGGTACGCCGGCTGCATGCCACGCTGCCGAAGAACGTGCTTCTGGTGCTCGACGCGGCCTATGCCGAATATGTCCGCCGCAACGACTACGAGGCCGGCATCGAGCTGGTCGGCAGCACCGAGAACGTGGTGATGACCCGTACCTTCTCCAAGATCGGCCTGGGTGGCGCGCGGATCGGCTGGATGTATGCGCCGATGCATATCGTCGACGCCATCAACCGCGTGCGCGGTCCCTTCAACGTCAATGCGACGGCGATCGAGGCCGGTATCGCAGCCATCCGCGACCGCGCCCATGTCGAGCGCAGCGTGGCGCACAACGAGACCTGGCTTGCCTGGTTGAGCGAGGAATTCACAAAGCTCGGGCTGCGGGTAACGCCGAGCGTCGGCAATTTCGTCCTCATTCATTTTCCCGATGACCAGAAGCATTCGGCGGCGGCGGCGGACGACTATCTGACGGCGCGCGGCTATATATTGCGGCGCGTTTCGGGCTATGGCTTTCCCAACGCGTTGCGCATGACCGTCGGCACCGAAGAGGCCAATCGCGGCGTTGTCGCCGCTCTCACGACATTCCTGAAAAGCTAGAGACCATGACATCACCGATGTTTGAAAAGATCGCGCTGGTCGGCATCGGCCTGATCGGCTCGTCGCTGGCCCGCGTCATCCGCCGCGAGGGGCTGGCCCCTCACGTGGCCATATCAACACGCAGTGCGGCGACGCTGGCGCGAGCCGAGGAGCTTGGGCTGGGCGATAGCTATACCACCGATGCGAGAGAAGCTGTCCGCGATGCCGACCTGGTCATCATTTCGGTGCCGGTAGGCTCATCCGGCGCGGTGGCCGAGGAAATCGCGCCGGCGCTGAAGCCGGGTGTGATCCTCACCGATGTCGGCTCGACCAAGGCGTCTGTCATCGCGCAGATGCAGCCTTATGTGCCTGAAGGTGTCCATTTCATTCCCGGCCATCCGCTGGCGGGCACGGAAAAATCCGGCCCCGACGCCGGTTTCGCCGACCTGTTCGACAATCGCTGGTGCATCTTCACGCCGCTGCCCGACACCGACCCGGACGCGCTGGAGAGGCTGTCGGAGTTCTGGCGCCGGTGCGGCGCCAACATCGACACGATGGACCCGCAGCATCACGACATGACGCTGGCCATCGTCTCGCATTTGCCGCACATCATCGCCTACAACATCGTCGGCACCGCCGATGATCTGCAGTCGGTGACCAAGTCCGAAGTGATCAAATATTCGGCTTCCGGCTTCCGCGACTTCACCCGCCTTGCCGCCTCCGACCCGACCATGTGGCGGGATGTCTGCCTGCACAACAAGGACGCCATTCTCGAAATGCTGGCGCGGTTCTCGGAAGACCTGGCGTCGCTGCAACGCGCGATCCGCTGGGGCGACGGCGAAAAGCTTTTCGACCTGTTCACCCGCACCCGCGCGGTGCGCCGCTCGATCATCGAGGCCGGCCAGGACATCGACGTGCCCGATTTCGGCCGCCAGGCCGTCGAGCATCCCGCGAAGGGCTAAGTCTGTTTCAGGCTGGCCAGGTCTGCGCAACCATGGCCAGCGTCTCGGCCCTTTCCGGCGCGCCCAGCCTGCCGCCGAAGCGCAGGCATTTGAGCGCGGCGGCCGCACTGGCAAAGCGCAAAGCCTGCTCGACCGGCATGGCTTCCGCCAACCCGACGGCGAAGGCGCCGTGGAAGACATCGCCGGCGGCGAGCGTGTCAACCGCCTTGATCCTTGGCGCCGCGACATGGCGCACACAGCCTGCGCGACGGTCGTGCCACCAACAGCCCGCCGCGCCGCCGGTTACCGCGACAAAGGCGTCGGTGCGGCTGGCGAGATCGGCGCAAGCCGTTTCCGGATCGAGCGCCTGGCCGCAGACGATGCGCGCCGCCGTTTCCGAAGCGACGATGTGCGTGGCGAGCGGCAACAGCTGTTCCAGGACCGGCAACGGTGCGGTGTCGGCATCGAGGATCGCCGGACGCCCAACGGCGCGTGCCGCCTTGAGTGCCAACGCTGCCGCGCCCGGCCAGCGGACATCGACCAGCACGGCGTCGAATGCCGTGAGGTCGGCGACCGGCAAGACTTCGGGATCGGCCTGGGCCAGCCTGTCATAGAACGGCACGATGATGCGCTCGCCATGCGCGTCGACCAGGATCGAGGCCAGCGCCGAGCGGGCGCCTCTGACGCGGCGCACAAAGGTGCAATCGACGCCTTCGGCCTCGATGCCGGCGATGAGCTGGTCGGCGACGGCATCGTCACCCGCACTCGCCCACAGCGATACCTCCGCGCCCAGGCGATGCGCGGCGCAGGCAGCACTGGTGGCCATGCCCGAGGCGATCTGGACGCCGTCGGAGGCAATGAACTTGCCTTGATGCACAGGCAGTGTCTCGACGCGCAGGATGGTGTCCAGCGTCAATGCGCCAACGCTCAGCAGCTTCACGGGTCCCGCCATGGTTGAGCTATTCGACCGGCTTGATCTTGCCCAGCGGAATGAAGCCGAGCGAGGCCTTGCCCCTGACCACCTTCAGCGGCATCGACGGTTCGTTGCCAAGCACTGCCAGGGCAGAAAAACCCTGCTCGATCTGGCTTTTCTGCTCGGGTATGGCGGCGCCAAGGATGGCCGCCACCGCCTTCGGGTCCTTCAGCCTGATCATCAGATCGGCGTTGACCAGACCCTCGGCATCAACCGAGAGCGGTCCCGAAACGGTGATGCGCGCCGTGCCCGACGACAGGTCAAGGTTGCGGATCTCGATCGCCTGGCCACGAAGGCTCTTCACCTGCGTGCCGATCAACGCGACACCGTTCTTCAGCGTGACGTCTCCGTTGGCATCGAGCGCCGGAAGCACGCGCCCGCCAATCGCGTCGGGGTCGATCTCGAGATCGCCGAAACTGCCGAGATAGTCGATATCGTCACCGTTGGGCTGCAGCTGACCCGATGCCTTGCCGGCGCTAAACAGTTGCACCGGATCGGTGTCGTCGGCCGGATCGGTCTGGCCGGACAGGCCCTCCGCCTCCAGCGAGATCCGCTGCGGCAGCGGCCACCACAATTTGAAACTGGCCTGCAGATTGTCCCAGTCGATCCACAGCGGCACCATGTCCGGAACGGAGGTCCTGAGCGGGCCGCGCAGATTGGCAACCGGCGACAGAGGCTGGATGATCTGGGCGGCCGCGTTGAAACTGCCGGCTGAAGCCGCAATGTTCCTGGCATCGTCCTCATAGGCGAGGTTGTCGCAGGAGACGGTAAAGCTCAAGGGATAGCCGCTGACCTGGAGATTGGCACAGCCGGCCTCGACGCCATTCTTGTTGAGCGTGGCAACCGCCTTGTCGGCCTCGCTCCTGACGCGGTCGGCCAGATAAAACCAGCCGCCGCTGTAAAGGGCGAACAGCACGACGATGAACGCTGCAAGCCAGAACAGGCGGCGACGGTTACTTGGCTGGCGTTCGTCACTTGACGTCATGCTTTGGCTCTCGTTAACGCATGGGTGTTGCGGACGGGTGGTCGATTCCGCCAGGCAGACAGACGAATAGTTAGACGGGACGGGCGGAAAAAACACCGGTCCGGGTGCGGTGTTGGCATCTTTTGCAATCAGGCGCGGCGATATGGGCGATTTTTGGGTGTTTGGCTATGGCTCGCTGATCTGGCGGCCGGGATTCGCGCATGTCGAAACACAGCGTGCCCGCCTGCATGGCTACCGGCGCTCGCTCTGCGTCTATTCCTTCGTGCATCGCGGAACGCGCGAGCGGCCGGGGCTGGTGCTCGGCCTCGACCGTGGCGGGTCCTGCGTCGGCCTCGCATTCCGCGTCCCCGGCGACTTGCGCGACGAGGTCATGGCCTATCTTCGCGAGCGCGAACTGGTCACCAATGTCTATCTGGAGCGCATACTCAAGATTCGCCTCGACGGGGGCGGTACGGTCGACGCGGTGGTCTACATTGTCGACCGCCAGCACGAGCAATATGCCGGAGCGCTCGACGCGGCGGATGCAGCGGCCGTGGTGCGCGGCGCGGTCGGCCAGTCCGGCAACAACGAGGACTATGTGCTGAGCACGCTTGAGCATCTCGAGGCACTGGGCATAAGCGACCACTGGCTGGAGGATGTCGCCAGCCAGGTCGCGCCTTTGTGAAGCTGGCTCTGCGGAAAAAGGCGGCCAGGCCTTTGACCTCGTTCAGGCAAGACCTAGGTTAGGCTCCGACCCTCAGCCCGCGGGCGCCATTTGCCCGCCCCAATCATCCCGGAGATCCGCCTTGCAGAAACGTCGTCTCGGTCGCACCGACCTGTCCATCGCGCCGCTGGTTCTGGGCGGCAATGTCTTCGGCTGGACCGCCGACGAGAAAACCTCGTTCGACCTGCTCGACCGCTTCGTCGGCGCCGGCCTCAACGCCATCGATACGGCGGATGCCTATTCGCGCTGGGTTCCCGGCCACAAAGGCGGTGAATCGGAAACCATCATCGGCAAATGGATGAAAGACCGTGGCAATCGCGACAAGGTCGTGGTGATCACCAAGGTCGGTTCGGATATGGGGCAGGGGCACAAGGACCTGTCCGCCGCATACATCGAAAAGGCCGTCGACGCATCGCTGAAGCGGCTGCAGACCGAAGTCATCGACCTCTATCTGTCGCACTGGCCGGACCCTGCAACGCCCTATGAAGAAACGCTTGGCGCCTACGAGAAGCTGCTCGCCAAGGGCAAAATCCGCTATGCCGGCTGTTCGAATCTCGACGCCGGCCAGTTGCGTGCCGCACTCGATGTGGCGAGCTTGCGCAGTCTGCCGCGCTACGAGGTGCTGCAGCCGGAATACAATCTCTACGATCGCTCGTCCTTCGATGGGCCGTTGCGCGATCTGTGCGTGGCCGAGGACATCGGCGTCATCACCTATTTCAGCCTGGCCAAGGGTTTTCTCAGCGGCAAATACCGCAGCGAAGCCGACCTCGGTCAAAGCCCGCGTGGCGGCGGGGTGAAGGACTATCTCAATGCGCGCGGCATGCGCATCCTTGCGGCACTCGACGCGGTTTCATCAAGGCATTCGGCCAAGCAGGCGGAAGTCGCGCTTGCCTGGGTTATCGCTCGGCCGGGCGTCACCGCGCCGATCGCCAGCGCCACCAAGCCTGAACAGATGGACAGCTTGATCAGGGCGGCGTCGCTGAAACTGACCGCCGCCGACATGACCGAACTCGACAGAGCGAGCGGCTGAAGCTTCAGGCGCGACGCCTCGCACGAACGTCCAAGACGCCACTCTGGTCCTGCCATACCGTCTTTTCGCGAGGCAGGACAGAGGAGAGATGACTGAGCCGCTTCTTTCGCAGCCGGATCTTTGGGGGCAACTTCTCGCGCTGATGCTTGCCGCCCTGGTGATCATGGGCAGCCCGGGTCCGGCAACGATAAGCGTTACCGCCGTTGGGGCCGCCTTCGGTTTGCGCCACTCGCTGGGCTATGCCTGGGGAATCATCCTGGGCACGATCGCCGTGCTTCTGGTTGTCGCGACCGGGGTCATGGCGGTGCTTACCTCGATGCCGAAGCTGGCGCCGTTGCTGGCTTTCGCCTCGGCGGCCTACATCCTCTATCTCGCCTTCAAGATCGCCACGGCGCCGCCCATGGCAGCACGCGGCGCGGAGGCTTCGTGTCCAACATGGCTGGCTGGATTCCTTCTCGCGGTCGCCAATCCGAAGGCCTATGTGGCAATCGCCGCCGTGTTCGCCGGTGTTTCGCCCAAACAGGGTAACACTGAGCTTGGTCCATGGCTGAAGCTGATGGCTCTCGCGCTGATGATCGTCGCCATCCACGCCGTGTGGCTTGTCTTGGGAGTGGCATTCGCGCGCTTCCTGCGCCGGCCGGCGGCCTCGCGGATCGTCAACCTGGTCTTTGCCGCGACGCTGGTGTTGACCACCGCGCTGGCCGTTTTCGGCTGAGAACTGCCGGCAGGAGACTTCCGGTTCAGGCTTTGTGTCTTGCGGCGTTGTCCAGCTCTTGCAGTCTTTTCACCGCTGTCGGCGGCAAGGCAGGCGGATTCGGGCCCCGCGCGGCATCAATCAGGAACTGGTCGCAGGCAGCCTCGGTCTCGCCGATCAGCCGGGCCATGAATTCGTCCTTGCTCAGTCCCGGTGGGATCGGCGGCAGGAAGCGCGCCTTCACGGTGCCGGGGTAGCGCAGAAATTTTCGACGCGGCCAATAGAGACCGGCGACATGGGCAACCGGCACCACCGGAATGCCAAGCTGCGCATAGATTTCGACGATGCCGTATTTGTAGGCCGGCTCGTCGCCCGGCGCGCGTCTTGTCCCTTCGGGGTAGATGATGAGCTGGCGAGGATTGCGCGCCATCTCCGCCTTGGTCGCGGCGACCACGGCCTTCAGCGCTTTCGAACGGCTGCCGCGATGAACCGGAATCATGCGCATCTTCATGATGTACCAGCCGAAGAACGGGATCCAGGTGAGCTCGCGCTTCAGGATGTAGAGAGGGTCGTGAAGATAGGGAAAGAAGGCGATCGCATCCCAGAACGACTGGTGTTTGGGGGCCAGGATGAAGGAGCCTTCGGGCAGGTTTTCCCGGCCGGTGATGTCGTTCTTCGTTCCGGCGATCTTGTCGTAAAGCCACATCGAGGTGCGCGACCAGAATTTCGGCACGAACCACGCGCGGTGACGGGGCGACAGGAAATAGTATGGGGTCCAGAGGATCATCTGGACGATCAGGTTGACGTAAAAGACGAAATTGAACGTCAGCGATCTGATGTAGAGCATTTGGGGGGAGCCCGGTGAGGAGGTGAGCGTTGGTTACACCAAGCGCGGGAAAAAAGGAAATGGCCGCAGGGCGCTTTGGCTGGCAACGAAGAACGGTCGCCAATGGGGGTTGGCCTGGTTCCGCTACATCAGCCGCGCCAGCCGCTCCTTCAGGCGCGGGGCGGCAAAATCGAGGAATGCGCGCAGCTTGACCGGCAGCAAGCCGTGGCCCGCATGCACCAGGCTTACCGGCCATGGCTTTGGCTCAAACTCCTGCAGCAGGATGCGCAGCGTGCCGGACCGCAGCGCGGCTTCGATCTGGTAGGAAAGCACGCGTGTCAGCCCGACGCCGGCAATCGCCGCATCGATGGCCGCTTCGGCGGTGTTGACCTGAAGCCGCGAGCGGACCCGAACCGGGATTTCGGCCTTGCCCTTGGTGAAGCTCCAACTGGCGGCGGAGGCAAGTCCCTCGAAGGTGATGCAATCGTGTGTTTCCAGATCCTCCGGGGTGGTCGGCGTGCCGTCTTCGGCAAGATAGGCCGGGCTGGCGCAGACGACGCGGCGGATCGCGCCGACGCCGATGGCGACCAGGCTCGAATCGGGTAACTGGCCGATGCGGATGGCGAGATCGAAATGGTCCTCGACCAGCTGGGTTATGCGGTCGGCCAGTGTCAGTCGGATGTCCACGTCGGGATAGGCGGCGAGAAAGCCGGTGACGACCGGCAGCACGTGCAGGCGGCCAAAGACGACCGGCGCGGTGATGGCCAGTTCGCCGGTCGGAGCACTGTATTCGCCGGCTGCCGTGCGTTCGGCCTCGCCGACGTCGTCGAGGATGCGGCGGCAGGCGGCAAGATAGGTCTGGCCGGCATCGGTCGGTGTTAGCCGTCGCGTCGAGCGATTCAAGAGGCGTGTGTTCAGATGGCGCTCGAGATCGGAAATCTTGCGGCTGACCGTCGCCAGCGGAATGCCGAAACGGCGGCTGGCTGCTGAAAGGCTGCCGGCCTCCACCGCGGCGACAAAGAGCGACATGGCTTCGAGACGATCCATAGCTTCTTCCGGAAAATGGAAGGACAGGTTACGAATATGTCATCTGCATTTGAATGATGGAAGGCTCTATATTGTGTCTGTCGGCCTGCCCGCAGCATGGCCCACAAAGGAGTTGCCATGTCCGAAGCCCGACCGCCGCTGCCGCCGTTTACCGCCGAGACATCAGCACAGAAGGCGCGCATGGCCGAGGATGCCTGGAATTCACGCGATCCGGCGCGGGTTGCGCTCGCCTATACCAAGGACAGCCGCTGGCGCAACCGCGCCGAATTCCTGCAAGGCCGCGACGCCATCCAGGCCTTCCTGACGTGCAAATGGAGTCGCGAGCTCGACTACCGGCTGATCAAGGAGGTCTGGGCCTTCCACGGCAACCGCATCGCCGTGCGTTTCGCTTACGAATGGCGCGACGACAGCGGTTCATGGTTCCGCAGCTACGGCAACGAGAACTGGGAATTCGATGAACACGGGCTGATGCGCCTGCGCATCGCCAGCATCAACGACCTGCCGATCGGCGAGTCCGATCGTAAGTATCACTGGCCGCTCGGCCGGCGACCGGACGACCACCCGACGCTGTCGGAGCTCGGACTTTAGCATCTTGCCGCAAGGAAGCTTTCAAGGAACGCGCATGCTTTCACCAGCGACGTCGCCTTCACGCCGACCGTCAAGGCGATCCAGGCCCGCAAGGGCTCACGTCAGTCCTATGCCCGCGTCGAGGAGCGTGGCGGCTGGCAGGCCGGCATCACCCCGGACCTTGCCGCCTTCATCGAAATGCAGACCAGCGTCTTCCTGTCGACCGCCAACAGCGAGGGGCAGCCCTATGTCCAGCATCGCGGCGGGCCGGCCGGCTTCCTCAAGGTGCTGGATGAACATACGATCGGCTTCGCGGATTTTTCCGGCAACCGGCAGTTCATCACGCAGGGCAATCTGGCCGACAATCCAAGGGCGTTCCTGTTCCTGATCGACTATATGCACCGCCAGCGCATCAAGATCTGGGGCACGGCGCGGGTCGTCGAGAGTGACGCCGAACTGATGGCGGAACTGATGCCGCAAGACTACAGAGCGCGCCCCGAGCAAGTCATCCTGTTCACCGTCTCGGCCTGGGATGCCAATTGTCCGCAGCACATCCCGCAACGGTTCGAGGCGGCCGACGTGGCGGCGGCACTCGGCGAGCGGGACAAGCGGATCGAGCGCCTTGAACAGGAGATCGCACGGCTCAGGGGAAATACGGGCGCGGCCGCAGCGGAATAATCAGCCGCCGGCCGCTGTTTCGGCCAGCGCTATGCCATTGGGCGTCGGCTTGACCGGCACGATGCCCCGCGCCAGCGCCAGCAAATATTTGTTGTATTCGGTGAACAGCACGCGCAATGCCCGCGGCTTGGTCAGCCAGCCGCCATTGTCGAGGTTGGAATTGACCACCGGATAGGGCTCGAGCTTGGCGCCATGCAGCAGCCTGCCCATTTCCAGCAGGCTTCGGGGCATATGATAATTGTTGGTGACAAGGATCACCGTGCCATAGGCGTGGCTCTCGACCCATTTGGCGCTTTCCTCCGCATTGCCGATCGTATCGAGCGCGGCGCGGTCGATGTCGACGCAACAGGAGAACAGCTTCTTGTCGCCGCCGGTCGCCGCCTGCAACTGGCGACGGCTGGCCGAAGGATGGACGCCGCTGATCAGCAGCCGCTCGCCCTTGCCGGACGCCAGCAGATCCATCGCCGCATCGAGGCGGGACTGGCCGCCGGTCAGCACGATGATCGCGTCCGCCTTGGCCGGATTGGCAGGCGTGGTCAGGTGACTGACCTTATTGGCGAACCAGCCGAAGCCGCCGGCAAACAATGTTGCGAGGATGAGGACAGAGAGAGCGGACAGGCGCAACGCGGCTCTTAGACGGCTCACAGTGGAGCGGCCATGCGAACGGGCAACCACCACTGGCATCTGCCCAGCCGTACCGGTCGAATCCCGCGCGTCCATCGCCATATGGTTAATCCTGAAATGCGGCTTTGGGTAGGTAAAAGACGCACTTTGCGTTACGTGAATTCTCCATCCGTGATCACCCTGTCCTATCTATGTCGTTGTCCCAAAACCCGTTCCACTTTTGGGCGACATGAATTAGCCTGCATCCGGCTGGCGGACATCGATGTCGCTGAGATAGGCAACGACGGTGGCGTGGGACGTGGCAGCCGTCAGTCCGCCGATCACCAGCACCATCAACACGACACCGAGATAGCCTGCCGAACCGATGGCGAAATTGCCGAACAGGGCGGTCGCCTGGTCGGCCTGCGGCGTCGCCATATTGCGCGACGACCACCAGGAAAAGACGATGAAGACGAGCACTGCCGCGGCACCGCCAGCCGCCGCTCCCTTCATGCCGGTGACCAGGAAATGCCGGCGGAATTCGCGCGCGATGAAGCGTGCTTCGGCGCCGACGAAATGCAGCACTTCGATGATGTGACCGTTGCCGGCCATGGCGCCGCGCGTCGCGAACACCACGGTCAGCACGGTCGCCGACAGCATCAATGCCAGCACGGCAATGCCGATGGTCACCGTCGTGCGGGCCATCGCTACCAGCCGGTCGACCCAGGTGCGGTGATCGTCGAGCGATGCGCTCGGCAGTTTCGGCGTGATCGCGGCGCGCATGGCAGCGAAATCGGGCGGGCTGTTCTCGTCGATGGTGACGATGATCAGGCGCGGCACGGGTAATTCGTCGATGTTGAGCCCCGAGCCCAGCCAGGGCTCAAGGAGCCTCGCGGTCGCCTCGCGGTCGATGATCCGGGTCGTCTTGACGCCAGGGAATTCCCCGGCGATCTGGGAGGCCTGGGTAAGGGCTGCTTCCATGTCGAGGCCGTCGACCGGCTTGATCTGGATGGTCGCCTCGCGCGAAATCTGGTTCTCCCAGACGGACGCTGTGTCGCGCACCAGCGTCACTGCGCCGAAAGTCAGGCAGGACAGGAAGGTCATGATGGCGATCACCAGGACCAGTGCCCGGCCAGCGATGTTCTGCGCCGGCACGATCGGCGCCATCCTGCGCTGGGCGCGGGGCTTTGCCTCGGTCGCCTCGGCGTCCTGCTCCCGTTCCACAAAATGTTCGGCGGACAGTTCAGTCATAGATGTCCAGCCTTCCGCCGGCCAGGATCATGCGGCGCGCGTCGACCTGTTCCATCAGGCCAAGGTCGTGGGTGGCGATCACCACCGCGGTGCCGAGCCGGTTGAGCTCGATGAACAGCCGCAGCAGGCGTCGCGCCAGAGGCGGATCGACATTGCCGGTCGGTTCGTCGGCGAGCAGGATTTCCGGCTGCTCGATCAGCGCCCGCGCGATCGCCGCGCGCTGCTTCTCGCCGCCGGACAGAACCGGCGGCAGCACGTGCATGCGCTCGCCCAGCCCGACCCACTTCAACAGTTCGGTGACATCGGTGCGGTAGCTCGCCTCCTCGCGCCCGCGCACGCGCAGCGGCAGCGCGACGTTCTCGTAGGTGGTCATGTGGTCGAGCAGGCGAAAATCCTGGAACACCACGCCGATGCGGCGGCGCAGATGCGGCAATTCGGTGCGCGAGATGCGCGAACGGTCCTTGCCAAAGATGGTGATCAGCCCGCGCGTCGGCTTCAGCGACATGAACAGCAGGCGCAGCAAGGTCGTCTTGCCGGCGCCCGAAGGCCCGCTGAGGAACTGGAAGGAGCGCTCCGGGATGTGCAGGGAGATGTCGCGGAGGATTTCCGGACCCATGCCATAGCGGAGGCCGACATTTTCGAAACGAATCAATTTCGACAACCTGAATTTCGGCACGGCGGCGAGCCGGCCTGTTCTGCGTAAAGACCATCGGCCGGCATGGTTAACCGGCGGTTAATCTCTGGGCTGTTTAGGCTCGTCACGAGGGCTCCGGTGGGGAAGCGTTAACCATTTGTGTTTACGCAAAAGAAACGAAAAGCGAACACGTGCTGCAATGCTGGGGCCATGATGGCTGACGATCGAACCGCGCGCCCGGTTTCCGGCGAAATCATGACCGATCCGGCGGCAATTGCCGCAGCGGACCGGTTCATGCGTGGTTCGGCCGCCGACATCGTCGATGCCGACTACGTGGTGATGCCGCGCCTTGCGCCTGCCGTGGAGAGCGTTTCGCCGCTGCCGCGCGCGATCGTCATGCCACCCGTCGCGGGCATGGACATGCTGCGCAAGCCCGAGGCCCCGCCGGAGCGGCTACCAGCCTCGCGCGGCGGGCCGATCTTCTGGGTCGCTGGTATCGGCGCTGCCTTGGCCGCGTTCTGGGTCTCCGGCGGGCACGCGCTGGTGCGCCAGGCGCCGTTCCTGTCCAGCGCGCAGGCGTCGGCGCTCAGCATTTCGGGCGTCACGTCACGCGTCGACGCTACCGGGCCGAACGCCGCACTGTTCGTCGATGGCGAGGCCGTCAATGATGGTGCGAAACCGACGCAGTTGCCGCCGCTCGAAATCCGGGTGACCGGCAATGACGGGCAGACTACCCGCTATACGTTGGGGACATCCGGCCGTTCGCTGGCGTCTGGCGAAAGATTCGGCTTTGCCAGCCGGCTCGACGTGCCTAGAAACGGTGTGAAGACCGTGTCGGTCACTTTCGCCGAATAGGCGATCACCGGGGAAGACCATCAATGCCCATCGTACGCGGCAAGGACATCGAGGTTCTGTTTTCAGCATCGGCGATCGCGCGGCGCAATCTCGAGCTCGCCAAGGAGATTGCCGGACACGACTATCACGATCTGCTGGTGATCTCGGTGCTGAAGGGCTCGTTTATCTTCGCCGCCGATCTTATCCGGGCCATGCACGATGTCGGCCTGTCGCCGGAGGTCGAATTCATCTTCATCTCCAGCTATGGCGCCGGCACCAGCAGCGGCGAGGTGAAGGTGCTGCGCGACATCGACAATGAGGTCGCCGGCCGCGACGTGCTGCTGATCGACGACATTCTCGAATCGGGCAAGACGCTGAGCTTTACCCGCGAGCTGATGTTGTCGCGGGGCGCCAAGAGCTGTTCGATCGCCGTGCTGCTCGACAAGCGCATGCGCCGCCAGACCGAGCTCAATGCCGATTATGTCGGCTTCGACTGCCCCGACTATTTCGTCGTCGGCTACGGCATGGACGTTGCGCACGCTTTTCGCGAGTTACCGTTTGTCGGTGTCGTCAAAGGGGATATCTGAGCGGCAACAAAAAGGTTTGCTGACGCTGCGCGCTTTCAGGAAAAGTCAACTTTTGGCGGCCAAATATGCCGGCCATGGCAAAGCTTCTGATCGTCGAGGACGATGAGTCCGTCCGCACCCTGGCCGCCCGCGCGCTTGAACGCGCCGGGCACACAATCGATATCGCGGCGGACGGCGCGCAGGGGCTTTCGCTGATCCAGGCGGCGCGTGGCGGCTATGATCTCGTCGTCTCCGATATCCGCATGCCGGAGATGGACGGCATCGAGATGGCGATCGCGGCTGCTGCATTGTTTCCGTCGATCAAGATCGTGCTGATGACCGGCTATGCCGACCAGCGCGAGCGCGCCGAGGAATTGAACGGCATCATCCTCGATGTCGTGCAGAAGCCCTTCACGCTGGCCGAAATCCGCTCGCGTGTCGAACGGGCGCTGATCTGCTTCGCCTGATCAGGCTGGATCGGCGGCGGTAAGCACGGGTGGAACATTCTTGCGCCGTTCGGTGTTGAGCGCCAGCAGGCCGGCGCCGATGATCAAGGCAGCACCGATCACCGTCGTCGACCGCGGCACCTCGGCGAAGAACAGGAAACCCCACAGCGGCGACCACAGGATGCCGGTGTATTCGAAGGTGGCAACGCGGTTGGCCGGCGCCATCCGGTAGGCCTGCGACAGCAGGATCATGCCGGCGGAGGCGACGAAACCGCAGGCGGCCATCTTTAGAAAATCCGGCAGCGTCGGCCAAAGCCATGGCCTTACCAGGAATTCCAGGCTCGGGTGGACGGCGTGCGTGATACCGGCAAGGTGAAACGCCCCGGCAACCACGGCGGCGCCGACGAGATAGGCGCCGTTCTGATAGAAGGCCATGACGGTGGACGATTCAGTATCGCCGATCTTGCGGGCCATCAGCTGCGAAAAACCATAGAGCGCCGCCGAGCCCAGCGACAGCAGCGCTGCCCAGTCGAACAGCCCTGCGCCGGGGCGCAGCATCACGAGGACGCCGAACAAGCCGATCAGCACGGTTGCCAGTGTCTGCCAGGAGACGCGCTCGCCAAGGTACGGTCCAGCCAGCACCATGATGAACAGCGGCGCCATGAAATAAAGCGCCACCGCATCGGCAAGCGGCAAGGCGGCGATGGCCAGGTAGTACATCGTATAGGAGGTGAACTGGATGAAGGCACGCACCGTCAGCATGCCGAATCGCTTCGACAGGATCGCGCGCAAGCCGACATCGGCATGGACCAGAACGATCAGGATCGGCAGAGCGACGATCGAGCGGATCGCCATCACCTCGGTCACTGGATAACCGCTGGACACGGCTTTGACGAGCGGATCCTGCAGCGAAAAGACCAGCACGCCGAGGCACAGGCTCAGGATGCCGCCCACCATCCGATTCTGCATCTGCATCCAGGCTCCTGCGCGTACGACCCGAAGCTGCCGCCTGCGGCGTAAAAAGAACCCGCCACCGTTTCGGGCAGCGGGCACGAGTGAGGACTCTTGATTGGTCCGCGGCTGATTTCGCAGCCGCATATCCAATGGGTGAAGCGACTATCGTCCGTCGTTTGACATGTTGCAAACGAATTGGAATGATGCCAGCAATCAAATTCCCTTATGGCGGATTTCATGCGGCCGACCCTCGACAGCGACCTCCTGCGAACCTTCGTGGCGATTGCCGAGACCGGCAATTTCACCAAGGCGGCGGAGCAGGCCGGCCGCACCCAATCCGCGGTGTCGATGCAGATGAAGAAGCTCGAAGAGCTGATCGGCGCTAGCCTGTTCGAGCGCGGTTCGCGCGGCGTCGCGTTGACGCGGCGCGGCGGCGAACTCATCGTCAACGCCCGCCGCATTGTCTCGCTGCTCGACGAGACGTCGGCATCGATGGCGGCAGCGCCGCTTGGCGGGCCGGTGCGCATCGGCATTCCGGAGGAATATGGCCACGCCATCCTGTCGCGCGCGCTCGGCGCCTTCTCGAAGCGTCATACACAGGTCGAGGTCACCGTGCGCTATGCCCATTCCGGGGCACAGATGGCGGCGCTCGCTGCCGGCGAACTCGATCTGTGCGTGGTGTTCGAATGGCAGGATCCCGCCGGCGGCGAAGTGCTGATGCACGACCCGACCGTGTGGGTGACGTCGCCCCTGCATCACATGCATGAGGAACAGCCGGTGCCGATCGCGCTCTACAACCGGGCCGGCTGGTGCAAGGACTTCGCCATCAAATCACTGGAGCAGCGCGATCTTGCCTATCGTGTCGCCTATACCAGCGACACCACCGGCGGCCTCAAGCTCGCCGTCACCTCCGGACTGGCGATCGCGCCGATTTCGCGCAGCAACATTCCGGACGGCTGTCGTGAACTGACCACCGCGGACGGATTCGGCGCCATCGATTCCTCCAACGTGGTGATGCACCGCAACCCCAATGCGTCAGGTGAGGCGATCGACGGCATGCAGGATGCGATCCGCGAAGCCTTCGTCAACAGGCTCAGTCAGCCAGCGGCATCCTCGTAGAAATGCAGCCTGTTGCCGAACGGATCGGCGACCGATACCTCTCGGGTCTTCCACGGCGTTTCTTCCAGGCCCGGCCTGGCAAAGCGGTAGTTTTTGCCGATCAGTTCGCCATGAAGAGCGGTGATGTCCTCGACCTCGATGCGCAGGGCGATGCCGGGTGCACCGTCGCCATGATGTTCGCTGAGATGCAGAACGCAGCCGTCGCGGCCGACCGCCATGTAAAGCGGCGCGTCGTCGGCGAAGCGATGTTCCCACTGCACCTCGAAGCCGAGGAAGCCGACATAGAATTCACGCGCCTTGGCAATGTCGAAGATGCGCAGGATGGGTGTAACGGCGCCAAGTCTGGGCATGGTGGTGCAACCGCGCGAGAGGGTCTTTAGGTGGGATGGACGCGGGCGGCAATCCCTATGTTTTTTCGCAATTCCGGACGGAAAACCGCTTCACACTTTTCCTGGAATTGCTCTATTTCAGCTCGAGCAGCCGTTCCAGATAGCTGCGTTCGATGTCGGGGCTGAGCGCATTGCCGAGCCGTTTGCGGATCGCTTCCAGTATCTGGCGGGCGCGCTGCACGTCGATCTCGTCGGGCACCTTCACCGAATCGCCGAAATCGGGACCCTGGCTGGCGCGTGGCCGGCCGAGCGGATCACGATCGGCGTTCTGCTGCCGGCCGCCTTCCTCGCCGCCGCCCTGGTCGCCCTGCATGGCTTGCATCTGCTTCATCATGTCCTTGGCGCCCTTGCGCAGCGCTTCCAGCGCCCGGCCCTGATGACCGACGGCCGCATCGCCTTCGCCCTCGCCGAGTGCCTGTTCGGCATTGCCCATGGACTTGCCGGCCTCGCCAAATCCTTCATTGGGCTCCATACCCATGCCTTCGAGGCCCTTCTTCAGCTGATCCAGGTCGCTTTGCAGCTGGCCCTGGCCCTGCTGCAGCTGTTTCAGCGCATCGGCGAATTCCTGGGGTGTCATCGGCTTTTGCCGGGCGAGCGGATCGCGGTCTTCGCCGACGCCGGGTCTGTCCTCATCCTGGCCGCCTTCGCCGAGCTGCTCGTCACGGTTCTGCCCGCGCTGGCGCTCGCCGCGCTGCATCTGATCCATGCGGAAGGTGTCGTTCATCATCTCCTGCTGACGCCGCAGGATCTCACCCAGCTTGTCCATCTGCTGGCGCATCTCGCTGTCCTGCTGGCCGCCTTGCTGCTGACGGCCGGCTTGCAGATTGTTCATCATGTCCTGCAGTTGCGACAGCAGTTGCTGGGCCTTGTCGCGATCTCCGGACTTCGCCAGGTTTTCGATCTGGTCCATCATGCGATCGATGTCGCTCTGGCGCAGTTCCTGGCCATTCTGCTGCATCTGCGGGGCGTTGGGATTCTGCTTGGCGCGCTCCGCGAATTCCTGCAGGAACTGGTTCATCGCCTCGCGCAGTTCCTTCATCGCCTTTTCGATTTCAGCGTCGCTGGCGCCATTCTTGATGGCGTCCTGCAGCGCCTGTTGCGCCTGGCGCAGCCGCTTTTCGGCGGCCGAAAGATTGCCTTCCTCGATGCCGAGCGCGATTTCCCAGAGATAGGAGACCTCGCTGCGCAATTGATCGTCGCTCTCGGCCATCTTCAGCCGGGTGCGGGCGCTCATGATGGCGAGATAGTGAGACATGTTGTCGAACGTGTCTTCCGGCCGCAGCGTGATGGCGTCCATCAGGTCGAGCACGCGCGGCTTGGCGTTGGCGTCGAGCGCCAGCAGGCGGCGCTGTTCGATCACGGCGCGTGCCAGCGGATTGGCGAAAGGCCGCTCCGGCATCAGCAGCGTCTTGGTTTCGCTCGATGCGGTGTGCCCGGCATCATCGGTGGCGACCAGCGTCAGCTTGATGCTGCTGCCGGCCCAGACATGCTCGGTCAGGTCCTTGGAGGTCTTGGCGGCGTTCGACTTGCCGCCGCGGCGCGGCAGCGTCAGCGGCATTTCAGGTGCACCGTACAGCGGGCGCGCATTGGGCGCCTGCGGATCGGCGAGCGCGAACACCGCTTTGGCGGTGGCGGCGCCATAGTCGTCGTCGATCTGGTAGTTTAGCTCGAAGGCGCCGTTTGCGGCGCGCTTGGGCTCGCCGACGAAGCGGATCTGCGGCGGCTTGTCCGATATGACCGCGAAGGCCCAGCGGCCGAGCTGGTCCTCGCCCGACGTCAGCGTCAGCGTGCCGTCGCCGGTCAGCTTGCTGGTGAACTGGAGCACCTTGGACGGCGGCGCCGGGCTTGCAGCCGGCTTGGCGGCGGCCTGCGGCGCAGCGGGATCGATGGCGCGGGCGTTGCCATTCTTGTCGGCATAGCCGAGCGTCTCCTCGCCTGAGCCACCCGTCACGCGCAGCGAAACGTCACTGCCTTCGGGAACCGTAAAGGTCGGGATCGCCTGGTTGGCGTCGGCGGTCAGGAAGATCGGCGGCTTGCCGGTATAGGCCGGTGGCGTCACCCATGCGTCGATGCGCGGCGGCACGATATCGCGCGCGCCATGGGCATTGAAGCCGTCGCTGATCCTGCCGCCCGTCGGTCCGAAGGAGAAGGCGAAGGCGGTAACGAGCAAAAGGGCCGCCACCGCGCGCAGCCCCCAGGGGTCGCGCTCCGGCACGCGCGTGCGCGGCAGGTCGGCGCCAAGGTTGTCGAGCTTTCCAGCCATACGCTTCTGGTGTTCGCGCCACAGCGCCTGCGAGAAGCTGCTTTCCCTGCCGCTGGGCCGGTCGGTCTGCACCAGCACCGGGCTGTGCAACAGTTGATTGGCGGCCTCTATGCGGCGGTCGATTTCGCCGGCGCCCGGCAGGCGGAAGAAGCGCAGCGGATAGAGCGCGGCCAGTGCCGCTATGGCAAAAGCAGCGACCAGGCCGATGCGCGCCATATCCGGCAGCCGGGAGAACAGCCCCAGCCAGGAGATGCTGAGGAACAGGCTGGCGACGATGACGAGCGGGAGCAGCAACGGCCAGCCGCGCTCGACCATCATCGAGACCCGCGTCGCCAACCGGCTCAAGGCCAGGCGTCCGGCCAGGCCGCGATCACTGCTGAAGGTGGGTCGTTGCGTCATCGGCCCTTCCTTGAGCCTATCCCGAAAACCGGGATGCGGCCTTATCCCTTTGAGCATGATCTGTTCCGAAAGGGATTTCACTTTTCGGGATCATGCTGTGGAGCGGGCAGGATAGCCCGACGCCTCACGACTCAAAGAATACCAGCAAACACGGCAAAGGCGAGGCAGTTCGGAAAAACGTGAAGTGGACCGTTATAGTTCCATCCTGCATACCCTTTAGAAGGCAGCAGGCCCTTTAGAAGGTAGCGGGGTCCGCATTCGCTCCGCAGACCAGC
The DNA here is from genome assembly GCF_024518695.1 of Mesorhizobium sp. LMG17149. Classification (NCBI taxonomy): domain Bacteria; kingdom Pseudomonadati; phylum Pseudomonadota; class Alphaproteobacteria; order Hyphomicrobiales; family Phyllobacteriaceae; genus Mesorhizobium; species Mesorhizobium sp. LMG17149. The sequence goes on from NZ_JANIFL010000001.1 coordinate 106,824, forward strand.
ACGGCGACCCGTTCGCCCGCCGCCGGCGCATAGCGGCCCGACAGGACCGCGGCAAAGGCGGCGGCGCCACCCGGCTCGGAGATGATGCGGGCCCGGTTCCACAGCGCCTTCTGCGCGGCGATGATGTCGTCGTCACTGACCAGGATCGAGCGTTCGACAAAGGCTTCGGCAATCGGGAACATCATTTCGCCGACGCGCTTTGGCGCCAGCGAATCGGCGGCGATACCCTCGGCCGGCGCGTCGACGGGGTGTCCGGCCTCGAAGGCGCGATGAAGCGTCGGCGCTCCTTCCGGCTCGACGGCGATGATACGGATGCGGCCGGTAAACCAGGCAGCGATGCCGCCGATCAGGCCGCCGCCGCCGACAGCGACCAGCAGCGTGTCGATCTTAGGCAAATCGCTCTCGATTTCGAGCCCGAGCGTGCCCTGGCCGACGAGCGTTTCCTCCTGGTTGAAGGCATGGATCTGCAAGGCGCCGGTCTCCTCGGCGAACCGTTCGCTGGCCGCCAGCGCCTCGGCGTAGCGGGCGCCGCCGACGATCAGTTCGGCGCCGTAGGAGCGGATTCGCTCCAGTTTGGCTGGCGGGCTCACTTCGGGAACGAAGATGGTCGCCTTGTGGCCGAGCCGCATGGCGGCATAGGCGACGGCCGCGCCATGGTTGCCGCCCGATGCCGCTACGACACCGGCGTCGGGAACCGGCCGCTCCAGGAGATTGGTGAAGGCGCCGCGCGCCTTGAACGAGCCGGAATGCTGCAGGCATTCGAGCTTCAGGTCGACGGCCAGCGGCGGCTGATCGAAGTCGGCCATGTCGACGCGCAGCACCGGCGTGTGCCTGATATAGGAGCGGATGCGCGGTTCCATCGCGGCAATGCGCTCGCGTGTGACGGTGATGCCGTTCGTCATGATTGCTCCCTGGGACGGGTAGGTGTGTTTCCGGCGCTCCTATGCAAGCCAGTCGGGCATCGAATCCAGCCCAATCAGGTCGTCATAGGTCGGGCGTGGGCGCACGATGTGGAACCGGTCGCCGTCGACCAGCACCTCCGGCACCAGCAGGCGGGTGTTGTAGGTGCCGGCCTGCACCGCGCCATAGGCGCCGGCGGTTGAGACGGCAATCAGGTCGCCGGCCTTCAGCCTGGGCAGATCGCGGTCCAGGCCGATATAGTCGCCGGTCTCGCAGACCGGGCCGACCACGTCGACCATCATGCGCGGCGTGTCGGCCGGCGGCTGCACGACCGGACGGATGTCGTGGAAGGCGTCGTAGAGCGTCGGCCGGATGAGATCGTTCATGGCGGCATCAACGACGAGGAAGTTCTTGGCGTCGCCTTCCTTCACGAAAATCACTTCCGAGACGAGGATGCCGGCATTGCCCGATATCAGCCGGCCAGGCTCGAACATCACCTTCAGCCCGAGCTTGGTGACATGCTTCCTGACGATCTGGGCATAGGCGTCGGGCAGCGGCGGCGGGTTGTTGTCGATGCGGTAGGGAATGCCGAGCCCGCCGCCGACATCGATATGCTCGATGGCATGGCCGTCCGCCCGCAGCGCGCCGACCAGATCGACAAGCAGGGCGAAGGCATCGTCGAAGGGCTGCAGCTCGGTGATCTGGCTGCCGATATGGGTATCGATGCCGGTGATCCTGATGCCGGGAAGCTTTGCCGCGCGGGCATAAACCTGCCGCGCCCGCTGCCACGGGATGCCGAACTTGTTCTCGGCCTTGCCGGTGGAGATCTTCTTGTGGGTCTTGGCGTCGACGTCGGGATTGATGCGCAGCGAGATCGACGCCACCTTGCCAAGGGCGGTGGCTCGCGCCGACAACAGCTCGAGTTCAGGCTCGGACTCGACGTTGAAGCAGAGGATGCCGGCGGCAAGGGCAAAGTCCATTTCGCGCGCGGTCTTGCCGACGCCCGAAAACAGGATTTTGCCGGCCGGAATGCCGGCGGCCAGCGCCCGGCGCAATTCACCTTCCGAAACCACATCGGCGCCGGCGCCGAGCTTGGCCAGCGTCCGCAGCACGGCCTGGTTGGAATTGGCCTTCATGGCGTAGCAGACCAGCGCGTCGAGCCCGGCAAAGGACTGGGCAAACACCCGGTAGTGCCTGGTCAGGGTCGCCGTCGAATAGCAGTAGAATGGCGTGCCGATCTGTGCGGCGATGTCGGGTATCGCCACGTCCTCGGCATGGAGCACGCCGTCGCGGTAGTCGAAATGGTTCACGAGAGTGGTTCCGGAAGTTGGGGCGCGATGAGATCGGGTTGGAAGGCCCGGCTCTCGTCGGCTCTAGATCAGCGGGTCGAGGATGAATTTCTTGTCCTTGACCGGTTTTTCCGGCTCCGGCGGCACGGGCTGGTGGGCCTTTGAGGCATCCTTGCGCGCCTGCACGGCCGCCTCATAGGGCGTGTCGAGAGCGCCCCTCCTGCCGCAGGCCGAAACGGCCGCGATCGCAACCAGCAGCGTCAGCGTCACCAAAATCCTGCTTTCGGTCATCGATCCATCCGTCCGAAACGTTTGTCAGCCGCCGCTTTTAGCCGAGTTCTCGGCGCATTGCACCCCGGATATTGCTCGTCGCAATATCCGGGATATTACTGCTCGCAATATCCGGCATTACGCTTTCGCCAGTCGCTTTTTCCAGGCGCGGATCTGCTTCCTCACTTCCGACGGCGCGGTGCCGCCGAAACTGGTGCGGCTCTTGACCGAGTTCTGCACCGCCAGCACCGAAAATATGTCGGCCGTGATGCCGGAATTGATCGACTGCAAATCCTCCAGTGAAAGCTTCTCCAGCCCCACCTTCCTGTCTTCGGCCAGCGCCACCGCCCGGCCGGTGACATGATGCGCCTCGCGGAACGGCAGGCCGAGCGTGCGCACCAGCCAGTCGGCAAGGTCGGTTGCTGTCGCGTGGCCGGAGCCGGCGGCCTTCTTCATCGCGGCAGCGTTGACCGTCATGTCCGAGACCATGCCGGTCATCGCCGCCAGCATCAGGTCGAGCGTCTCGGCGGCGTCGAACACCGATTCCTTGTCTTCCTGCATGTCCTTGCCATAGGTCAAAGGCATGCCCTTCATCACCGTCAGCAGGCCGACCAGATGACCGGTGACGCGGCCGGTCTTGCCGCGCACCAGTTCGGCGGCATCGGGGTTCTTCTTCTGCGGCATGATGGAGGAGCCGGTGGAAAACGAGTCCGACAGCCTGACGAAGCCGAACTGCGGCGTCGACCAGATGATGATCTCTTCGGCCAGCCGTGACAGATGCGTGGCGCAGATCGCCGCCACGCCGAGGAACTCGAGCGCGAAATCGCGATCCGAGACGCTGTCGAGCGAATTGCGCATCGGCTCGCGGAAGCCGAGCGCCTTGGCGGTCCGGTGGCGGTCGATCGGGAAGCTGGTGCCGGCGAGGGCCGCGGCACCGAGCGGGCTTTCATCCATCCGCTCGATCGCATCGCGCACGCGCGACAGGTCGCGCGAAAACATCTCGACATAGGCCATGCAGTGATGGCCGAAGGTCACCGGCTGGGCCGCCTGCATATGGGTAAAGCCCGGCATCACGGTCGCGGCATGCTCCTCGGCCCGCTCCAGCAGCGCCTCGATCAGCCCTTTCAACGCCTCGGCGACGCGAAAGCATTCATCCTTGACCCACAGCCGCAAATCGACCGCGACTTGATCATTGCGCGAGCGGGCGGTGTGCAGCCGGCCGGCCGCCGGGCCGATCAGATCGGCGAGGCGCGCCTCGATGTTCATGTGGATGTCTTCGAGCCGTGTCGAAAACTCGAAGCTGCCGGCCTCGATCTCTTTCAGGATCGTGTTCAGCCCGTCAGCGATTTTTTCTTGGTCGGCCGCCGAAATAATGCCCGTTTGCGCCAGCATCTCGCTATGGGCGATCGAGCCTTTGATGTCCTGCGCATAGAGTTTGCGGTCGAAGGAGATAGACGCGTTGATCGCTTCCATGATCGCGGCCGGACCCGAGGCAAAACGTCCGCCCCACATCTGGTTGCTGGTTTTCTTGTCGCTCATGGCTATAACCCGTGCTTCGGAGCAGTTTTGAGAAAATGGCAGACGGTAGTAGATTCTTCCCGGCCCCGCGCCTGATCCTCGCCGCCTTGGTGGCGGGCGCGCTGGCGGGCGCGGTCGCGGTATATGTCAGCGAGAGCCGGTCTGGCAACAATGCACCGGCACAAGCTGCCGTGGGTGACAGCAGGGACGACGTGACCTGCGCGGCCAAGAGCGACCGCGCCAAGAAAGTCGCGGCGTCGGCCACCGGTGAGGTTGCGGCACTTTTGCCGGCCGATCCGCCTCAATCCCTGAAGAGCCTTGCCTTCAATGGTCCGGACGGCAAGCCGATGACGCTTGCCGATCATGCCGGCAAGACGGTGCTGCTCAATCTGTGGGCGACATGGTGCGCGCCGTGCCGTGCCGAAATGCCGGCGCTCGATGCGCTGCAGAAGGAAAAGGGCAGCGACTCCTTTGAAGTGGTCGCCGTCAACGTCGATGCCGGCGACGATGTGAAGCCGAAGAAGTTCCTCAGCGATACCGGCGTCGCGACGCTCGGTTATTACCGGGATTCGACGATGGCGCTGTTCAACGACCTCAAGAAGCGTGGCCTGGCGCTAGGCCTTCCCGTCACGATGCTGATCGACGGCGAAGGCTGCCTTATCGCCCATATGAATGGCCCGGCCGAATGGTCGGGGACGGACGCCAGGCGGCTGGTCGAGACGGCACTCAAGCCCGAGAGCCTGTAGTCTAGCGTGTGGCTAGCGCGGGTGCGGGCGCGAAGGCCAGAACGCTTCTGTCGCGCAGGCTGGCGGGTTTGCTGCCGACAGCGGGTGCGACGACGCCGGTCAGATCGCCGAATTCCTCGATGAGAGCCGGCTTGCCGATATAGTAGCCCTGGCCGATCTCGCAGGCTTCGGCGTCCAGGAACTTCAGTTCGCCGAGCGTCTCGACACCCTCCGCCAGAACCGGCAGGCCGAGCCCGCGTCCAAGTCCCAGGACGGCGCGCACGATCGCCGCGACCTGGCCGTTCTTGTCGACGGACTTGATGAATGAGCCATCGATCTTGATCTTGTCGAAGGGAAAGGCGCGAAGGTTGGAGAGCGAGGAATAGCCGGTTCCAAAATCGTCCATGGCGACGCGCACGCCCAGCGCCTTGACCTGCCGCAAGGTGGCCAATGCCCGCGGCATGTCCTTGACAAGCGCCGTCTCGGTGATCTCAAGCTCGAGCCTGCCGGGCGCCAGGCCGGAATTCAGCAAGGTTTCGTGGACCTTGCGGCTGAAATTCGTGTTGTGGAGCTGCACCGCCGAAACGTTGACGGCCACCGTCAGCGGATTTTCCCAGCGGGCGGCTTCCTCGCAGGCGGCCGTCAGCACCCATTCGCCAATCTGGCCAATGGCGCCGCTGTCTTCGGCGACCGGGATGAATATGCTCGGCGAGACGTCGCCGCGCGTCGGATGCCGCCAGCGGACCAGCGCTTCGAAACCGACCATCTTCCCGCTGCTGATCTCCTTCTGCGGCTGGTAGACGAGGTAGAACTCCTGGCGCGCGACTGCCTGGCGCAGTTCGTGCTCCATCACGCGCTTGTCGCGGGCCTCGGCCCCCATCGAAGCTTCGAAATAGCGGTAGGTGTCCTTGCCTTCGGTCTTGGCCCGGTAGAGCGCCGTATCGGCGTGGCTTATCAGGCTGGCCTGGTTTTCGGCATCCGATGGATACAGCGCAATGCCGATGCTGGCCGATACAAGGCCGCCGCCGACCGAGAGCCGGTTTTCCTCGCGCATGGCAGTCAGCACCGCGTCGGCGATACGGCCTGCCTCCAACGGGTCGGTCAGGTTCGGCGCGACGATGGCAAATTCGTCGCCGCCCAGCCGCGCCACCATCTGTCCTTGACGAAGAATGCCGGTAACGCAATGCGCAACCTTCTGCAGCATGGCGTCGCCCGCGCCGTGCCCATACAGATCGTTGACCTCCTTGAACCGGTCGAGATCGAGCAGCAGAAGCGCAAGCTGACCGCCTTTCCTGGTCCGGCCCATCGCAGCAATTTCCGTCTCCAGCCGGCCGGAAAAGCTGCGGCGATTGGCCAGTCCGGTCAATGGATCGAAATGGGCAAGGCGCAGGATCTCCTGTTCCGCCTTCTTGCGCTCGCGAATGTCTCGGACCGCAACCACGTTGTGAGGCTTGCCACAATAGTCGATGCTCCTGGCGATCAGCTCGACAGGAATGCTCGTGCCATCGCGGCCGCTCAATTCGGCCTCCTGCGGCTGTTCGCCGAAGCCCGACATGTCGGATCCGAAGAGATCGCCAAGCTGCATTCCGTTCAGCGTCGCTGTTGCGATGCCCGTCAATGTCGCCATGCTGTCATTGGCACTGATGATGCGGTGGCCGTCGCAGACGATCAGCCCCTCCACGGCGGCATTGGCCAGACCGTGCATGCGGTCGACCTCGAGCTTCTGGCGACGGAAGCGCAAATCGATCCACAGCGCCGATGCCGACAGAACCAGGATCACCAGTGTGGCGGCGGCGGCGGCGAAAGCCTGCGAGGTCGGCTCGATCGTGTATTCGGATATGACGATCGAGGGATCGGGGAAGATCGAGACGGCACCCATACCGATGAAATGCAAGGTGCAGATCGCCAGCGTCAGCAGCACCGCGCCGCCGGATGTCGCCTTCAAGGAGGGACGGCGCTGCACGACACGCAGCGCCAGCGCCGCGAGCGTCACGCCGGCCAGAAGGGAAACGGCGACAAGCAACAGGTTCCACTCGATGCGGCCCTGAACCTCGAATGCCGCCATACCGATGTAGTGCATGGCCGCGATGCCGCCGCCCAGCACGGCGCCGCCGACGAGATGATAATCGAACTCATTCCGCAAGGTGGCGATCCACATGCCGGCTGCCGTCAGAGTGACCGAAGCAGCGAGCGAAAGCACGGAAAGTGCGGGATCGTAAGCACTGGGTATGCCAGGTGTGAATGCGAGCATGGCGATGAAGTGCGTTGCCCAGATGCCGAAGCCGGTCGAAGTGGCCGCGATCATCAGCCAGGCAAGCCGGTTCCGATCGGTGGAGCGGCTTATGTGATGAAGCAGGTTGACTGCAGAGAAACAGGAAATTCCGCAGATCAGCGCGGCGAGTGCGACCAGTCTCAGATCGTGTTCGTTGACGATACAATTGTAGACCGTCAGCATTTTATTTCACCTGATCTTTGGAAATAAACAGGGCAGCAGGATTGAGTAGCGCGTTGCCGTTGAGGGATCGATAAAGTCGCCTGCAACCTTGGCGTGTCTCTTCGGGTTGCAGCGGCTGCAATCAGGGCTGGCACGCCGAAAGCCAGCTTGGCAGTCCCGACGGTCGTTCCTGGCGCTCGTCGTCGCGCTAAGCCGGCTAACCGTGTGGCTTTCCATGCGTCCAAGCGGAGGCGAGGTGGCGTGAGGTAAAGGGGTGAAGTTCGTCGATCTGCAACAAAACCGTTGTCTGATTGTCATGAGCGACACATATTGCCTCTGCGGGAGTGCCCCTTTCGCCAATGACAAACGGGAGATGAAACATGAAGTCCTTCGGCTTCGCGGCCGGTGTTGCCGCCACCTTTATGCTGCTTTCCTCAACCTCCGCTTTTGCTGTCACGCAGATCAGTTGGTGGCACGCCATGACTGGCGCCAATGCCGAAGTTGTCGACAAGATCTCCAAAGATTTCAACGCCAGCCAGAGCGACTATGAACTCGTTCCGGTGTTCAAAGGCACGTATCCCGAGACGCTGAATGCCGGCATCGCCGCCTACCGCGCCGGCCAGGCGCCCGACATCATGCAGGTGTTCGACGTCGGCACCGGCGTGATGATGGCAGCCGAAGGCGCAATCAAGCCGGCAGCCGATGTGTTGACCAGCGCTGGAATGACCTTCGACAAGAGCCAGTATCTGCCAGGCATAGTCGGCTATTATTCGAAGCCGGACGGCACCATGCTCTCTTTCCCCTATAACTCCTCCTCGCCGATCCTTTATTACAACAAGGATATCTTCAAGAAGGCTGGTCTCGACGTCGACAGCCCACCCAAGACCTGGAATGAGGTGTGGGAAGACGCCAAGAAGATCAAGGCGAGCGGCGCGGCCGCCTGCGGCTACACCTCGACCTGGCTGACCTGGATCCATCTGGAGAATTTCGCGGCCTGGAATGACGTGTCATGGGCCACCCAGCAGAACGGTCTGGCCGGCGGCGATGTCGAGCTCAAGATCAATGCGCCGATTTTCGTCAACCACTTCCAGGCGCTGGCGGACCTCGCCAAGGACGGCACCTTCAAATATGGCGGCCGCACCTCCGAAGCCAAGCAGATCTTCCTCGCCGGCGAATGCGGGATCATGACCGAATCCTCCGGCGGCCTTGGCGATATCGTCAAGTCCGGCATGAATTACGGCATCGGCCAATTGCCCTATGACAGCGACGCCAAGGGCGCACCGCAGAACACGACGCCGGGTGGCGCCAGCCTGTGGGTTTTCGCTGATAAATCCGACGAGGAATACAAGGGCGTCGCGGCCTTCTTCGCCTACCTGTCGAAGACCGAGGTGCAAGAATACCTGCACCAGAAGTCGGGTTATCTGCCGGTAACGCTTGCCGCCTATGAAGCGACCAAGAAGTCCGGTTTCTATGACAAGAACGTCGGTCGCGAGACCCCGATCCTGCAGATGACGGGTAAGGCGCCGACCGACAATTCCAAGGGCGTACGTCTTCCGAACCTGCCGCAGGTGCGCGATATCCAGAACGAGGAGTTCGAAAAGATGCTCGCCGGCCAGCAAACCGCGCAGCAGGCGCTCGACAATGCGGTTACGCGTGGCAATGCGGCGATCAAGGAAGCGCTGGGGAATTAGAGCGAGCGCAGGTCCTTGCTCTACGGCGCATCCACCTGTCCTGCCAGGCATCTCCCCTCGGCGAGGGGAGTTTTGCCGTCCCTTGCGATTTCGCCAACGGTCGATGATGCCCAATCCGAAACGCTCGTCAAAGGCATCTTGGCGAAGAGGGATGCCACATCGTGCCGCCCGCCTCATCACCTCGGAGTGGCTCCATGACCCCTCGCGTCGTGTTTCCCAACAAGATCCTTCCCTACCTGCTGGTGGCGCCGCAACTGGCCATCACGCTCGTGTTTTTCTACTGGCCGGCCGGTCAGGCGTTCTACCAATCCATGCTCAGGCAGGATCCGTTCGGACTGAGGACCAAGTTCGTCTGGTTCGCCAATTTCAGGAAAGTGCTTGCCGATCCGGCCTACCTGAACTCGATCAAGGTCACGGTGGTGTTTTCCCTTGCGACCGCCATCGTCGCCATGTGCGTGGCGCTCCTGCTTGCGGTCATGGCAGAGAAGGTGGTGCGCGGCAAAGGTCTCTACCGCACGCTCTTGATCTGGCCCTACGCGGTGGCGCCGGCGATCGCCGGTATGCTGTGGCTGTTCCTCTTCAACCCGTCGATCGGGTCGCTGGCCTACATGCTGAGGAGTTTCGGCATCGCCTGGGATCCACTGCTCAACGGCACTCACGCCATGATCCTGCTGGTGTCCGCCGCTGCCTGGAAGCAGATCAGCTACAATTTCCTGTTCTTCGTCGCCGGCCTGCAGGCGGTGCCGAAAGCCTTGATCGAGGCGGCGGCCATGGATGGCGCCGGCGAGACCAAGCGATTCTGGACCATCGTCTTCCCGCTGCTTGCGCCGACGACCTTCTTTCTGCTGGTCGTCAACACCGTCTATGCCCTGTTCGACACGTTCGGCATCGTCCATGCCGTCACCGGGGGCGGTCCGGGCAAGACGACTGAAACGCTGGTCTACAAGGTCTACAATGACGGCTTCGTCAATCTGATCCTCGGTGACTCGGCGGCGCAGTCGGTCATCCTGATGGTCATCGTCATCTCGCTCACGGCCATCCAGTTCCGCTATGTGGAACGCAAAGTCCATTACGGCTGAGGGCGAGCGATGATCGGCCAGTCACCGCTCCGCACCGTCATCGCCCACGCCGTGCTGATCCTCGGCATATTGATCGTTGCTTTCCCGATCTACTACACGTTCGTTGCCTCGACGCAGACGCTGCAAACGATCCTCAGGCCGCCATTGCCGCTCCTGCCCGGCGATCAGTTCTGGAACAATTACACCGAAGCGCTGTTCGGCGGTGTCGGCCGTATCGGCGGCGTCAGCGTCGGCAGGCTGCTGCTCAACACGACGATCATGGCGCTCGGCATCGCGGTGGGAAAGATCTTCATCTCGATCCTGTCGGCCTACGCGATCGTATTTTTCCGCTTTCCGCTGCGCATGACCTTCTTCTGGCTGATCTTCATCACCTTGATGCTTCCCGTCGAGGTGCGCATCCTGCCGACCTACAAGGTGATGGTCGATCTCGGCATGATCGACACCTATGCCGGCCTGATCATCCCGCTGATCGCCTCCGCCACCGCCACATTGCTGTTTCGACAGTTTTTCATGACCATTCCAGGTGAGCTGGTGGAGGCGGCGCGTGTTGACGGTGCGGGGCCGTGGCGCTTCTTCTTCGATATCCTGTTGCCGCTGTCGCGGACGAATATCGCGGCGCTGTTCGTCATCCTCTTCATTTATGGCTGGACGCAGTATCTGTGGCCGTTGCTCGTCACCAACAGCAGCAACATGAACACGATCGTCATCGCGTTGAGAAAGATGGTCTCCTTCGCCGATGCCGATACGCAATGGCACCTGGTCATGGTCACAGCGATGCTGGCCATAGTGCCGCCGATCCTGGTCGTGGTGCTGATGCAACGCTGGTTCGTTCGCGGCCTGGTCGATTCCGAAAAGTGAGAAGCTGATGGCGACCGTCGATCTGAAGGATGTGAAGAAGGTCTACCCCAGCGGTTTCGAGGCCGTGAAGGGCGTTTCAATCGCAGTTCCCGACAGGCAGCTTTGCGTGCTGGTAGGCCCATCGGGTTGCGGCAAGTCCACGCTGCTCAGGATGATCGCCGGGCTCGAAACCATCTCCTCGGGAACAGTTGCGATCGACGGCAAGATCGTAAACTCAATCGGCCCGACCGAGCGGGACATCGCCATGGTGTTCCAGAACTATGCGCTCTATCCGCATATGAAAGTCTACGACAACATGGCCTATGGGCTGCGCAACCGCGGCACGCCGAAAGATGAGATCGACAGCCGGGTCCGCGCGACGGCGAAAATATTGGAACTTTCGGCGCTGCTCGACCGCCGCCCGCGCGAGCTTTCCGGCGGCCAGCGCCAGCGTGTCGCCATGGGCCGTGCCATTGTGCGCAACCCGAGGCTTTTCCTGTTCGACGAGCCGCTTTCCAATCTCGACGCCAAATTGCGTGGCCAGATGCGCGTGGAGATCAAGAATTTGCAGCGCTCGCTTGGCGTCACGTCGGTCTATGTCACGCATGACCAGCTCGAGGCGATGACGCTGGCCGACATCCTCGTCGTCATGAATGCCGGACTGGTCGAGCAAATGGGGGCGCCGCTCGATGTCTACGAAAGGCCGGCCTCGACCTTCGTTGCTTCCTTCATTGGCGCGCCGCCGATGAATCTCCTGGCACTGACCGAAGGCGCCTCAGGCGCGGCGCTCGCAGATGGCACGGCGATCGCTTTCGCACCTCGGGAGGCAAGAGCTGCGACCCTCGGTTTTCGGCCCGAGGATGCCGACGTCACCTTCAATGCGGAGGCGCCGTCCGGCGCGCTCGTCCTGCCGGCGCTGGTCGAGGCAGTCGAACCGGTAGGCGCTGAAAGTTTCCTTCACTGTGCGGCAGGCGGCAACCGCATCGTCGTGCGTGTCGCGGGTCGCGCCACCGCCACGGTTGGCAACCAATTGCGCGTGGTTGCCAAGGCAGAAAAGCTGCACTGGTTCGATCAGGCAGGAAAGCGCGTCGGCTAATCCAAAGGATATGCCCAGAGCATTCCACCGTTTCACGGAAACGGCGAACTGCTCTAACTCTTTGTTTTGACGCAATTCCAGACGGAAAACCGCTTCACAGTTTCCTAGAATTACTCCAGGCTACCCGCATACGGCATTCAGGCGAAGACATGCGCCTTTCCCGATACGGTCAGCCGGACGATCTCGCCGACCGCCGGCGCGTCCATGCCCGGTTTGCGCAGGACCAGCGGCGTGTTGCCGATCGCGGCCGCATCGGGCGGATCGGCATTGTTCAAGAGCCGCACCGCGACCGTGCACATCGAGCCGGCGAATTCGGATTCCGTCACTTCGCCGAACAGCATGTCCGAGGTGCCGGACATGCCCTCGCGCGACGTTCTCTTCAGCGCGATCTGCTCCGGGCGAAGCATGATACGGGCGACATCGCGGCTGTCATTGGTGTCGACCGCGATGCGGCCGAGCGGAGAGTTGGCGAATCCATCCGATATCTTGGCCGGCAGGATGATGGCGTCGCCAAGGAATTCGGCGATCATCCTGTCCTTCGGCTTGAGATAGAGCTCGCGCGGCGTGCCGATCTGCGAGAACTTGCCGTCGCGCATCACCGCGACCTGGCTGGCGAAGGACAGCGCCTCGGCCTGGTCGTGCGTCACCAGGATGGTGGTGATGCCGGCAGCTTCCAGAAGCTCGGCCACCGCCTTGCGCATCGAAGCGCGCAGGCCGGTATCGAGCGCCGAGAACGGCTCGTCGAGAAGCATCAGCCTGGGCTTCATCGCCATGGCGCGAGCCAGCGCCACGCGCTGCTGCTGGCCGCCGGAGAGCTCGTGCGGGCGGCGCTTGAGGATCGCCTTGTCGAGGCCGACGATATAGGCGAGCTCGACGATGCGCTCAGTGCGCTTGTCCTCGCCGCGACCCATGCCGAAACCGATATTGTCGCCAATGGTCAGATGCGGAAACAGGGCGCCATCCTGCGCCACCACGCCGATGCCTCGCCGATATGCCGGCACCGCAGCGCCGCCATTGGCCAATATCGTACCGTCGAGCGTGATGTGCCCCTGGTCCGGCGCCTCGAAGCCGGCAATCAGCCGCAGCAGGGTCGTCTTGCCGCAGCCGGAAGGACCGACAATCGCCGTGCGGCTGCCGCTGGCGACGTTCAGGTCGACGCCGGCAAGGGCGGCCACCGGGCCGTACTGCTTGTGCAAGCCGCCGATTTCGAGAAAGCTCATCGTCCGGCCATCCGTTTCGACTGGACATAGAGCAGCCAGGTCAAGGGCAGCGACATCGCCACCATGATGAAGGCGTAAGGTGCCGCGGAGGCATAATCAATCTCACCGCTGTAGGACCAGAACGCCATCGCCAGCGTGCGGGTGCCGTTGGGTGCCAGCATCTGGGTAGCGGTCAGTTCGTTCATGATGCCGAGCGCCACCAGCGCCATGCCAGCCGCGGCACCCGGCGCCGACAGGCGGATCGTCGTCGACCACAGCGCCTGCAGCGGCGGGCGGCCGAGGCTGGAAGCGGCGCGTTCGAGCTCGACCGGTGCCTGCGCGATCGACGCCCGCAGGCTGACCAGCGCGCGTGGCAGGAACATCAGCGCATAGGCCACCAGGATGGTGAACAGGGTCTGGTAGAGCGGCAGCGCGATGCGCACCGTGATGGTGACCAACGCCAGCGCAATGACAACCCCCGGCAACGAGCCGACAGTGTAGTTGCAGCCCTCCAGCAGGCGCTGCAATGGCCCCGGGGCGCGGATCGAGATCCAGGCCATCGGCATGGCGGCGACGGTGGCGAGCAAGGCGCCGGCGAGCGCCAGGAACAGCGTCTGCCCAAGCGCCAGGCCGATCTCGTCCAGGCGCCAGACAGCGGCGCCGCCGGCGACAAGCCAGCCGCCGATGGTGACGAACGGCACGCCGAGCGCCAAAAGCGTGGTGACGACAAGCAAGAGCAGGCTCGGAATGGTGGCGCGCCCGAGGCTTGCGCGTTGCTGATGGCGCGCCGCACCCGAGCCGACGCGGGCATAGCGCTCCTCGCCGCGCACCAGCACTTCGAGGCCGAGCAGCACGAAGCAGCAGCTGACCAGCACGCCGGCCAGCATGTTGGCGGCCGGTCCATTGAAGGTCGACTGGAACTGGTCGACGATCGCCGTGGTGAAGGTGTCGAAGCGGATGAAGACATAGAGGCCGTATTCGGCCAGCAGATGCAGGCCGACCAGCAGCGAGCCGCCGCAGATGGCGAGCCGCAATTGCGGCAGCACGACCCGCCAGAACACGCGTCGGGGTCCAAGGCCGAGTGCGGCGGCGGCGTCCTCGAGGGCGGGATCGAGACGGCGCAATGCCGCCGACACCGGCAGATACAGGAACGGGAAATAGGCGATAACGGAAACCAGCACGCCGGCCCACAGGCCGTGCAGTCCCGGCACCATGGTGATCCAGGCGTAGCTGTGGACGAAGGCGGGGATGGCGAGCGGCGCCACGCACAGCCAGGACCAGATCCGGTCGCCCGGCAGGTCGCTGCGCTCGGTCAGCCAGGCCAGCGCAACCGACAGCACGATGGTGATCGGCACCGAGAGCGCGACCAGCAGGACAGTGTTGACCAGAAGCTCGCCGACACGCGGCCGGAAGACCAGCGCCGCGACGGTTTCCCAGCCGGTCTGCACCGCGATCCAGATGATGAAGGCGAGCGGCACCAGCGCCAGCAGCGCAACGAATATGGCGGCGAGGACCAGCCACAGCGGTGCGCGTCGCCGGGCCCTTCGGCCTGTGCCCGAAGGCAGGCCCGAACGCGCGAGATCGACCGCGGACTGCATCAGGTCAGACGCCGTGCCGTTGCCGTCCAGCGGCAGCAATTGAAGGACCGCGATCGCGGTCGGGAACACAGCGTGTCGTCATCGACGAATGCCATCTCGAAAAACAAAATCACTCCCGCGGAAGGCGAATTCCCGCGGGAGCGTGGTCGGGTGTCCTTTTAGGACGAATGGCAACTAAAGCAAGCCGGCTGCCGTCATCAGGTCGGTGACCTTCTTGGAGTTCAGCGTCGTGGCATCGACCTTCGGCGCCTGCAGATCGGCGAGCGGCACAAGCTTCGGGTTGGAGTCCGCACCCTTGCCGACCGCGTATTCGAAGGAATCGCCTGTTTTCAGCACGTCCTGACCGCCCTTGCCGGTCAGCCATTTCAGGAACGCCTGGGCTTCCTTGGGATGCTTGCTGGAGGCCAGCACGCCGCCGCCGGAGATCGAGACGAAGGCGCCCGGATCCTGGTTCTTGAAATAGTGCAGCTCGACATTCTTGCTGTTTTCGCCGGTCTTGGCCTGATCGCCGAAGTAGTAATAGTGATAGATGACGCCGCCTTCGATCTCGCCGGCATTGACCGCCTTCATCACCGTGCTGTTGCCCTTGTAGGCGGTGAAATTGGTTTTCATCGCCTTCAGCCAGTCGGCGGTAGCGGCTTCGCCCTTGAGCTGGAGCAGGGCGCTGACGATGGCCTGGAAATCGGCGCCCGACGGGGAGGCGGCCCAGCGGCCCTTCCAGCTCGGATCGGCGAGGTCAAGCATCGACTTGGGCAGCTGGTCGGCGGTCAGCTTGGTCTTGTTATAGGCAAAGACCGTGCTGCGCGCGGCGACGCCGACCCATTTGCCGCTGGCCGGCTGATAGTCCTGCGGAACCTGTGCCAACGTGCCGGCATCGACCGGCGCGAACAGGCCGGCGCTCTCGACCAGCGCCATGGCTGGTGAGTTTTCCGTCAGGAACACGTCTGCGGGTGAAGCAGTGCCCTCGGCGACGATCTGATTGGAGAAGTCGCTGTCGCCGCCATTGCGCACTGTGACCTTGATGCCCGTTTCCTTGGTGAAGCCTTCGGCCCACGCCTTGGTCAGACTTTCGTGCTGGGCGTTATAGACAATGATGCCGGCATCCTCGGCCATCGACGGGCTGGCGATCAGCATGATTGCCAGCGCCGTGGCGCCGGCGAGGGTGGAAAGAGCATATTTCATGACATTGTCCTAAAGTTCGGGTTGGCACCGGCTCACCTACCGATACCTGACAGGCGTAGTCAACATTGGTGATGTGCTTCAATCGGTCGCTGAAGCACAAACGCTTGATATCGGGCTCACAATTCCAAGTATGAAGGGACGCGAATGGCGTGCCGAATTCAAACCGATGGTTGATCCGCGGGCCGGATGAATGGGGCGGCTTGCAGACCGTGGAAAAGCACCGAATGCCGCCTGACGACCCTGGGAAGGTCCAAGCACCAGCCTTTGGCCTGCGTGAACAAGGCCTCCAGCAGTACAGCTATTTCTAACCGGGCGACGTGTTGACCCAGACAGGCATGCAGTCCGGTGCCAAAGGCAAGGGCCGACGAAATGCCGGAACCCAAATCCAACCGGTCGCCCGCCGGAAAAACAGAAATGTCTCGATTGGCGCTCGCCAGCACGGGTACGACGGCCTGCCCGGCTTTTATGGTTGCGCCACCAAATTGCATATCTTCCGCGGCGATGCGCGCTCCGGCATAGTGAACCGGAGCGCAAAAACGGAGCAGCTCTTCGGCTGCTGAAAACCAACTGACTTTCCCATCTTCAAGCAGCGAAAGCTGTTCTGGGAAGCGTGCAAGCGCGACCAGCGCATTGCCGAAGGTATCGACGACTGTCGCCTGCCCGGCAAAGAGCAGGAATACGATGTTTGCAATGGCATCGTCTCTCAGCCAGCGGCCAGCCTCGACTTCGGCAAGCATCTGAGCTGAAATACCGTTTGGGCGCACAGTACCGTGTTCTATCACGCTGGATACCCATGCCTCCAACCGGCGGCAGGCATCGTTTGCGTCTTCGTCTACGCCGCCGGCCCTTATTTCTAGAGCGTTGGCCATAAGCTGTGCGTCGGCGCCAATCCGCCAGGGATCGTCCATGTCGATACCAAGGATCTGTTCCAGGCCTGAAAACGATAGCGGCAGGCCTATATCACGAACCGCGTCGAACTCCGGTTTTTGTACAGCTGCCTGCGTAAGTTCCGACGCTTTGGCCGCAAGCCGGTCGAATAGCCCGTTGCTGGAGGAAAAGCTTAGCGAACCAGCCAATGGGCGGCGCAGGCGCATGTGCCGCGGCGGGTCGGACAGCAGCATGGAACGGGTCAACAGGTCCAGGGCCGGATTGGCGCTGATCTTTTGCCTGACCTCCTGATAGGCGCCCGGCGGTGCCTGCAGCAACAGCGGGTGTTTCAAGGCCTGGGAAACAAGCGCATGGCTGAACACGTAGAAGGCTTCACCGACCTCGGGATAAGGAGGTTTGCCCCAACTGGCGCCTCCTGAACTCCGACGACGGGCGAATTCGGGAAACGCATCGCTGCCATGGGCGATGGGGTCAAATAGATCAGCCTGATCTGTCATCGGGCAAGATCGACAGCAAAGATAACGCGAAATCCGCCGGAACTCATGTCTTCAGGTAGAAAATCGGACGCGAGATGTAGAAATTCGCACCGGAGAACACGGTTATAGAACCGCAGTAGCGGATCCCTCGTTATGGATTCCACCGAAGGCATGACACCGGTCCGATGCCAGTCGTCGATGGTCCGACGAAATTCCGGATCCGGCCGAACCTTGTCGGGCAACTCGTCCTGTGCTCCCGCGTAGGACGGGCAACGTCCGTCGCCGACCAACCAACGCGCACCGACCTGCCGTCCATAGTCAGACATTTGCGACAACAGGCGGCGTGCCATGTCGGTGCCGCGGAATTCGGGTCGCACACCAAGATTGTACACGTAGAGTGACCGTGCAGGTTGGCTCCTGGCAAGCGAAGAGTAGGCGGAGAAGGTCTTGGGGAACCTTCCCGTATCGTGCGGATCTTGGCTGGTTTCCACGAAGCAGATCGCGCCGGCAACAAGGTTCTCAACCATGGCCAGGATCATTGTATGCCCGAGCGAAAGCCGGTGGTGAATTGTTTTTTCGCTGGCACCGAGTCTTCCCCAGGCCGCGGCCTCCATCGCGGCCATGCCCGGAACGTCGTCTGCCATAAGCTGTTGAAATACGATCATCTTCATCGTCGAAAGTCGGCTCGTAATTGCGATATCGAATCGATAATTTTCTGATACCAGCTGTTGATGAGTGCATGAGTAGGGGCGGGTTGTCTCATGATCTTCTATGTTTGCCATCGCTTGCATGCCTATACCCTGGCAAGCCTGCTACTCTATTTTCGAACGGATTTGCAGGGTTCTGTGCGCTTTGTTCCCTATGACGAACGGGCGCATCTGCTTGAGATTTCCAGAGGCACCGTTCTTTGGACGGATTTGGACCGACTGAGCGAAGCAGAGATTGAAGCATGCTCCAATCTCAGCCAGCGGATGAAGTCGCAGCAGCCTGATCTGTTTCAACTCAACCATCCCCGAAAAAGCCTTCAGCGTTTCGATCTATTGCGTATGCTGTTCGCGGACGGCATCAATGATTTCAATGTATACAGACCCGAAAGTCTGCCGGCGGGAATGCGTTTCCCTGTCTTTCTGCGTGACGAGACGGGCGCCGCTTATAAAGTGCCGCCGCTGTTGCAATCGCCGGCGGAACTCGGCCAGGCGCTCTCGAACCTGGGTACGATGAATTTTGTTCGCCCCATGGTGGTGGAGTTTGGAGCAAAGGCTGGTGCCGATGGCAGCTACCGGAAATACTCGGCATATCGGATCGGCGAGCGCAGTTATGCGCAACACTGCTTCGCCAGCAAGGAGTGGTTCATAAAGGTACAGGGAGGCGGTATGTCGGGGCAACATCGAGTCGAGCATACCGCCTTTGTGCGCGACAATCCGCATGCGGTAGAGCTGATGCCGATTTTCGAGAAGGCGGGGATCTCATATGGCAGGATCGACTACACCATTGTCGATGGTCGTATCCAGGTTTTCGAGATCAACACCAATCCCACTGTATTGAACGACCCGCCCACACCCTTCGACAGATACGATTCGTTGCCTTACGCCAACATGCATGCAGATGCCTTGGCACAGCTGCCATATGCTAACGATCCCCTATCCACTCCGGTTATCGATGAGACACATTTCCAGATCTTGGGCCGCCTGAGAAACAAGTACCGTCGCAGACGGATGAAGCTGACCGTTCGAAAGGGCTTCAGGTCTTTCCGGGACGCCATGTTCGGCGCCAAGCCTTGAGTTCTCGAACAAGAGCGCGGGGCAATATCGCACTGGCGATCGGCGCGCGGTGTGCCGCAATCTTTCGTGATTTGCCGATAGTTTGGCTTGGACATTATTTCGCCGGCCACGTAACAAATCAGCGCCGAGACGCGAAATTCGGGGGAGTGAACTCTTGTGAGCGGCAAGGACGAGGCCGAACTTTCCCGGCTGATGCGGGCCGCGATCGCGGGAGATGAAAGGGCTTACGCCGACTTTCTGCACCGGATTGCCGCGCTGGTTCGCGGTTTTGCCAGGCGCAAGATCGTGCAGGGCGGGGTCGATCCCGAGGATGTCGTGCAGGAAACCTTGCTGGCCATTCATGTAAAACGACATACCTGGCGTCAGGATGCGCCGGTGTTGCCGTGGATCTACGCGATCGCCCGCTTCAAGGTGATCGATGCGTTCCGGCGGCGAGGACGGCGCATCGAGATCGATGTCGACGATATCGCCGAGACGTTCGCCGAGCCGGAAACCGAGACCGTCAGCGAGCGAGACATCAACCGGGCATTGGACAGCCTGTCGCCGGCACAGCGCTCCGTGGTCTCGGCCGTGTCGGTGGAAGGGCGGTCCATCGGTGAGACGGCGGCGAAGTTCGGCATCAGCGAGACGGCGGTGCGTGTGTCGCTGCATCGCGGACTTGCCGCGATAGCCAAGCGATTCGGACAGGGGCGGTTCGGGCGGGAATGACATGAGGACGGATGATCTCATCAAGGCGCTGGACGCCGACGCAAGCAGCAAGGCAATCCCGCTGCTGTCGGCCTGGTGGCTGGCCGCCGGTGCGGGGGCGGTGATCGCGGCCGTCGTATTCCTGCTGACCATCGGCCCGCGCCCGGACTTCATGGCGGCCGCTCACACGATGCGCTTCCTCTCCAAATTCGTCTTCACCATCGTGCTGGCCGTCAGCGCCTTCGCCCTGATCCGCGCCTTGTCGACGCCGGGCGCCTCGACGGGCCGGGCAATGGCCTGGATGGCTGCGGCGCCCGTGCTGGTCGCCGTGGCGGTGCTTCTTGAGCTTTTCATGGTGCCGGAGGCGCTGTGGGGTACACGGATGGTCGGCTCCAACATGATGCTCTGCATGGGCTTCATCCCGCTGATCGGTATTGGCCCGCTTGCCATCTTCCTGTGGATGCTGCGCTATGGCGCGCCGACACGGCCCGTGCTTGCCGGTGCGGTGGCGGGTCTGCTCGCCGGCGGGCTGGCGGCAACCTTCTATGCCGCGCACTGCTTCGACGACTCGCCGCTTTTCGTCGCCACCTGGTACACGGCAGCGATCGCAGCGCTCGCATTGCTCGGTGCGCTCGGCGGACGGTTTTTCATACGCTGGTAGCGTTTCGTAACGATCGCGGACCCGTGCACCGATCCTTAATCATGCCGGCAATTGTTTGCCGGTTAGCGACCACGCCGGCATGCCGGACGCAACCTTTCCTTAAAATCGATCCGCCAAGGTTGATGCGAGAACATGCGTTTGCGCACGGGGGTGGCACGTATCGTGATGTGGCGAGGATTAACCAGCCGAAAATCTCTTGCGCATGCAGGGCTGGCGTTGCTCGTCGCCGGCCTGGGCGTGCTGGCGACCTCGATCCTGCTGTCGAGCCTGGATTTCGGCACCGAAGCGTTGAGGCTCTGCCTGCAGATCGCGGTGGCGGTGGCGGCGGGCGCGCTGTTCCTCGCCGCCCTGTCTATCCGCAGGATCAGCAGGGATCGCCAGCAGATCGCCGAGAGCGAGCTGCGCTTCCGCCGCGCCATGGAGGATTCGGCGATCGGCATCGTGGTTGTCGGTCTCGACGGTCGCATCCGCCAAACCAATCCGGCCTTCGCCGCCATGCTTGGCTACACAAGCGAAGAGATCGAGGCGCTGACTTTCTTCCAGATCACGCATCCCGACGATCTGCTGATCGGGCGGGAGACGATGGACGATCTGAAGGCGGGCACGGTCAATTCCTTCCACTTCGAGAAGCGTTATCTCAGGAAGGACGGAACGCCCGTCTGGGCTCATCTTGCCGGTTCGGTCATTCGCGATGAGACCAGCGGCCGCCCGCTCTATCTCGTTTCGCAAATCGAGAACATCGACGCGCGCAAGCAGGCCGAGGCGCGCATTGCCGAGGCGGAGACGCGTTGGAATTTTGCTCTGGCTGGTGCCGGCCAAGGCGTCTGGGACCTCGACATGCGCAAGGGGGGCACGACCTATTCCTCGACCTGGGTCAAGATGCTGGGCTATGCGGATGGCGAGCTCGATGGCGACACCGATCGCTGGCTGACGATGATTCATCCCGACGATCGCGAGACTGTCGCCGAAGCCGATCGCGCCCATCTCGAGGGCAAGACACCGTTCTTTGAAGCCGAATTCAGGATGCGCCACAAGGATGGCCACTGGATGTGGATACTCGACCGCGGCAAGGCCATCGAACGCGACGAGGATGGACGGCTGATCAGGGCCATCGGCAGCCTGACCGACATCACCCGTCGCAAGGAGGCCGAAGAGCGCCTTACTGTGTCGGCGGCAATGCTTGCCGACGAAAAGGAGCGGCTGAGGGTGACGCTGCAATCAATCGGCGATGCCGTCATCTGCACCGATGCCGCAAACCGTATCACCTTCATGAACCCGGTCGCCGAAAAGCTGACCGGGATTGCCGGCGGCGAGGCTCTCGGCAAGATGCTTGGCCATGTCTACTGGGCGGTCGACGAGGAGACGGGGCACAGGATCGGCGTCACCCGGCCCGCAGTTGGCGTTCATGCGCCCGCCGACCAGAACAGCCGCGCCGTCCTGATCCGGCGCGACGACACGCGCTGCAGCATCCGCCAGGTGGTGTCGCCGATCATCAACGAACGGAACGAATTCTGCGGGCTGGTCATCGTCTTCCAGGACTTTACCGATGCGCGCGCGCTGCAGCGCCAGCTGGCGCACGCCGCGGCACACGATGCGCTGACCGGCCTTGCCAACCGCTCGAGCTTCATCCGCGCCATGGAAGACCTGGTCGGCCAGGCGCGCAAGGACGGCACCGCCGACACGACGAAGTCGGTCGGAGGCGCCGGACATCAGTTCATGTTCATCGATCTCGACCACTTCAAACTGGTCAACGACACCGGCGGACACGCGGCGGGAGGCGCGCTGCTGAAGCGGGTTGCCGAGGCGATTCGCGGCGTGCTTGGTCCAGACGATATCGTCGCTCGCCTCGGCGGCGACGAATTCGCGGTCATTCTGAAATCGGGTTCGGCAGCCGGCGCCAAGATCGCGGCACGCTCCATCATCGATGCGATCGGCGGGCTGGACTTCACCTGGGACGGCCGTCCTCACGTGATCGGCGCCAGCATCGGACTGGCTGCGATCAATGCCAGTTGCGGCGAGGTCGACGAGATCATCGCGAGAGCCGATGCGGCCTGCTATGCGGCCAAGGCGGCCGGCCGCGGCTGTGTCTCCATGGCGTCCGACGCACGGATCGTGGAGGGCCGGACAGAGCCGCTGGCGGCGGCCTCCTGATCGAGCCTGTCAACCGCCGATCCGAAGGCTTGTCCCTGATTTGCGTCGACGATGCGCTCAGCGCGTCGGAACGGGATGCTCGCCACGATAGTCGTAGAAGCCGCGCCCGGTCTTGCGGCCGAGCCAGCCGGCCTCGACATATTTCACCAGCAGCGGGCAAGGGCGGTACTTGGAGTCCGACAGGCCGTCATGCAGCACCTGCATGATCGACAGGCAGGTATCGAGCCCGATGAAATCGGCCAACTGCAGCGGCCCCATCGGATGGTTGGCGCCGAGCCGCATGGCGGTGTCGATGGCGTCGACCGAGCCGACACCCTCATAGAGCGTGTAGATCGCCTCGTTGATCATCGGCAACAGGATGCGGTTGACGATGAAGGCCGGAAAATCCTCCGAGACCGTGATCGTCTTGTCGAGCTGCTTCACATAGGTCTTGGCCGCCTCGAAGGTCTGGTCCTCGGTGGCGATGCCGCGCACCAGCTCGACCAGCTTCATCAGCGGCACCGGGTTCATGAAATGTATGCCGATGAACCGCTCAGGCCGGTCGGTCTGCGCGGCAAGCCGCGTGATCGAGATCGACGAGGTGTTGGTCGCCAGGATGGCTTCGGGATTGAGCTGCGGACAAAGCTGGGCGTAGATCTTGCGCTTGACCGTCTCGTCCTCTGTCGCCGCCTCGATCACCAGATCCGCGCCGGCAAGATCGGCCATCGCGGGCGCGGCCGAAATGCGGCCCATCGCGTCGTTGCGCACCTTCTCGTCGAGCTTGCCGGACCCCACCTGGCGGGCCATGTTCCCGCTGATTGTGGCGATGCCTTTCTCGATGCGGTCGGGCGAAATATCGTAGATCAGCACCTTGTAGCCCGAAAGCGCGGAGACATGGGCGATGCCGCCGCCCATCTGGCCCGCGCCGATGATGCCGATCGTCTCGATCTTGCTCATTACACCGATCCCGTCCTGAGCCCTTCCGCTTGAACTGCGAAAGCGCTCCACCTTTTTTTACCGCAATTCCGGACGCAAAACCGCTGCGCACTTTTGCTGGATTGCTTTTCGCCTTTGCGGCCTGCTTTTTGTGCGGTGCAAACTAAAAGGGCGGGGCGACTTCGTCTACCCCACCCTCACCATTTAATACGCTTTGGCAGAAAGCGTCAAAGCGCCTTTTGCAGCTCCGGCAGAATGACGAAGAGATCGCCGACGAGGCCGTAGTCGGCAACCTGGAAAATCGGCGCCTCCTCGTCCTTGTTGATGGCGACGATGACCTTCGAATCCTTCATGCCGGCGAGATGCTGGATGGCGCCGGAGATGCCGACCGCGATGTAAAGATCGGGGGCAACCACCTTGCCGGTCTGGCCGACCTGCCAGTCGTTCGGCGCATAGCCGGCATCGACCGCGGCGCGGGAGGCGCCGACGGCTGCACCGAGCTTGTCGGCGACCGGCAGGATGACCTCCTGGAACTTCTCCGCCGAACCCAGCGCACGACCACCCGAGATGATGATCTTGGCCGAGGTCAGCTCCGGACGGTCGGTCTCGGAAAGCTTGTTCTCGACGAAGGTGGACAGGCCGGGATTGGCCGCGGCCTTGACGGTCTCGACCGCCGCCGAGCCGCCCTCGGGGGCTGCCTGGAACGAGGCTGTGCGCACCGTGATCACCTTCTTGGGGTCGCTCGACTGCACCGTCTGGATGGCGTTGCCGGCATAGATCGGCCGCTTGAAGGTGTCGGGCGATACGACTTCGATGATCTCGGACACCTGCGCGACATCGAGCAGCGCTGCGACGCGCGGCGCGACATTCTTGCCCGACGAGGTCGCCGGCGCGATGATGGTGTCGTAAGCGCCTGCCAACGACACGACCAGTGCTGCCGTCGGCTCGGCCAGGCGCTCGGCAAGTTCGTCTGCCTCGGCCAGCAGCACCTTGCTCACGCCCTTGAGCTTGGCGGCAGCGTCGGCTGCCGGCTTGGCGCCTTTGCCGGCAACCAGCACATGCACGTCCGAGCCGATCTGCAGCGCCGCCGACAGCGCCTTGGCGGTCTGGTCGGAAAGCGTTGCGTTGTCGTGTTCTGCGATGAGGAGAATAGCCATTTTTCTGTTCCTTTCCCGATCGCTTACAACACGCCGGCTTCGTTCTTGAGCTTGTCGACCAGCTCAGTGACGCTCTTGACCTTGACGCCTGCCTTGCGGCCGCTCGGCTCCTCGGTCTTGATGACCTTCAGCCGCGGCTTGACGTCGGCGCCGTAGTCGGCCGGGGTCTTCTCGTCGAGCTGCTTCTTCTTGGCCTTCATGATGTTGGGCAACGAGGCATAGCGCGGCTGGTTGAGGCGAAGGTCGGCGGTGACGATCACCGGCATCTTCAGTTCCACGGTCTGCAGGCCGCCGTCGACTTCGCGCGTCACCTTGGCCTTGTCGCCGTCGAGCACGATCTTGGAAGCGAAGGTGCCCTGCGCCCAGCCAAGCAGTGCCGCCAGCATCTGGCCGGTCTGGTTGGAGTCGTCGTCGATCGCCTGCTTGCCGAGAATGACGAGGCCGGGCTGCTCGGCGTCGACGACGCCTTTCAGCACCTTGGCGACGCCGAGCGGCTCGGTCTGTTCGTCGGTCTTGACCAGGATGGCGCGGTCGGCGCCCATGGCGAGCGCGGTGCGCAGTGTTTCCTGCGCCTGCTGCGGGCCGATCGAGACGACGATGATTTCTTCAGCCTTGCCGGCTTCCTTCAGCCGGATTGCTTCTTCCACCGCGATTTCGTCAAACGGGTTCATCGCCATCTTGACGTTGGCGAGCTCCACCGCCGAACCATCAGCCTTCACGCGAACCTTGACGTTCGCATCCACAACCCGCTTCACGGGCACAAGGATCTTCATTTGCCTGTCACCTCTTCACGCTAGTTGGGCGCGCTATAACAGCCTGCGCCCGTTCTGAGTTGTCGAAAGCCGACATTCCTGACTGAATTTTGGCCGGATGGAATTCCGGCCGGATGGAAATTCTGGTGTTTGCCCGCCTTAGGTTGCGGCGGTGACGTTTCCGTAGTTGCGGCAACCCTGCACGTCAATACGCTGCAAGCGGCTCAAATCGGTTCAGTCCGAACTGGAAGTGTTTCCTCGCCCCCAGCGCGGCGTCGCGGCGGGCGGGTCGGGGATCAGCGGTTCCGTGGCAACCGGCGGTTGGTCGGGAGCGGTGGGCGCGACGTCCTCGTCGGCGCCGGCAAACAGCGGCACGCCGCGGCTGCGCAGGACGAGCACAAGAACGGCTCCGGCAATGATGCCGCCGATATGGCAGGCCCACGAAATCTGGTCCTCGCCGCCGGCGGCAAACATCACCACCTGGAACAGCACCCACAAGATGAGCGGGATGAAGGCCGGGATGCGGAGCGGAATGCGGGCAAAGGCCAGCACCCAGACCTTCACCCTGGGATAAAGGATCAGATAGGCGACGACCACGCCCGCGATGGCGCCGGAGGCACCGATCAGCGGCGCCTGCGAATCCCAGGCGACGAGGCCCTGGAAAGCGGCGCCGGCGATCGCACACAACAGGTAGAAGATGAGGTAGCGGATGTGGCCGAGCGCATCCTCGACATTGTCGCCGAACACCCACAGGAACAGCATGTTGCCGCCGAGATGGAAGATGTCTGCATGCAGGAAGGAATAGGTGAGGTAGCTCAGGCTTTCGGGGATGACGATGAAACGCGGATCGAGCTCGGCGGTGTCATGGACGACCGACGGGATGAAGCCGAGGCCAAGCACGGCGGCATTGGAGAAACTCTCGCCGCCGAGCGCGGTGGCGAGGTAGACCAGGGCATTGACCACGATCAGCCCGATCGTCACATATTGCAGCCTGATGTGCCGCAGCCTGTTGGTGTCGTAAAGCGGGATGAACATGCCCCAGGCCCTCTTCCGCTTTCGACAATCAGCGGTTCTTGCCGGGAACCCATAGCACGTCGGCGTTTCCGTTGTCATTGACCGCCCGGGCGGCGACAAACAGGAAATCCGAGACCCGGTTGATGTATTTCAGACCGTCGCGGTTGACGTGCTCGTCCGGATCCTGGGCAAGGGCCACGATCAGCCTTTCGGCCCGCCGCGCCACGGTGCGGGCAAGGTGAAGTGCCGCCGCTGCCGGCGTGCCGCCATTGAGCACGAAGGATTTAAGCGGCTGAAGCTCCTTGTTGAGAAGGTCGATGTCCTTTTCGACCCGGTCGGTCTGCACGGCGACGATCCGAAGCGGCTCATAGCCGAGCGGCTTGCCGTCGTCGGGCACGGCGAGATCGGCGCCGAGGTCGAACAGATCGTTCTGGATGCGGGAAAGCATGGCGTCGATCGCGGGATGGATCGCGGCCGTGTGGACCCGGGCGATGCCGATGCAGGCATTGGCTTCGTCGACCGTGCCGTAGGCGTCTACCCGCAGGTCGGATTTCAGCCGCCTCTCGCCGGTGCCGAGACCCGTGGTGCCATCATCGCCGGTGCGGGTGTAGATCTTGTTGAGCTTGACCATTTCGCCTCCCCGCCGACATCCCTCACTTGCGGGTGAAATACACCGCAAGCAGGATCAGCACCAGCGCCACGGCCTGCAGCATGACGCGCGCCTGCATCAGCTTGTTCGATGTGACGCCGGAGCCGCCGCGCATCATATTGATGAGGCCACGAACAAGCACGACCGCAACGGCGACCATGACCAGAATGGCGAGAATGTTGAAGACGGTTGCCATTGTTTCGTTCCAGTTGTTTTGGCGTTCAGGCGCGTTTGGCCATCAGGCGGTAAAGCATCGATGCCGGCAGGATGCGTTTGAGCACCGCACCGATCCTGGCCGGCAATGTTACCACATAGTGCGGTCGCGGGCGCCGCGACAGAAGTGCATGGCGCAGCGCCGCATGAACGACTTCCGGCCCTGGCTTCAAGGCCGATTGGCTGCCGCCGGCCCGCAGCCGTTCGAGTTGCGCCGCATAGTCCACGCGGTGCACGGAATTTTCGTGGTCGATGTTGCTGAGAAACCAAATGAGGCCATTGCTGGCGATCTTCGACTTCACCGGCCCCGGCTCGATCAGCGAAACGTGGACGCCGCTGCCGGCCAGTTCCTGGCGCTGGCAGAGCATCAAGGCCTCCAGTGCATGCTTCGACGCGGAATAGGCGCCGCGAAAGCGCACCGGCACGAGGCCAAGGATCGACGAACAGTGGACGATGCGGCCGTCACCCTGGCGGCGCATCACCGGCACCAGTCGGCGGGTCAAATCATGCCAGCCGAAGAAATTCGCCTCGAACTGCTGCTTGAGCGCCGCGACGGGCAGATCCTCGACGGCGCCAGGCTGGGCATAGGCGCCGTTGTTGAACAGGGCGTCGAGCCGGCCGCCGGTGCGGTCGAGCACCGCCGTCACCAGCGCGGCGATGGACTCCGGCTTGCAATAATCGAGATAGAAGGCCTCGATGCCATCGGCTTCGAGCGCCGCGATGTCCTGCGGCTTGCGCGCCGTTGCGAACACCCGCCAGCCTTCCGCCTTCAACGCGCGGGCGCAGTACGCGCCTATTCCCGAAGACGCACCGGTGATGATAATCGAGCGCAACTTTCGCGCCGGACTGTTCGTGGTTTCGCCAAGGGTTGCCATTTGCCGCAATCCCTTCCCATATTCCCGGCGTGGAGACAATTGGAGGGCGCGGTTCTTGTTGCGGAAGATCGTAGCCCTCAAGCGGGTCCTCTACGACGCGCTCGGCCATTTCAACACCGATGACGGCTGGGCGATGGCCAGCCATCTGGCGATCACATCGCTGATGGCGCTGTTCCCGTTCCTGATCTTCGCGACGACGCTGGCGAGCTTCCTCGGCGCGCAGGCGTTCTCCGACACCGCCGTGCATCTGGTCTTCGACACCTGGCCCGAACAGATCGCCAAGCCGATCGCGCGCGAAGTGCTCAATGTGCTGACCGTCCGGCGCACCGACCTTTTGACCTATGGCGTGGTGCTTGCTGCCTATTTTGCGTCGAACGGCATCGAGGCGCTGCGCACGTCGCTCAACCGCGCCTATCGCGTTTCGGAAACGCGCGGCATCATCTACCGCCGGGTGCAGAGCATCATCTTCGTTCTCATCGCCACGGCCGGTTTCCTGGCGATCAGCGTGCTCCTGGTGTTCGCGCCGCTGCTGGCGCGGATCGCCGAAGCCCATATCGACTGGATCAAGCCCTATATGGGCACCATCACGCTGTGGCGTTACGTCATCGCTTCGGCGGTCATTGTCGGCGGATTGTTTGCCGTGCATTTCTGGCTGCCGGCGGGCAAGCGCCGCTTCGTCTCGCTGGTGCCGGGCATCGTCTTCACGCTGGCGGCATGGCTTATCGGTTCGACCATCTTCGCCACCTATCTCGACCACTTCTCGTCCTATGTGACGACCTATGCCGGCCTGGCCTCGATCATGATCGCCGTGGTCTTCCTCTACATGGTCTCGGCGATCTTCATCCTTGGCGGCGAGCTCAATGCCGCGATCAGCCGCTATCTGGAGGCACGTGCGCGGGTGGGATGACAGGTAGAATTGAGGAATTGAAGAACTGAAGAATTGGAGAAAAAGCGGGCCATATCCGGCACTGTCTGTGCTTCTTCCTCAATTCCTCAATTCCTCAATTCCACAGTTCTTCCCTTCGTCTGCCGCGCTGTTGCCAGGCCAACGCCGAAGGTCGTGATCGCCATGCCGGCAATCTGCAGGGCGTTGAGCTGCTCGTCGAACAGGGCCCATGCGATGACCGCCGTCACCGCCGGTACCAGGTAGAACAGCGAGGCCACTTTCGACATCTCCCCGTCGCGGATCATGACCATCAGCAGGAAAATGGCGCCGAGCGACAGCACCAGCACCAGCCAGGCCATGGCGAAGATCAGCTCGCCATTGATGACGACGGTGTGGGTTTCGAAGGCGAGCGAGGCGAGGAGCATCAGCGAACCACCGCCGACATATTGCCACATGGTCGCCGCGACGAGGTCGCCGCCGGAAGCGAAGCGCTTTTGCCAGATGGTGCCGGCGCTCATGCCGAGCACCGAGACCAGCGAGGCGGTCAATGTCGCCGCGGTCACGCCGCCGTCCAGCGCGCCGAGCTTCGGCCACAGCACGATGACGATACCGATGAGGCCGATGCCAAGGCCAAGCCAGTGGCGCGGCAGGATCGCCTCGCCGAGAAACTTACCGGCAAGCACCGCCGTGATCAGTGGCTGCAGGCCGACGATGAGGGCTGAAAAGCCGGCCGGCATGCCCCTGTGGATGGCCCAGAAGACGGCGCCGAGATAGACGCCATGCATCAGGATGCCGGCGCCGGTGGCATGCAGCGCCTCCACGCGGGTGGCTCTTTTCGAACCCAGCACAAGCATCAGGACAGCCAGCAGGATGGCGGCGATGACGAAACGCGCGGCGAGGAAGGTGAACGGTTCCGCCCACGGCATGGCGTAGCGCGCACCGATGAAGCCGGTGGCCCACAGGACGACGAAGGTGGCGGGAATGAACCGCTTGATGCTGTGCATGTTCCGCAGACGCCGCACTGGAGGGAGTTGACCGTGGCGCTGCTCTACTGCGCTTCAACCCGGCGTGCAAAACGAAACCATTGATCCATGCATCACCGGAATTCAACGGGCGTCAAGTTCGACATGCGTTACCTTGGCCGCGCCGCGCTCAAAGCCCGACCATCCCCCTGATGTCGCCAGGCGACGCGCCGGCATTGCGCAAGGCGGCAAGGCCGGTATCGCCCAGGCTCTTCGACAGCTTTCGTCCGTCGGGCCCGAGGATGAGACGATGATGGAAGTAGGCCGGTTGCGGCAGCCCCAGGAGTCGCTGCAGCAGGCGCTGCACGCCGGTGGCGGAAAACAGATCCTGGCCGCGTACGACGTGGCTGACGCCTTGCAGCGCATCGTCCATGACGACGGCGAGGTGGTAACTGGTCGGGATGTCACGGCGCGCCAAGATCACGTCGCCCCAGTCCTGCGGGCGGGCTTCCACGGAGCGCGTCGCGGAAAGCGTTTCGTCGGAATACTCCGTCCAGGACAGGTCCTTGCCGACACGCGCCATGGCGGCCTCGACATCCAGCCGCCAGGCGAAGGGCGCATTCTCGACTATCCGCCGCTGGCGTTCCTTCAGCGGCAGCGCCTTGTCCGCGGCGGGGTAGAGCGGCACGCCATCGGGATCGCGCGGCCAGTCGCGCCCACGCTTTTCGCTGTCGGTGATGAAGGCGCGGATCTCGCCACGGCTCATGAAGGCGGGGTAGACGAGTTCCTCCCGGACCAGCCGCTCGAGCATCGCCTGGTATTCGGCGAAATGCTCGGACTGGCGGCGCACCGGCTCTTCCCAGCCAAGCCCCAGCCATTTCAGGTCGGCAAGCACGCCGGCCTCGAATTGCGGCGTGCAGCGCGTCGTGTCGATATCCTCGATGCGCAGCAGCAGGCGTCCGTGCGCCCGTGCCGCCAGCTTCTGGTTGAGCAGCGCCGAATAGGCGTGGCCGAGATGCAGGTCGCCGTTGGGGCTGGGCGCGAAGCGGAATGTCAGGAGTGTCATCTCTCAGGCGGCAATCATGTTTTGCGGCGCTTCGCCAATTGCTACCCTGTCGACGGTCGAGGAACAAGAAAGCATGCGCCGTATCGTGACATCAGACGACATTGCCCGGGGGCTCGATGCGCTTTGCGTGATCGACCCGCGCCTGGAAAAGGTGCGCGGCATGGCCGGCGAGGTGCCGCTGCGGCTGTCCGCGCCGGGGTTTCGAAGCCTGGCGTCGATCGTCGTCTCGCAGCAAGTGTCCCGCGCCAGTGCCGATGCCATCTTCGGCCGGCTGACCAAGCTCGTCGATCCGCTGACGCCGCAGGCGATCCTGGCCGCCGGCGAGGACATGTTTCGCGAAGCCGGCCTGTCGCGGCCCAAACAGCGCGGCCTGATCGCTGTTGCCCAGGCCGTGGTCGACGGCCTCGACCTTCATCACCTCTGTTCGCTCGGTGCCGAGGAGGCGATCACGACGATGACGGCGGTGTCCGGCATCGGTCCGTGGACAGCGGAAGTGTATCTCTTATTCGCCGCCGGGCATCCCGACATCTTCCCCGCGCGCGACGTCGCGCTGCAGAGCGCGGTCGGCCACGCGCTCGGCATCGAGCCGCGTCCGCCGGAGAAAACCCTGATCGCATTGGCCGAATCATGGAGCCCGTGGCGAGGTGTCGCATCACGGCTTTTCTGGTCCTATTATCGCGAAACCAGAGGGCGGGACGCCGCGCCGCCGGCCTGAATCCGCAAAAAATCATAAAAATCATGCATTTTTGGCGCTTAGGCGACGCGACAATCCGCTTCACATCCCTGTCATGTCGGGCTTACAGTATCCGCGCCGTTCGGGTCTAGAACCAAGGAGGTGAACACGTGACGGTTGCCGTATCTCCGGATGGGCTTCCAGCACTGGTGCTGAATGCGGATTACCGTCCGCTCAGCTATTACCCCTTGTCGCTCTGGTCGTGGCAGGATGCCATCAAGGCGGTGTTCCTCGACCGGGTGAACATCGTCGCCGAATACGAGCACGCCGTCTCCTCGCCGACCTTCTCGATGAAGCTGCCGAGCGTGGTCAGCCTGAAGGCCTATGTGAAGCCGTCCAGGCACCCGGCCTTCACCCGCTTCAATGTCTTCCTGCGCGATCGCTTCCAGTGCCAGTATTGCGGCACGCCGGAAGATCTGACCTTCGATCACGTCATCCCCCGCCATCGCGGCGGTGCGACGACATGGGAGAATGTCGTTGCCGCCTGCTCGCCCTGCAATCTGAGGAAGGGCGGCATGATGCCGGCGCATGCCAAGATGTGGCCGCTGCAGAAGCCTTTCCAGCCGACGGTGCACGATCTGCACAACAATGGCCGCCTGTTCCCGCCCAACCATCTGCATGAGAGCTGGATGGATTATCTGTACTGGGATGTCGAACTCGAACCCTGAGATCGTTCGAGAATTCGGGAGGCTGGCCGTCTGGAGCAATTGTCTGCGCTTCCGATGCTCACGGACCAAATGTCCGCTCCGCTTCGGTTCTCGACAATCACTCCATACGACTCAGCCTGCCGAATTCTTTGAACGATCTCGCGTCGGCGCCATCGCGCCAAATCAGTCGCGGGTGAGGGCGCCGCGGAAGGCGACGGCGGCGAGGATCAGGCTGGCGATGGCGTTCCAGCCGGCCAGGGACAGGCCAAGGATGCGCAAGGCGGCTTTGTCGCAGGACGGCGGCACGAATTTGTCGAGCGCGTCGAGCACGCCCTTGCCGCCGGTGTCGACCGGCCCGGCGCCTGCGGTACAATCGGTCGGGCCGGCCCACCACTGCCATTCGACGCCGGAGTGGTAGACGCCGAGATAGAGGCCGTAGAGCATCAGGATGCCGCCGACGGCCAGCAGGCCGCGCGTCAGCCAGCTGGGTGCGTGCAGCATCGACGCAATCACCGCCAGCACCATCAGCGGCACGCCGATATAATAGGGCGTGCGCTGTTCGAGGCAGAGGTGGCAGGGGATGTAGCCGCCGAGATACTGGAAGCCGAGCGCCGAGCCGACGGTGGCGGCCATGGCGACGGCGAGGAACAAGGCGGTCAGCGTGCGCTGGCGTCCGGTGTCGGCATTCATGGTCGCTGTCATTTCAATCGGTCCGTCCGGCTCGCGATGGTTCTGTTCAGAACGCGTATTTGACCAGGATATAGAGCAAAATCAGGGCAGCCGCGCCGGCGCCGGCGATGAGGCCGAGGCGCTTTTCGATGAATTCGCGGATCGGTTCGCCATAATGGCGCAGCAGCCAGGCGAGCAGCAGGAAACGGCCACCGCGGGCCACGATCGCCAGCACCACGAACAACAGCAAATTGACGCCGATGACGCCGGACAGGATCGTCACCACCTTGATCGGCGGCAGGTGGGCAGCGCCCGACGTGATCAGCATCAGGACGATGAAGCCGACGCCTGCCCCTGCGCGCAGCGCTTCGAACTCGTCGTACTTGCCGTAGAATTCGAGAATCGGCCTCGCCACGGCGTCATAGGCGTAGTGGCCGATGAACCAGCCGGCGATGCCGCCCAGCACCGAGGCGACGGTGGCGATCAGCGCATAGCGGTAGGCGCGATCCGGCCGCGACAGCGCCATCGGCAGATAGAGCACGTCGGCCGGCACCAGGAACACCGAGCTTTCGACGAAGGCGATGAAGGCCAGCCACCATTCGGCGGATTTGCGGGCCGCCAGCGACAAGGTCCAGTCGTAAAGTCCGCGAAGCATCGGCACTCCTAATGCGTGTCGTTCCATTGCGCAGGCAGGTTGGGGTTTAACGGCATGCACAGAACAAAGACCCAGAGCACGCCATCCGTCCCCGCAGACGTGCCGCGCTTTGATGCGCCGCCTGTCTAGAAAGATTTTCCGCGCTGCACAATGGCAGCCCCGTCACGAAATCGAAAGGCGCAGTTTGGTCGCATCTTGAGGGCGCCGGAGAATTGGCCAGTTGACGAACAGCCCTCCAACCGTATAGTCCCGCGCCATCCAGGCCGCCCGGCCTGAGCCCCTATGGCGGAATTGGTAGACGCGCTCGACTCAAAATCGAGTTCCGCAAGGAGTGCTGGTTCGATTCCGGCTAGGGGCACCACCACCTTCATTCAGGTGTTGAATTGCCGGAGCTTTTTGCGATTTTTGTCCCACTTTTCGTCGTCGACTTTTTTGGTGGGACAATTTCGTCCTGATTTTGTTCCGGGATGGCCAAGAGGTGGGCGGCCTGTCCGGCCATCCGGCGGCGTTGCGCTTTCCTCGTGTAGTGCGTCGTTTGCTGCTTGGTGGTCCATCCGAAGATCGCCATGAGTTGCTCGTCCGTGGCGCCGTTCTCGGCTGCTATGGTGGCCCCTGCCTTCCGCAGGCCGTGGAGCGTACAGTACGGAAGCTCTGCTTGATCGCACCAGTCTCGCATCTTGTTGCCCAGCGAATTGACCGTGAACGGCGTTCCCCACTCTGAGACCAGGAAGGTTAGGTCGCCGCAGGCAGTAGCGTCGATCGTCGCCCGCAACTCAGGAAGCAGGGGAAGTTCGACTTCCACACCTGACGATTTGCTGGTCTTCTGGGGACGGATGTGCAGCCATCCATTCGTCACGTGTTGGCGTCCAAGGATCGCAAGATCCTGACGACGGAGGCCTGTGAACAAACCCAAATGCAGTGCCAGACGTGCCTTGCTGCCAAGGGGATGGCGTGCTTCGAACTGGCGCACTTCCCCCCTGGACCATGTATGAAATCCGTCACCCGACCTGAGGCGCTTCACGCCGAGTGCTGGATTGGTCTTGACGAGGTCATTTTCGACTGCCCAGCCGTACATGGCCGAGATGACCTTGACGACCTCGTTTTGTGCGCCTGGTGTCGAACGAAGATCGTCACGAATCTCAAGAACGTGTTTCCGCTCTAGCAGGTCAAAAGGGAGTGCCCCCCGTTTGCTACCGCCCTTGTGCAAGCTGTCACAGATTTCATCGAGAACCGATGACCGCCGGGTCAGGATCTTTGGGGACAGCCTTACACGTCGCTTGTATTCCTGACACAGCCATCGAAAAGATCGCAGGGACACTGGTTCCTGCCGGTCCGCAACGCCGATGGTCTTAAGGGGCGAGTAGGGAACGTTAAGCCGAGCGCAAGCCACCTCGGTCTCGAACTCCTGCGTTCCGGGTCGTTCTCGCAATCGAATTTTGGACCGGCCGGGGGCGCGAAAGTAAAGGCGCACGTTTCCGTGCCGGTCACGATCAGGGGAAACGCCTTTTGGTAGCTTTCTCGGCATCAGTTCCAGGGGTTGGTTGATAGGGACGACGTGCCCGATCCGTTAGGTTCGCCCCGATGCGGGATCGCTCGGAAGGCGGCTGCAACCTCCTCCACATCCCAAAGAAGGCGTGAAGCAATCGGCCGTGGCTCTGGCATTTGACCGGCGGCGACTAGCTGAGTGAACAGCGACGTGCCGATCCCGATGAGCGCTGCAGCTTGGTCAAGGTTGACCGCAACAGGTGTGAGGTTGTCTGGCAGTCGGCTTGACGGTCGCTTCATACTGTGTGGGCTCAAATCATGTGGAACGCACCTCGATCTAGTTCCGCCCATGTCGCGGTTCTATGGGTCATTAGCGTGGTACTCTAGGGGGAGCGGGTTTTCGAAATAGCAGGCCTGCGGAGGCGAGTGCTATTACCCGAAAAAGCAAAAATTTTTGCGGGCCGAGGGTAGGTCCATTCCCGCCATCGGTCAGTCCCAGATGAGGAAAAAGCGTATACTCCTTCCGGCTGGAGCTAATTGCGCGCACCTAATCGAAAGATCCGCGACCGAGTCGGTTCCAAAACCTTCCAGCCGGCGGCCGAGCTGCAGGACGGAAATGTCAGCCCAAAATCCAGATGGCCGTGCCATCGCGCCTCGCGCCTGCAGCGCGAAAGCTCGGCTGAGAAGGTGTCGCCCGCGAGATGCCGGTGGATCGTTGGAGGTGCGACTGACAATAGGTGGATCCGACGAACGCCGCGAGAGCCGCGGGCGAACGTGCCACCGAAGAAGACCATTGGACAAACATTGGCTGCTTGAAGAAGGAGGAAGAGGTGGCAGAGGATCATTCAGGATCCTCTGCATCAAGCTTTGCGATGCGTTCGACGGCCTCTCGAAGCGTTGCCGCCTTCCGCCGGCCTCGCTCCTGGATCATCTCTCGGAGCCGATCAGACGGGATGGTCGGCACGAAGTCCGCCGAGCTTATTTCGGCATCCTGATAGGTGAACTTGAGCGCCGTTGCGCCGACCAGATTGACGTGTTGGGCAAGGACGGACGCGAGCTCGTTGAGGCTGGCGGCGTGGGCGTACAGGAGCGCGGTGGCTACAGGCGATCTGCGGATAATTGCATTGCTGACCAGGAGCTCGAAGCCCTTCCACCACATCAGTTCCCCGATGCCTCGCCCTGTGACCGAGGCAGCGGACTGAGCCGCGCTCACGTACCTGGCCAGAAAGTCTTCTTCATAAACGACTTCGTGGTCGCCTCGCGCCCAGTTGACCTCGGCGTTTCCCTTTTGGTTAACCCTCGCGTGGAGATAGGCCCGCGGTTTCCTGTTCTCATCGCGTACGGCGGAGCTCCAGTTGGCGGGATAGATAAGGACATCGACGTGTTCTTGGTTTAGGCCGCAGGCGTAGTCGTTGTCGAGCATTTGGGAAAGATCCTCGTGCAGTCTGGATGTTCCGGTCCGGTCGCGATCGCGGGCCAGGGCCAGATAGTCGGAGCTCGAGATGAACGGGTCGAACAGTGTGGTCATTGAAAGTCCTGTGGAGGAGGAAGGCTGTGCGTCGTGAAATTTGGCTTCGGATCGCTATGTTAGGAACGAGTCGCCCGTTCGAAGCGGCGCATGACATGGTGGTAAACTTCAGGGATCTTGTGGCCGGCGTCCGTCATCAGGGTGGCAGCGCTTCGCAGCGTTTCAATCGTGGCTTTAAGGGCAGGGAACTCTTCATCTTCGTGATGAAGGTCCAGTTCCGAGGAGAGTTCGCGAAGGAGGTCGGTCAGCACTTTTGCCGTTGTCTGGTCGATGGTCATGTTGTGAGTTCCTTGGGATTAGCCGTTGATCGTGTACGGTGCATTTGCACTGTATACGATACATAAGTGGCGTGAAATTGCCTTCAATAGGCCGCCAAAGATTTTTTGCTGGAGAATGTTCGGATGACCGAAACCGAGTGGGAGCGACTGATCAGCGGGGTGTTGAAGGCCGAGCTAAAGCTTCAGGGCTTGAGCTACGCCGACCTCGCCGAGAAGTTGGCTGCAATTGGTGTCGAGGAGAAGGCGGCCAACATCCGCAACAAGCTCTCACGGGGACGCTTCAGCGCCGTGTTCCTAGCGCAGTGCCTCACTGCCATAGGGTCGAAGAGGCTGAAGCTCGACTGACATTCGTTGGGGCGCCGGCGCCTGGTCCATGCAGTGATGTAGACGCAGCTACCGCAGCTGGTTGAGCAGTCGGCCCTTTGGACCTGGCTCAGGTTTTGGCGCAGGCGGGCAGAAGCATTGGAAACAGAGCTAGGCAGTAGACCATGACCGAGTGGATCACGACGACACAACTCGCCAAAGAACTCCAGGTCTCGGACCGGACAATCAGATATTGGGCGATCAGCGGCGAAGTCCCCGCTCACCGATTGGGTCGGCAATTCCGATTTCACCGGCACGAAGTAGACGCTTGGTTGTCCAGCAAAAGGATCTCGCGGTCAGAGGTCTTTCAGCCGCCGGCCGAGCCACAGCCCCTGAGGGCCATAGTTCGCGGAAACGACGTGGAAGCCGATGTACGCAGGCTTCTCGAGAAGAGAAGGCAAAGGGCCCTAAAGGAAGCCAGCGGCGAACGTCAATCGTAGTTCAGTAGGGCACGCGGGTGTGTTGTTGTGTAAGGGCACAGCCCGCATCCTGCCCTCAGTCCTCTCAACATGCTTCCGGTGAACGATCCGCAGTACGGCAGTAGGTGGGGGCAGTTCCTAGTTCTCGGCTAAAGAGCCCTGGAAAACTTTTAGCTTTATACATTCTAGGTAGAAAGTTTCTAAAAGTCTGAGAACTCAGGAACTAGGAACCGAGCGTTTGTCAGACGTTCTGTTGTCGAGCCGTTTCCTGGACCAATCCAAGGACGATCCCAGACGGAGCAACCACCCCCTCGTAGTGAGCCTTGCGCTCCGCGTGAGTGGCTAGCAGCCACCGTTGCGGGTTACGCACCGCCCAGAGATCCACCGTGGAGCCGTTTGAGAGCTTGGTCTTCTGCAGTTTCCTGGCGCCCAATTCCTGGAGTCCCCTGGTGACTTTGGAAGACGATGGCCCACCGGCCATGGACAAGGGATGCGCGAGCAGGGAGACGATCTCCTGCACGGTCACCAGGTCCCTTCGGATACGGTCGGTTCGCAGGAGCTCTTGAACATCCGCCGCAACAGGCGTTCTGCTAGCTTCAATGATCTCGGCCTTCGCCTCTGTCACGGGCGGTCGGGCATTCGGGGACCATGCCGAGATGTCACGCTGCAGCAGTCTGGCCTTTAAGGCAGGAAACTGCTGAACACCGATGCTGAAAAGTCGATCGTAATAGCCCTGGTCGCGTGCGGGAGCGTCGACTCGAAAGACCGCGTTCCGTCGTTCGCCCGGCTCGAATACGGCCGGGACAGCGTGGTTGGTGTGGATAAAGATACCCCTAGGCGATCTCACTTCATGCGCTCTGATGTACTTCTCGTTGGCCACAACTTTTTCGCTGGTGAACCACGGCTTCAGCGCGTTCGTAACTTCCCATTTAGATGATGTTGCCATCTCCTCAATGATGAGGACCTGCTTGTTGCCCAGGGCGCGCTTATAGTCACTCGCGTGGATAGCGGCATCATCGACCTTAACGTTCTGCTCCCCGAAAAGGCCCGTCAGTAGGTCGTTGATGAACGACTTGCCAACCCCAGGCTCTCCAATGAGCATTATCGCGTGTTTGACCTTGATGGCCGGATGCTGAAGCAGGTGAGCGAGATAGTCCAACACCCAAGCTCGTTCGTGATCCTTCGGAAGCAGAAGCACGAAGTGCTCATCAATGACCTCGGTACTGCCATCCCTTGCCTCCAGTCCCCCGGGGCGCCATTCGTTCAGCACGGCCGTCCCTTCGGGGCGCCGGATGATCAATCGCTGATCACCGGCGATGTAATCCGTCCCAATGACTTTTGGTGACCGAGCGTCGTGAATGAAAAGGCTATGGATCCTTTCGAGGCGGTGAGCGAAGTGATTGTTGAAGGAGACGGCGGGCAATGCCGTCATAGCCCCAGAGACTGGATGGTACGAGTCCGTCTGAGCAGAGAGGACATACTGCGCCTGCAATTCGAGGAGCTTCTCGTCCCCGAAAGCCAGCTTGTAAGGCGACACCATCTCAGCGGCCTTGAACGGGCACCGCGCGCATGCCGATGAACCCAGGCTAGTTTCGATATCGGTGCACGTCCGCGGCTTGACCTTTCTGGCATGCCGGAGCTTCGCGGCGGTGTCGTCGTCGCGGTAGCGAGCACTGTCCAACGCCGACAGGCGGTGAAAACCATCGTCACCGTCTTCACAATGTGCGGCGAGCGTTGCCACGGCGTACCATTCGGGTTCACTGACGTCTTGCGGCGTCTCAGAGAGCCGATGCACAAAGCCGCAGTGCTTTTCGATCAACGAAAACTCGCCACCCTTGCGCTCGACTTCCACCGCTGGCGTGGCCGGCGTCTTCTCGGCTGTTCGTCGATGGGCTCCGGCACCAATCAACATCTCGTAGTCAGCGACAGTAAGGCGTTCCTGCGTTTCTGATACCAACTCGACGACGCGAACATCATCGTACTTCCAGTTGCGGGCCCCGACCGGGCGAGTAATACGGGCCAGGTCCGACACATTGTCGAGCGCCCAGCCTTGGGTCTGCAGGGCGTTTCGGACGATTGCAGTGACGCCTTCCGTGACGGCGGCTGCCCTGGCTCGGTCAGTTCGATCCGCAAGGATCAGCGGTTCGTTAAAGAGGTAGTGAAGATACAGACCACCACCACTTGAAATGATCCTGGACGGCTCGGGGAGGGCCGTCTCCCTGAGGACTGCAAGCGCGTCAGAAGCGCTCGGAGCATAGTTCGTCTTGGCGTGCTTGCCGCTGGCCAGATCAAGATCAATGAGAATGCCGGGCAGCACACTGGCGCAGTCCGCAGCCCTGGACGGTTCGGAGAAAAGACACCAACCGACATAAGCGCTGTGACGACTATTGTGGGCTTGCACCCATGCCTCGAGCTGCGGTCTCTGCTCAGGCCATCGAAAGAACTGCTGCTGCCTGTTGGCGAACCCGCATGCAAATCCAGTGGCGCCATGCCATCCAGCGGCGAAAGCATCCAAGTCCGGGTGTTGTGATTCTTGATCAGTCGCGCTCATCGTGGCGTCCTCCCCGCCGAGGCGAGCGACGGCAAGTCGCAGAGGGCCACTTCGGGAACGTCGGTGTCTTCGCAAGAAAGAAACACCGGCTGCTGGTTATCGGGGAGGTCATCAACGATGTCGCTGCGCCAGGGCCGCAGATGCAGGGACCCGTCCTTCAACTCGAAAACGGCATACCGCTGACCCATATCGATAACCATATATTTGGCCTTCACGATCTCGAGGTAGATGGAGCCAGATCGGGTATCGAGCGTGAAGCCCGCGGAAGGACCGTCTGTAATTCCCAAAAATCTCTCGACATCGCCTTCTGAGTAGCGTGGCTTGCCACCGATCAGGTGTGGCTTCGGCAACCTGCCGTCGTGGGCCATTCGTGCGACAGTCTTCTCCGAAACGTTCATCAGGCTCCCGACCTGTGCTGGTGTCAAAAGTCTTCTCATTTCAATCCCTTGCGTTTGTGGTTTTGCCCGACTGTGGTGGGCACAAACGAAAGATGGGCTGAGCTAAGAGGCCTTGCCACCTAGGGGTGCAGCGCGACGCTGCACTTCAACTTCACCGGAGGAGGCTGAGTGGTGGAAGCGGGTGAGACTGTAGACCTATGTACTGTCCACTAGTGGCTGCCAGGCGATGCAATCGAGCAACTGGAGTCGCGACACGTTGTGGATGCCGGTGATGAAAGAACCAAGCTGCGTTGTGAAATACGAAGGCAACAAATGGGAACCCCATGGCATCGCCGCCAAGATCGATGTTCAAAGGTTCGTTGTGGCTGCGATGGAGTCCATCACGCCACCGTGGCGCCCGATACCGTCCCGCCTTGTAGCGCGGTTTCTGGGAACCTCCCTTCAGGCTCTTGCGAATTATCGAGTCCGCGGTTTGGGTCCCGAAACGGAGCCAATGCGCCGGGGATGGGGGAACCGCATATATTATCGCCCGGACAAGATCGCCGAATGGCTCTCAGGTGGCAAATGTTCCGATTGGCAGTTTTCGGCGTTGTGGCTTCAGAGGATGGGTATGGCGCTCGATGTGGTCAGCGAGGATGCAGTCCGCGAACGTATCGCGCAGCTGGAGCGCGTGGACAATCTGTTCCCCGCGGTCAACCGGCTGTGGCGAAGTTTTCGTGAGGTCGAGGCGTCCTAGTTCAGTGAAATGATTGTACGTAGCGAGTCATTTCGCTCCGCCCAGTTGAGCTCTCGCCGAGCGCCAGCGCCGACCGGCTTCAAAGTATCACTTCCAGTACTCTAGGAAGAGCGAATTTCGCGTTTTCCGTTTAGGCGAACATTCGCCACATCAGGCCAGCCGCAGCCCTCGCCGGATTCCGAACCTTCCTACGTGCTGTGGCGCCCGAGTAACAAGCAACAAGGCACAGGAATGAAAATTACTTCGAAATTCCCCAGGGTGGATGGGTCCGATCGGCTCAGGGTTTACCTTGAAAAGGAGGATGAAGAGGCGCCACGGTGCGAGCCTAAACATCTCGTCCCGATAATCATTCACGGCTACATCGACAGCGTTAGCGGAGACAATGGCGTGGCGACAGGAATGTCCATCATGGTCACAAAGGTTGAGGCCGATTGGGAGGCAGAACCATCGAGCTGGGAAGTCGAGCTGTCGCGCGGATCGGAGAAGCGCCACTAGCCGCCGCCTTGTCAGCGTCGGCGCGGCCAATCGACCACTACGAGATCGCGGTTACAGCAGAATCCCAGGACGCAGCTGCGCCTCGCAGACGCCATACGATACGTCGAGGCTTCGCGGGTTCCCCAGACCGGCCGAACAGCAATCTCGCAGGTACTATGGGACAAGCCAAATTCGCCAATCGCAAGGCATAGCAGCACCTCCTACTTGACCCACGAAGCTGGCGCGCTGGGTGCCGGCAGAAACAATTTGACAGTAGGAGTAGTACATGGATGTCCTTGGTCTAGCGCTTGATCTTGTTGAAGGGATACCGATAAAGGCGCAGTCCAACTCGCTTGCCGTTCGAGCCTACCTTGGTGGTGAGGCGCTAGCTATGGCGGTGGACCAAACAAGAAAAATCGAGAACAAAGAAAAAATTGTTGGTATATTCGTCATCACGGAAGGATCTGGAGCATATTATGATAGCGCCATACGCTTCTATACGCAAACAGAAAAACTAAAGACTTACGTTCATGAGAATTATTTTCATGGATGTTTGGACATGGAGGACGCGATTTTCACCTTCGAACAAAATCATGAGGGGGTCGAGTTTTTCACGATCTAAGTCGCGGAAGAGCGACCGGGTTGATGGACAATGTTCTCGGCTACCTTGGTGGACGAGAGCGAGAGCCCTAATCCCGCGTCCGAAGCGGCTTGACAATGAACTGGCGCAAGATCAAGTGCTCGAGAAGGAAATGGACATCATCTCAGGGGGCGGGCGCTCCACCGCCGAAGGGCTGGTATGCTGAGGCCACGCTTGGTCGGCCGCGTAGGGTTCCCGAAGGGCGAGAAAAAGCTTCGCCACGCGTCGCTGAAGGAGTTCATGAAGAAACCGTAGGCGGCCGGCACCTCAGGTTGGGAAAGTGCTGTGATCTAAAACTTGGCCCGTTGCGGAAATCACCGCGGGTCACCAAAAGGGTTACAGGGGGCGGCCGATACAATCGCCCCCAGCCTGCCCGTCCCGTGCCAGCTATATCAAAAGGGTCTGCGGCGCTTTCTCACGGGTGAGGACACCGCAGGCCCAACCTAGCAATCCCGACATGTGGTTGGTTTCGTCACGCCTGCAAACGACGGCTTTTCCCAAGAGGTTTTGCTCTCTGTGCGTTCTTTTTTTCGAACTGCAACTTCGGCTCTCTTCGCAGCAGGTGCTGCTTGTTCCTATCCAGCTGGCGCG
Organism: Mesorhizobium sp. LMG17149; assembly: GCF_024518695.1. Taxonomy (NCBI): domain Bacteria; kingdom Pseudomonadati; phylum Pseudomonadota; class Alphaproteobacteria; order Hyphomicrobiales; family Phyllobacteriaceae; genus Mesorhizobium; species Mesorhizobium sp. LMG17149. Next base: position 149,942 of record NZ_JANIFL010000001.1, read on the forward strand.
TCCGCTGGTACGGTTGAGTGGCACCAATGGTCTTACAACTGCATGAAGGATCATACGGACCCGTATGGCACCGTTCTAAATCCGGCTAATTGTTGGGCCAGTATTTGTGATGGCGTCAAGCATAGCGACCCATACGGATTGGGTGACAGATGCTTGTCTGTCTTTGAGTTTACCAGGGAAGGACGGCATCTTACAGGCGTTCACGTAGAGGACTTGTGCGAACCCAGGCCGACTGAAATAGCGGTCGACGGCAAGCGAATTGATCTGCTGCCCGACGAGGAGCAGATTGATGCCGTACGCCAGGGAAAACACATCATCCGCCGCGTGCAGGGTCGTGGATGGCCATACTGCGACGACGTGGATATAGAGGCCGATCTGTCAGGCGCAGACTACGTATATAAGCAGCTGCTAAAGATGAGTAAGAAGTTCCTCGGCGATTAAGTACACCCTCTACCAGCGCGGACCGTTGCTCGTGCAGTCGCCAGTTCCGCTTCGACATTTTGTTCGCCTGAAATAGTTGGAGACACTCTCCCCCAGAATGCCTATGAATTTAGGCTCATGCGTGTATTGGCTGGGCAGCCAAGCATGAGGGGGGACTAATTGGCCTTATCGCCGCTTGATTTGATATCTGCGCGACCGTGGCATCGTGCAGTTTTCACGACTTACGCATTGAGCCTTTCATTCTTCGAGGCCGTGCTGCTTGACGCTCTTGTGCGTGGTGGTGGGCGGGAAGCGCTTATTCTGGCGGACATCGAGGGGGTAAGGGCAGGGCTTAGCGAGCAAGGTGCGCGACGGGTGGGCCGAGACTATGAGGTCGAGCCAATATCCGTAACCTCGGGTGTTTTCCACCCAAAGCTTTCCGCATTGGTCGCCGACGACGAATGTCATCTGCTGGTGGGATCAGGTAACCTGACGTTCAATGGGTGGGGAGGGAATCTCGAGGTCGTCGAGCACCTGCACCCCAGCTTTTCCGCTGACGCTATCGACGATACCGCTGGCTTCTTCGAAATGTTGGCTCTCGCCGACAACGTCCGCCACGGCGCCGGTCATCATTGCGAGGTTGTCGCCAACGATCTCCGGAAGTCGACGTTCGGGCGGCCCCGTGACGGGAACATCCGTCTCTTCCACAGCCTCGACGGTGCGATATCGGACAAGATCGCCGATGCCGTCGAGGTTCTGGGCGGAGCGACAAGGCTGGTTGCGGCGGCACCTTTCTGGGACAGCGGGAAAGCGATCAGTCGCCTTTGTGAAACCATCGGCCTCGATCACGTTTTCATTCATGCTCACGGCGGCGGCACGGTACAAGGAAAGATCGGGTCAAACTGGCCATCCGAGACAAGCGTCGAAGTTCGCGCGGTCGAACTCGACGTGCTCAAGGAAGAAAAGCCACGCAAGCTCCACGCGAAGGCGTTCGAAATCATATGCAGACGCGGCCGGCTGCTTATCTCCGGCAGCCCCAACGCCTCGACCGCAGCTTTGGGCGCGGGACGCAACGTTGAGGCCTGCGTAGCCCGGTTTCAACGGGATCGCATAGTTGGCTGGACATACGTTCCCTCGTCGCCGCCTCAGGCAATCGACCCGGGCGATGACGCCGACGACGGAAGCGAACCGATCGGAATCCTGCGAGCGGTCCTCGAAGGCGACCGCGTCTCCGGCCAGGTGTTGGCGCCGGCAATGACGGGTGCGGCCTCGGTCTTCCAGATCACCACGGAAGGCCCCCGCAAGCTGGACGACGTTTATCTTGCGGACGACGGTTCCTTCACCGCCAACGCGCCGGGCCTGGAGGTTCAGTCCTGGAAGGGCGGAAGGCTGGTTGTGCGCGTAGAAGCTGCCGATAGATCGGCCGCAGAAGGCTTTGTTTCGCTTGCCGCATTCACCGAGATGACACGTCGCGCCGGCGCGCTCGGACCGCGCTTGCTGGCTATCCTGGCGGGAACCGAGACCCCTGCCGACGTTGCAGCCATGATGGTCTGGCTGCACGAGGACCCCCGCAGGATGGCACAAGCGCCAATGCCGATCAGCGGCGGCGGTGCTGGAGTTCGCGCATCGCCCGAGGATCAGACAGTCGACGTTGCCGACCTGCGCAACGTTCGCACCTCGGTGCCGGGGACGGACCGGACGGCTGCTGGCGGGGCCGGTTGGCTCCGCTTCATGGAATACGTGTTCGCCGCGCTGCGGGAGAAGCGCGGCCCCCTGGAGCAAGTAGGAACCGTCCGCAATGTCGATACCGACAGCGAGGAGGAAGGCGACACCACGGAAGAGGTCCAGGCGGCTGATCGAGCCGTGGACCATTCAATGGCCGTGTTCGAGAAGTTCCTCGACAAGATGCTTTCTCCCGGACTGGTCGACCTTCACGCTTTCCGGGCTTTGGACCTGACGCAATACATCTGCGAGCGGCTTCTGCCGGATCAGCAACGGGCAAAGGGGTGGCTTCAGCGGCTGCTCGACGCGTTGACCAGAATTGAGATTCCCGATGACAGCCGCGAACTGGTTTCTGCGGTCGCTCTCACTCTCCTCGGGACGCGGATCGACGAGAACGAGTTGCGTGCCGCCCGGTCGAGGCTCGTTGGAATCGGAGCTGATCTGCACGGCGACTGCCCGTCGCCCGAACTCGCACGCGGTTTTCATTCCGTGCTCGACCAGAATGCGTCTTTTCCCGAGCTCTGGAGCCAGGTGCGCGCAATCAGGACTTTCCGGGAACAGGCCAGGACCTACATCGATGCTCTCGCGCGGGGACAACCCGCCGGCGGTTACGGGGATCTCGCCCTCGCCGCAAAGGACGAGTTCGCGACCATGGCCGACGCGTTCGCATCGGAGCGGTCAAGAAAGAAAATCGTGGTAATGAAGCAATGGTCGGAGGCATGCCCGAAATGCCACCGGACGCTGCCGAGGATCGAGATCGGTAAGCTGCGCTCGACAGCGGTGGCGACAGCCAGGAACTGCTGCGGTCACGTCCTCATCTGGCCGGAGGAGGCTGAACATGGCTGAAGTTTCCCTGGCCGACATGACCGCGGCCGCAAGCGCGGCCGATGGTCCCGTGTTTGTGCCTCCGACCGCCCCCAGACTCGGCGGCGTCGACCCTTTGGGGTTGCGTCAGACCAATTTCGACCTGATGGACCAGGTCCTCCCGGGCCTGAACAATGTCGCCCGTCACATCCGCCCTTTCGTGATCGTCGCCTGGGCTTGGCGCCGGGCGCGACATCTTGCGGAGAAAGAGGATGCCGCGAAGATTAAGGTCGATCTTCTGATGGATTTCGTGGACCGCATCGAAGTGATCTACGCGTGGTCCCAGTTCCTGTTGGACTCCAACGCGGATCTGCCTGGCCGCCAGGTTCTCGGGCCGCTCGTGCGTGAAACTCACTACAAGTTCGGTGGCCCCGCATGGAAGAAGCGCCGGGAAGAGCGTCGCTATTCCACGGCATTCACAGCCGCGGTCAACTACGGCCCCGGGCTCAAGTCGCTAGGCTGGGTCGACCGGCACCCAGTCCATCTTGAAATATTGGTGCCAACGGCTGCTGCCGAGCGTGCGCTTGACGCATTTGAGGCACTAATTGCGGACAGGCTCGATCATCCCGCCTTCAGTAGCCTCGGCAGCGTGAGCGTCAGTTCGGACGAGGTTCTGAGCTGGGCGGAAGCATGGTCGTTCGACACGGTCACCGACGCCGAGAAGGAAGCAGCCGCTGACATGCTGTTCGGGACATTGGCACCCATTCACAGAAGACTGGGAGGCAGTCTCATGTTGGAAGCGGTCGCCAATGCCTCCACTGCTGACGTCGAACTCGTCCGCAGCACGATGGCCGGAGCGCCTTCGGGCTTCACTCCGCCGACTATTCTGGAAGAAACCGCGGCGAGATGGCGAAAACTGCAGATCCGCCAACTATTCCGCCTGACGTTGGAAACGTTATTTAGCTGGATCCTGCGCCAGCTCGACGAGCGGTCAAAGACCACCGAGGAGCTTGTCGCGGCGTTTCTCGAAGAAGCCGGGATCGACCCTGATCTGCGCACCGCGGAAACGTGGCTGGAAGCCGGTCACCTTTTCGAAGTCGGCCCGACTGACCTGATGAACCGTATTACCGAGGTTCTCGCCGACGCTTCACGATCTGGCCTCGCCGCCGTCATCATCGACGGGTTGACCTTCTGCATAGCCAACGCGCCTGACGCGGGAGAGCATTTCGACCGACAGGACCGGCTGCCGCTGTTCCGTGCCAAGCGCGAAGCCGCAGCTTGGGAGGACGCTCCGGCGAAGGAGTTCGCGCGCCATGTTCTGGAGACTTGGGTGCTGGCCCAGCACGTGTACTGGTCGGTCGGGCGGGGACTGGCGGATGCAAGGGCGCGCGGCAGGTTCATCCTCCGCCTCAAGGTCGTGATGGACGAGGGCGGCTGGACATTGGCGCCGGGGGTGCCAAGTGCCTTCACGCCCCGGCCGACCCCTGACAGACTTCAGACAGCTCTCAGCCTAGCGACCGAATGCGACCTGCTATAACCCATGATTCTTTCGCAGATTAGGCAGCCCCAGGCCGTCCCCGCTGCGGAAGTGAAAGGGGACTTCGGCTTCGGCGAGACACCACAGGACTAAACGCACATGGGTAGCATCTCCAAATCAGACGAACTCATCGAGACGCAGACTATATCTCTGCGACTAGCGGTTGGCGCCCTTGGGGAACGGGACAATGCTGGATGGTGGCAGTCGGGCTTCATGTCGACGACGAGTTCTGCGTTTCTTATGCCGGTGTTTGGGTCGAAGTCGTGGCAGACACGGTACGAAGGCGTTGTAGAGTCCGCGAGGCGTGTGCATGACGAGCGCATAGGTGTCGGGCGTGCCTTTCACCCCTTTCGCCTCCCAGAAAACATGGAGCAAAGGCTCTTCGACCGGGTGCAAACGATGCGTCAAGAGTTGGTGGACGAAACCATTTCCGCCGACAAGGCCAGAGCTACGCTCGAACGGCTCGCGGAACACGCGGTCACGGCGAGATCAGGCCCGGCATTGGTGGGGGCGGCTGCGATGCTTGACGAGCCGGGTTGGATAGCAGAGCTCGCGTCGTTGTATCTTGCAGCGTTCTCCGCGGGTGTTCAGTGTTTCCCTTATTTCACTGGCGCACGATGAATAATGTGCCGAAGTATACAACTCAACTCCAGGCGGGGCTAGGCATTGTGCCTGAGACCTTGAAGCTGCTTGCAGTGTGGGAACCCAACATGACAGGCAACGATTTGGTCAAGACTGCCCTGGCCACAGGCGATTTTCCTGGCATGACGGCTCGCCGTCTGCGAAATCTGATTTTAGAGGCCTTTCGTCCAAGGTATTTGGTCGACAGCGCTATGCCCGCCCGGCTGCTGAAAGCTGTTTCCGGAACCATACCCAGGGAAGACTTCCGCTCACTCTGCTTCCTGTTCACCTGCCGAGCAAACATGGTCCTCGCTGACTTCGTCCGTGAAGTTTATTGGCCTGCTTACTCCTCAGGTGGAAGGTCGATTTCAAAGGCGGACTCGCTACGATTTGTCTCCTCGGCCGTGTCGGATGGGCGAACCACAAGCCGATGGTCCGAGTCTACAGTCATTCGCGTTGCAAGATACCTCTTGGGCGCGTGCGCCGATTTCGGCCTGCTTGGGCCTATGAAGGGTGGCGCAAGGGCCCTCAGCACATTTCGCATCACGCCAAATGTCGTTTCTGTCCTGGCTCATGATCTCCATTTTCGGGGGATTGGTGACAACGCGCTGCTCCGCAATACTGATTGGACGCTGTTTGGGCTTGAGCCGGAAGATGCATTGGGCGAGCTGAAACGCCTATCCTTGCGCGGTGAACTGATCGTGCAGTCGGCGGGAGGTATCACGCAGGTGTCGTGGAAACATAAGTCAATGGAGGAACTTGCCAATGTCCTCTCTGAAGGCTGACTTCGACGAGTTAATCCGCCGGGTTGAGGCAGGCCGAGAATTCGCGCATGCGAGCTTCGAGCCGATCTTCTATCTGGTCTTTCACCCGAACCAACTCCTCGAGGTGAAGCAACTCATGCCCGCTTGGACGTCCAAGTTGGCCAATGCGGGCTGGCAGGTCGAGACTTTTTCCATCGCCGAGCACATAGCCGACATCCTTGCTACGGCGCCGCTCCGCAAGGTCTGGCTTGAGGCCGACCGCAAGGATCCCCTTTCTTGGGGACGGACCAACACTGCGCTTGCCAACGCTCTCAATGCCCAGGGGCGCCTCCAGTCGCGGTTGGAGGAGCGGCTCAACGCCCTGCAGGGCCAGCCGTCAACCATCATGCTGGTGACGGATCTTCAGGCACTTCACCCATATCTGCGAATTGGGGCGATCGAGGCGCAACTTCAGGGCAAATTCCACATCCCCACAGTCTTCCTTTATCCAGGCACTCGAACAGGAAAGACGAGGCTGAGGTTTCTCGGCTTCTATCCCGAAGACGGCAACTATCGATCCGTGCACGTCGGCGGCTGACACAAGAAGACATTTGACAGGAAACGCTATGCCTCAGATCCGCACCCTCTTCGATACAGGCAAGGACATCCATCGCACCATCGAGAAGGTTATCACCTATCAGGCCTCCCAAGAGCAGCGCCTGCAGGCGGAGATCTCTGAATACATCGTCACTGAAAGCATAGAGCAGCAGCTGGAGCAGCTCTTGGAAAAGATGCAGGCAGCGATGGAAGCCGGCTCCAGCCACGAGATCGGCGTGTGGGTTTCCGGCTTCTATGGTTCGGGCAAGAGCTCCTTCACGAAGTACTTCGGCCTGGCCTTTGATGAACGTGTCGCGATAGGCGGAAAACCCTTTCTGCGGTACCTGCAAGACAGGCTCCATCGCCCGACAACCAAAGCCCTACTATCGAAGCTCGTGGCGAGTTTCCCGGCCGCGGTCGTCATGCTCGACCTAGCGAGCGAGCAGATCGCGGGCGCTTCCCTGGCGGAGGTTTCCACCGTCCTCTACTACAAAGTCCTCCAATATGCCGGCTATTCCCGGAACCTCAAAGTCGCCGCTCTTGAACGCCGACTCCGTAAGGAAGGCCGATATTCGGAGTTTGAGCAGGCGTTCAGCGTCGAAACCGGCGAGGAATGGGCCAACTACAGGAACGATGAGTTGGTTGTGGACAGCGTCGTTCCTCGGATCGCCCACAAGCTGTACCCCAACCTCTTCCGCACGGAGCAGACATTCACCACTGCCACCAGCGATACCATCTATCTGATGGACGACCGAGTTCAGGAGATGATCGACGTCGTGCGCGAAGCGTCGGGAAAAGAACACATCATCTTCGTCATCGACGAAATTGGCCAGTACGTAGGCAGCCAGCAGACCAAGATCCTCGATCTGCAAGGCCTAGCCCAGAACCTGAAGGACCTGGGTGGCGGAAAGGTGTGGATTGTCGGCACGGCGCAGCAGACACTAACCGAAGACGACCCCAGAGCGGCGATCAACTCGCCCGAGCTTTACAAGCTGAAGGATCGCTTCCCCATCACGGTCGCGCTTGAGTCGAGCGACATTAAAGAAATCTGCATACGTCGCCTCCTGGGTAAGTCTTCAGCAGGTACAACAGAGCTTGGCGTCCTATTTGACCGCCATGGGCAGGCACTCCGCCAGCATACCAAGCTGATAGATGCCAAGTTCTATGACTCCGGCTTCGATCGAGAAACCTTCACGAACCTCTACCCCTTCCTGCCGGCCCATTTCGACATTTTAATGCACTTGCTCGGCGCCCTTGCCAAGTCGACCGGCGGCATCGGTCTCCGATCGGCGATCAAAGTCATCCAAGACATCCTGGTCGAGGGAGCCGGGTCGCTGAAGCCCGTGGCGGACCGAGAAATCGGATGGCTCGCCACCACGGTAACGCTCTACGATGCTCTGGACAAGGACATCCGGCGTGCCTTCCCGTCGGTCCACCAAGCCGTCGAGAAGGTCCTCATTCGCTTTTCCGATGACGAGTTTTCCCAGGGTGTAGGCAAGACCGTCGCAATTCTCCAGATACTCAGCAATCTGCCGGTGACGATGGAAAACGTCGCCGCGCTGATGCAGCCTGCGATCGCCGCCGCTTCATTGGCGGACAAGGTAAAGGAGGCAGTAGACCGGCTGCTCAAAGACCCTATCGTCCCCCTGGGTGAGAAGGACGGCTCGCTCCGGTTTTTCAGCGAGAAACTAAACGACGTGGAGCAGGAACGGGCCCAGCTTGTTCCTCGCTCGCCCGATCTTCGGCGAGTCTTCAACGAGGCCCTAAAAGAGATATTCGAGCCGCTACCTAGTGTCAGGCTCCACGGATCGTTGTCGGTGACAACGGGGCTCAAACATCTGTCCGGCGGCCAGCAAACCTCCCTGGCCGGGGAACGGGAAACGGTCCAGACCGCCGTGTCGTTCGCTGATCCGACCGACTACGATGGAGAAAAAGGGCGCCTCACTAACGAGTCACGACACAAGTCGTCTGAAAGCTTGATCTACCTGCTTGCCAGACGATCCCATGAGGCCGACGACCTTGTCGCGGAAATTTGCCGCTGCCAACGCATCGCCGAATTGCACAGGCATGACCCAGATCAGGAGGTCAAAGAATACTGCCAAAGCCAGATCGATCGCGCGTCTCGTTTGACCTCTGAGCTTGCCCAAAAAGTCATTCGCGGGCTAACGAATGGATCCTTTGTATTTCGCGGTAAGGTCACGGCGGTAGACAGTCTTGACCCGTCCCTTGTCCCTGCATGCAAGAAGCATTTGGCGGAAGTGGCGGAGCGCGTGTTCGACCGTTATCAGGAAGCACCTGAGCGCGTCGGGACGGATCTCGCGGAAAAATTCCTCCGTCTGCCGAACCTGAGGACGGTCACATCGCAGATCGACCCTCTTGGCTTGGTCCATGTCATAGGCGGCAATCCAACCATCAAGACCGATCATAAGGGCCTCGTCAGCATCAAGGATTACATCGAGCGAAACGGCACGGTGGAAGGTAAGAAGCTGCTGGATGTCTTCTCAGATGCGCCCTTCGGCTGGTCACCTGACACCGTTCGCTACATGGTCGCCGCCCTCCTTATCGCAGGCGAGATGAAGTTGAAGGTTTCGGGCCGAGAAGTCACGGTGACAGGCCAGCAGGCCATAGAGGCGCTTAAGACCAATAATATGTTCAAGTCTGTCGGCGTGGCGTTGCGCAACGATCGACCCTCGATGGACGTTCTGGCTCGGGCTGCGCAGCGCCTGACCGACCTCTCCGGCGAGTCGGTTGTTCCGCTCGAGGAAGACATCGGCAAGGCAGCCCAGAAGCTCCTTCCATCACTGCAACATAAGCTTGCTCCACTAGAGGAACGGCTTCTGGCACTTGGCCTGGCCGGAGTGGAGACGGCGCGATCGGCAAACCGGCAGATAACCGACATGCTGCTCTCCGACGCTTCCGACGCCCCACAACGGTTCGGCGCGGAACAGTCGCCGCTTTATGAGGGATTGAAATGGGCCCTAGCCGCCAAGCTGGCCTTCGACCAAGGCATTGTGGAGACGATCAAGTCTCTTCGTGAACTGGAGCGCGGTATCGACGAGCTGCCTGGAACCGGCATCCCGAAAGAGCTTCGCGATGCAGCCCGCGAGGACCTTGATACCGTCGCTGACATGTTGGCTCAGGATGATTTCTTCAAGCGCAAGGCCGACCTCAGCACCCGCAGAACCGCCATCGAGGCCCGCGTGGCCGACGCGGTCAAAGCGATGAAGGCCTCTCAGGAGGCCCGCATCCGAGCCGCCGAGAACGAATTGTCTCTGCTCCCCGAATGGTTCGACCTAACCGCTGAGGAGCAATCCGGAACGCTTGCGGACATTCAGGCGCTGGCCATCGCGGCCAGTCCGGATATCATCGGGCTCAAACGGCTCGTGTCACGGCAATTCGATATTGACAGCGTTATTGCTGAGACAAAGGCCAAGGTCATTCAAGAAGGGAAGTCCCGCCGCCAGGCCGCGAAGTCCGCTTCTTTCCAGCAAGGTGGCTCGTCTAGTTTCCGGGAAAAAGGGCTGATGCAGGTGACTGTTCCTGCGCGCATTGCGACCTTAGCTGAGTTGGATGATTTGATTAGAGCCTTGTCTGACCTGCGTCGCGAAATAGCGGAAAACGAAATCGACCTTGTTGTCGCGAAGGACGGACCTCATGGCCTTTGACGACAAGACACGCGGTCGGTTGCAGCGCTTCGTGACCGATGCGCGATCCGTCCTCTTTGGCGAGTTCGCGCAGCAGTTCCAACAGGACTATGGCCTCGATCCACAGTCGGGCACGGTCGCCAGCCTTGACAGCCTTGGGCACCTGGATGACCGGCGGCTAGAAACGGCGCGTATCCTGCGCGAGATCCTAGACCACTATCTCGCCTCCTCGCCCGAACGGGGCGAGGATGCCCGCAAGGTCGCCCTTGACCGGATGGTGCGTGAGCAGGCCTTCACCACGCTGAACCGGCTCGTTGCGCTGCGGATGATGGAGGCTCGTGGGCTGCTCATCGAGTCTGTCGCCAAAGGCTATCAGTCCAAGGGCTTCCAGCTCTACCAGCGCGTCGCGAGCACGGCCCTCGGTGAAACCGGTGACGCCTACCGCGTGTTTCTGATGAGCCTGTTCGACAACTACCGGGCCGAACTCCCCGCCCTTTTCGACCGATACGCACCAACGGGCCGCCTTTTCCCTCGGGAGCCCGCATTTCTTGCGCTGCTTGAGCTGATTAACGCCACGGATATCGAGCCGCTGTGGGGCGAGGATGAGACGATCGGCTGGATCTACCAGTATTTCAATTCGAAGGAAGAGCGCAAAGCAATGCGCGAGGCGTCCCAGGCACCCCGCAGCAGCCGGGAGCTCGCCGTCCGCAACCAGTTCTTCACGCCGCGCTATGTCGTGGAGTTTCTGGTCGACAACACGCTAGGACGGCTCTGGTTCAATTGGACGGGTGGCCGGACCTCGCTGCGCGATCGCTGCCAGTATCTGCTGATAAAGCAGGATGAGGCACCCGTGCCGCTCCGCCGTCTGCGCGACCCTCGCACGATCAAGCTGCTTGATCCGGCCTGCGGCTCGATGCATTTCGGGCTTTATGCGTTCGACCTGTTCCAGGAAATCTACCTCGAGGCCTGGGATTGGGAAGAGGCGCATGGCCCAGGCGCGCTGGATACCGAGAGTGGCGGCGATTTTGATCTCGGGCCGCTGAGCCGGACTTATGCGGATAAGGACGCCTTCCTACGCGACGTGCCGCGGCTGATCATCGAGCGAAACATCTATGGCGTCGATATCGATCCGCGGGCAGCGCAGATCGCCTCGCTGGCGCTTTGGCTGCGCGCGCAGCGGGCTTGGCACGATGCGGGGGTCCGAGCGCAGGACCGGCCGCAGATCGGTCGGGGTCAGGTCGTTGCCGCCGTGGCGCCCCCGGCCGAGGTGGACCTGCGCAAACGACTCATGGATGAGCTCGACCCCCTAGATGCCGAACTTTTCGAGCAGACGCTGTTCATGCTCAAGGGCCTACCCGAGCTTGGTGTGCTGCTGCAGGTCGAAAAGGAACTGCCCGCGCTGATCCGCATGGTCTTTGGGGAGCATGGCGCCCTGTTCCGCTCCGAGGATATGGCGCAGTGGCAGAAGGCCGAGGCTCGACTGCGGGAGGCGCTGATCGACTATGCTCGCGCGGCACGATCCACATATCAGGGGCGACTTTTCGTCGAAGATGCCCTTCAGGGTTTACGGCTAGTCGACCACTGCCGAGAGGTGTTTGACGTGGTAGTGATGAACCCTCCATTCGGTGCATTGTCGGAAGGGACAAAGACACAATTGGCCAAAGCGTATCCGCGAAGCAAAAACGACTTACTGGCAATCTTTGTCGAACGCGGCTTGGCACTACTGCGGCCGGCCGGCCGGCTTGGCGCGATTACTTCACGTACCTGTTTCTTCCTCTCCAGTTTCCAGAAATGGCGTGAAGAGGTGCTGTTAGGGGTCGGCCGCCCGGAGGTCATGGCCGATTTAGGCCTTGGGGTAATGGATGACGCTCTTGTTGAAGCTGCCGCGTACGTGTTGGAGAAATAGTGGTGACGACGTTTCTTCGCTTACTGGCCGATCCAGACAAAGCAGGCAACTTGCTTGCAAGCTGCATTTCCCTGCGTCTTGGCGTCGACGATGAACGTGTTTTCGAGGTAGAGCCCTCGGCGTTTAAGAAAGTCCCAGGCGCTCCTTTCGCCTACTGGGCGAGCGAGAAGGTACGATCTGTTTTCAAGACCATTCCGGCATTTGAATCGAGCGGCCGATCTGCGCGACAGGGACTGGCCACCGCTGAAGACTTCCGATTCTTACGTTTGTCCTGGGAGGTCAAAGAGGGAGTTGAGCGGTGGGTAGGGTTTGCGAAGGGAGGCTCCTACACTCCATTCTACGCAGATATATACCTTTGCGTAAATTGGATGAATGGCGGAGCCGAGCTCAGGGTTTTTGCGGGCAGCGTAATTAGAAACCCAGATTACTATCTTCGCCCAGGCATAACTTGGTCGCTTAGAACCAAAAGCCGGTTGTCGATGAGGGCTTTGCCAAAAGACTGCATATATTCCCACAAAGGACCTGCCGCATTTCTTGAATGCGACGCGTCGGAAGAGATCCTGGCGCTCATATCGATTTCATCTAGCTCATCGTTCTACAGTCTAGTCGAGCTCCAACTCGCGGCTGCGGACCTTCGCGCTGGTGGTGCGGCTCACTCATTTGAAGTCGGCGTGATACAGAAAACGCCCGCTCCCTATCTAGGTAATGAAGAAAAAGTATTGCTCGCCGCATTGGCTCGCAGGGCGTGGTCACTGAGGCGCACCCTCGACACCATCGAAGAAACGTCCCACGCCTTCCACTTGCCGGCCGCTCTGCGCAGCCGCCTGGGTGACTACGACCCGCCCGCAATCGACGTTGAGTTGTCGGGACTGCAGGCCGAGATCGACGCCATCGCGTTCGACCTCTACGGATTTGACGAAGCGGATCGCGCCGCAGCGTTAAGGTCAGCCGGCATGGTTGACGAGGATGTCAGTGACGGAGCCGAGGCCCCAGACGACAGCGAAGACAATGGCAGCGCGACCCCTCTCGACCAGACAGCCGGCTTGTTGAGCTGGGCGGTCGGCGTGGCCTTCGGCCGCTTCGATTGGCGTCTGGCAACTGGCGAGCGTGCCCCACCGCCCGAGCCGGAACCCTTCGACCCACTGCCTGCGAAAAGCCCTGGCATGTTGCCTGATGGTGCGGCATCGTTCCACAGCCATGTCGGAATTCTGGTGGACGACCAGGGCCACCCGCATGATCTACTCCTGCTTAGCGAAGAAGTTCTCGCGCGCGTCGACGCTCCGGTGCCGGCCGATATACGCTCTTGGCTGCAACGCGATTTCTTCCCCCTCCACCTGAAGCAATACAGCAAAAGCCGCCGCAAGGCCCCGATTTACTGGCCGCTCTCGACCGCATCGGGGGATTACACCCTCTGGCTCTACTACCCTAGCCTGACTGCCCAGACGCTCTACACAGCCGTTAACGATTTCATCGAAGGACCCAATGGAAAGCTGAGCCAGGTCCGCAGAGACATAGCCAGCCTTCGTGACAAGGGCAGTGCCCGCTCGCGTGACGACGACCGGGTGTTGGAGACGCTACAGTCCCTAGAGCTCGAACTGAGTGAGTTGCGTGATCTGGTGTTGCAAATCGCCCCGACCTATCGCCCGAACCATGACGACGGCGTCCAGATCACTGCTGCGCCGCTGTGGGAGCTGTTTCGCAACAAGCCGTGGCAGAAGGTGCTGAAAGAGACCTGGGCCAAGCTGAAGAAGGGTGACTACGACTGGGCGCATCTGGCTATGGCTTATTGGCCCGAGCGCGTGCGCGAGAAGTGCAAGACCGACAAGTCGCTCGCCATCGCCCACGATCTGGAGCACCTCTACGTCGAACCAAAACCCAAGGCCCGCGGTAAGAAGAATATCAACTCATGACAATTGCAGGCTTTATTCGAGAAGAAATTTTCCTCCCCCGGTTGAGGAAGGCTTCGGTCCTGGTGGTCTACGATCCGGGCAGACGGTACCGCGAAATCTGCGAATCGTTGGCTGATGAAGGCACCGCGGTCATTGATGCCAGCACAAGCAGCATCGAGGCGCGGGAGGCCGCCATGCTGGCGCTGGCCTCGCTGGGGCAGCCAGGGCGATCGAGAACCCTCTTAGTGTACGTGCCTGCCAAATGCCCGGTCACCGACGAGGAACGGCAAACGGATCCCTACGCGGTCTACGCAGCCTGCGGAGCCATTTTCCCTGATGGAGATGGCGACGGGTATGAGAGCATCTGTCTAAAAGCCAAACCCGATCAGGCTACAGAGATTCGCCGGATGTTCGCTGAGAACTCTTCTCCGTCATTCGCGCTGATCGACAATGTCGGCGGAGGTCTTTCCTGGCCCACACTCAGGACACATCTGCACGCGGAGTCCGCACGCGAGATCATTCTTGCTCTCCTCGTACCAACCCCAAAGCAGGTGGAGGCAATGAGGACGGGCGACGGATGGGCACCCGAGGCAAGAGCCCTACTGGAGAAGTCGTTGGGCCTCAAGTTGATGACAAAGGCCAAGACTCTTTCGCCGATAGCCGACGAACTATGGCGCTTCCTGCTTTTCAGCGAGTTCGCCTTCGACCTTCCCGTTGCGCTGCCTGGCGCTCTGTCCAACGTCCCGAAGGCCACAGAGGCGGCCCGCCCCCTGGTAGAGCATCTTTGCGACACTCTTCGCAACGGCGCTTCGAGCCGGAACGAATACATCGCCCGCGCCGAGGCGGTGGAGGACGACCTAAATCTGCCGGAGGTCTGCACGGGCATTGTCGACCTGGGCATGCGTGACACGTTCCCCTTCGAAGAGCGGACTTTCCTGGCGGGCGCTGTGAATGCGCTCGTCACCGAGGACATCGACGGTGCCAAGGGTATTGTCTCCCGCCATGCCAGCTCTGTGTGGAGAAGCAAGGGCGAGAGCCAGGCACAATGGGGGTTGATCGAGACCGGCCTCAGGCTGGTTGAGGGATGTGAAGATGCTGACCGCGAACTGGCGGAGAACGCCCGCAGTCTCGACATGCTGATAGGCCATTATTCGACATCGCTGCGGGAAGTTGACCGACTGCATCGGGAGTTCGAGCAGGCTGTTGCAGACTACATACCCTCAGACGCCTCTCTTTCGGCCGCGGTAGATCATTGCCGCAGGCGGTACGCGAAACTGATTGAGAAGGTGCAATCGCTATTTTCCAGACAAATCGAGACGAGTGGCTGGCCCCCGCCGGGGCGCTTATCCAACCGTGATGTCTTCGACACCGTGGTCGAGCCGATGCTCAAAGAAAGCGGCCGCAGGGTGGCTCTGATCATGGTGGACGCGCTGCGATACGAGCTCGGCGTTGCCCTACACAAACAGTTGGCGGAGACTGAGCAAGCCGAGATCAAGGCTGTTTGCGCGCAACTTCCCACCGTCACGCCGGTCGGCATGGCCTCGCTTCTGCCAGGCGCGGGCACGGGGCTTCGGCTGGTTAAGGATGGAGACGGGTTTTACGTTGCCCTCAATGAAAGCAAGATGGCTTCAGTGGCCAACCGCATGGAGGTGATGCGCGCCCGCTTCGGTGACAGGTTTAGGGAAACACAACTGAGCGCGTTCATCAGGTCCAAAGGCGAGCTGCCGAAATCAGTCGAACTCCTCGTGCTTCGCACCGTCGACATTGATACCCACCTAGAGAATGCCCCGTCGGAGACGCTCACGACGCTCAACCTCATCCATCAGTCCCTTAAGGCCATCCGCCAAGCGGTGCACAAGCTCAAGAATGAGCATTTCTCGGATGTGATCGTCGCTACCGACCATGGCTTCATGCTGAATGCTCATGCCGAGGCTGGCGACGTCTGCTCGAAGCCTCCGGGCTCGTGGACCGTAGTCCATGAGCGCGCCCTTCTGGGCGAGGGTCAATCAGATGCCGCCAACTTTGTTCTCCCAGCCGAAAAGGCGGGCGTACGGGGAGACTTTGCCAAATTGGGGGGGCCGAGGAGTCTGGCGCCTTACCGGAAGGGATTACTCTATTTCCACGGGGGTGCATCGCTTCAGGAGGCAGTGGTTCCCTTGATCACTATCCGCCTCAAGCAGGTCAAGCAGCCACGGATCGCTGCGGCCAAGGTCGTGCTGTCTTACAAGAACGGCGCGAAGCGGGTCACCACACGGCTGCCGGTGGTCGACCTGGCGGTCGAAGGCGAGAACATGTTCTCGCTGGACGAGACCTTCGAGATACTCCTTGAGGCACATGACAAGAAGGGAGAGGTCGTTGGAGAAGCGAAGCGAGGTGGTCTTGCCGACGTCGCGACTGGCATCATTACAGCCAAGCCTGGTGTCAAGATCCAGGTTACGGTCAAGATGGCAATGGAGTTCGAAGGTAAGTTCGTCCTGAAGGCACTCAATCCGGTGACGTTGGCGCAGTATGCCTCGCTCGAACTGGAGACCGACTATGCAGTCTGACTATGTGATGGATGCCTTAGACACGAAGCTGAACGATGCCTTCGACGGAAAGGTCGTCCGCAAGGATCTCTTACACCGCATCAAGAAAGGCACGAATATCCCCACTTTCGTGCTCGAATTCCTGCTGGCTCGATACTGCGCCAGCAATGAGCCGGCGGAGATCCAGGCGGGTATGGAGGCCGTCCTTTCCACGCTCCAGGAAAATTACGTCCGTCCTGATGAGGCTAATGCTGCGCAGTCTCGCGTGGCAAGGACAGGCAAGCACAAATTCATCGACAAAGTGCACGTCCGCTACGTCGAAAAGGAAAAGCGCCATTGGGCGGCCATGGAGAATTTCGCCTCACAACGAATTGCCATTGGCGAGAAATTCTACAGGGACAACGATCGTCTCCTCGAAGGTGGTATCTGGGCCGAGGTGGTAATCGCTCACAATGATATCGACGCCGACGCTTATGCCTTTTATGTCGAAGATCTGCGGCCCGTTCAGCTAAGTCGGTTTGATTTCGCATCCTACGGCGAGGCGAAGAAAGCGTTCACTCGGGACGAGTGGATCGATGCGGTCCTCCGTTCGGTCGGCCTTGAGCCATCGAAGCTTTCGCATCGGGTAAAGCTGCATTTTATTGCTAGGCTTGCCCCGTTGGTAGAGCCGAATTTCAACTTCATTGAGCTCGGTCCCCGGGGTACGGGAAAGTCGTATTTCTTCAGCGAGTTCTCACCTTACTCCACGCTCATCAGCGGCGGACAGGCGACCAAGTCGGTTCTCTTTTACAACAACGCCCGGCACAAGATCGGGCTCGTGGGCTTTTGGGACACCGTTGCGTTCGATGAGGTGGGCGGGATCAAGATCAAGGATCCGGACACGATCCAGATCATGAAGGACTTCATGGCCAATGGCCGGTTCTCGCGCGGCGTGGAAGTGATCGCCGACGCCAGTTTGGCGTTTGTCGGCAACATCGACATGTCGATTGAGCAGATCGTCAACTCGACGGAGTACGACTTGTTCCAGCCTTTGCCCGAGCAATTTGACCTGGCCGTCATGGA
Source organism: Mesorhizobium sp. LMG17149 (assembly GCF_024518695.1). Classification (NCBI taxonomy): domain Bacteria; kingdom Pseudomonadati; phylum Pseudomonadota; class Alphaproteobacteria; order Hyphomicrobiales; family Phyllobacteriaceae; genus Mesorhizobium; species Mesorhizobium sp. LMG17149. The sequence goes on from NZ_JANIFL010000001.1 coordinate 167,412, forward strand.
CCGCTTCGCCTGTTACCTGCCAGGCTGGGAAATGCCCAAGAACAGCAGCGCTTTTTTGACCGGGAGGTTCGGCCTTATCACCGACTACCTCGCCGAAGCCTTCCATTATCAGCTCAAGCACAGCAACCGCTACGAGGAGGTCAGCAAACGGGTAAAGCTGGGATCGGCTGTCGAGGGCCGTGACGAAAAGGGGATCAAAAAGACGCTTTGTGCGCTGCTTAAGATCCTTCACCCGACCGACAGCCCGACAGATGAGGAATTCGACGAGTACGTGGCTTACGCGGTCGAATGTCGTCGTCGCGTGAAGGAGCAAATGAACAAGCGCAAGCCGGACGACGAATTTGCAAAGATTGAATTGTCATTCGTTGACCGCAACGGCAAGGAGGTCGTCGTCCATTGCCCCGAAAGCATCGGTGCGTCCGCGACGCTAGAACCCGCCCGGCGCCGGGCTCGACCGAATGCCGACGCGGTGATTGACCAGCAAGAGTTCGCGCAGAAACCCGAGCACTCACCGGCTCCACCAGCCGAAATCCCCACGCGTTCTCAGGAAGAGGAAAGCCCCTCCGAACGGCACTACACGATTGCGTATGGTGATACGGGACATTCCTACGACACGATTTTCGGTCCCTACCTGCCTGGTGCAAAATCGGTGGTTGTGGAGGACCCATATCTCCGCATGCCACACCAGATCGCCAACTTTGTGCGGTTCTGCGAGACCGTGGTCAAGGCCGACACAGTCAGGAGTATCACTCTGATTACTTCCTATGATGACCAGACCGACATGGTGGGGCTGCAGTCCAAGCTTGAGGAATTAAAGCAGAGCTTGCTGGAGTACGACGTGGCACTAAAGATCAGTCTGAACGAAAAGATGCACGACCGGGAGGTCAAACTTGACAACGGCTGGACGATCAAAATCGGGCGTGGTCTGGATTTCTATCAAAAACCTGAGGGCTGGTATGCTATCGGCGCGACCGACGTCAGCTTGAGACGCTGCCTGGAGACGAAAGTCGACGTGTTCCGGGGCCCTCTGCAGCAATAGGAAATAATGGCAGGGGATCTTTGGCGCCGCACTACTCTTCGGCGGGATCGGTCGTTTGGAAACTAACTCCCTGAATCCAGCGGGCTCGTTTACTCCGGCGTTCGTGCATGGCCAGGAACAGCGATCGTCCGCTGTTGACCAGAGCAAGTGCGTTGCTGGCAAACAGCGGTGACACGCGAAGCCACGCTGTCCAGCGCGGCTCACCGCGCACCTTCTCGATGAGTCCCATGCCTGAGGGCGGGTTGTAAATAGGGATCTGCCTGCCGCGGTAGGAACGAAACTTCAGCGATCCATGTTCGTCGCGTGCTTGTACGTCTCTGACCGTTGCCCCAATGCGCCGGCGGTCCGAATTCGATCCATAGATCGTCAATTCATAAGCTTCGCCGGCCCGGCTCTCTGGATAAGTCGCCACGCCGGCCAGCGTCAGTTGGGTTGTGATCCGGTATAGAGGGGCGTCATCATCTAAATCCCAAGCATACTGGGGCTGATAAATCTCGGGTTCGATGCGAGTTTCGACGCTTGCCTCGCAATGGTCCACTTTGATGGCAAGATGCGTGTGTTCGTCTTCGGGCTGACGCTTCCTCCTGTGGGGCATCGGATAATCCACCTGTCGAGATCGCGCGATCGATCATAATCCTGATATAGTCCTCTTGAAGGCGGAAGCTTTGATTGAGGCGCGCCAGACGGCATTCGCACGTTCGGCAAGACAGGGCGGCAAAAGCAGATTGCGACAGGGCCGCCCAGTAGAGGCATGGGCGCTGCTACGCTGCCGCTTTAGGTGCGGAGAATAATTCACTCCGATCAATGTCCGCATTCGAGGAAAAATCAAAGATTCTGTTGATCTCGCTCCCATTCCACCTGAAACGGAAGTGGGCGCCTTGAGTTGCCTTCTCGACCAACACCTCGGATGTAAAGACGCAGACGAAGTCATGACCGGGGAGCTCGGTCATGTGGTGGACGATACCCTGCGCACCATTCTCGAATAACTCCTTCCCGAGCAGACGTCGGGCCTTTTGTGAGGTATCCGCCGGCAGGCCGCGCAGATCTACGAACTCGCCTTTGATGCGATGCGAGAGCATTCGCATATCGACACCGCATGCAAGCTCGTCCGTTTGCGAAAGAAATTGCTCGCGCCGCAGAACGGCGCGAGCGAGTGCCGCCCTTTCATCGACGGCGAGTTCCATGACCGAGTAGGGGGCCGGAAGAAAGTAGCTTCCTTCCGGCATCGGGTAAGAGAAGGGAGCATGGTTCCAATTCTGCAAGCGCGTTGATCCCGAGTCTGACGAAATGTCGCCACCTGTGATGCGCGACTTCGCCGTCAGTCTAGGATTTGTCACTGCCTCGAGTTCGGCCGCGAATGCTTGCATCTCGCGACCTCCGAACCGTTCGTAGATATCGATGGTAGGATATTTCGACGGGATCAATCGCCGATACAGTCCTTCAATCGGGATCTTGGGATGCACTGGAAGTTATCCTCCGCGCTGAGCGTCGACATATTGTCGGACTCTAATGATTTCACTCAATTTTCCGGTCATCATAACTTCAAGAACTGACGCCCCTTCGAAATGTCTATTGGGTTTTCTGATCCATCCTACAGCCTGCTCTTCCGAGTCTAAGAGTATCCGCAGTGCCTTATAGATAGATCCGAGATGGGAAATTCTTTCCTCAGTGTCTGCGGAAACATCGCCTCCATCCTTCCGCCAGCGGAAGTACGTAGATCGAGCGGGAGAGCCAAGAAGTTTCATTTGCTGTTCTGTTGTCAGGTTCCAGATTTCGGCCAGGATGAAGAAGAAGCTTAGCGGGGTGGGTGTCTGAGAGTTGGGTGCGGGAGCGTTGTCGGGTTTGGATTTTGCATGGGTTTCCATCGTCTCCTCAAAGTGTCAAATCGGACTTGATTTGTCAGATCGGTCCGATTAGGGTCAGTCTCAGAACGGACTGAGTCGTAAGTATCCGTCTCTAATGGGATGACGTCAAGTCTTGAGGCGCTGATTGGCGCACTCGGAAAGGAAACCTTATGGCTACCTCAGTGGAAGGCGGGTCGGTGCGGCAGGACAGCGACCTCTTTGAAATCGAAATCGGAGATCACGATTTTGAGTTTACGTCAGTGCAATTCGGGGACGCGGCTGTAACGGGGGCTCAGGTCTCCATGGCGGTGGGAAAGCACCCGGTCGAGGACTTCGTAGTCCTGCGGCATCTCAAGTCTGGCGAGCTTGAAACGTCGCGTCCCACGGAAACTTCCGCTCTCAGCAAGAACGGCTTCAACCGGTTCTTCGTCGTTCGCGGCGGTCAGACTAACCGCTTCTTCGTCGAAAGCCTGTCAATGGAATGGCCGCGCAACAAGCTTCTGGCGTGGCAGGTCAAGTTCCTGGCGGGTGCAGGTGAGGAAGAGTCTTTGGTGATGGAACGCGACGGCGCCGATCATGTATTCGACGACTCCGATGAGGTGGATGTCGGCGGGAGGGATGTGGAGCGATTTAAGCTCCGCAGGCGCAAAAAGACCGTCACCGTCATCTACGGCACCGACAGGGAATTCGAGCTCGAACGGCGCATCTACACCACCGAGGAGTTGATGGGGGTGTTCGGCGTGCCCGAGGGTTACCGGCTCGACCTTATCGGCTCGGACGGTACGTTCCACGAGATGGCTCCAGGTGAGCGCCTGAAGATTCGCGAGGGCATGGAGTTTGGTTCGCACCCGCCGGTCGGACAGTCGTCATGACACGGCAGTCGGGTATAGCCGCGCTTCGGCGGGTCAACCGGTTCGCGGAGCTCTGGGACGACGTTGGCGGCCCCCTGGTCTTTCTTCCGGCGATGAAAGTCGTCCACGGTGGCGAGGTGGCTACCGTGGACTGCCTGTTGGCTCCTCGGGCGCACACCAGCTACACCACAAGGCTTTTCCTGTCCCAGCCTTTCCCTGATCGCGGGCAAAACTGGACTGTCCATCAAATCATGGGACGCGCATGGCATACGATGTCGTATCAAAACGTGCCGGCGTCGCTGCCTTGGACCGAAATCCTTGCCAACCATCTGGCGGTGCTGCGATGAAAATCCTCGTAAAGATCTCCGGCGGTCTGCTGGATCGCGTTCGGGAGGACCTCCAAAGGCCCCACCATTTCGCGCATGAGCGTGTAGGCTTTTTGACGGCAGGTGTGGCCGCCTGTCGAGACGGCCTGCTGTTGCTGATCCGAGGCTATTTGCCGGTCGATGATGGGGACTACGAGCCTTCCCGGGCTGTCGGTGCACGTATAGGGTCAAACGCGATGCGGAAGGCCGTCCAGGCCGCGTATCGCCCTCAGTCGAGCCTCCTCCACGTGCACACCCACGGCGGGCGTGGCGTACCACGTTTCAGCGGCGTCGATCTAGAGAGTGCCAAGGACTTCGTTCCAGCCTTTTTCCAAACGGTGGCGAAAATGCCCCACGGGTTGCTCGTCTTGAGCGACGACGCCGCAGCCGGAAATCTGTGGCTGGATCACTCAAAATCCGTCCCGATCAACAGGTTTTTTCGTGTCGGGCGATCGCTCACTGATCAATGGAGGTCGGACTATGAGCTGGCTTGACCGTCAGTCGTTTCTCGGCGCCCAAAGCGAACGTCGGCTGGGCGAAACCACCATCGGTTTGGCGGGTTGCGGCGGTGGAAACTCGCACGTTGCTCAACAATTGGCTCACGCAGGTGTCGGCCGGTTCGTATTAGTCGATGACGATCTGATCACGCTGAGCAACCTGAACCGTTTGATCGGTGGCACCTGGATCGACATCCAGAGAGGCACGGCGAAGGTCGAGGTCATGAGGCGCATGATCCTGGCGATTAATCCTCGGGCCCGTGTTAAAGTCTACCGGTCGAAGTGGCAGTTGGCCGGCGAGGCGCTGAGCACCTGTGACGTTATTGTCGGCGGGCTCGACAGCGTCAGGTCGAAGGATGAGCTCGACGCTTTCTGTAGGCGACTGGTCATTCCGTACATTGACCAAGGGATGGATGTGCATCACCTCGGCGACACGGGTGGCTATCTGGTTGCGGGACAGGTCGTCCTGTCACAACCCGGAAGCCCCTGCCTTCGCTGTCTTGGGATCGTAACCGAGGGCGCATTGGCTGAGGAAGCTCGGAACTACGGTGCTGCCGGTGGGCGTCCGCAGGTCGTTTGGCCAAATGGTGTGCTCGCATCCCTGGCCGTAGGCTTGGCCGTTCAACTCGTTGCCCCTTGGCAGAGGCGGCAGCGGCTCGGAGCATATCTCTCACACGACGGGAATACCGGGAAGGTTGTCGAGGCGCCGCGGTTCATGCGCCAGTCAGAACTCGTATGCTCACATTATCCGCCGTCCGCCGTCGGCGACATGACTTTCGACATTCGAAAGTTCAGGGTAGCAGCGGCGGACGGGAAGCTGCGGGCTAAACACTGGGCGTCGAGGCTGTTCGGGTTGTTGAGATCCAGGCTGCTGCGTCGCAGGCAGCTGAGCGTTCGTCACAGACGCGCATCTGACAGGCGGTAGGCGCAACCTCGCTGGCAGCTTTGCGCCCAAACTTGCCGTTCCGAGAGTCTTACGCTTCTCCACGCGCACTCGGTGGCGTCTCCATCGAGGCTGTCGCACAGCAACTCCCACGGGCAGGCACCTGCCGCGCGACGAAATCGTCTCTTACCGCGACGATACGTGTCCCTCGCCGAGCGGCGCCGTTCAGCGTTCGTTGTTGTCATCCTCATATCCGGAATAGTCATCTTCCGGCGCATAATATTCGGAAGCGTCGTAGACTTGCGTTTTCTTGTAGCGATCGCTCAAGCCAACCACCGCGAGACGCGACAGGCCGTTTATCTTGAGCCCGCACGCAACGCATTCGAACCGGCCAGGCAGAAATTCCTGGGTTTCGGTGATCTCGCCGTCGCTCAGCCGTTGCTGAGGCTCGGAGACCGGTTCGCCCCAAACGAGTGCCTGGGAGGTGCAGGCGGGACAATCGACGCGATGGCCGGCATGGCGCGTGGCCCAGACCGCTGCCTGTGTGACCAGTGTGTCGCGCTCTTCGCTGGGCTTGGCGAGCCAGACCTTTTTGTGGGCATCGACTTCGCCCTTCACCGCCTTCGCGCTTTCGTCGACTGCGGCGGCGATCAATTTCGTCGCGACATTCGCCTCATTCTTCCCGAGGAAATCCTCAAGCGTCGCACCCATCGAGGCGAGGAGAATCTCACAGGTTTGGTAGAAGCGCGGCTGCCAGGACGATCCCTTTACGCCGTCGAAGGCAAGCTCGCCGGAATGAAGCTCGGCGTTACGGCGACCCGTGTGCTGGACGCCGAAGCTTTCATGCTCTTTGGCGAAGTCCCGGAGGATGGCAGTGAGCCGCTTGAAGACCTCGCTGACGGCGATCGATTTTGGCGCGAACCGCTCCTCCGTGGGCGTGAAACCCAGCGCGTGATACAAGCTTGACCAGCTCTTGTCGGTGTCCGCGATCAGGGCGGGACTGACATTGGCGAGCGCGGCGCGGGCGAGAAATTCCAGCGCAAGGCTGGACCACAGGGCATATTCCCAGTCGTCGCTGTCGAATCCGCTCATATGCTGGATGTAGCGCTCTGCCTTGAGATAGAGCGCGTCCGGATCGCATGAGGCCGGCGTCGCGCCGGGTGAAATCGACTTCTTCAATGCAGCGCCTCCAAATACACGCGCTCGATCGCCCGGCTTTCGCGTCCTGGAAGGATCGGGGAGCGGGCATGCAGCATCCGCCAATTGTCGATTAGGAGCGTGTCGTGAGTTTGGGCCAGCGACAGCGCGGTCGGTATGCGTGTCGAAAGCCACTCGCGAACACGGAGGTCGGCGACTTCGCCAATCCTGCTCGCCGGTTTCAGGAAGACCTCGTCCCAGCGAATCCGAACGACATCTTCGACAGGCTCGCAGAGGCGGAGGAGCGAAACGCTCCCGTTGCGCGGTCGGCGCGGTTTGAAGATGGCACGAGCCAGAATGTCGAGGGTGACGGCGTCGATGAGATCGTGCCCGTCGATCATGAGCGTCGGCACATCGGCATAGCCGGTGATGCAACGCAAAAGGAGGTAGCGCGGCGGCGTGCGCCAGTGGGCGAGATCCGAATGGAACGGGAAATGATCGAGGCCGTAAATGCCACTATAGCTGTTGGGCGCAGCCTCGGTCCGCGGCACGAGCGTCTGGACGAGTCCATTTTCCCACGGGACCAGAGGCTTGCCGAAATGCTCTGCGATCTCGACGATGCTGTGCTTCGCCCGGTAATTGGCAAAAAACTTGTAGCCAGTCTTGCTGATTTCATCATTTATTTTTTGTGGCATGCTTGGCTCGTGTCTGGCGCAACGCAACATCTTTAAGTCATCTGTACTCCCCATTCCCCGCTTCGATGGTGTAGGGGTCGGGGGATCAGACTTGCAATTTGCAGCACTTTTAATGCAGGTCGGTGCTTCACCTTCACCATAAGATTCATCATCCCCGCCAATCAACTGGTATCGGGACGAGTTCATGCCGTAGGGCTAAGGATGGGACTAAGTTGCATGCATGTGGCAATCGACGACACATACGGTCCAGAGGCGATCACCCCAACGAAATACGTCACAGGTGCCAGACGAACCTACGTCGCCGTCGAATTTCCCGACGCTCAAGTTGCTTACATACGGCAAAATATCCGGGATTGTGTAACGTGGCTGGAGGCAAAACTGGGCACCTCTCTCTTAGAGTTCCATTTTAGCGAAATCTATAATCGGCGTGGCGCTTGGAAATCGTGCCTGAACGGCGAGAATCTGCGTGTCGTCAGCTTTTTCGCGGAGCTATATCAGCTCCATCGATGGCGAGTGCATATCCAGACCGTAGATGAGCGCACATTTTCGGATCATAACGTCGATCCTGCAGGCATCGCCGACGGAATTGACCTGTGTGAACGAGACGGTCAAGCTTTGTTTCTTCTGCTTTTGAAGGTAAGAGACGTGTTACCGCCGCCCCCTGAGCGCATCGTGATGCGGATCGATGCTGGTAGATCCAAACCGGGTTCCTTGCTTGCACCGAGGATTTTCCGCCGCTGGGCAGGCCTGTACGATGGCAGATATGAATTCTCGCATGCCGACCCGCTGATACAGGTAGCAGACTTCCTTGCCTTCTCCATCAATCGCAGCACGCACTTAGCCACTAAGCCAACCATCACCAAAATTGACCAAGAGTTTCTGGATATGGTCGGTAATATGGGAATCCGATCCAGCGATATCATTCGGGTAGGGTCCACGATTGCCTCGATTAGGCAAGACCTCGACATGGCGCATTCTGAAGACCGGATCGCCAAAGGACTCGAGAATCCCGAGTAGGGGCGTTGCTGCGTTTCGAGTGGGGAGCGGACAGGCCGCTTTAGTTATATCGACATCAGCTTCGCGTCAGAAGCGGGCTAATCCCAGGATCATGTTGTCCCCTTGCACTGCTTCCACCACGACGAGTATCACCATGTCGGGCGGCACCAACGGCAAGTTAGTTTAGGGGTGAAGCGTGGACGAGCGATTTCGGCAAATGGCGGAAAGCCTTCACCCATCATTTGAACGTCTGATGGCGATGGGGCCGCTTCGGGGCTCAGCGCCCAGCCGGGCGACTACTCCCAAAAGCGGCATCTATCTTTTCAGCGAGGGTAGCAAGCATCTCTACGTAGGACGCTCAAACCGGATTGCCGAGCGGTACCGACTCCATTGTGGGCCATCGGCCAAAGAAAATCAGGCTTCCTTCGCGTGGAAGCTCACCGCTGAAGTTATGGAACACAAGGCCACTTATCGGAAGGGCGAAGGGCGCAAGGACAAAATCCTCATCCCGGAATTTGCGGATGCATTCCGGCTCGCCAAGGAGCGCATACGTGCAATGGAATACAGGTTTGTCGAGGAAGCCGACCAGACCAGACAAGCCTTGCTTGAAGCCTATGTCTGCATCGCACTGGGGACGCCGTATAATGACTTCGACACCCACTAGTGACGTGTCAATGGTTCGGTTGTACCGATTCCTCAATGCTGAATTTGGCCTCCGATCGCTCGTTGACAAGCGCCTGCGCGTCGGTCGGATCGAGGAGCTGAACGACGATTTCGAGTTCATCGGCGTGGCCACCGACGTTCGGCAGGAGCGAATAGCCCTGCGCCACACGCGAAGGCAATTGAGCGCGGGCAACGGCGTCCTATGCATGAGCAAAGGGTGGGAAAGTCCCCTGATGTGGGCGCACTATGGCGACAGTCACAAAGGGATGGCGTTGGGTTTCGACGTGCCCGCCAAGCTTTATCCGGCTGTGGAATACGTCGAGAAGCGTCCTTCCCGCGAGGAGATGGGCCTCGATGGTGTAGACAACATGTCTGAAGCCACCATGGAACGACTCATCAAGATGAAGGCCAAGGGCTGGGAATACGAGCAGGAACACCGCGCATTCGTGGGCCTGTCCGACGGTATCCTCCTGCACGGAACCGAGCACTTCTTTGTGGACTTTGGGCCTCAGCTCGTCCTGAAAGAAGTCATCGTGGGCTCCCGTTTCAAGACGCAGCGCTCCGAGGTGATGCGCCTGGTCGATCCCAGGGTAGACGTGTTCATGGCACGCGGGGATTTCGAAGACTTCAAGGTCGTGCGCCAGCAAATGGAGAGCATGTGGCCCTAAGGCCTCTGCTCTTAGCTTCGTCCAGCTCGGGCGTGAATGGCCGAGTGACCGCTCTGGGCCAGAAACGGCCATCGAGAGAGGGGAGCGCCAATGTCCGCAATGAGATCGGAACCGGACCCGGTCATAGAGCGCTGCCCGGCGGCTTACCGACCTCAATCCCGGAAACCGGACAGTCCATTCCGGGCCCCTTTAAACCATTCCGATGCTGTGACGTTGGCAGCGGCACGGTTGAAATTTCGGCCCAGGTTAGCCGGTCGATCGCTATCGATTGGTCTTGGCCAGGCATCGAAGAGTTTCTGACATGGCTCGGGTCGGTGAGACAACCTCGACGAAAAGCATAAGGATTGTGAAGTGGCCTTTCTGTCCCACTCCTAAGGTGGGCCCCTGAAATGGTTCAATTCTTACACCCCGGCTAGGGGCACCATCCTTCACTCTTCGAGCTTCGGGTGGGACAATTAGCCTGTGTTTGTTTTGGGATCCGCTTGTGCGCGGCAGCGCCGGCGTTGCGTTCCCGGTTGGCCTTTTCGTGTATCGTGGTCTGCTGTTTCCCATGCTAACGCTTGCCGGCCCTTGTTCGCCCGCAAGTGCCCCTTCAGGCTGATCGGCGCTTTTCGCTCAACAAAACTTGCAGATGCGGTAACGCCGCATGCGCCACCGCCTTGGGTGGTTGCGTGAACATGCAAGGCGGTTCCGCAGCGCCTAGAAGGCAGGTCTTTTGCCAATCCAATGTAAGCGACCAACAACCGCCGCAGACACGCGGGGCAATATTGATATTGTTCGGGTAGGCGTAATAGCCGATCGGCGTTGGACCGAAAACGACACAACACGGCGTCCCTACACAGCTTGCGATATGAACAAGCCCTCCCTCCATGTCGAAATGCATGGACGAGTTCGCAAGAACGGAGGTGATTTGCGGCTGTGTTGTCTTGGAAGAAAGGTTGTAGTCGGCCGAACTGAGGGTGCCTCCTACCACGCCGACTTGGACAACCGGAAGATCCGGCAACTGCGCCTTCACCTCTTTCACGACATCATCCAAGAACGGATAATCTCGCGTAGCTCGAGGGCGACCCGACTCCTCGCTGAAGGAATTATGGACGGTAATGTAGGGTTTATAGTCCAGTCCCAAGCTTTGAACCAAGGACGCATCCTCAGGTAACGGATATTGATGGCCGCCAAAGGGCACACCGCTGACATGGTTCAGAAAGGTGTCTCGCCTCACGTTCTGAAATTGGGCTACAAGTGCTGGATGGAAGTCCAAATGAGGATGCGCATCGGTCGCATGCGAAAACATCTTCCGATACGGTGCGATGCTTTGCAGCATTGCTGAAAGCGCCGGCCACCGTTCGGCAGCGGCAGAACTCATGTGCACAAGATCTACGGTGTGTGTGAGCTGCAGGGCAAGAAGATATCGATGCGTGACCCACGTAAATACGCGTTTCGGAGCTTCAATGAAAGTTACATCCGGTAGAGGCTCGTAAAGCCAGTCCACTCCGCCCGTTACGGAATAGACGTCGATTTTTGCGCGGCCAAAGTGGCTCAGCAGATCGCGAATAAACCGGACGGCCACGATATGGTCGCCCATGCCGCCTGTTACACGAATGGCAATGCTGTCTCGTCGTTCTACGTTGATCGCTAGATGAAGTGCTAACGCCGCATTCTTGAAGCCGTTGCGCGTCCTGCGTGAGAAGCGCGTAAGGCCTCGATCTTGCCTACTCATGGCGATTCCTAAGCTTTGACGTTGAACATTCTTCCAAACGGTATCTACGCCGCCGCCGCTCCAGATGCTATCCAAGGGCATGGAGCGCTCGGCGATGCAATGATCGAGCCGGGACTGATGGCGAGGAGACCTGCGGCAGCCATTTCATTTTTCATGGCTCGGAATCCTCGCTCTGGCAGGGATCAAGACGCTTGCTGAGGGCATCCACAGACACGACAACCGTTGGAATGCACTCGACGTTTCGACGGCCTCGAGTTCGGTGTGCCAGAAGGGCGGCGGCGTCATGCCGATCACCAACACGTCCGTCGGCTCGACGTGGCCACCTGCGTACCGATATGCCTCAGCAGGCGGTCAAGACGCTTTGCGCGTCCCGCCGGTGGGGCCGCCGTCATTGGCCGCGCCGATCTCGCCAGCCGCCAGCAATTCGTCGAATGTCCGCTCGAGATCGGCATTGTCATCGGCTGCCGGTCCGCTGGGGGGATCCTGGCGTGTCAGCGTTTCCAGCCTTTGGTGAAGCTGGCGGTTCTCATCGCGGCAACGGGCATGCGCGAGTTCGTCGGTCATGCCGCGCAAGCGGAGATCGGCGAGTTGAACCTTCACCGCGCCATAGTCTCGGCGCGCCGCGTCGCGCTCCTGGCGCAACGTCGCAATCTCGGTTTCCGAGGTTTGGCGCCGATGCTCGGCCACGTCCTCGGCGCGCTGCCCGACGCCCGGCGTTGCGCGGACCACGCTTTGATCGGCGGCGCCGCGCTGGAGCGAGCGCAACCTCTTTTCAAGTTCGACGGCCCGCTCCTGCGCGGCGGCGGCGCAATCGCCGAGAACGCCGCGCTGATGCTCGAGCGTGGACAGCCGCACCTGCAGGTCCTGCCGCACCAGCATCTGCGCAGACAGTTTGCCGGTCAGTCTTTCGTTGTGGAGCTGGTAATCCGCGACCTTGGAACGAAGCAGCATGGCGGCCTGTTGCAAGCTGGCGAGCCGCGATGCAACGTCCTCACGCGCCTGCTCTGCGGCTTGCCTGGCGATGATCTCGTCGCGAAATTGCCCCGACACGCGCGCCAGGTTCCGGCCCAGACGCTCGACCTCGACATTCGCTTCGAGGAACCGCGTTGCGCGCTGGCCGGCATGCCTGTCCGCTTGCGCAATGGTCTGCCGTGCCCTGTTGAGTTGGACCTCCAGGTCGGCGATGGTCTTGCTCGCGATCGATAGCTCGCGCGATTTTCGCCCAAGCTCTTTCGAGGTGCGATCCTGCAAGCGCTGCAGCTTCGCCACCTCTTCCTGCAATTCCCATTTGTCGGTATCGGGAGCGTCGGCATCGTGCGTTTGCGCATCAAGCCTGCCCACATCGTGGTCAACCAACGACCACGCCGAGTCGTCACCGGCACGTGGATCAAGCCTGTCGTCGGACAAGGGCGAGGAGCCGCGCATGGCGCGGGCCTGGATCGAGCCCGTCCGGGCCGAAGTCGAGCCGAGGGAGGCGGCCAGCGTGTCTGACTGGGCCAATCCGGGCTCCTCTTCGAAGTGAGGCAAAGCTTGATAGGTTGCGGCTCGAATGCTTCGAATCAGTTCGTCGAAGTCTTCGTCGGCCCTTCGGACAACGGCGCTATCCTCCGCACTGATGTGCCGGGCGCCGTTGGCCTCATGATTCAGCGACATTTCTCTCTCATCGCTACCGAATCACTAGATTATCGTGAATTAAGAACAAGAATGCGAGTAGGTTTTATCGGCCTTCACTGGAAATTTCTGCGAGAAATCTCGTTTTTTTAAAAGCAGAGATCAATATTCGCGTTTGCCTGCTGGCAACCGAAGTAAACTCCCGGTCACCCACCCGTCAAATATTGCAGCGAAGATGTGCCATTCTCCAGAACCGCACCCTGCCTTTTCTCAGCGCCGCCCCAACAGGCTCTTCATGCGGTTGCGCAGCAGGCGGGCCATGTTGCGGGTCTCGCGGTAGAGGTGCAGTTGCGAGGCGGCCTGGCGGGTGAGGCGGTCGGCGTCCGGCGCCAGGCCGATCACCAGCGTGCCCATCGGCTTGCGCTCCGCCCATAGCCGGCTCATCACCGGATGGTCGGGCACCGCGCAGGAATCGGTCATCATGATGTTGGGATCGTCGAGATGCTGCCTGGTCACCTCGATCATCAGCAGCGTGCCGGGCGAATAGCTGGCCAGCGTCTCGTCATAGGCGGTCTTCCAGGTATAGGCGATGCCGGCTTCGACGAAGACGATCAGGCAGGCGATGGTGCGGCCGTCGAGCGTCAGCGAATGGATGCGGCACATGTCCTGTTCGGCCAGCCGGTGCACGGCTTCGCGGGCGAAGGCGGCGCGGAAGCGGTCGATCGCCATGGCGGTGCGTTCGCGGCCTTTCCAGCCGGCGGCCTCCAGCGACAGGAAGCCTTCGATGGCATGGCGGATGTCTTCAGGGCCGCGCGCCACGACATGCTCAAGCTTGCCAAGGTCGCCAAGGCGCCGCTTCAGGCGGCGGAACTCGCGATAATGGTGCGCGCGCAGCGAGGCCTTCAGATAATCGTCTCCATCGAGCTCGCTCTCCAGCGCCGGGCGCTGGATCTGGCCGGTGGTGACCAGCGTCAGGCCGCGCGCCTCGGCCACGGTGGCAAGCAGGCTCGCCACCGGGCCATCGAGCCGGACATCGGCCAGGACGAAGACTTTCGGCAGCTTGAGGTGCGGGCGCGACAGCATCGAGAAGAAGTCCTCGACGACGCCGACCGGATCGTCGCGGTCGACCAGCGGCGTGCCGAGCGGACCGAACGGGCTCGACCATGTGCGCATGACCGGCACGCCGAGCGGCACCACCGGCCGTTCCACCGAGAACGGCACCAGAAGGCGCAGCCGGTTGCGGTATTCGTCGCCGTCGCGGATGACCGCCAGCCGCACCTCGCGGTCCTCCAGCCGCGGCATGGCGGGCGCCAGGAAACGCGGGTTGAAGAACACGTTGGGCTCGACCGTGCGGGCGCAGAGATAATCCAGCTCCTCGACCAGGTCGAAGCCGGCCGATGCCGGATAGATGGCAAGCTTGCGCTCGGGCCGGTTGTTGGCGAGGATTTCAATGTGAGCGGGGTCGGCGTCGCGGGTCAGTCCGGCAAGGCCAGACACCATCGCGCCGGCAGTGCCGCCGCTGGTTTCCTCAAGCAACGGGATGGCAGCCATCACGCGGCTCCTTTCGCAGGGACGAAGATGAGCATGGCGATGCCGAGCTTGCGCCACACCGTGAAGGAGAGCGCGCCGGCTTCGAAGATCATGGCAAAGGCGGTGGCCATTGCCGCGCCCCACAGGCCGAACATCGGGATCAGCACCACGTTGAGGGCGATGTTGAAGGCCAGCGTCATGGCATAGACGGCAGCACATATGTTCTGGTTGCCGCTCATCGTCAGCAGGCTTTCGCAGGGGCCGACGGCGGCGCGGGCCACGACGCCGAAGACGAGCAGGAACAACAAGGGATAGCCCGATGTGAATTCCGGGCCGAACAGCACCAGCATCGGCTCGCCGAGCGCCAGCACCAGCAGCGCCATCAAGAGCGAGGGCCAGAACGTCCACGACACCGTCTCGCGGGCGAAGGCGGCGAGCCTTTGCGGGTCGCCATGGGTGAACTGCGCGTAGCGCTGGGCTACGCCGGCCTTGACGGCGAAATAGACGAAATGCACCAGCGCCAGCGTCTTCACCGTGGCGAAATAGATTGCAACGTCGTTGGGGTCCATATAGGCGCCGACCATCAGCACGTCGGCATTGGTCAGCAGGAAGAAGAAGCTCTCGACCAGGAAGATCGGCAGCGAGACGATGAACCATTGCGCGAAATGGACCTTCATCGGCCCCGCCGGGATCTGCCGTTCCATGCGCTGGGTGACGCCGACGAGTTGTCCCAGCGTGGTGACGTAGGTGGCGGCGATCGAGGCGAAGATGGCGGTCCTGGCATCGGGTGCGTAGCCCGCAAACAGCATCAGCGCCATGAACAGCAGGATCAGCACGGGCCGCACCAGATAGGTCGGCGACAGGGCAAACAGCGCCCAGCTGTTGGCGCGTGCCAGGCCCGACAGAAGGTCGGACATGGCAATCATCGGCAGGCAGATGACGCCGAGGATGAACGGGATCACATAATAGTTCTCGATCCAGGGTGCCGCCAGCCAGACGCCGAGCGCGCCGAGCCCGGCAATCAGCGTCGAGGCGATCAGCACAAACAGACGGCTGGCCAGCACGATGCCGCGCAGTTCATCCATCAAGCCGCGCTCTCGGTATTCGGGAATGTAGCGGATGACCGAGGTGTGGAAGCCCAGGCAGGCGAGATTGCCGACGATGACCATCGTCACCCAGACGAGGACGAAGATGCCATATTCGAACGAGCCCATCCAGCGTGCCATCAGCACCTGGCTGACGAAGGCGATGACGGCGCTAACGATGCGGACCGAGAAGGCGATGACCGACATGCGGCTCGCCTCGCCGCGCTCGTCGGCGGTGAACAGCACGGCATCGATGCGGCCAAGCAACGGCCCCATGCGCAGCGCCCAACGCTGCGGCAAGAACCGCCCGGCAGTCGTGGCCGCGGAAAAGCGCACCCCGATTTCTCTCCGTTTTCCGCTTCTTTTTCAGGGTTCTGTGTAGCGGAGACACATTAAGAAAACGTGGGTGGGGAGCCCCCTTCGCCCCGTCACTATACGGGGAGAAGGTGCCGGCAGGCGGATGAGGGGCGGCGCTGGCGGTGGGAGGGTTTGCGCTGTGCGCGACAAGACGCGCTATGCGCGACTTCGCGCGGGCAAATGGTGGGTCGAGCCGACAAGGGCGTGTTTGCGGTCGCCGGCGAAGCGGCCTTCGCCGGATTTTAGCGGCCCGCAAACGCCGGCGCCGCCCCTCATCCGGCCCTGCGGGCCACCTTCTCCCCGTGAACGGGGAGAAGGGAAGGAAGAAGCGCCCTTACGCGAACGCCCCGTGGCAGTGCTTGTACTTCTTCCCCGAACCGCAGGGGCAGGCTTCGTTGCGGCCGACTTTGCCCCAGGTGGCCTGGTTGTTGGGGTCGCGGTCCTCGGGAGCGACGACGGCGGTTGTCTCCGGGCGGACCAGGAGGGCGGTCTCGCCGCCTTCGAAGTCGTTTTCGCCGGTGGTGCCGTCGATATGGGTGCCGAACATGTCGGGGGCTTCCGGAGGCGGCGCTTCGGCGGCCTGGCGGACCAGTTCGACGCGCATCAGCTGCGCGGTGACGGCCTGGCGCAGATTGCCCAGCATGGCCTGGAACAGCTCGAACGCCTCGCCCTTGTACTCCTGCAGCGGATCGCGCTGGGCGTAGCCGCGGAAGCCGACGACCGAACGCAGATGGTCGAGATTGACGATGTGCTCGCGCCACAGATGGTCGAGCGTCTGCAGCACAACCGAGCGCTCGACATAGTTCATCACCTCGGGGCCAAAACGCTCGGCGCGCTCCTTGGCGGCGGCTTCGGCGGCCTGCCCGATGCGCTCGCGGATGTCGTCCTCGGCGATGCCCTCTTCCTTGGCCCAGTCCTCGACCGGCAGGTCGAGGTTCAGGAACTCGGCGATCTCGGCCTTCAGCCCGGCAACGTTCCACTGCTCGGCATAGGCGTTTTCGGGAATGGCCTTGGCGACGATCTCGTCGATGACGCCTTCGCGCATCTCGGCGATCGTTTCGGACAGGCCTTCGCCGTCCATCAGCTCGATGCGCTGCTCGAACACCACCTTGCGCTGGTCGTTGGAGACGTCGTCATATTTCAAAAGGTTCTTGCGGATGTCGAAGTTGCGCGCCTCGACCTTCTTCTGCGCCTTTTCCAGTGCCTTGTTGATCCACGGATGGATGATCGCCTCATCTTCCTTGAGGCCGAGCTTCTGCAGCATGCCGTCCATGCGCTCGGAGCCGAAGATGCGCATCAGGTCATCCTGCAGCGACAGGAAAAATTTCGAGCGGCCGGGGTCGCCCTGACGGCCGGAACGGCCGCGCAACTGGTTGTCGATGCGGCGCGATTCGTGGCGTTCGGTGGCCAGCACATAGAGGCCGCCGGCGGCCAGCGCCTTTTCCTTCAGCCGCTCGATGTCGGCAATAATTTCCTTTTCCCGCGCCTCGCGCTCGGGTCCGGCCGGCATGTCGCCGAGTTCTTCCTCGATCCGCATCTCGGCATTGCCGCCGAGCTTGATGTCGGTGCCGCGGCCGGCCATGTTGGTGGCGATGGTGATGGCGCCGGGCTTGCCGGCCTGGGCGACGATCGCCGCCTCGCGCTCGTGATGGCGGGCGTTCAGCACTTCGAAATCGGTAAAACCTTCCTTGCGCAGGCGCTCGGCCAGCTGCTCGGACTTTTCGATGGACGTGGTGCCGACCAGCGTCGGCTGGCCCTTGGCGCTGGCTTCGCGGATCTCTCTCACGATCGCCTTGTATTTCTCCTCGACCGTCCGGTAGACCTCGTCGTCCTCGTCGATGCGCACGACGGGCAGATTGGTCGGGATCTCGGTGACTTCGAGACCGTAGATGTTGCCGAATTCCTCAGCCTCGGTCAGCGCCGTGCCGGTCATGCCGGAGAGCTTCTTGTAGAGGCGGAAATAATTCTGGAAGGTGACGGAGGCCAGCGTCTGGTTCTCCGGCTGGATCGCCACATGCTCCTTGGCTTCGAGCGCCTGGTGCAGGCCTTCCGAATAGCGGCGGCCCGGCATCATGCGGCCGGTGAACTCGTCGATGATGACGATCTCGCCGTTGCGGACGATGTAGTCCTTGTCCTTCTGGAACAGCCGGTGCGCCTTCAGCGCGTTGTTGACGTGATGGACGATGGCGACGTTCTCGACGTCGTAGAGCGACTCGCCCTTGAGCAGGCCGGCATCGCGCAAAAGGTTCTCGAGCTTCTCGGTGCCTTCCTCGGTGAAGATCGAGGTCTTCTGCTTCTCGTCGATCTCATAATCCTGCGGCTGCAGCTGGATGATGAAGGTGTCGATGGTGTTGTACATTTCCGAACGGTCCTCGAGCGGACCGGAAATGATCAGCGGCGTGCGCGCCTCGTCGACCAGGATAGAATCGACTTCGTCGACGATCGCGTAATTGTGACCGCGCTGCACCATCTGGGCGCGCTCGTATTTCATGTTGTCGCGCAGATAGTCGAAGCCGAGCTCGTTGTTGGTGGCGTAGGTGACATCGGCGGCGTAGGCGGCGCTGCGCTCCTCGTCAGACAGGCCATGGACGATGACGCCGACCGAGAGGCCGAGGAACTTGTAGACGCGGCCCATCCATTCGGAGTCGCGGGTGGCCAGGTAATCGTTGACGGTGACGACGTGGACGCCTTTGCCGGCGAGCGCATTGAGGTAGACCGGCAGCGTCGCGACCAGGGTCTTGCCCTCGCCGGTGCGCATCTCGGCAATACCGCCATTGTGCAGCACCATGCCGCCGATCAGCTGGACATCGAAGGGGCGCATGCCGAGCACGCGGCGCGCTGCCTCGCGGGCGGTGGCGAAGGCCGGCACCAACAGGTCGTCGAGTGTGGCGCCATTGGCGATGTCCTGGCGGAATTTCGCGGTGCGGCCGACCAACTCCTCGTCGGAGAGCGCCCGCATCTCGTTTTCCATGGCGTTGATCGCCTCGACACGGGGCCGGGTCGATTTGACCCGACGGTCGTTGGAGGAACCGAAAACCTTACGGGCGAGACCGCCGAGACTGACCATCCAATGGTCCTTTCGATAGAATTCTCAATCTTGAGATGAGCGCCGGCCGGCCCCATCAATTCCACGTGAACACTGGCGAACACATTAGTGAACACTGGCAAACACAAAAAGCGCCCGGAAAACGGTTCTGGACGCAAAGTCGTTGGACAGATAAGAGGGGGCTCAACTGATGTCAACGCCGCGCTGGCCCTGCTGGCTGCGCCAAATTCCGCCACAATCTGGCCGATCTGGAAGCACCCTCTTAACAATCCCCACCGGAGTCCACCCTATGTCCCTGTTGTTCCGCCGCGCGTCGCTCGCCAGCCTTGGCTTGGCCGTCGGCCTGTCGGCCCTTTCGCTCTCGCCGCTGATGGCGCAGCAAACCGCTCCCGCCCCGGCGGATGCAGCAGCGCCAGCCGCGGCACCGGTCGATCCGAATAAGGTTATCGCCACGGTCAACGGCCAGCCCCTGACCGAAGCCGATCTGGTGCTTGCCGAAGGGGAATTGTCACAGCAGTTCGCGCAATTGCCACCCGAGCAGCGCCGTGCCGCAGCGCTCTCGGCTGCCATCGAGATCCGTGTCATGGCCGCCCAGGCGGTCACGTCAGGGCTCGACAAGGATCCCGACTTCCAGCGCCGCATGGCCTTCCTGCAGCAGCGCGCGCTGCATGGCGAGATGGTCGAGAAGGGCGTCGTCGACAAGGTCACCGACGCCGAGGTCCGCGCCCGCTACGACCAGGAAATCGCCAACACGCCGCCCACCAACGAGTTGCATGCCCGTCACATCCTCGTGAAGACCAAGGAAGAGGCCGAGGCCATCATCAAGCAGCTCGACGGCGGCGCCGACTTCCAGAAGCTCGCCACCGAGCACACCAGCGATCCCTCGGGCAAGACCAGCGGCGGCGATCTCGGCTGGTTCGGACCTGGCCAGATGGTGCCGGAGTTCGACAAGGCGGCCTCCGCGCTCGAGGTCGGCAAGTACACCGAGCAGCCGGTGCAAACGCAGTTCGGCTGGCATGTCATCAAGCTCGAGGACAAGCGCACCAAGCAGCCGCCGGCCTTCGACGACGTCAAGGACCAGGCCAAGCAGGCGGTCATCCGCGACAAATATTTCGCGCTGGTCAAGTCGCTGCGCGCCGGCGCCAAGATCGAGATCCCCGACGCGAACCTGAAGAAGACGGTCGATACGCTGGAAAGCGCCAAGTAAGACTGATAGGTCTTTGAAAAAGGGCGCGGCAGCCAGGGTTGCCGCGCCCTTTTTCATTGCCGTTTTTTAAGGGGCGGGCGCCGCTATGCCTCGCATCACGTAGTTGACCGCCTTGCCGATGGTCGCTTCGTCCTCGTCGAGCCGGTTGGTCAACAGATGTCTCCAGGCGAAGGAGGCGATCAGGTCTGCGACAACGGCTGAATCGATTTCGGCCGGGATTTCGCCCCTTGCCTTGGCGCGTTCGATGATCTGGCCGGTATGGGAGCGTCGGCCCAGCGAGTAGTCGGCAAGGGCCGCAGCAGCGGTCTCGTCCGACTGCGCCTCGGCGATCAGCGACCGGAACACGCTTCCCGACGATGTCTCGCGCCAGTGAGCGAACAGGTTTTTCAGGAAGCCGACGAGATCCTCCTCCAGCCGCCCGGTATCGGGAACCTCGACGCGCTTCTGGCGCTGATAGACCTCAAGCAGCAATGCCGCCTTGCTCGGCCACCAGCGATAGATGGTGGGTTTGCCGGCGCGGGCCCGCCGCGCCACCGCCTCGATCGAGAAACCGGCATAACCGGCTTCGACCAGTACGGCCTCGGCGGCTTCGAGAATGGCATCGGCGCTGTCGGGGTTGCGCCGCGCACCGATCGATCTGCGCGCCGGATCGGCGTCCTCGGCCATCTCTGTCTCCTCGCCAACACTATCGCCGGCAATATAGGCGACCCGACGCTCAAACGAAACGGCGCGTTTTCAAGCTTCGGGAACGGATGGTAGCGGCAGGGGTTAAGTTTATTCTCTGAAAGTCTACCGGCGTGTCGGTTGGCGAAGCTCCAAACGCAAAAACCCGCCGGGCGGCGGGTCACTGGCGCAAATCAGCACCATGGGCAAAAATGTAGCATAGCTGCCCTCACCGAGTCAAGAAAAAATTCCTATCGCCATGAGGCACTGCCAGCTTGAATTGCCCGGCTGGCCGTGGGATCACGCCTACTGCATCGCCTGCGATGTCTCGGATTCGATACGCCAGCCGCCGCCGGCCTTGACCACCCCAAGCGTGACGCGCGCCTTGCCGGTCAGGCGTGCCGCCGACTTGTCCTTTGGAAGATAGTCGTAGCGCATCGCAAAGACTGCCTCGGCGCGATCTTCGCCCTGTGGAGTGACCTCCAAGCTGCCGGCCTCCATGCTTAGCGACCAGGAGGCCCACTGCGCGAACCAGTCGGCCTTGATCTTGACGATGGCGTCGGCGTCGTAGCGGGTTCCGAAGATGAAGGCGGATGGGCCGTAGAGCCGCTTGACGGTCTCGCTCATCGCCCCGGTGTCCGGCGTCAGATAGTCCTGGCGCAGGAATTTCTCGATCGATCCCTTGTCGTCGCCGACAGAGCGTTCAAGTGCGGCGACTTCCGTTGAAGGCGCCGGCGCCGCGGCCGGCCTTTGTGGCTCTGCGGGTTGTCCGTCCGAGACGAATTCGAAGCGTTCGAGCAACGATCCCTGCTCCCAGGGGCGCTGGGTCTCGCGAGTTTGCGAAACCACGTCGCGGCGCACCGCGATCATCATGTCGTTGATGCTCTGGCCGGGCTCGGCGATGTGGCGCAGCAGGGCGGCGGCGAAGGGCGAGTTGCGTCCGCTGCCGTCCATGGCGACAGCGCCAGGTGCCGTCGAGAAGGCGATGAACGAGCCGCGCGTCGAATCGAATTGCGCCAGCCCGGCCAGCGCCTTCGCCGAGCGCGTGGTGGCGGTGCGGCTGAGACTGCGGGCAAATGGATTGTTGCGGCAGGCATCGAGAAACACCAGGCTGACCTTGGTCTGCTGTTCCATGATGTCGAGGACTTCGTCGATCGGCACTGCTTCGAGCTGCAACTTGACCGGCACGTCCAGCCTGGCGTCGACCGGCACGATGTAGTTGCGCCCGTCGACCTGCAGGCCGTGGCCGGCATAGTAGAAAAGCCCGACGCCGGCGCCCTGGAGCGCATCGGAAAACGCGCCGATGCTGCGTTCGAGTTCACGCTTGCCGAGATCATTGCCCTCGATCACCTCGAAGCCGATCGAGCGCAGCTTGTCGGCGATGTCGAGGGCGTCGTTGACCGGGTTGGCCAGCGTGCCGGCTTCGGCGTAAGTGCCGTTGCCGATGACAAGCGCCACGCGCCGTTGCGGCTGCGCATCCGCGCTCAGCAGCAAAAGTCCCAGAAATGCCCATGCAAGGATCGCAAGCCTGCCCATGGGGCAGATCATAACGCCATCGGCCCCGGCGACGCCATCGGATTTGCAATGCAGGCCTAACCACGAGCGGGTTCGAACTCCCGGGCAAGAGCGACGAAAACGCCCTTGCGCCCGCGCGGTCTATCGGGCAAACCGGCCTTCCCTTGCGATTTTCCCGCCCGAGGCCTCCATGTCCACGACGATTTCGCCGCTCGCGCCGAAGAAATACCCCAAAATGCCGGAGATCGAAGGGGTGCGCATCGCCACCGCCGAGGCAGGGATAAAGTACAAGAGCCGCACCGATCTTTTGACCATGGTCTTCGATGAAGGCACCGCGGTCGCCGGCGTGTTCACGAAATCGAAATGCCCTTCGGCGCCGGTCGATTTCTGCCGGCAGAATCTCGGCGCAGGCAAGGCCCGGGTGCTGGTCGTCAATTCCGGCAACGCCAACGCCTTCACCGGCAAGAAAGGCCGCGAGTCGACCGCGCTGACCGGCGAGGCGGCGGCGAAGGCGGCCGGCTGCACGGCAGCGGAGGTTTTCCTGGCCTCGACGGGCGTCATCGGCGAGCCGCTCGACACCAGCAAATTCAGCCACCTGCTGGCCGGGCTGGTCAGCAACGGCAAGCCTGGGCTCTGGACCGAAGCGGCAAAGGCGATCATGACCACGGATACCTATCCGAAAGTGGCGACTGCGACCGTCAAGCTCGGCGATACCGATGTCACCATCAACGGCATTTCCAAGGGCGCCGGCATGATCGCGCCAGACATGGCGACGATGCTCTCCTTCATCGCCACCGACGCGCCGATCGCCGCCCCTGTCCTGCAGGACCTGTTGTCGCGCGGCACGGCCAAGACCTTCAACGCGGTCACCGTCGACAGCGACACGTCAACCAGCGACACGCTGCTGATCTTCGCCACCGGCAAGGCCGCCAAGCGCGGCGCGCCTGACATAACCGATCCCAAGGATGCCCGTCTCGGCGCGTTCCGCCGGGCGCTCGGCAAGGTGCTGAAATCGCTGGCGCTGCAAGTGGTGCGCGACGGCGAGGGCGCCCGCAAGCAGGTCGAAGTCACCGTCACCGGCGCCAAATCGGCGCGCTCGGCCAAGCGCATCGCGCTGTCCATCGCCAATTCGCCGCTGGTCAAGACGGCGGTCGCCGGCGAGGACGCCAATTGGGGCCGCGTCGTCATGGCCGTCGGCAAGGCCGGTGAACCCGCCGATCGCGACCGGCTGTCGATCTGGTTCGGCGACAACAGGCTGGCGCATGAAGGCGAGCGCGACCCCGGCTACTCCGAGGCCGCTACGTCGGCCTACATGAAGCGCGACGACATCCGCATCCGTGCCGATATCGGCATCGGTCGCGGCAAGGCGACGGTGTGGACCTGCGATCTCACCAAGGAATATGTCGCCATCAATGGCGATTATCGGAGCTGACGGTTTTGAGCTCCAGGCATCCGGCAAGCATGCTCGCGATCGTACGTCGCTACGAGGCGGCCGGCTTTCGCGCCTGGCCGGCAGCCGCCGTCCACTATGACGGCACCTGGGTGGTGCGGTTGACCGCTGGCCATCCGGCCAAGCGGCTGAACTCCGTCAATCCGCTCGATCCCGGCGATATCATGCACATGGCCGACCGTATCGGCCGGGCCAGCCGCCGTTTCGATGCCTATGGAAGGCCGCTGACGTTCCGCATGTCGCCGCTGTCGGGTCCCGATCTCGCCAGCCATCTCGACCGCGAGGGCTGGAGCCGGTTCGACGAGTCGCTGGTCATGCGGCTGCCGCTGGCCGGCGCGCAGCTCGATGCCGCCATGGACCAGATTCCGCTCAAGGACATCAGCCGCTTCATCGGCGCGTTGCTCAAGGTCAGCGGTTCGGATGTTTCGCTGCGGCCCGGCCTGTCGGAGATCATCGGCGCCATCCAGCCCGAAGCCGGGCTGTTCGCGCTCGAAGATGGAGCCGAGGCACTGGCAACGCTTATCTGCGTGCATGACGGCGATCTCGCCGGCCTGTTCGAGGTCGCCACCGACAGATCGGCGCGCAACAAGGGCCATGGCCGCAACCTGATCCTGTCGGCGCTCAAATGGGCGCGGCTGCGGGGCGCGCGGGAAGCCTGGCTGCAGGTCGAGGCCAACAACGTGCCGGCGCTGGCGCTCTACCATTCGCTCGGCTTCGAGGAAGTCTATCGCTACCACTACCGCCGGCCGCCGGGTCATGAATGATGTCGTGACCGCCGGCAAACGCCTGCTCCTGGTCGCCGCCTGCGCGCTGGTCGATGCCGACGGCCGGGTGCTTCTGGCGCAGCGGCCTCAGGGCAAGCAACTTGCCGGATTGTGGGAATTTCCCGGCGGCAAGGTCGAGCCCGGCGAGACGCCGGAACAATGCATCATTCGCGAACTGCATGAGGAAATCGGCATCGAAACCGACATCCCATGCCTGGCGCCGCTTACTTTCGCCAGTCATTCCTACGACGATTTCCACCTGCTGATGCCGCTGTTCATCTGCCGCCGCTTTCGCGGCATAGCCCAGCCCAGGGAAGGGCAGACGCTGAAATGGGTGCGGCCGAAGCAGATGCGCGACTATCCGATGCCGCCGGCCGATGCGCCGCTGATCCCGTTCCTCATCGATCTGCTCTGAGGTTCGCGTCCGGTCGCTTCCTGCCGAGGCGTGTATCAGCCAGCGTTAATGGAAGATTTATCTCGTCGTGAAAAATTGAAGCATGGCCGTTCGCGGCCGAGCCGTCGATTTGCCGGGGAGCGATAGCATGAGCCTAGACAGGGATTGGGACTCGATCCGGCCCGAGCGCGGTTTTCGCGCCGCCGATGCGGGCATGGGCATATTGCGCATCACGCTGCTGTTCGGTTCGGCCGCGGTGGCGCTGGCGCTGATCGCAACCCCCTTCCTCGACAGCCAGACACGCTCGCTGTCGGCCCGTGATGGTTTCGGCGGGCTTGACATGGCGGCGACAGGCTCGATCGGCCATCGCGAAACCTACACGCTGCGCCGCAGCGTGCTGCAGCCGCAACCGAGCTCGGTCTGCATCATCAGGTCCAATGGCAGGAGCAGCGGCGACTGCTGACATGGTTAAGAGATTTCGGAAAGGCGGCGGTTTCATCGCCTGTTAAGCCTTTGCCGTTAACCTTTCTTAACAGGTCGGCGGTAAGGTCCCGGACAGAGGGGTTGAGGCCATGAAAGCAGTGCTGCTGGGTTTTCTGAACGACGAGACCGGCGCCACGGCCGTCGAATATGGCGTCATCATCGCCGTGCTGTCGCTGGCCATCGTCGGCGGTATCGGTGAGGTCCGCGACGGGATCATCTGGCTGTTCAGCGACAACAACAGCAAGCTTGCGAACGCTTTCGCACCCACGCCCTGATCCGGCTTTCCGCGCCTGCGGGCAGGATCATTGCCCGCCGGGCGCCTCCAGGATTGTTTTCAGCGAGACCTTGGCCGACCCTGGCTTAAGCGGTTTTTGCTGCGATGCGTCGGGCGCCCAGCCGGACATCCAGACAATCGAGAAACTTGCCCTCACGCGGCCGTCGGGGTCGGAAAACCGCTCGGCGTAGATTTCCGCCGCGCGGGCAAACAGCTTGCGCGAGCCCGGCCGCCGGCTGCGATCGGTGAGCGCAGAGGTTTCGCCCATGGCCCGCAGATCCGCCATCAGGTTGAACAGGCTGGCATAGCGCACCGTCACCGTCTCTACGTCGGCGACCGGCAGAGCGAGACCGGCGCGCTGCAGCAGCGCACCGGCATCGCGCACGTCGGTGAACGGGGCGACACGCGGACTGGCGCCGCCGTAAAGCTCGGTCTCGGCCGAAAGCAGGCTTTCGCGCAACTCGAAAAGCGTACCGGCGCCGGCAAAGGCGCCGAGGAAAAGACCATCCGGCCGCAACGCACGGCGGATCTGGATCAGCATGCCGGGGATGTCGTTCATGGCCTGCAGCGACAGAAGCGACACCGCCAGATCGAGGCTTTCCGCTTCGAACGGCACGGTTTCGAGCGGTGCGATCAAGCCGGCGCCGCCACCGCTCAGGAAGGCCGTGTCCGCCTCGACGCGGACAATGTCGGCGACCTTGCCGCTTTCGGCGAGCGTTTCAGCCGCCGCCGGCGTCTGGCAAAACAGCACAGCCGCCTTGCCGAACCTGCGCTCAACGGCGCCCAGCCGGTCGGCAAGGTCCTCGGCCGTGCGGCGCATGAGGAAGTCCGCACCGTCGACCGGATGGGCAAGCGCGCGCCGCTTGTGCGCCAGCCATAGAGAGGTATCCATTATCGGCTGCAACGGGCAGATCCTTTGTTTGTCCACGCTCCGGGATCGTTGATATAGTGGCGCGCAGGAGC
Source organism: Mesorhizobium sp. LMG17149 (assembly GCF_024518695.1). Classification (NCBI taxonomy): domain Bacteria; kingdom Pseudomonadati; phylum Pseudomonadota; class Alphaproteobacteria; order Hyphomicrobiales; family Phyllobacteriaceae; genus Mesorhizobium; species Mesorhizobium sp. LMG17149. Next base: position 194,109 of record NZ_JANIFL010000001.1, read on the forward strand.
AACCACGTGGCCGATCCGATGCCCAAGATCAAGTCCATCGCGATCACGAACCTGGCCCGGTCGGTTGTCGGCTGGCCGGCGCGTATGCTGTTTCCGCCGGTCTGCGCCGGTTGCCGCCGGCATGTCTCGCAGCCAGGCGTGCTGTGCGGCGCCTGCTGGCCGAAGCTCAGGCTGCTGGAGCGGCCATGGTGCCCGGTCATGGGCACGCCGTTCACCCACCATATGGGCGAAGGCTTTCTGTCGGCCGAGGCGATTGCCGATCCGCCGCCTTTCGAGCGGGCGCGGGCGGCGGTCGCCTATTCCGGCGTTGCCCGCCAGATGGTGCAGGGGCTGAAATACCAGGATCGCACGGATCTGGCACCCTGGATGGCGCGCTGGATGGTTCGCGCCGGTGCCGATCTCATCGCCGAGGCGGATGTGGTGGTGCCGGTGCCGCTGCACTGGCGGCGCTTTTTCAGGCGGCGCTTCAACCAATCGGCGGAACTGGCGAGGGCGGTCTCGACGCTTAGTCAACTGCCCTTCGCCCCCTCGGCGGTGCGGCGCGTGAAACTCACCCGCCAGCAGGTCGGGCTGGAGCGCGGGGAACGCGAGGAAAATGTGCGGGCTGCCTTTCGGGTACCCGCCGAGGCGGAAATCGAGATCGCCGGCCGCAGGGTGCTTTTGATCGACGATGTCTACACCACCGGCGCCACGGTGCGTTCCGCCACCAAGGCGCTGAAAAGGGGAGGTGCGGCCGCCGTCGACGTGCTGACCTTTGCCCGTGTGTTGCCGGGGGACTTCCGGGCGGACGAGTCCGCGACTATATAAGTCGGCAACGAACAGCGGAAATTCGTCATGGCCGATGTCACGATCTACACCCGCATGATGTGCGGCTATTGCACGGCAGCCAAGCGGCTGCTCGAGCGCAAGGGCGTCGCCTTTACCGAGCATGATGCCTCCTTCTCGCCGGAACTGCGCCAGGAGATGATCTCCCGGGCGCATGGCCGCACGACCTTTCCGCAGATTTTCATCGGCGATACGCATGTCGGCGGCTGTGACGACCTCCACGAGCTAGAGGCCGAAGGCCGGCTGGACAAACTGCTCGCCAACGGCGCGACGAATTGAGGGAATGACGATGGGTGTTTTCAAAGCCGCTGCGATCCAGATGCGCTCAGGTGAGAGTCCCGAGCGCAACGCCGTGGATCTCGAACGGCTGGTGCGCGAAGCAGCCAGCCTAGGTGCCACCTATATCCAGACGCCGGAAATGACCGGCGCGCTGATCCGCGACAAGGAAGCTCGCGCCGCCTCGTTTACGTCCGAAGACAAGGACATCGTCGTTTCGACCGCGCGCAGATTGGCCAGGGAACTCGGCGTCTTCCTGCATATCGGCTCGACCGCCATCCTGCGGGCCGACGGCAAGCTCGCCAACCGGGCGCTGCTGTTTGGCCCGGATGGTGCTGCGCTCGCCACCTACGACAAGATCCACATGTTCGATGTCGACCTCGACAATGGTGAGAGCTGGCGTGAATCCGCTGCCTACGAACCGGGCACCGAGGCCGTCGTCACCGAGATCGAGGGTGCAAAGCTCGGCTTCGCCGTTTGCTACGATTTGCGCTTTCCGCAATTGTTCCGCGCCGAGGCACTGGCCGGCGCCGATCTGCTTTCCGTACCTGCCGCCTTCACCCGTCAGACCGGCGAGGCGCACTGGCACGTGCTGCTCAGGGCCCGCGCCATCGAGAATGGCGCCTATGTCATCGCCGCCGCGCAGGGCGGCCTGCATGAGGATGGCCGCGAGACCTACGGTCATTCGCTGATCGTCGATCCGTGGGGCCGTATCATCGCGGAAGCCGCGCATGACGAGCCTGATGTGATCGTCGCCGAGATCGACCCGGCGCAGTCGCTTGCCGCGCGCAAGAAGATCCCCAACCTCAGGAATGCACGGGATTTCGCCGTCAATGCCGGTTCGGGCGAGGCGCCGCGGCTCAGGGGTGCAGCCTCTTGATCCGCTTTGCCCTGATCTGCGAGCACGAGCACGAATTCGAAGGCTGGTTCCGCAGCAACGACGATTTCGACACCCAGAAGAAGCGCGGCTTTGTCGATTGCCCCACCTGCGGATCGCACAAGGTGCAGAAGGCGCTGATGGCGCCGGCCGTCTCCACGGCGCGCAAACAGGAAACAATAGCGCTGGCCATGGGCGAGGCGCAGAAGCAGGCTTTGGCACAGCTCAAGGCAATGGCCGAGAAGGTGCGCGAGAACGCCGACTATGTCGGCGACAAGTTCGCCGAGGAAGCGCGAAAGATCCATTTCGGCGAGAGCGACCCGCGCGGCATCTATGGCGAGGCGACGCTGGACGAGGCCAAGAGCCTGGCCGAGGACGGCGTCGAGTTCATGCCGATCCCGGTGTTCCCGGACGATCGCAACTGAGTCTTTCGACGCCAGCGGGACAGCGCCCCCCTTTGTCCTGCCGGACATCTCCCCCACGGGGGAGATCGGACGTCACCTAGGCCTTCGCCAATCTCTGACGTGGCAGGCGCAGTGTCGAAGCTGCCAATCTCCCCCCTCGTGGGGGAGGTGTCCGGCAGGACAGAGGGGGGCGCGAAGGATCGCAACAGAAATTAGCCCACACTCCCGATCAATTTCTCAAGCAGCCGAGAGAGCGTCTCCTGTTCCGCCGGCGTCAAGCCCGAGAGAACCTCGTGTTCGTTGGCCACGTGGGCGGTAACGGCTTCATCGATCAAGGCCAGGCCCTTTTCGGTCAGCCTCACGACAATGCCGCGCCTATCGTTGGGATGCGGCCCGCGCAGGATCAATCCGGACGTTTCGAGCCGGTCTAGCCTGTTGGTCATGGCGCCGGACGTCACCATCGTCGCCTCGTAGAGAGCGGTCGGCGTCAGCGCGTAGGGAGAGCCTGAACGGCGCAGCGTTGCCAGCACGTCAAATTCCCCGGACTGCAATCCATAACGGGCAAACAACGGCGCCAGGCGCTCGCGGGCGATGAGCGAGGAGGCCTCGTTCAGCCGCCCGAGCACACCCATTGGCGAGACATCCAGATCCGGCCGCTCCCGCTTCCATTGCTCGATCGCTCTTGCTGCCCTGTCCAATTGTCTCACCATTATATATCTTGACGTTAAGAATCTCTGCATTATCTTACCGCAGCGTGCAATGCCGGCCAAGGGCCGCGCTACAGGATTCGGTCAATGAAACTTCTCTGGGATTCGGCGCTCGGCCTGCTGGTCGTCACCGGCGGCCTGCTCGGCCTGACGCTGCCGTTCGGCAAGCTCGCCACAGCTGCCGACGTGCCGGCCATGGTCTGGGCCTTCGTCATCTCGCTCGGCGCCGGCGGGGTCTTGCTGTGCGTGCTCCTGGCTCGCGGCAAGCGGGTCCGGCTCACCGCACACAAATTGCGCTATTTCTTCGTAACCGCCGCGGTGTCCTATGCTGTCCCCAACCTCCTGATGTTCTCGGCCATCCCGCATCTGGGCGCCGGCTACACCGGCATCATGTTCACCCTGTCGCCTGTCATCACACTGGTGTTCTCGATCCTGTTGCGTGTCCGGCGCCCCAACATGCTGGGCATTGTCGGCATCGCCGTCGGCTTCGTCGGCGCCGTCATGGTCGCGGTGACGCGCGGCGAGGCCGGCCAGCCGGCCGATTTGTTCTGGGTGGTGATGGGGCTGCTCATCCCGGTCAGTCTTGCCGCCGGCAACATCTACCGCACGGTCGACTGGCCGCAAGGCACCGGCCCGATCGAGCTTGCCGTCGGCAGCCATCTGGCGTCGGCGGCGATGCTGCTTGCCGGCATTCTCCTCCTGTTCGGCGGCGAGGCTTTCGCGCCACTCGGCGGCGTGCCGCTGGTGGTCATCGCGCAGGTTGCGTCGGCATCGGCGATGTTCGCCTTCTTCTTCCGGCTGCAGGCGGTTGGCGGTCCGGTCTATCTCAGCCAGATCGGTTATGTGGCGGCGGCCGTCGGCCTGTTTGCCGGAACCATCTTCCTCGGCGAGCACTATCAGCTGCTGACCTGGGCGGGCGCGGTCATCATCACCGCGGGCGTGTTCATCACCACCAGGGCACAAAGCCAGACCGGCACGAAGCTGCAAAGGCAGGCGGCGTAAGCGCTTTCGCGCCTCAGCCGGCGTCGGTTTCGTTCTCTTCGCCACCGGGTTCCGGCCTTGGGTGCCGGCGGCGATGAGTGGCCGCGGCGCGGGCCGCCTGTTCGTAGATGCCGGTCATCAGCTCCAGTGTGCGCGCCGCTTCCTCGAGCTTGGCCGCCATCTCCGGGACGCGTGTCACCGCTTCGATGAGCAGGACGGACCGGATGTCGGCATAGCGTTCGGTGACTCGAAACCCAAGCGGCGTGACCTCGTAGGTGACGCCGGCCCTGCCGCTGCCGGTTCGCTTGACCAGGCCGCCCTTGAGCAATTTGCGCAGGCTGTACTGGATGTTGGGGATGTCGTCTCTGTTGGTCATCTGCGCCAGGTCGCGGACGCTCTTTGGCCGGTCGTTCATCCTGATGATGTGAAGCAGCGCATTTTCCGGCCCGCTGGCGGAAAACTCGATCACCGTCGCCAGGCATTCCGCCTGCCAGTGGCCGAACGCCTCGTAGGAGCGCATCAGCGCATATTCGATTTCGGCGACGTCGATTTCGAGCGGCGTCCGCGCCAGATGCCAGCCGCGATCCAGCAGCTTGGCTTGTGTTTCCAATGGTTTGCGCCGGTCGTTCATCATGTCTCCCCGCCCGGCAGCATGCGCCGATCCGGCCGATTGCGTCCATATGATTTTATGATAGACTTTCTATTATAAAATATAACCTAAAAATGAGGAGAACGCGACCGATGAGCATGCTCGACAAGACCGCAGCCAACGCACAGCCCTTCTTTCTAGGGACCTTCGCTTCCAATTGTTCCGGCGGCATGACCGTCACCAAGGTTCCCGAACGATGGGTCAGTTCCTGGGACAACAATCTGCGGCTGGCGCATCTGCTCGACGACGCCGGTATCGATTTCATGCTGCCGATCGCCCGCTGGATCGGCTATGGGGGCGAGACCAATTTCCACGGCAACGTGCTGGAGACGATCACCTGGGCCGCAGGGCTCCTGGCGCTCACCCGCAACATCACGGTTTTCGCCACCACCCACACGGCGGCCAATCACCCTGTCGTCGTCGCCAAGCAATTGGCGACGATCGACCAGATCAGCCGCGGCCGTATCGGCCTCAACATCGTCGCCGGCTGGAACAAGCCGGAATATGAAGCGCTCGGGCTGACGCTGCCCGACGATCACATCACACGCTACGGCTACGCACAGGAATGGTTCGACATCGTCAGGGCGCTTTGGGATCGCACCGAGGCGTTCGACTGGGACGGCACCTATTTCAAGCTGAAGAACGTGCTTGGCGATCCGCGGCCGTCGGCGCGCCTGCCGATCCTCAACGCCGCCGGCTCGGAAGAAGGGCGCAAATTCGCTGTCCGCAATGCGGACTTCCTGTTCACGCCGGCAATCGATCTGTCACGCTCCAGGGACGAGATCGCCGCGCTGAAGCAACAGGCGGTCGCCGCCGGCAGCACTGTCGACGTGCTGACCTTTGCCCATGTCGTCTGCCGGCCGACCGAGAAGGAAGCGAAGGATTATCTCGAGCATTTCGCCCGCGCCAATGCCGACTGGGCAGCCGTCGACAATCTGGTGAAGCTGCAATTTGCGCATGCGCAGTCGTTCCCGCATGACCTCCTGGCGCTCATCCGCGATCGGATGGCGGCGGGCCATGGCGGCTTCCCGCTCACCGGCACGGCCGAACAGGTCGCTGATGGGATCACCGCCTTGCACGAGGCCGGATTTCGCGGCTCGACGCTGTCCTTCGTCGACTATGTCGAGGAATTCCCGTATTTTCGCGACACCGTCCTGCCTATCCTCGAACAGCGGGGCATCCGTATCGCAGCGGCCGCCATGCAGTCGGCGGCCTAGGAGCAACCCCCATGACCGAACCAACGACTTCGGAGGCAAATCCTGTCGGTGTCGCGGATTTTCGGGCCGCGATGCGGCTGATCGTCGGCAATGTCAGCGTCATCACCGCTGGCACCGGCGAGGATCGCTCCGGCCTGGTGGTCATTTCGGTCGTCTCGCTGTCGGCCGAGCCGCCCAAGGTGATCGCCTGCATCAACAGGTCGTCGTCGACCTGGCCGGTGATCGAACGCTACCGGCATTTCGGCGTCAATTCGCTTGGGCCCCAGCATCAGCGCGTGGCCGAGCGGTTCTCCGGCTTTGGCGGCATCAAGGGCAAGGACCGCTATGAGGGCGCCGAATGGACGACGCTCAAGACCGGAGCTTTACTGCTTTCGGACGCGGTGGCCGCGTTCGACTGCAGCCTCGACGAGATGATCGATCGCGGCACGCATTCCATCGTCATCGGCTCGGTCGAGACCGTGCGCACCCACGATGCCGGCCAGGCGCTGATCTACTGGCGCGGCGGCTACAGGCCGCTGAAATCTGAATAAGGCCAGAATTCAGAATAAGATCAGACCGAGCCTTTTTCCGCCAGGACCATGTAGTTGACGTCCATGTCCTTCGACCGCGCCCAGCGGTCGGCCAGCGGGTTGTAGGTGACGCCGGTGCGGTCGATGATGGTCAGGCCGGCGCCGCCCAGCGCCTTTTCGAGCTCTTCCGGGCGCACCAGCTTGCCGAACTGATGGGTGCCGCGCGGTAGCCAGCGCAGCACATATTCGGCGCCGATGATGGCTAAGCCCAGCGCCTTCAGCGTGCGGTTGATGGTGGCCACGAACATGATGCCGCCGGGCCGCACCATCTCGCCGCATTTGGCGACGAACAGGTCGATGTCGGCGACATGCTCGACCACTTCCATGTTGAGGATGACGTCGAATTTCTCGCCGGCGTCGGCAAGGTCCTCGGCCGTCGTGGCGCGATAGTCGACGCTGACATTGCCCTCGGCGGCGTGCAGCTTGGCCACTTCGATGTTGGTTTCGGAGGCATCCGCGCCCACGACTTCGGCGCCAAGCCGCGCCATCGGCTCGCACAGAAGTCCGCCGCCGCAGCCGATGTCGAGGATGCGCAGGCCCTCGAAAGGCCTTGCAGCGCGTGGGTCACGGCCGAAGCGCGTCGCTATCTGGTCGCGGATATAGGCCAGCCGGACCGGATTGAATTTGTGCAGGGGACGGAACTTGCCGTTCGGGTTCCACCATTCGGCGGCAAGGGCGGAAAAGCGTTCCACTTCTCCGGCATCGATCGTCGATCGTCGGGGCTCTGGCATGGGTTGGTCTCCTCGACACTACAGCGCCGCACGTCCTCTTGGACGCGCAAAGGACGCTGTAGCACTTTAGATTCTGCGCATGATCCTTTCCGAAATCGACTTCGATTTCGGGGTCATGCGTTAGGAAGTCGGGCGTGAGGCCGCGAATGTCAAGGCAGCAATTTTCGATGCTGCCAAGGGGCTGACAGAGTGGCCGACCTACTTCGTGCCGAGCACGTCACGCAGTTTCGCCGCCAGTTGCTCGATGGTGAAGGGCTTGGCGAGGAAATGCACGTCGTGGTCGAGCACGCCGTTGTGGACCACGGCGTTCCTGGTGAAGCCGGTGGTGAAGATCACCTTCAGTTGGGGCATGCGGGCAACGGCCTCTTCCGCCAGCTTGCGGCCGTTCATGACGGGCATGACGATGTCGGTGAACAGCAGGGCGACGTTCGGGTTCTCCGCCAGTTTCTGCAACGCTTCCTCGCCGCTCGCTGCATGAATGACGGTGTATCCGAGTTCGCGTATGGCCTCGGTCGTGGAGACCCGCACGCGGGCATCATCCTCGACGACAAGGATCGTTTCGGTGACCGGTGCGGCGGTGTTGTCGCCTCGCCCCGTGGTCATGGCCGGCTCTTCGGCGCCGAAATACCGCGGCAAGTAGATCTTGATCGTCGTGCCTTCGCCGGGTTCGGAATAGATGTTGACATGCCCACCCGACTGTTTGACGAAGCCGAACACCTGGCTCAACCCCAGGCCGGTGCCCTTGTTGACCGCCTTGGTGGTGAAGAAGGGCTCGAAGGCCTTGGCGATGACATCGGGGGTCATGCCCGAACCGGTATCGCTGACGGCGATCATCACATACTGGCCGGCCGCGACTTCGGCATGGGCGGCGGCGTAGCTGTCGTCGAGATGGCTGTTGGCGGTCTCGATGGTCAGCTTGCCATCGTCGCCCATGGCGTCGCGGGCGTTGACGGCCAGGTTGAGAACGGCGTTCTCGATCTGGCTCGGGTCGGCATGGGTTTTCCACAAGCCTCCCGCCAGCACCGTTTCGATGCGGATGGTTTCGCCGAGTGCCCGCCGGATCAGGTCGGACATCCCGGTCAGCAGACGGTTGGCGTCGACGATCTGCGGCGCCAGCGGCTGCTGACGCGAGAAGGCGAGCAGCCGGGCCGTCAGATTGGCGGCACGGGTCGCGGCATCGATCGCCGCATCGATGAATTGTGCGATGTCGTGCTCGCCGCGCGCCAGCTTGCGCTGGGCGAGGTTCATGGCGCTGATGATCACCGCCAGCATGTTGTTGAAGTCGTGGGCGATGCCACCTGTAAGCTGGCCGACAGCCTCCATCTTGTGCATCTGGCGGATCTGGGATTCGGCCTTTTCACGTGTCTCGATCTCATTGCCCAGCGCCACGTTCTTGCGCACCAACTCATCCTGGGCAACGGCAACCTCGCGGAAGCGGCGGCGCGATTCCCTGATCGCGTAGCCGGCAAGCAGGAAGATCGCCAGCAGCGCCGCCAGCGAACCGATGCGTAGCCAGGCCTCGACCTGGTCGGTATGCGCGTCGCGCGCGGCGATGGCTGCGGCACTGATGCGTCGGACCGTATCCATGCTGGTCCGGATTTCGTCCATGACGGCCTTGCCCTGGCCGCTGCGAACCAGATCCAGGGCATTCGTCGCATTGCCCTGGTCGTACAGGGCAATCGTCTCGGCCAGTTCAGCCTGCTTTTGCGAAAGCGCGTCCTTGATATGGTTGATCGGCTGGACGAGCTGGTCGTCGGGGGCGGTCAAGCTGTCGATGCGGGCAAGTTGGCCCGGAATGGCGCGGATAGCGCTCCGATAGGGTTCGAGATAGGATTTCTCGCCGGTCAGCAGGTAGCCACGCTGGCCGTTCTCGGCTTCCTGCGCCAGAGAAAGCAGACCCGAAAGCAATTGCTGATATTCGATTGCCTCGCGCGCGGCGGCGCGGTTGGCCCGTTGTTCCTCGACCAGCATGGCGCGGCTGCCGACAATCAGCACCAGCACGGCGAAGCCGGCGACAAGCGGGAGCGATTGCCATCGCATGGCACGTCGAAGACGAGCAATCATCATCTGTTATGCCGAACCAAAAGAATTCCCCGCAGGCTGCATTTCGTAGGCGGCGGCGGCGCGGAAGGCAATATGCCGGGTTCTGGAGCCGGCAATCGGCCGCCAGCCTTGCGAAACCTTCATCATTTGGCTAAGGAGGCCGCGCATTCAGCGGCCGGCGTCAGCCGGCCTTCCGCTTTTCGGGATTCCGGCTTTTGGCCGGGATCCGGCTTCAGGCAAAGGCATTTCGCTCCCATGGCGCGCATCGTGATGAAATTCGGCGGAACCTCGGTCGCCGACATCGCCCGCATCCGCAACGTGGCGCGTCACGTCAAACGCGAGGTCGACGCCGGCCATGAGGTGGCGGTGGTCGTTTCGGCGATGGCCGGGAAAACCAATGAACTGGTCGGGTGGACGCGTGAGGCCTCGCCGATGCATGACGCACGCGAATATGACGCGGTCGTCGCTTCCGGCGAGCAGGTCACGGCCGGCCTTCTGGCCATCACCTTGCAGAACATGGGCGTGCATGCCCGCTCCTGGCAGGGCTGGCAGATCCCGATCAAGACCGACAATGCGCATGGAGCGGCGCGCATCCTCGACATCGACGGCGCGTTCCTGATCAAGCGCTTCGGCGAGGGCCAGGTGGCGGTGATCGCCGGGTTCCAGGGCATCGGCCCGGACAATCGTATCGCCACGCTCGGCCGCGGCGGCTCCGACACCAGTGCCGTCGCCATCGCCGCGGCGGTCAAGGCTGATCGCTGCGACATCTACACCGACGTCGACGGGGTCTACACCACCGATCCGCGCATCGAGCCCAAGGCGCGGCGGCTGGCCAAGATATCGTTCGAGGAAATGCTTGAAATGGCTTCGCTCGGCGCCAAGGTTCTGCAGGTGCGTTCGGTCGAGCTTGCCATGGTGCACAGGGTGCGTACCTTCGTGCGGTCGTCCTTCGACGATCCCGACGCGCCCGGAATGGGGGATTTGCTCAATCCGCCCGGAACGCTCATTTGCGACGAGGAAGAGATCGTGGAACAGCAGGTCGTCACCGGAATTGCCTACGCCAAGGATGAAGCGCAGATTTCGCTGCGCCGGGTCGGCGACCGGCCGGGCGTTGCCGCCGGCATCTTCGGGCCGCTGGCCGAGGCCAACATCAATGTCGACATGATCGTCCAGAACATTTCCGAGGACGGCAAGTTCACCGACATGACCTTCACCGTGCCGTCGGGCGATGTCGACAAGGCGCTGGCCGTGCTTGAACGCCTCAAGGCTTCGATCGGCTACGATGTCGTGCAGTCGGAAGCCGGCATGTCGAAGGTTTCGGTCATCGGCATCGGCATGAGGAGCCATGCCGGCGTCGCCGCCACCGCTTTCAAGGCGCTGGCCGACAAATCGATCAACATCCGCGCCATCACGACCTCCGAGATCAAGATTTCGATCCTGATCGACGGTCCGTATACGGAACTTGCGGTTCGTACTTTGCATTCCGTCTACGGTCTGGATAAGCAGTAGCGAGAACGATTTGAGTTGTTGCGTGTGCGCCGGTCGCGGTGGAAACTGCGGCGGGCAGAATGCCCATTGGAGAAGAAGCCGCGATGCGTGATCAGGCCAGTGGCCCGCGCGTTTTGCTCAAACGGCTCCGCGAGCTCATGCAGGAGCCGCTGGAGCCGCAGGAGCGGCTTGACCGGATTGTGCGCGACATCGCCTCCAACATGGTCGCGGAAGTCTGCTCGCTCTATGTGCTGCGCGCCGATTCGGTGCTCGAACTCTACGCCACCGAAGGTTTGAACCCGAACGCCGTCCATTTGGCGCAGTTGCGGCTGGGCCAAGGCCTGGTCGGCACGATCGCAGCCAGCGCGCGGCCGCTCAACCTGTCCAATGCGCAGGAACACCCTGCCTTCGCCTATCTGCCTGAGACCGGGGAAGAGATCTACAACTCGTTTCTCGGCGTGCCGGTGCTGCGGGCAGGGCGCACGCTGGGCGTGCTTGTGGTGCAGAACAAGACCATGCGCCATTACCGCGACGACGAGGTCGAGGCGCTGGAAACCACGGCAATGGTAATCGCCGAGATGATCGCCACCGGCGATCTGGCGCGGCTGACCCGGCCCGGCCTCGAACTCGATCTGCGCCGCCCTGTCAGCTTCACCGGCCTGTCCTTCAATGAAGGCGTCGGGCTCGGCCACGTCGTGCTGCACGAGCCGCGCATCGTCGTCACCAATCTGTTCAACGAAGACAGCGAGGAAGAGGTCCGCCGGCTCGAAACCTCACTCAGCTCGCTCAGGCTGTCCATCGACGACATGCTGGAACGCCGCGACGTCGCCTTCGAAGGCGAGCATCGCCAGGTGCTGGAAGCCTATCGCATGTTCGCCAACGATCGCGGCTGGGTGCGGCGGCTGGAAGAGGCCATCCGCAACGGCCTGACGGCCGAAGCGGCGGTGGAAAAGGTGCAGAGCGACATGCGCGCCCGCATGCTGCACATGACCGATCCCTATCTGCGCGAGCGGATGAGCGATTTCGACGACCTCGCCAACCGCCTGCTGCGTCAGCTGATGGGGCGCGGGCCGGAAGATGTCGCCGCATCGCTGCCGAAGGATGCCATCATCGTTGCCCGTTCGATGGGGGCTGCCGAGCTGCTCGATTACCCCCGCGACAAGATGCGCGGGCTGGTGCTCGAGGATGGTGCCGCCACCAGCCACGTCGTCATCGTCGCACGCGCCATGGGCATCCCCGTCGCCGGCCAGATGAAGGGCGCCGTTTCCATGGCGGAAAACGGCGATGCCATCATTGTCGACGGCGAAGAGGGCGTGATCCATTTGCGGCCGCAGCCTGACCTCGAAGCCGCTTATGCCGAAAAAGTGCGCTTCAGGGCGCGCCGGCAGGAGGTCTACCGCGAACTGCGCAAGAAGCCGTCGACGACCAGGGACGGTGTCCAGGTCGACCTGTTGATGAATGCCGGTCTCGCCGTCGACCTGCCGCAGCTTGCCGAAGCGGGTGCGGCCGGTATCGGCCTGTTCCGCACCGAACTTCAATTCATGGTCGCCTCGACATTTCCCCGGGCCGAAGCCCAGGAAAAGCTGTACCGCGACGTGCTCGAAGCGGCGCGCGGCAAGCCGGTCACCTTCCGCACCATCGACATTGGCGGCGACAAGGTGCTGCCCTATTTCAAGGGTGCGATCCAGGAAGAGAACCCGGCGCTTGGCTGGCGGGCGATTCGCCTGACGCTTGACCGGCCGGGGTTGTTGCGCACCCAGATCCGCGCTTTGCTCAAGGCCAGCGGCGGCCGCGAATTGAAGCTGATGCTGCCGATGGTGACCGAGCTGGGCGAGATCGCCCAGGCACGCGAGATCATCGACCGCGAGGTGCGGCATTTGTCGCGCTTTGCCCATCATTTGCCGACCAGCCTGAAGCTGGGCGCGATGTTGGAAGTTCCGTCGCTATTGTTCCAGCTCGATGAATTGATGAAGGCGGTCGATTTCGTCTCGGTCGGTTCGAACGACCTGTTCCAGTTCGTCATGGCCGTCGACCGTGGCAACACGCAATTGGCAAACCGCTTCGACACGCTGTCGGCGCCGTTCCTGCGTGTGCTCAAGCAGATCGCCGATGCCGGCGTCCGCAACAATACGCCGGTGACGCTGTGCGGCGAACTCGCCGGCAAGCCGATCTCGGCGATGGCGCTGATCGGCCTCGGTTTCCGTTCGATCTCGATGTCGCCGGCCTCGATCGGTCCGGTCAAGGCGATGCTGACGGAACTGCCGCTGGACGAGTTGAAGGCGTTTTTCGACGACAATCTGATGGCTCCGGCACAGGGCTTGCCGATGCGGGCGCTGCTGCAGGCCTTTGCCGACGACCGTTCGATCCCATTGTAGCAGCCTCATCATGGTCAATTTGCCCCGCGATCGTATGGATCAAGTCGTCAAGCGTTTCGAGATGCTCGAAGCGCAGATGTCGGCTGGTCCGGCGCCGGATGCCTATGTGCGCATGGCGTCCGAATATGCCGAAATCCAGGATATGGTGGCCAAGGTCAGGGCATTGCGCCTGGCCGAGCGTGAACAGGCCGATCTGGAAGCCATGCTTGCCGACAAGGGCACCGATGCCGAGATGCGGGCGCTCGCCGAGGCCGAGTTGCCGGAGATCGAGGAGCGCATCGAGGCATTGCAGAAGGATATCCAGATCCTGCTGTTGCCCAGGGATGCCGCCGACGACAAGAACGCCATTCTCGAAATCCGCGCCGGCACCGGCGGTGACGAGGCCGCGCTGTTCGCCGGCGACCTGTTTCGCATGTATGAGCGCTACGCCGCCGAACGCGGCTGGCGTTTCGAAACCGCCTCGGCCAGCGATGGCGACGCCGGCGGCTTCAAGGAAATCATCGCCACCGTGTCGGGCAAGGGCGTCTTTGCGCATCTGAAATTCGAATCGGGCGTTCATCGGGTGCAGCGCGTGCCGGCGACCGAGGCGAGCGGGCGCATCCACACCTCGGCCGCAACCGTCGCGGTGCTGCCCGAAGCCGAAGAGGTCGACATCGACATCAGGGCCGAAGACATCCGCATCGACACGATGCGCGCCTCGGGTTCGGGCGGCCAGCATGTCAACACCACCGATTCGGCCGTCCGCATCACCCATCTGCCGACCGGCATCATGGTCGTGCAGGCGGAGAAATCGCAGCATCAGAATCGCGCCAAAGCCATGCAGATCCTGCGTGCCCGGCTCTATGATCTGGAGCGCGGCAAGGCCGACGAGGAGCGTTCCGAATCGCGCAAGTCGCAGGTCGGCTCCGGCGATCGCTCCGAGCGCATCCGCACCTATAATTTCCCGCAAGGCCGCGTCACCGACCATCGCATCAATTTGACGCTCTACAAGCTCGACCGGGTGATGATGGGCGAACTCGACGAGATCATCAACGCGCTGATTGCCGATCACCAGTCGAAATTGCTCGCCGACATCGGCATCGATGACTGACCTGCCCGACGCACTCGGCCCGCTGCTCCGGGAAGCGCGGGCCCGGCTTGGCACCACTGTCGACGACCCGGCGCTCGATGCGCGGCTGATCGTCGAGCATTTTTCGGGCACGACGCGCACGCAAGCCATTGCGGACCCTGAACGCAGGCTCGGCGCCGGCATTGTTGCCGAAATCGATGCCGCCCTGAGACGCCGCGCTGGCGGCGAACCGGTGCATCGCATCCTCGGCTATCGTGAATTCTACGGTTTGCGCCTGTCGCTGTCGCCGGAAACGCTGGAGCCGCGGCCGGATACCGAAACGCTGGTCGAGGCGATATTGCCCTTCGTCAAGGCAGTTGCGGCGCGGGAAGGCGGGTGCCGCATCCTCGATCTTGGCACTGGCACCGGCGCCATTGCGCTGGCGCTGCTCAGCGTCGTACCGACGGCTAGCGCAACCGGCGTCGATCTGTCCGCAGGTGCGCTGGCGACGGCGGCCAGTAATGCCGGGAAACTGGGTCTTGCAGACCGGTTCACGGCGCTGCAGTCGGACTGGTTCGAAAAAGTTTTCGGCCGGTACCATGTAATCGCCGCAAACCCTCCCTATATAACCACCGAAGACATTGGAAATCTGCAGGACGAAGTCCGCAATTTCGACCCGCGCCTGGCCCTGGATGGCGGCGCGGACGGTCTGAACCCCTACAGAACCATCGCTGCGGAAGCGGCAAGGTTTTTGGAAACTGAAGGCAGGATTGCGGTCGAGATCGGCCATACGCAACGCAACGAGGTCTGCGAGATATTCGCTGCAGCCGGCTACGTGTCGGGCGGTGCTTTTCGTGACCTCGGCGGAAACGACAGGGTTATTGTCTTTGAAAGGATAAAGCCTTGACGCAGTGCAAAAAAGCGCTTGGCAATGCCGGGGAATGCGGCTAGGGTCGCCTTAACCGGATGAGACGAAGCAGGCAGTGCTCTTAGCGATTCGGTTTTCCTTGGAAATAGCTGCCTTCTTGCGCAAACGATGCCCAAGCTTCGTGCGGGAATCGTCCGGCAAGTGATGTAACCGGAACAGGATGGCACGTGGCGCCAACGCAATCGATGCGGGCGAACGCCGGTGAAGAGACGAAACGGCTGGCTGCATGAGCGCCTCCGTTCGTGAAGAGTTTTTCGAAAATTTCAAAATGAAGAGAGTTTGATGAGGCCACAACAGCAGAACAGGCGCATGCGCGGTCGCAATAATAATGGCGGCGGCGGTGGTAACAATAACAACAACAATAACAACAACAACCGCAAGGGGCCTAATCCCCTGACGCGCAACTACGAGAGCAATGGCCCGGATGTGAAGATCCGCGGTTCGGCTCAGCAGATCGCCGAAAAGTACGCCACCCTTGCCCGCGATTCTCACAGCTCCGGCGACCGGGTCATGGCGGAGAACTATCTCCAGCACGCCGAGCATTACAATCGCATCATCGCGGCCGCACAGGCGCAGATGCCGATCCAGAACGCGCAGCAGAATCGCGATGATTTCGACGATGACGGCGACGAGGACCGCGACGATTTCGACAATGGCGGCAACAACAGCAACACTGTTTCCGATGCCCAGATCCCGGTGATCAACCATGGCGCCGGCCCGCAGCCGGTCATCGAAGGGACGCCGGCCGAGGTTGCGCTCAACCGGGAAGGTGGCCGCGAGGCCCGTGATAATAATGGCGGGCGCAACAATGGTGGCCGCGACAACAATGGCGGGCGCCATCGCGATCGTCGCCCCAATGGCGGTTATGGCCAGAACGGCCAGCGCGACTTTGGTTCGTCTGTGGAGCAAGGTGGTCAGCCGCAGGGCAACGAGACCCCGGTTCAGGGCGAAGCCGTTTCGCCGACTGAATCCGTTGCTGCGGCCGAACCGGCTCCGTCGTTCGAGAATCTTTCGCCGGCAGGCCTTGCGGCCCAGGCCGAACTCAACGAGGCGGCCGCCGAAAGCGGTGCTGCCCGTCGTCCGAGGCGGCCGCGCCGCCCGCGCGTCAACGCCGATCAGGTTGATGGCGGTAGTGACAATGCCAATTCCGTGGCCAACGCCGGCGAGGCGGCTGCGGCCCCGGTCGACAGCGGCAACGCCCAACCGGTCAATGTCGATATCGACAACTGATCGAACGGCATTTCAAGGCATTGAACGGCGGAGAGAGATCTCCGCCGTTTTCGTTTGCGCGGCCGTGCAATATTATGAAGTTGCCGATATCGAGACGTCTTGAGGGTTCAGGGCACGTGCACCATATCAGCCTCAACTGGACCCGGCTCGAATGGGCGGGTCCGTCACCGCAATCGGATCCGGTGCCGCAAAGCGGGCCGGTGATGGAAGGAGACAGATATGAACCTTGAGAAATACTCAGAACGCGTGCGCGGCTTTATCCAGTCCGCGCAGACTATGGCGCTTTCCCGCAACCACCAGCAATTCACCCCTGAACATATCCTGAAAGTGCTCGTCGACGACGATGAGGGCCTGGCCGCGTCGCTGATCGAACGCGCCGGCGGCAACGTTCGCGACGTCAAGCTTGGCGTCGAGACGGCGCTCGAAGCGATGCCCAAGGTCGAGGGCGGCAATGGCCAGCTCTATCTGGCCCAGCCGCTGGCAAAAGTGTTTTCGACCGCCGAGGAACTGGCCAAGAAAGCCGGCGACAGCTTTGTCACGGTGGAGCGGCTCTTGCAGGCGCTGGCCATGGAGAAGTCGGCCAAGACCGCCGACATACTGGCCAAGGCCGGCGTCACCGCACAGGCGCTCAACCAGGTCATCAATGACGTCCGCAAGGGCCGCACCGCCGATTCGGCGAGTGCCGAACAGGGCTACGACGCGCTGAAGAAATACGCGCGCGACCTGACCGCGGATGCTCGTGCCGGCAAGCTGGACCCCGTTATCGGCCGTGACGACGAGATCCGCCGCACCATTCAGGTGCTGTCGCGCCGCACCAAGAACAATCCGGTGCTGATCGGCGAACCGGGCGTCGGCAAGACGGCGATCGCCGAAGGCCTGGCGCTGCGCATCGTCAATGGCGACGTGCCGGAATCGCTGAAGGACAAGCAATTGATGGCGCTCGACATGGGCGCGCTGATTGCCGGCGCCAAATATCGCGGCGAGTTCGAGGAGCGGCTGAAGGCCGTGCTCTCCGAAGTCACCTCGGCCAGCGGCAACATCATCCTGTTCATCGATGAGATGCACACGCTGGTCGGCGCCGGCAAGGCGGATGGCGCCATGGATGCGTCGAACCTGTTGAAGCCGGCTTTGGCGCGCGGCGAGCTGCACTGCGTCGGCGCCACCACGCTCGATGAGTATCGCAAGCATGTCGAGAAGGATGCAGCCCTTGCCCGCCGCTTCCAGCCGGTGTTCGTCGACGAGCCGACGGTGGAAGACACCGTCTCGATCCTGCGCGGCCTGAAGGAGAAGTACGAGCAGCACCACAAGGTGCGCATTTCGGATTCGGCGCTGGTGGCGGCGGCGACGCTGTCCAACCGCTACATCGCCGACCGCTTCCTGCCGGACAAGGCGATCGACCTGGTCGACGAAGCCGCATCGCGGCTGCGCATGCAGGTCGATTCCAAGCCCGAGGCGCTGGACGAGATCGATCGCCGCATCATGCAGCTCAAGATCGAACGCGAGGCGCTGAAGGTCGAGACGGACGATGCTTCGAAGGACCGGCTCGCCCGCCTGGAAAAGGAACTCGTCGGCCTCGAGGAGGAATCGACCGAGATCACCGCCAAATGGCAGGCCGAGAAGCAGAAGCTCGGGCTGGCCGCCGATCTGAAGAAGCAGCTTGACGAGGCGCGCAACGACCTTGCCATTGCCCAGCGCAAGGGTGAATTCCAGCGCGCTGGCGAGCTTGCCTATGGTAAGATCCCGGAACTGGAAAAGAAGCTGAAGGAGGCCGAAACCCAGGACGGCAAGGCCGGCATGGTCGAAGAGGTGGTCACGCCGGATCATGTCGCCCATATCGTCTCGCGCTGGACCGGCATTCCGGTCGACAAGATGCTGCAGGGCGAGCGCGACAAGCTGCTGCGCATGGAAGATGAGATCGGCAAGCGCGTCGTTGGCCAGGGCGAGGCGGTGCAAGCTGTTTCCAAAGCGGTGCGGCGCGCCCGTGCGGGCCTGCAGGATCCGAACCGGCCGATCGGCTCGTTCATGTTCCTCGGGCCGACGGGCGTCGGCAAGACCGAGTTGACCAAGGCGCTGGCGAGCTTCCTGTTCGACGACGACAGCGCGATGGTGCGCATCGACATGTCGGAGTTCATGGAAAAGCACTCGGTCGCCCGGCTGATCGGTGCGCCTCCCGGCTATGTCGGCTATGAGGAAGGCGGCGCGTTGACCGAAGCGGTGCGGCGCCGGCCCTATCAGGTCGTGCTGTTCGACGAAATCGAGAAGGCGCATCCCGATGTGTTCAACGTGCTGTTGCAGGTGCTCGATGACGGCCGCCTGACCGACGGGCAGGGCCGCACAGTCGACTTCCGCAACACGCTGATCATCATGACGTCGAATCTCGGCGCCGAATATCTCGTCAATCTCACCGAGGATCAGGATGTCGATCTGGTTCGCGACGAGGTGATGGGTGTCGTCAGGGCGTCGTTCCGGCCGGAGTTCCTCAATCGCGTCGACGAGGTGATCCTGTTCCACCGGCTGCGCCGGCAGGATATGGGCCGCATCGTCGAGATCCAGCTCAAGCGGCTGGAGAGCCTGCTTGTCGACCGCAAGATCACGCTGTCGCTGGACCAGGAGGCGATCGACTGGCTGGCGGCCAAGGGCTACGATCCGGCCTATGGCGCGCGGCCGCTGAAGCGGGTGATGCAGAAGGAATTGCAGGACCCGCTGGCGGAGAAGATCCTGCTCGGCGACATCCTCGACGGCTCGACCGTCAAGGTGACAGCCGGTTCCGACCGGCTGAACTTCCGCTCGAAGCCGGCGATCGTCGCGGCGGAAGTGGCAGCCTGATCCTACGCCGCGCGTCCTTCCCGGACGCGCGGCGTTTTAGGTCTTTGTCATATGCATGTCGTTTTCCCAAAACCGGGGCCACTTTTGGGCGACGTGCGCAAAAAAAGGGGGCGGGATGACGCTGGACGACTACAACGGCTTCTGCGCCTCGCTGCCCGCGACGAGTCACGTTGTCCAATGGGGCGGCGCCCATGTCTGGAAGGTCGGAAACAAGGTCTTCGCGGTTGGCGGCTGGGATCAGGGCCAGCAGCTCTTCGTCACCTTCAAATGTTCCGATATCGCCTATGATGTGCTCAGGGAGCAGCCGGGCCTGCGGCCCGCGCCCTATCTTGCCTCGCGCGGTATGACATGGATCCAGCGTCGGACAAGCCAGAGCATGGATGATGCCGCGCTGAAGGATTATCTGCGCGAGAGCCATCGCCTTGTAGCCCTGAAACTGACCAGACAAGCGCGCAAGGAATTGGGACTTGCCGCAAGCTAGTCTATATTCATCGAGGCGCTGGAAAACCGCCATCTTCATGCCCGGTTCATGTTGGAACCATATGGTGGGTAACTGGTTTGCTGACGAGGGGCTTCGCCAGAGAACAATGCCGGGCGGCGGCAATTACGGACCGGAGAGTTTCGCCACTATGCTGCGTACGATCTTCACCCTTTCGGTACTTGCCGGCGGGCTTTTGTCTGCCAATGCAATCGCAGCCCCGACGCAGGACAGCGCACCACCGATTGTCCGTGCCGCCGATACCGGTGGCATCCTTGTCGCCCAGGACGGCAATCTCGACATCTACTACGACGCCAGGGGCAACCGCGTGATCGTCGATGCCGATACCGGCAAGGTCATCGCCATCCAGCCGCCGCAGACCCGGCTGGACCGCCGCGCCTTGCGCCGTGAGACACGACTGCGCGAACTGGGCCGCGCCCCAGAGGGCGACGACCGTTACTATCTCGACGATCCGGAAGACATGGCGCGGTTCCGCCGCCAGCAGTTGGAAGAGGAAGGCCGCGTTATCCCGCCGCCGGCGGACGAGTACGATCCCTATGGGGACAATGCCGTCGAAGCCTATCCGCCGGCACCGCAGGACGATGGCAGCTACGATGACAATTATCCCGACGCGCCGCAGCCGGCGAAGCCGGGCACCATCAAGCGCCAGCCGCTGAACGAAGCCTCGATAGACCCTGCCCCGCCGGCGACGTCAGCCGATCAGGCGGCACTGCCGCCAAAGGCTGGGGGCAAGACCACTGTTGCCCCGGCACTTTCGCTGGGAGCGCGCCAGGATGTCGCCGCCCTTCAGGTGCTGCTAGACCGGGGTGGCGCTTCGCCTGGCGTCATCGACGGGCGTTTCGGTTCGAATGTCGACAAGGCGCTCGCTGCCTACAACCAGATCACCGGCGCCAATCTGCGATCGACCGACGCGGTCGCCATCCAGGCGGCACTTGCGCAATCCGGCGGCGATGCCTTCGCCAACTACACGATCACAGCGGAGGATGCGGCCGGTCCCTATGTCGCGTCGATCCCGGAAGACTATAGCCAGAAGGCGCAACTCGATCGCATGGGCTATACGTCGGTGACTGAGGCGCTCGCAGAGCGCTTCCACATGGATGAGAATTATCTCAAAGCGCTCAACCCGGACCTCGATTTCAATCGTCCCGGCACGACCATCAAGGTCGCCAATTTCGGCAAACTGGTTTCGACGCCGGTGGCCCGCATCGTCGCCGACAAGGACAAGAAAGAGGTTTTCGCCTATGATGCCGGCGGCAGGCTGGTCGCGGCCTATCCCGCAACCATCGGCTCATCGGACACGCCGTCACCGTCCGGCATTCACACGGTGTCGCGCGTCGCGCTCGATCCGAACTACACCTACAATCCCAGCATCAATTTCAAGCAGGGCCAGAACGACAAAGTCCTGACCATTCCGCCGGGCCCGAACGGTCCCGTCGGCTCGGTCTGGATCGCCCTGGACAAGCCGACCTATGGCATCCACGGCACGCCGGATCCGTCGAAGATCGGCAAGACCGAAAGCCATGGCTGCGTACGCCTGACCAACTGGGATGCGCGGGAGTTGGCCAAGCTGGTTTCGCCGGGTGTCACGGTGGAGTTTGTCGGCGGACCTTCAGCCGATAACCTTGCGCAGCAGTGAACTGTGACGTGCGGCGGCATAGACCAGCTGCATGATCAGGATGAAGCCGAGCTCTCAAGTGGTCGCCTCATCGAGATCCCCGCCGGCTGCACGTAACCGGGCTGGCATGACTGTGCCATTTGCACCCTGACAGGGTGCAACCCTGGCCAAACGGCTGGTTTCAATGACTGCAAGCCACTGGCCGGTTGTTGCCGATGCGCTAGGGGTTTAAGCAAGGTTTCATGCATTCACCGAGCAAAGCTGCCGCGGTCCCGCTGACCAGCCCGGTCACGCATGGAACGTTTTGTCCGCAGCCGCAGCGGCGATTTGTGCTGATCGCGGCAATTCTGGCCTCGGCGCTTGGCTTCATAGACGGCTCGATCCTGGCCATCGCCACACCGGCGATTCGCGTCAACCTCGGCGCCAGCCTTGCCGAGGCGCAGTGGATTTCCAATGCCTATGCATTGACGCTGTCGGCGCTGATCCTGGCCGGGGGTGCCGCCGGCGACCGATTCGGTCTGCGCCGCGCCTTCGTGTCCGGCATTGCGCTGTTCATCGTCGCTTCGCTGGCCTGTGCGCTGGCGCCGAATGCCATTGTGCTGATCGCATTTCGCGCGTTGCAGGGCATCGGTGCGGCAATCATGGTGCCCGGCAGCCTCGCCATCATCGCCAAGGCCTACCCGAAGAAAGAACGCGGCCGCGCGATTGGGATCTGGGCGGCGGCTTCAGCGCTGACCACGGCACTTGGCCCGGTGTTCGGCGGTTTCGTGCTGTCGGCCTTCGGCGACGGCATCTGGCGGGCGATCTTCGCCATCAACCTGCCGCTGGGCTTGATCTCGATCTGGCTTCTGCTGGCCAAGGTTCCTGCCGATACGCCGACGGAGAAACGCAGCCTGGATCTCGGTGGTGCAGCGCTCGCGACATTGGCCTTCGGCGCGCTTGCCTATGGGCTGACCTCGATGAGCGCCAGCGGCGAGGGCCTCATGGCAGGGCCGAGCATTGCCGCAGGCGTCGTACTGCTGGCTGTCTTCATCGTTTTCGAGCTTCGGCAGCGCGAGCCGATGATCGACCTCAACCTGTTTCGCGTCGGTGCTTTCGCCGGCGCCAATGTGGCGACATTCTTCCTCTATTTTGCGCTATCGGCCAACCTTTTCTATCTGCCGATGCTGCTGATCGCCGGCTGGGATCTGAGCACGGCCGAAGTCGGCTTCATCTTCCTGCCCTTGTCGGCATTGATCGCGCTTTTGTCGGGACCGGTCGGCAAGCTGTCGGACCGGATCGGACCCCGTTTTCCGATCGCCTGCGGCAGCTTGGTCGTGGCTTTCGCGTTTGCCGGGCTGGCCTTGCTCACCTACGCCGGTATCCACAATTTCTGGATCGGAATATTCCCGCTGATGGGGCTGATGGGGCTCGGCATGGCTCTGGTCGTGTCGCCTTTGTCGACCGCGATCATGACGGCGGTGGAAGACAAGGACACGGGGGCCGCCTCCGGCATCAACAATGCCGTCTCACGCATCGGCGGTCTGATCGCGGTGGCGGCGATGGGCTCGCTTGCCGCATGGGTTTACGCGAATGCGCTGGACGCGAGCGCAACGTCCGCCATCCCAGGATTTGGTGAACCGGCGCCAGCCGGGCTTGCGCCGGCCATCGATGCGGCGAGGCTCGCCGCCAGCGATGCCGCTTTTGCCGCGGTTTCTTCGGTGACCGCGCTGCTTTGCCTGACTGCGGCTGTCATCGCCTGGACGACCATTCCCGGTGAGCGATTGCCATGGCCGCGACAGGCCGAAGATCGGCAAGGCTGAAGCGGGTCAACCGTCGATCTTGGCGCTCGCAACCTTCAGCGAATCGCTGTCTTCCTGCTTCAGCAGTTCGTCGATGCGCTCGCGCTCGCGCTTGAAGGCGACGAGGTCATCGCCCTTCAGCACCTTGCCGACCGGCAGGCGGACACGCATCGGATCAACCTTGGTGCCGTTGACGATCAGCTCGTAGTGAAGATGCGGGCCGGTGGCGAGGCCGGTCTGGCCGAGGAAGCCGATGGTCTGGCCTTGGCGGACGTGCACGCCCGGTTCGATGCCTTTGGCAAAGGCGCTCTGGTGATTGTATGATGTCTCATAGCCATTGGCATGGCGGATGATGATCTGCTTGCCGTAGCCGCCGGCCCAGCCGACCTTCTCGACCGTGCCGTTGCCGGCGGCGATGATCGGCGTGCCGATCGGCGCGGACCAATCGACGCCGGTGTGCATGCGGACATAGCCGAGGATCGGATGCCTGCGGGCGCCGAAACCGGAGCGGAATTTCCCGGCGGGCAGGGGATTGCGCAACAGGAACTGCTCGGCGCTCGAGCCGTCCTCATCAAAATAATCGGTGCCGCCGTCCTGCATCTGGAAGCGGTAGAAGTTGCGGGTCTGGCCGCCGAACGTCGCCGAGACGTAAAGAAGCTCGGAGCTGTCCGAGGTCTGGTCGTCACCGTCGGGCTGCGAGAACAGGACTTCGATGCGGTCGGCGGGGCTGAGGCGGGATTGGAAGTCGACGTCGGACGCCAGCAACTTGATCAACCGCTGCGTCATCGCCTTGGACATGCCGTAGGAATAGGCGGCGCGGTAGATGCCGTCATAGACGTTGGGCAGGTTGCCGCGCACCACCACGGGCGCCGACGAATCATCGAAGGCCGTCAGCAATTCGGGGTTCGGATCCGGTTCCTGCGCCGGCACATACTGGCCGCGATCGTTGAGCGCGATGGTGACGATGTGCTGGGTCCGGTCATAGACGCTGGTGCGCACGACCTTGGCGGCATCGCCGTGAACCTCGAGGCCGACACGCAGCACGGTTCCAGCTTTGAGCGCTGTTGCGTTGAGCAACTTGGCGATAGCTTCGGCCATTCCGGTGGCATCTTCACCCGTGTAGCCCGAATTGGCAAAAGCCTCGGTGACGTCGAGATCCTTGGTGAAGGGGATGATTTCCTCGGCGAAAGCCGGCGCCTGGTCGTCAACAGTGGCACGGGGCGCCACCGAGACATTTTCCGGCACGATCTTGACGTCGTAGGAGCCCGCCATGCTCTCGGCAAAAGCTTCGCCGAATCGCTGCGGGTCGACATAGTGAAGTGAAGCGACCTGCACGGCGCCGTCGCTGAGGTCGGTGCCGGCTTCGCGCACCACTTTTTCCACCTCGTCGGCGGAGAGGTCGCTCTTTTCGTCGAAGGAAGCTGTTTCGATCGGAAAATCGACGGTCTTCAGGCTCATCTCGCTTTCGACCTTGGCGCCGTAGATCTGGCCGGAAGCGGCAGAGGCCGTCGCCGGCTGGGCATTGTCGTCGCTGTCGTCGCCGAACACCTGCATCGGGTCGAAGGGTGGGTAGGCGCGGCTGGTGGTGTGGCCGGCGGCAAGGGCCATCTTGATCTGGACGAAAGGCATGGTGTGGATGACGTCGCGGTCGCCGACCTTGGTGACCATCGACACTTCCATGCGGCGACGGTCCTTGGCCTTTGCGATCTGACGCGGCGCCACCAGCCTGGTGGTCTTGGCGACTTCGCCGGAATCCCCGTTGCCGGCAAGGCTGATCAACTCGGCGATCTCGGGTGGGGTGGCCAGTTGCTGGCGGCCGTCAAGGGCGGCGAACAGCGCCACGCCCATCAGCACGCTTGAGGTGACGCCAGTGAGAAATGTTCCCGACAGCCAGCGTGCAGAAACCTCGCGCCGGTCGGGCGGGCCGCTGCGGCCATCCGCGATAAGCGGCGGCTCGTTGCCGAGTTCGGCTATGACATCTTCCGTGTCTGGCATCCAGAAAGGCTGCTTCTTCCCCGGGCGGAACGGCTTGTCGCTTTTGTTGTGGCCGTGACATTTGCCTGTCATGGCAGGTGAAGTCAACGAAGCGCCAGGCTCCGAACGAATTGCCCCCAAGCACTTCTCTTATAGAGCGCTCTACCAGGCGGGGCGGTGTACCTTCTCTGCAAGGCCCATCGCACACTCCTATATAGAGGGCTCGTAAGACAGGCGCTGCTCCGTCGGCGGAGCCCACTTTCGTTGGCTTTGGTGTCGAACGGCAATGCGGCGGCAATAGGGCTCCTTCCCTGCCGTCCAATCGGTATTGCCAGCGTTCCCCCAGGGCAGTCGGCTATCGGCAGATCGGGTCCGAAATTTCTGTCGCAAAAACTTCAAAAACATTGTCGATGTGTGTTGACAGTTGTCGTTGGTGGCGACTATATACGCCTCACGAACGAGGGCGGCTCGCCGCTGGCGACGAAGAAGTTTGCTTCTAAGCCTGCCCTTAGCGAAATTCAAGAGAGCCGCGTAAGCGACACTCGGACGGCCCCGGAGCCAAAAGCGAAGCGGGCCACGACATTGCGTTTGCGGTGTCTGTTCTTTGAAAATTGAATAATGAAGAAAGAGAAACGTGGGCGGCAGAGTCCTGCTGAACCTCTTATCCCGCCAGGGGTATGAGGTTCGAACGAGACTTTGG
The DNA here is from genome assembly GCF_024518695.1 of Mesorhizobium sp. LMG17149. NCBI lineage: Bacteria > Pseudomonadati > Pseudomonadota > Alphaproteobacteria > Hyphomicrobiales > Phyllobacteriaceae > Mesorhizobium > Mesorhizobium sp. LMG17149. The sequence goes on from NZ_JANIFL010000001.1 coordinate 219,852, forward strand.
CGGACACGTTTTGAGAGAATAAAGTCTACCAAGACACGCGAGTGTCTAGGTGTGAATGTTCTCGTCAATTCAAAGCGTGACCAGATAAAAGCCAATCAAAGTTTCAAAACTTGAGAGTTTGATCCTGGCTCAGAACGAACGCTGGCGGC
>NZ_JANIFL010000001.1:222500-227500 GCF_024518695.1 Mesorhizobium sp. LMG17149
GTTTCCAAGTATCGATAATAGGTAACTTACCCTGAATACATAGGGGTAAAGTGGCGAACGCGGGGAACTGAAACATCTAAGTACCCGTAGGAAAGGACATCAACCGAGACTCCGGAAGTAGTGGCGAGCGAACCCGGACCAGGCCAGTGGCGATTGAGAGACAAGCGGAACCTTCTGGAAAGTAGGGCCATAGTGGGTGACAGCCCCGTACGCGTAATGCAATCAATCGTCCTCGAGTAAGGCGGGACACGTGAAATCCTGTCTGAAATTGGGGGGACCACCCTCCAAGCCTAAGTACTCGTGCATGACCGATAGCGAACTAGTACCGTGAGGGAAAGGTGAAAAGCACCCCGACAAGGGGAGTGAAAGAGTACCTGAAACCGATTGCCTACAAACAGTGGAAGCCCAAGGTTCGTCCTGGGTGACCACGTACCTTTTGTATAATGGGTCAGCGACTTAGTGTGACGAGCAAGCTTAAACCGCTAGGTGTAGGCGCAGCGAAAGCGAGTCTGAATAGGGCGTTCAGTTCGTCGCATTAGACCCGAAACCGAGTGATCTAGCCATGAGCAGGTTGAAGGTAAGGTAACACTTACTGGAGGACCGAACCCATAACTGTTGCAATAGTTCGGGATGACTTGTGGCTAGGGGTGAAAGGCCAATCAAACTCGGAAATAGCTGGTTCTCCGCGAAATCTATTTAGGTAGAGCGTCGACCGAATACCCCAGGGGGTAGAGCACTGGATGGGCTAGGGGTCCTCACCGGATTACCAAACCTAACCAAACTCCGAATACCTGGGAGTACTAGTCGGCAGACACACGGCGGGTGCTAACGTCCGTCGTGAAAAGGGAAACAACCCTGACCTACAGCTAAGGTCCCCAAGTTATGGCTAAGTGGGAAAGGATGTGAGGATCCCAAAACAACCAGGATGTTGGCTTAGAAGCAGCCATCATTTAAAGAAAGCGTAACAGCTCACTGGTCTAAATAAGGGTCTTTGCGCCGAAAATGTAACGGGGCTAAAGCCATACACCGAAGCTTAGGGTTTGGTCCGCAAGGGCCAAGCGGTAGCGGAGCGTTCTGTAAGCTGATGAAGCCATACCCGTGAGGGGTGGTGGAGGTATCAGAAGTGCGAATGCTGACATGAGTAACGTAAGGGGAGTGAGAGACTCCCCCGCCGAAAGACCAAGGGTTCCTGCTTAAAGCTAATCTGAGCAGGGTTAGCCGGCCCCTAAGACGAGGCGGAAACGCGTAGTCGATGGGAACCACGTTAATATTCGTGGGCTTGGAGGTAGTGACGGATCATTGAGGTAGTCCAATCTTATCGGATTGAACGGGCTGCTGCGTGGTTCCAGGAAATAGCTCCTCCTTATAAACCGTACCCGAAACCGACACTGGTGGTCTGGTAGAGTATACCAAGGCGCTTGAGAGAACTATGCTGAAGGAACTCGGCAAATTGCACGCGTAACTTCGGAAGAAGCGTGACCCTTTTCTACGCAAGTAGAGGAGGGTGGCACAGACCAGGGGGTAGCGACTGTTTATCAAAAACACAGGGCTCTGCGAAGTCGCAAGACGACGTATAGGGTCTGACGCCTGCCCGGTGCTGGAAGGTTAAGAGGAGGGGTGCAAGCTCTGAATCGAAGCCCCAGTAAACGGCGGCCGTAACTATAACGGTCCTAAGGTAGCGAAATTCCTTGTCGGGTAAGTTCCGACCTGCACGAATGGCGTAACGACTTCCCCGCTGTCTCCAGCATAGACTCAGTGAAATTGAATTCCCCGTGAAGATGCGGGGTTCCTGCGGTTAGACGGAAAGACCCCGTGCACCTTTACTATAGCTTTACATTGGCATTCGTAGTGGCATGTGTAGGATAGGTGGTAGGCTTTGAAACCTGGGCGCCAGCTCAGGTGGAGCCACCCTTGAAATACCACCCTTATTACTATGGATGTCTAACCGCGGCCCGTTATCCGGGTCCGGGACAATGTATGGTGGGTAGTTTGACTGGGGCGGTCGCCTCCTAAAGAGTAACGGAGGCGCGCGATGGTGGGCTCAGAACGGTCGGAAATCGTTCGCTGAGTGCAATGGCATAAGCCTGCCTGACTGCGAGACTGACAAGTCGAGCAGAGACGAAAGTCGGTCATAGTGATCCGGTGGTCCCGCGTGGAAGGGCCATCGCTCAACGGATAAAAGGTACGCCGGGGATAACAGGCTGATGACCCCCAAGAGTCCATATCGACGGGGTTGTTTGGCACCTCGATGTCGACTCATCGCATCCTGGGGCTGGAGCAGGTCCCAAGGGTATGGCTGTTCGCCATTTAAAGCGGTACGTGAGTTGGGTTCAGAACGTCGTGAGACAGTTCGGTCCCTATCTGCCGTGGGTGTAGGAATATTGAAAGGATCTGTCCCTAGTACGAGAGGACCGGGATGGACGGATCTCTGGTGGACCTGTTGTGGCGCCAGCCGCATAGCAGGGTAGCTATATCCGGACGGGATAACCGCTGAAGGCATCTAAGCGGGAAACCCACCTTAAAACGAGTATTCCCTGAGAACCGTGGAAGACGACCACGTTGATAGGCCGGGTGTGGAAGAGCGGCAACGCTTGAAGCTTACCGGTACTAATAGTTCGATCGGCTTGATCGTTCTCATTCCTTATGCTCATCGCTCCAAATCGGAGGATGACAGGCACAAAAAAGACCAGCGAATAGCCCCGAGAGGCACCCGACAGCTCCGCTGCCGATGCCTCTTTGTGCTCCTTCGCTCAAAAGCTTCTCGAACAACGTGCGTTTTGCCGACCTGGTGGTTATGGCGGAGCGGCTGCACCCGATCCCATTCCGAACTCGGCCGTGAAACGCTCCAGCGCTGATGGTACTTCGTCTCAAGACGCGGGAGAGTAGGTCGCTGCCAGGTCTGCTAAACGCACGTTGAACTCACATCCAATCGGATGGAGTGATATCTTCTCTTTATGAAATGGCCCGCCAAGGGATCACGGGCCGCGTAAGCGGCCCTTTCATTTGGTCAGCCATATACCTATCTGTAGGCCTCGGCTTACACAAAAAAGCAAGCAAACGCTTGCTTAGGAACGCAAGCAAGCGTTTGCTTAGATTAGCAAGCAAACGCTTGCACAAAAGGTGACGCGGGGTGGAGCAGCCCGGTAGCTCGTCAGGCTCATAACCTGAAGGTCACAGGTTCAAATCCTGTCCCCGCAACCAAACCTCACTAAACAAACAGCCCGCCTCGTGCGGGCTCTTTTGTTTTTTGCCCTGGTGCCGGCGTTTAACCCGTCATCAGGCGCCCCCAAGCAGGCCAAGCCCAAGCCGCTAGACAGAAAACTCAAATCCTCTCCCCAACCAAACTTCGGTAAGCAAACAATCCGCCTGGAACAAAGCCCGCCGGCCGTTTTGATGTTCGGCTGGGCTGGCCATCGATTGCCCCGGACCAGGCGTCCGCAACAAGGCGAAGCCCAAGCTGCGGAACAAAAAAACCAATCCCGTCCCCTGCAAACCAATCTGCACCAAACAAACAGTTCGCCAGGCACCAGCCAGCGGGCTGTTCGCATTCGGGGGACAATGGTGCCTGCAAGCGGCACTCGTCGGCGCACAAAGAGGCCTCAGCCGACAAGCTACGACAACAAAACAAGCCTCTCAACAAAACCTAATTCAAAACAGCCCGCAGCCGCGGGCCGTTTGCGTTCGGGGGACTGGCAGTGAAGTGCCCAGCCGCCGCCATAACCGGATCAACCGAATCGGAGGCGAAAAAGACGAAGCATCCGATCCTCTTATCGGGCATCGGTCAGTGATGCCGGTGATGACTTGCAATCAAATACGAAATGATTGGGTCGGGGGTGGTGTTCTATTCAGCCGGCTTTTTGTGGCCACCCTCGGCCATGACAATGACTGAGGACCGCGAATCGACCTGCATGTAGATCCTCGATCGCGCCGGCGGTTGGGTGTGTCACGCCGCAATAGCCGCAAGTGCCGTTGGCCGAGCGGCCTGGGGCGTTGAAGCGACGCCTCGATCAAGTCGAATCAAAGTGAAGGGTGATTCTCTGAGGATGAGTGGCGCAAGGTGTGGCATGGCCGAATCAGCCAATTTTGCTAATTTTTGCTAATAGCTGACATCTATCGCCAGGTTCGGGATCACTCCCATATTCCCCGCACGCTTTTCATCAGGAAGCAGCTCGAACCAGGCCGCTACAACAATGCCAGCGAGGTTGTCCGCGCGGGCCTGCGCATGCTTGAGGATTTCGAGGCTGCGCGAGGAGATACCGGGGCGGCGAACTGAACCCCGGCAGGATCCATCGAAGGGAATCCCTGCCGAAACGGTTTTCTCCCGGCTGGAGGCGCGTCATCGCGCGAAGCAGGCGAAAGCCAAGTAGGGGTGGAGTATCGGACTGTCTTCCACCCAGGGCAGAAGCCGAGCTGGAGCAACTCTACTATGATATAGCCGGACGTGCGCCGCCAGCGATCTCCTGGGATTTCATTACGGGTATCCGCGACCATTGTCTCGACCTGTCGACGTTTCCACGGCGGGCACCGAGCGGGTCGAGATCATGCCTGGGCTGCGGATTGTTGGCTACCGCCGCGTCAGCATTACCTTTGCCGTCGAGGGCGGGCGGGTCCTGATCCTGGGCATCTTTTACGCCGGCCGGAACATCACACCGGAATTGCTCGAAGACCGGCTCTAAACGGCGCTTCGGTGGAGAATTGCTCTGCAGTCCTTCAGGCGCAACGGGTGCGATGGCACACATCAGCGCCTCGATCTCGGGACGCATCACAGGAATGGTAGGCGCTAGAACGCCGCCCACAATTCAGCCAAGCCAACTCATGAATTTCGGCCCGGTGGATATCTCTACGAGAAATCGAAAAAACATTGTCGATGTGTGTTGACAGTTGTCGTTGGTGGCGACTATATACGCCTCACGAACGAGGGCGGCTCGCCGCTGGCGACGAAGAAGTTTGCTTCTAAGCCTGCCCTTAGCGAAATTCAAGAGAGCCGCGTAAGCGACACT
>NZ_JANIFL010000001.1:230000-695698 GCF_024518695.1 Mesorhizobium sp. LMG17149
CAGGATCTGCTTCAGGCGACAATCTCTTCGAGATTGCGCGGACGCTAACCTCGCAAGGGGAAGGCTGAAGCGACAATCCCTTCGGGATTGCGCGGGTGGGCATTGGCAATGAGAACGATCAAGTGTCTTAAGGGCAATTGGTGGATGCCTTGGCATGCACAGGCGATGAAGGACGTGATACGCTGCGATAAGCTACGGGGAGGTGCGAATACCCTTTGATCCGTAGATTTCCGAATGGGGAAACCCACCTAAGGTACTTGGAAAATCAGAGCAGCCGGAAGGTCGCAAGGCCGACTTGCTGCTGTGGTTTCCAAGTATCGATAATAGGTAACTTACCCTGAATACATAGGGGTAAAGTGGCGAACGCGGGGAACTGAAACATCTAAGTACCCGTAGGAAAGGACATCAACCGAGACTCCGGAAGTAGTGGCGAGCGAACCCGGACCAGGCCAGTGGCGATTGAGAGACAAGCGGAACCTTCTGGAAAGTAGGGCCATAGTGGGTGACAGCCCCGTACGCGTAATGCAATCAATCGTCCTCGAGTAAGGCGGGACACGTGAAATCCTGTCTGAAATTGGGGGGACCACCCTCCAAGCCTAAGTACTCGTGCATGACCGATAGCGAACTAGTACCGTGAGGGAAAGGTGAAAAGCACCCCGACAAGGGGAGTGAAAGAGTACCTGAAACCGATTGCCTACAAACAGTGGAAGCCCAAGGTTCGTCCTGGGTGACCACGTACCTTTTGTATAATGGGTCAGCGACTTAGTGTGACGAGCAAGCTTAAACCGCTAGGTGTAGGCGCAGCGAAAGCGAGTCTGAATAGGGCGTTCAGTTCGTCGCATTAGACCCGAAACCGAGTGATCTAGCCATGAGCAGGTTGAAGGTAAGGTAACACTTACTGGAGGACCGAACCCATAACTGTTGCAATAGTTCGGGATGACTTGTGGCTAGGGGTGAAAGGCCAATCAAACTCGGAAATAGCTGGTTCTCCGCGAAATCTATTTAGGTAGAGCGTCGACCGAATACCCCAGGGGGTAGAGCACTGGATGGGCTAGGGGTCCTCACCGGATTACCAAACCTAACCAAACTCCGAATACCTGGGAGTACTAGTCGGCAGACACACGGCGGGTGCTAACGTCCGTCGTGAAAAGGGAAACAACCCTGACCTACAGCTAAGGTCCCCAAGTTATGGCTAAGTGGGAAAGGATGTGAGGATCCCAAAACAACCAGGATGTTGGCTTAGAAGCAGCCATCATTTAAAGAAAGCGTAACAGCTCACTGGTCTAAATAAGGGTCTTTGCGCCGAAAATGTAACGGGGCTAAAGCCATACACCGAAGCTTAGGGTTTGGTCCGCAAGGGCCAAGCGGTAGCGGAGCGTTCTGTAAGCTGATGAAGCCATACCCGTGAGGGGTGGTGGAGGTATCAGAAGTGCGAATGCTGACATGAGTAACGTAAGGGGAGTGAGAGACTCCCCCGCCGAAAGACCAAGGGTTCCTGCTTAAAGCTAATCTGAGCAGGGTTAGCCGGCCCCTAAGACGAGGCGGAAACGCGTAGTCGATGGGAACCACGTTAATATTCGTGGGCTTGGAGGTAGTGACGGATCATTGAGGTAGTCCAATCTTATCGGATTGAACGGGCTGCTGCGTGGTTCCAGGAAATAGCTCCTCCTTATAAACCGTACCCGAAACCGACACTGGTGGTCTGGTAGAGTATACCAAGGCGCTTGAGAGAACTATGCTGAAGGAACTCGGCAAATTGCACGCGTAACTTCGGAAGAAGCGTGACCCTTTTCTACGCAAGTAGAGGAGGGTGGCACAGACCAGGGGGTAGCGACTGTTTATCAAAAACACAGGGCTCTGCGAAGTCGCAAGACGACGTATAGGGTCTGACGCCTGCCCGGTGCTGGAAGGTTAAGAGGAGGGGTGCAAGCTCTGAATCGAAGCCCCAGTAAACGGCGGCCGTAACTATAACGGTCCTAAGGTAGCGAAATTCCTTGTCGGGTAAGTTCCGACCTGCACGAATGGCGTAACGACTTCCCCGCTGTCTCCAGCATAGACTCAGTGAAATTGAATTCCCCGTGAAGATGCGGGGTTCCTGCGGTTAGACGGAAAGACCCCGTGCACCTTTACTATAGCTTTACATTGGCATTCGTAGTGGCATGTGTAGGATAGGTGGTAGGCTTTGAAACCTGGGCGCCAGCTCAGGTGGAGCCACCCTTGAAATACCACCCTTATTACTATGGATGTCTAACCGCGGCCCGTTATCCGGGTCCGGGACAATGTATGGTGGGTAGTTTGACTGGGGCGGTCGCCTCCTAAAGAGTAACGGAGGCGCGCGATGGTGGGCTCAGAACGGTCGGAAATCGTTCGCTGAGTGCAATGGCATAAGCCTGCCTGACTGCGAGACTGACAAGTCGAGCAGAGACGAAAGTCGGTCATAGTGATCCGGTGGTCCCGCGTGGAAGGGCCATCGCTCAACGGATAAAAGGTACGCCGGGGATAACAGGCTGATGACCCCCAAGAGTCCATATCGACGGGGTTGTTTGGCACCTCGATGTCGACTCATCGCATCCTGGGGCTGGAGCAGGTCCCAAGGGTATGGCTGTTCGCCATTTAAAGCGGTACGTGAGTTGGGTTCAGAACGTCGTGAGACAGTTCGGTCCCTATCTGCCGTGGGTGTAGGAATATTGAAAGGATCTGTCCCTAGTACGAGAGGACCGGGATGGACGGATCTCTGGTGGACCTGTTGTGGCGCCAGCCGCATAGCAGGGTAGCTATATCCGGACGGGATAACCGCTGAAGGCATCTAAGCGGGAAACCCACCTTAAAACGAGTATTCCCTGAGAACCGTGGAAGACGACCACGTTGATAGGCCGGGTGTGGAAGAGCGGCAACGCTTGAAGCTTACCGGTACTAATAGTTCGATCGGCTTGATCGTTCTCATTCCTTATGCTCATCGCTCCAAATCGGAGGATGACAGGCACAAAAAAGACCAGCGAATAGCCCCGAGAGGCACCCGACAGCTCCGCTGCCGATGCCTCTTTGTGCTCCTTCGCTCAAAAGCTTCTCGAACAACGTGCGTTTTGCCGACCTGGTGGTTATGGCGGAGCGGCTGCACCCGATCCCATTCCGAACTCGGCCGTGAAACGCTCCAGCGCTGATGGTACTTCGTCTCAAGACGCGGGAGAGTAGGTCGCTGCCAGGTCTGCTAAACGCACGTTGAACTCACATCCAATCGGATGGAGTGATATCTTCTCTTTATGAAATGGCCCGCCAAGGGATCACGGGCCGCGTAAGCGGCCCTTTCATTTGGTCAGCCATATACCTATCTGTAGGCCTCGGCTTACACAAAAAAGCAAGCAAACGCTTGCTTAGGAACGCAAGCAAGCGTTTGCTTAGATTAGCAAGCAAACGCTTGCACAAAAGGTGACGCGGGGTGGAGCAGCCCGGTAGCTCGTCAGGCTCATAACCTGAAGGTCACAGGTTCAAATCCTGTCCCCGCAACCAAACCTCACTAAACAAACAGCCCGCCTCGTGCGGGCTCTTTTGTTTTTTGCCCTGGTGCCGGCGTTTAACCCGTCATCAGGCGCCCCCAAGCAGGCCAAGCCCAAGCCGCTAGACAGAAAACTCAAATCCTCTCCCCAACCAAACTTCGGTAAGCAAACAATCCGCCTGGAACAAAGCCCGCCGGCCGTTTTGATGTTCGGCTGGGCTGGCCATCGATTGCCCCGGACCAGGCGTCCGCAACAAGGCGAAGCCCAAGCTGCGGAACAAAAAAACCAATCCCGTCCCCTGCAAACCAATCTGCACCAAACAAACAGTTCGCCAGGCACCAGCCAGCGGGACAGCCGAAGGTTCTCGGAATACTCCGGGTGGTCAAGGCTGCTGTAAGCCGACGCAGCAGCAGACTTCTTGGCCAAGCGACATGGAGAGCGTCACGCCGCGCCCGGAACAGATGCTATCAAAGACAAGATCTGGGCTTCACGTGATAAGACGCGGCCGGCGGGAGGGCACCGCGCGAACTCCTGGGTGCAGATACTCCAACCGCACTCCCCGGTTCGCGGCCAAAAAGGCCGGAAAGGCCTTGCCTGGCCCGTACGGCACCTTGGCGGCCTGCGACCAGCTTCGTCGACCGGAGCGTAGACTCCCCGGAAGTAGGTTATGAAATATATTTCAACATGTGAATTATATTGACAGCCTCCGCCGAGGCTGTAATGTCCCGATCGTCGGCTTTCGGAGGAAGGTCGGCATCATCAAATCCATACGGCAGCGCTCGCTGAGCGCCTGCAACGGTCATTGAGGATGGCTTCGGCCAAGGGAGGAAACTTGCGCAAATTTCTGAGCACGCTCGCAATCGCGGCGGCTGCATCGACCTGCTTTGGGTCGATGCAGGTACGCGCCGAAACCCCAAACCCGTTCAAATGCGAGCCGGGTGAAAAATACGTCATGAACGTCATGGTCTCGGGCGTCGAATACTGGTTCCCGGTCTATGAAATGTTCAAGCAGGCCGGCCAGCAGTTCGGCTGCGAGACCGCCTATACGGGTACGCCGGAATACGACGTCAACAAGCAGATCGCGACCTTCGACCAGGCACTGGCGCAGAAGCCGGCCGGTATACTGGTGCATCCGATGAACTCCGATCCGTTCATCGAGCCGATCAACCGCGCCATCGAACAGGGCACCGCGGTGGTGACCTTCGCCGCCGACTCGCCGAATTCCAAGCGCGTCTCCTACATCACTTCCGACAACAATGCCGAAGGCACCTATGCCGCCGACGCCGTTGCCAAGGCGATGGACGGCAAGGGCGAATATGCGGTGCTGGAGAATCCCGGCCAGGACAACCACGACAAGCGCGTCAACGCGTTCGTTGCCCGCATGGAAGCCAAATGGCCTGACATGAAGCTCGTCGGCCGCGCTGCTTCGAACCAGGATCCGACCAAGGCCTATCAGGCCGTTCTGAGCCTGGCGCAGGCGCATCCTGATCTTGGCGCCGTGTTCATGCCGGAGGCCAACTCGGCCATCGGCGCTGCCCAGGCCGCCAAGGAAGGCGGTGGCAAGATCCGCGTCATGCTCGCCGACGTTAATGCCAAGATCCTCGACATGATCAAGGCCGGCGAGATCTTCGGCTCGGTCAATCCAAACCAGGGCATGCAGGGCTATATGGGCTTCATGCTGTTGTGGATGGCCAAGCATCCCGGCCTGATCGATCCGATGAACGACGCCAAGCGTTCGGGTTTCAACCCGATGAGCGTGCCCTTCGTCGACAATGGCTTCTCCATTGTCTCCAAGGACAATGCGGACGACTTCTACTGGGACAAGTACCTCAAGCGTCGCGGCACCAAGGGCATCGAGGAATAGTCTCGATCTCGCCGCCCGGCCTCGGCATGGCCGGATTAACCGGGAAGGAGGCTTCGGCCTCCTTCCTCCCCCGCAGGTTCATCGCAGGAGCACGGCGTGACCCAGGCGCCCATTCTTGAAATCCGTGGCCTGTCCAAGGCGTTCGGCCCGGTCAAGGCGCTGAGCGACGTACGGTTCGAGCTGCGGCGCGGCGAAATCCATGCACTGTGCGGAGAGAACGGCGCCGGCAAGTCGACGCTGATGAACATGATCGCCGGTGTATTGCAGCCCGACGAGGGCGACATCCTGATCGATGGTGAGCGTGTTTCGATCCACTCGCCCGCGGCCGCCCAACGCCTCGGCATTGCGCTTGTCCACCAGGAAATCGCGCTCTGTCAGGACGCGACGGTTGCCGAAAACATTTACATGGCCGCGATCAACAGCCGGCGCGCGCCGCTGATGAATTTCCAGAAGCTCTACGCCGACGCCCAGAAGGTCATGGACCTGCTCGCGCCCATTCCTGTGCGTACCAGGGTTGCCGACCTCTCCATTTCCAACCAGCAGCTTGTCGAGATCGCCAAGGCGCTGACGCTCGACTGCAAGGTGCTGATGCTCGATGAGCCGACCGCGGCGCTGACCGAAAGCGAAGCGCAGCGCCTGTTCTCGATCGTGCGCGGGCTCAAGGAGCGGGGCATTTCGGTGGTCTATATCAGCCACCGCATGGCCGAGATATTCTCGCTGTGCGACCGCGTCACCGTCTTCCGCGACGGCCGCTACGTGGCGACCGATCCGATCGCAACCGTCTCACCGGACGATGTCGTACGCAAGATGGTCGGCCGCGAAATCACCCAGCTCTATCCCGATAAGCTGGCGCCGCAGGAGCCCGGGCGCCTGCTTCTCTCGGTCGAGGGGCTTTCCGATAACCGCCGCTTCGCCGACGTCGATCTGCAGCTTCGTGCCGGCGAAATTCTGGGCATAGGCGGCCTGATAGGCGCCGGCCGCAGCGAGATCGCGCAAACGGTCTGTGGTCTGAGGCCAAGGACGTCTGGAACCGTCGCGCTCGACGGAAAGCAGCTCCGGCTGCGCGGCTATGGCGATGCGGTCAAGGCGGGGCTGGTCTATCTTTCCGAGGACCGCAAAGGCTCCGGCGTGTTCCTCGATCTGCCGATCGCGGCGAACATCTCCGCGCTCGACCTCGCCAGGCTGACCGGGCGCCTCGGCCTGCTTGACCGCAAGGCCGAGGATCGTCAGGCGAAGGAGCTGACCGGCAGGCTCGGCGTGCGCATGGCCGGCATCGATGCCGCCGTCTCGACGCTGAGCGGTGGCAACCAGCAGAAAGTTGCCATCGCCAGGCAGCTGTCCGTCAGTCCCAAAGTCATCATCATGGACGAGCCGACGCGCGGGATCGATGTCGGCGCCAAGGTCGAGATCCACCGGCTGCTGCGCCAGCTTGCCGGCAGCGGTGTCGGCGTCATCGTGATCTCGTCGGAACTGCCGGAGCTGATTGGCTTGTGCGACCGCGTTGTCGTGGTGCGCGAAGGCAGGATCGCCGGCGAACTCACCGCCAGCGAGCTCGGCGAGGAAGCCATCATCATGCTCGCCTCTGGCGTTCAAGACAGTTCAAATCAAAGGCAGGCCCAGAATGTCGCCTAGGGAATCAGGAGAAGCGCTCGTGCACGCCGAGATCAAGGCCGCCGGGCGGCGCATCAATTTCGCTCAGCTCGCCTCGATGCGCGAGGCCGGGCTGATCGTCATCATCCTGGCGCTGTGCATCGCCATGAGCTTCGCCTCGCCGCACTTCCTGACATGGGGCAATTTCCGCGCCATGCTGATGAGCTTTTCCATCGAAGGCATCGTCGTCGTCGGAATGACGATCCTGCTCATCGTCGGCGGCATCGACCTTTCCGTCGGCTCGGTCGTGTGTTTCTCGATGGTGGTCTCGGGTGCGCTGTTCCTTGCCGGCCTCGATCCCTGGACGGCAAGCCTGATCGGCATCGGCGTCAGCGCGCTGATCGGCGCGGCGATGGGCTTCTTCGTGACCGTGATCGGCCTCAATCATTTCATCACGTCGCTGGCGGCCATGGTCATCGTGCGCGGCATGTGCCTGGTGGTCACCAAGGGCACGCCGCTGTCGCTGTTCACCCTGCCGCCGGCCTTCAAGGCCATAGGCCAGGGCAGTTTCAACAACATCCCCTATGTCATCCTGATCTTCATCGTCGTGGTGGCGATCTTCGACTTCCTGCTGCGTCGCGCCACGGCCTTCCGCAAGGTTTTCTACACCGGCTCCAACGAGAAGGCCGCGCAGTTCTCCGGCATCAGGACCAATCAGGTGAAGTTCTGGGTCACGGTGCTGTGCTCGACGCTGGCCGGACTGGCCGGTGTCATCTACATGGCGCGCTTCGGCGCGGCGACACCGACCTTCGGCGCCGGCATGGAACTCAACATCATCGCCGCGGCCGTCATCGGCGGCGCCTCGCTCAATGGTGGCTCGGGCACCATCTTCGGAGCGATCCTCGGCATGGCGTTGCTGTCGGTGGTGACGAGCTCGCTTATCCTGCTCGATGTCTCGGTCTATTGGCAGGACATGATCAAGGGATGCATCCTGCTCGCAGCCGTATCGATCGATCACTTCCTGCATCGCAAGAAGTCCTGAACTCTAAAGGCACCGCAGCAAGACCATGGCCCCTCCCAACACCCGCGACGACATCGCCGCTGTTCGTCAAATGCACCAGGCGCTTGTCCTGCATTACGTTGAAGGCAAGACCCAGGCCGAGATCGCCGGGGAACTCGGCATCTCGCACGCGACGGTCAACCGGCTGATCAAGCGCGGCCACCAGCTCGGCCTCGTCGAGATCAAGATCAAGTCACCGATCGACCATCTGGTCGACCTGGAAGCACGGCTGGTTGCGCTGGGCGGCATCGAGCGGGCGATGGTGGTGCCGTCGGTCTCCGAGAATCCGCACACGGCCCTGCAGCGGGTCGGCGAGGCGGCGGCTGGGCTGCTGCTCGACACCATCAAGGACGGCGACACGATCTCGATCACCGGCGGCAAGGGCGTCAGCGCGCTGGTCGCCGGTCTCAAGCCGGGGCGCCGATACGACGTCGAGATCATTCCCGCAACCGGCCTGGTGCAGGGCAAGCACTACACCGACGTCAACCACGTCGCCTCGCTGATGGCCGACAAGCTCGGCGGCCGCGCCTATCAGATTCATGCGCCGCTGTTTGCCGACACCGTGCAGCAGCGCGAAATGCTGATGGGCATCAGCTCCGTCGCCGACGTGTTTCGCAAGGCGCGCGAGGCGGATGTCGCGGTGGTGGGTGTCGGCTCCATCCTGACCGACGATTCCAGCTACTACGACCTGCATCCGTCCTCGAATGCCGATCGCCAGGCGATCGAGAAGTCCGGGGCGACAGGCGAGCTGCTCGCTCATCTCATCGACCGCCAGGGCAAGCTTTGCAACTACTCGCTCAACCGTTCGCTGGTCTCGTTGACGCTTGACGAGTTCGCGACCATCCCGCGCTCGATCGGCATTGCAAGCGGCCCCAGCAAGGTCGCGCCGATCCTCGCCGCCCTGCGCGGCAACCATCTCGACACCATCGTCACGGACGAGGCCACGGGGCTCCAGATCCTCGAGCTGGCCGAACAGGAGGTAGCATGAATTCTCGACAGATCCAGCGGCAGATCGGCAAGTCCGGCATATCGGCGTCGGCCGTAGGCCTGGGCACCTGGGCGATTGGCGGGTGGATGTGGGGCGGCACCGACGAGAAGGAGTCGGTCAGGGCGATCGAAGCCTCGATCGATGCCGGCCTCAGCCTGATCGACACAGCGCCGGCCTACGGTCTTGGCCGCAGCGAGGCGATCGTCGGCACCGCCATCAAGGGCAAGCGCGACAAAGTGGTGATCGCGACCAAATGCGGGCTGAACTGGCATTCGGGCAAGGGCGGCCATTTCTTCGATCAGGACGGCAAGCCTGTGCATCGCTATCTCGGCGCCGACGGCATCGCCTATGAGATCGAGCAGAGCCTGCGCCGTCTGGGCACCGATCATATCGACCTCTACATCACCCATTGGCAGGACCCGACGACGCCGATCGCCGAGACGATGGCGGTATTGGAAAAGCTCAAGGCAGCCGGCAAGATCCGCGCCATTGGCGCCAGCAACATCAGCGCCGAGGATCTTGGCCATTATATCGACGCCGGCCAGCTCGATGCGATCCAGGAGCGCTATTCGATGATCGACCGCGACCTCGAGAGCAGCCTGCTGCCGATCACCCGCCGCCATGACATTGCCACCCTCAGCTACTCGTCGCTGGCGCTGGGCCTGCTCACCGGCACGGTCGACCCCGGTCGCACATTCGGCGGCGACGACCAGCGCAAGGACAACCCACGCTTTTCCACGGCCAACCGGCAGAAAGTCGCAAAGCTGAAAGAGGCCATCGCCCCGATCGCCGAGAGCCACCAGGCGTCGACGGCGCAGATCGTCATCGCCTGGACGCTCGCCCAGCCGGGCATCACCTTCGCCCTGTGCGGCGCGCGCAATCCCGAACAGGCGCTCGACAATGCACGGGCCGGCGAGATCACGCTTGCGGCAAGCGAGCTAGCGGCGATCGACGCCGCGGCAGCCGCGCATCTCACCGCGATGGATGCCTGAGCAAAAAAGGCAACAGCCCCGATGAACCGTAGTCATACGTTAGCCGGTCTGCGCGACCGGCCTGATATCGCCGTGCTCGTCATCGGTGGCGGCATCAACGGCATCAGCGTCTTTCGCGAACTGGCCCTGCAAGGCGTCGATGTCGTGCTGGCGGAAAAGGGCGATTATTGCAGCGGCGCCAGCGCTGCCCTGTCGCGCATGGTGCATGGCGGCCTGCGCTACCTCGAAAACGGCGAGTTCAAACTGGTGCGCGAATCGCTGCTCGAACGCGACCGGCTGCTGAGGAATGCCCCGCACTATGTGGCTCCGCTGCCGACGACGGTGCCGATCTTCGACATTTTCTCCGGTCTCGCCAACGGTGCGGTGCGTTTCCTGGGGCTGACGCGGCGGCCCAGCCGGCGCGGGGCGCTGGTCATCAAGGCCGGGCTTGCCATGTATGACCTTTTCACCGCTGCACGGCGTATGATGCCGACGCACCGGTTCAGGGGCCGCGCCGAAACCCTGAAGACATGGCCGGCGATCAACCCGGCGATCCGCAATTCGGCGACCTATTACGACGCCTGGGTGAGCCGGCCCGAGCGCCTCGGCCTGGAGATGCTGCTGGACGCCATGGCGAGCGCGACGAATGCCCGCGCCTTGAACTACGCTCAGGCGTCGTCGACAGGCGATGGCCTCGCCATTACCGACACGCTGACGGGCGAAGAGCTGCCGGTGCGGCCGCAACTGGTCATCAACGCCACCGGCGGCTGGATCGACCTGACCAACAAAGCCATCGGGGCAACGGCGCAGACGATGATGGGCGGTACCAAGGGCTCGCATCTGATCGTCGACAACGGCGAACTGTTCGACGCGCTCGGCGGCCATATGGTCTACTATGAGAACGAGGACGGGCGCATCTGCATCCTGTTTCCCTATCTAGGCAAGGTGCTGATCGGCTCGACCGACATCCGGGTGGACGATCCGGACCAGGTCCGTTGCGAGGAGGACGAGCAGCGCTACATCCTGCAGTCGCTCGCTTTCGTCTTCCCCTCGATCAAGGTTAGCGATGACCAGATCGTGTTCCGCTTTGCCGGCGTGCGTCCTTTGCCCGCCAGCGAAGACAGTTTTACGGGCCGCATACCGCGCGATCATTTTTGCGAGTTCGTCGAACCGGCCGGACATCTGCCGGCGACGTTGTGCATGATCGGCGGCAAGTGGACCACCTTCCGTTCGTTTGGAGCGCTGGCCGCCGATATGGCGCTGAAGCGGCTCGGCCTCGCGCGCAGCCAGGGCACGCAGGACATGGCCATCGGTGGCGGCCGCGATTTTCCCGCCGATCCGGACGCCTGGTGCGCGTCATTCGCCGCAGAGCATGGCCTGCCGGTCGAGCGCGCGCACACACTTGTGCAACGCTATGGCACGTCGGCCAGGGATTTCGTTTCGCACCCGGCGGGCGAACAGATGCTGCCGCAGTCGGACTATTCGGCAAGCGAGATAGGGCGCATCATCGAGCGCGAGCAGGTCGAGTGCCTCGCCGACCTGTTCCTGCGCCGCACCACCATCGCCATTTCGGGTGGTCTCAGCGTCGACCTCGTCAATGCCGTTCTCGACATGCTGGCGGCGCACAAGGGCTGGAGCGCCAGCGAGGCCGCCACCGAGCGCGCGACCTTCCTCACCTTGCTGGCCTACCGGCACGGCATCGATCTCCAGACGCATCAAAGGAGCGCCCTATGCGCATAAACAAGAAAGTCCGCATGAACCGGCTGTTCGGTGGCGGCCGCTGCCTCGACGTAGCCATCGATCATGGTGTCTGCAACGAGCCGAGCTTCCTTGCCGGGCTGGAAGACATGGCCGGTGTGGTCAATCAGCTGGTCAAGGCCGGCCCCGACGCCATCCAGATGAACTACGGCCAGGCCGATCTGCTGCAGGCCGTGCCTGGCAAGGACAAGCCGGCGCTGGTGATGCGCATCGACATGGGCAATCCCTATAACAGGATACGCCACCGGGCGATGTGGGCGGTGCTGCAGAACGAAGCCGAGCCCTTGCTTGGCGCCATCGAGATGGATGCGGCTTGCGTCGTGGTCAATCTGTTCATGCTGCCCGACGAGCCGGACCTGTTCCGGCAATGCGTGCAGAACATCGCCCGCGTGCGTGCGGATTGCGAGAAATACGGCCTGCCGCTGATGATCGAGCCGCTGGCCATGCTGCCGGTCGCCGAGCATGGCGGCTACATGGTCGACGGCGATGCCGAAAAGATCGTCACCTTGACCCGGCTTGCCCGTGAAATGGGTGCCGATATCGTCAAGGCCGATCCGACCACCGATCCCAACGATTTCCACCGCGTCGTCGAGGCGGCGCGCTGCCCGGTGCTGGTGCGCGGCGGCGGCAAGGAGGATCTGCGTGCCGTGTTCGACAAGTCGGCCGCCTTGATGGCACAGGGTGCGCTTGGCATGGTCTATGGCCGCAACATCTACCAGCACGCCAACCCGAGCGCCGTCGTGCGCGGGCTGATGGCGATCATTCATGACGATGCCGATGGCGGCGTGGCCTGGGATCTGTACAACCAGGCTTAGGCTGCGGCCTCGGGAGGCGCCAATGGCAAGCTATATCCTCGGTCTCGATGCCGGCAACACCGTCATCAAGGCCATCCTCTTCGACCTGTCCGGCCGCGAACTGGCATTCGCCGCCCGTGACGGCCGCTCGTCCATGCCAAAGCCCGGACATGTCGAACGCGACCTCGACGAACTCTGGCGCAACGCGGTTTCGGTCATCGGCCAATGCATCGCTGAAGCCGGCATCGACGCCGGCGAGATAGTCGCCATCGGCTGCGCCGGTCATGGCAACGGGCTCTACGCGCTGGATCGCTCGGGCGCGCCATTGATCGGCATCCAGTCGCTCGACACACGCGCGGTCGACATCGTCGCCGAATGGGCAAAACAGAATGTCGGCGGCCGCACCTATGCACATTGCCTGCAACGGCCGTGGGCGGCGCAGACGCCTACCCTGCTTGCCTGGCTCAAGCGCTTTTCGCCGGCCTTGTTCGCCAGCATCGGAACTGTGTTCCTGTGCAAGGATTTCGTCGTCAACCGCCTGACTGGTGCGCGCAGCAGCGACACTTCAGACATGTCGGGCTGCGGCCTGCTGCAGATGCAGGACCGCCGCTACGGGCCGGACCTGCTTGCCGCCTATGGGCTCGGCGATTGCATGGACCTGCTGCCGCCAGTGCTGGAATCGGCCGACATTGCCGGTCATGTGAGCGCGGAGGTGGCGGCCCTGACGGGACTGCGCGCCGGCACGCCGGTCGTCGCCGGGCTGTTCGATGTCGTCGCCAGCGCGGTCGGTTCGGGCGTGACCAGAACCGGCGCCGCATCGGTTATCGCAGGGACCTGGAGCATCAACCAGGTCATTACCGACGAACCGATCCGCGACCCTTCGATCTTCATGCTGTCGACTTTCGACCGCCAGCGCTATCTGGCGATCGAATCCAGTGCCACCTCGGCCGCCAATCTCGAATGGATCGTTCGCGAATTCCTCGAACATGGTGGCGAAGCCGGCAAGTCGCCGTTCGAATTGTGCAGCGAACTGGTGGCGTCCGTCGATCCCAACAGCGACATCCCGATCTATCATCCCTTCCTTTACGGCTCGCAGCAGAATGGCCATGCGCGCGCAGGCTTCTATGGCATCGCCGGCTGGCACAGCCGAGCCCATCTGCTGCGTGCGCTGTTCGAAGGCGTTGCCTTCGAGCATAAGCGCCATGTCGAGACCTTGCACAGAGCGGGCGCTGATTTCGACCAGGTGGTGCTGTCGGGCGGGGGCTCGCGCAGCAGCGTGTGGCCGCAGATATTCGCCGATGTGCTCGGCGTGCCCGTCACCGTGGCGCGCAGCCGCGAAACCGGCGCGCTGGGAGCGGCGATCGCGGCGGGCACCGGCGTAGGCATTTTCGCGGACTACAGTGCCGGTGCAGCCGCCATGACGGCGGCGGCCCGACATTTTGTACCCAACGAGGCGGTTGCCGATGCATATTCGGGGCGGTATCGACTGTACGGCGAGATCAACCAGGCGATGACCCCGATGTGGGAGCGCATCGCCGGACAGCAGGCGCGCACGTGACCGAAGCTCCACCGTCCCCGTTCGGCAGTTACGACTATGTCATCGTCGGCGCCGGCTCCGCCGGCTGCGTGCTCGCCAACCGGCTCTCCGCCGATCCGCGCAACAATGTGCTGCTGCTCGAGGCCGGCGGCAGCGACCGCTATCACTGGGTCGATATCCCGATCGGCTATCTCTTCTGCATGGGCAACCCGCGCACCGACTGGATGATGAAGACCGAGCCGGAAGCCGGTCTCAATGGACGCAGCCTCAACTATCCGCGCGGCAAGGTGCTTGGCGGCTGTTCATCGATCAACGGCATGATCTACATGCGCGGCCAGGCAGCCGACTACGATGGCTGGCGTCAGGCCGGCAATGCCGGCTGGGGCTGGGACGATGTCCTGCCTTACTTCCTCAAGTCGGAAGACTATCACGGCGGCAAAGGCGCCATGCATGGCAGCGGCGGCGAGTGGCGGGTCGAACGGCAGCGGCTTTCATGGCCGATCCTTGACGCTTTCCGGGACGCGGCCGAGGAACTCGGCATTCCGCGCACCGAAGACTTCAACACCGGCACCAATGAAGGCTCGGGCTATTTCGAGGTCAACCAGAAGAAGGGCGTCCGCTGGAACACATCGAAGGCGTTTCTGCGCGGCATTGCCACGCGCAAGAACCTGCGCGTGGTGCTCGGCGCGGAGACCGAACGGCTCGAATTCGACGGCCGGCGCGTCACCGGATTGGTTTTCCGCCAAGGCGGCCGCCTGCACCAGGTCCGCGCTGGACAGACGATCCTTGCGGCCGGCGCCATCAACTCGCCGAAGCTGCTCGAACTGTCGGGGGTGGGCTGCCCCGACCTGCTTTCGAGCATCGGCGTGGATGTTCGTCACGCCTTGCCGGGCGTTGGAGAAAATCTGCAGGACCATTTGCAGATCCGCACCGTCTTCAAGGTCGCCAACACCGCCACGCTCAACCAGCGCTACCACAATCTGGTCAGCCGTGCGTCGATGGGGCTGGAATACGCGCTCAAGCGCAGCGGGCCGCTGTCGATGGCGCCGAGCCAGCTCGGCATCTTCGCCAGGAGCGATCCGCGTCTCGCAACCCCCGATCTCGAATACCATGTGCAGCCGCTGAGCACCGACCGTCTGGGCGAGCCGCTGCATCGCTTTCCCGCGGTCACCGTCTCGGTCTGCAATCTGCGCCCCGAAAGCCGGGGCACCGTACATATGGGTTCATCCGACGCGCGGGAGGCGGCGAAGATCCGCCCGAACTATCTTTCCACCGAGGGAGACCGCAGCGTGGCCGTCGCGTCGTTGCGCCATGTCCGCAGCCTGATGAAGGCCCGGGCGGTGGCGCGCTTTGCGCCGGAAGAGATGCTGCCCGGCACGCAGTATGACAGCGATGAAGAGCTCATCCGCAAGGCCGGCGATATAGGCACGACGATCTTCCACCCCGTCGGCACCTGCAAGATGGGTTCGGATACGATGGCGGTGGTCGACGACGGCCTGCGTGTTCACGGGCTTGGCGGGCTGCGCGTGGTCGATGCCTCGATCATGCCGACAATCGTCTCAGGCAACACCAACTCGCCGGTCGTCATGATCGCGGAAAAGGCAGCCGAGATGATCCTGCAAGAGGCCCGCTGACCGCCATCGGCTTCAAGCCGCGGCAACACCGCGCGATCGCCGTCTCTCGGCCGCCGCGAGCAGATCGACGAAGGTGCGCACCTTGGCGGGCCGGAACCGGGCCGGCGGAAAGACCGCGTGGATGCCGCCTGACGGCAGGCTCCAGTCGGCAAACACCGGCACCAGCCGCCCCTCGGCGATATCGTCGCTGACGCTATAATCCGGAAAGACGCCGAGCCCGATGCCGACGAGCACGCAAGCCAGGGCGGCGGGGCTCTTGTCGCACATGATGACCGGATTGAGTTCGGTCAGCACCGTCTCAGTGTCCCTGGAAAACAGCCATTGGCCGATGCCGCGCAACTGGGTGTTGCCGACCCAGGCCAGCGATCTTGCCTGGCGCGGCGTCACGTCGGGCGGCAGGCTCGCCGCGAAGCCAGGGCTCGCCACCACGATCTGCCGGATCGTCCCCAGGCGCCGCGCCTGGTTCGAGGAATCGGTGAGCCAGCCGACGCGGATGCCGAGATCGATCTGCTCGTCCACCAGATTGCTGACGGCGTCGTCGAAGATCGCCTCGACGCGCATATGCGGGTAGGTTCTGAGATAGGCGGCCATGACCGGAGCCACGATCTTGGTGCCGTAGTCGAGTGGCGCCGTCAGCCTCAGCGTTCCGCTCGGTTCGACGGCTCCGCGCGAGATTTCGCCATAGGCCGCCTCCGCTTCGCGCAGGATGATCATCGCGCGGTCATAGAAGAGGCGGCCCTCTTCGGTCGGCGTGACACGCCGGGTCGTGCGCTGCAGCAGCGTTGCGCCCAGCTCCTCTTCGAGCTTGCCGATCTGATGGCTGACCACGGCCTTGGCGACGCCAAGCCGGTCGGCCGCGGCGGTGAATGAGCCGGTTTCCATCACCGTGGTGAAGTAGGCGAGCCGATTGAGGTTCAGAAGTTCGGCCAAGCTGGCTGCCCTTTGTATGATCAGATCAGACAGTTTGTACAATTGGGCGCCATTTATCGCAAGGCTGCCGTCTGCCATATGAGCGACGGCCTCGACGAGTCCGGTGGCCGGGCAGGAATGGCAGCGACTATGAGCAATTCAGAAGTGACCTATCTTTTCGATCCGCTCTGCGGCTGGTGCTATGGCGCCACCCCGATGCTCGACCGGTTGTCGGCCGCCGGCCTGAACGTCGAACTGCTGCCGACCGACCTGTTTTCCGGCGCCGGCGCACGTCCGATGGATGAAGGCTTTGCGGCGCATGCCTGGGCGAACGACCAGCGCATCGAGCGCCTGACCGGACAATCCTTCACGCCGGCCTACCGGCACAATGTCCTCAATGTCCGTGGGACCCTGCTCGATTCACATGCCGCCACACTCGGCATCAGTGCCGCTGGCCTGGAAGATCCCAGCCGCCGGCTTGCGGCGCTGAAGACGATCCAGCATGCGCGCTATGTAGAAGGACGCGATGTCGTGACGATCGGCGGTGTGGCCGAGGTGCTCGCCGCCGCCGGCATGGCGGACGCCGCCGAAATGCTCAAGGCGCCGACTGAAACATTGCTTACGGCTCACCGCGATCTGGTTGGCCGTGGCCGTGCGCTGTTCCAGCGCCTGCATGCCGATGGCGTGCCTTCGCTCTCGGTCATCCGCAATGATGCGCCCCGGCTCATCGGTTCGAACGCGCTGTTCGGCAGCTTCGACAATCTCGTCGCCCATATCGCGGCGGCGTGATCCCATCCTCCAGAAAACCTCCACAAGGAACAAGGAAACAGACATGGCAAAAGTCGCTCTCATTGGTGCATCGGGCGCTGTCGGTTCGCGCCTTCTCAGGGAACTCTCCGATCGCGGCCATACCGTCACCGGCATTGCGCGCAACCCGGAAAAGATCGTCGCCCTTCCTGGCGTGACGGCGAGGAAGGGCGATGTCTTCGACAGACAAGGTCTCGCGGGCCTGATCCGCGGCCATGACGCGGTGATCAGCTCCGTGCATTTCCTGGACAGCGATGCCGATACGCTGATCGAGGCGGTGCGCGCCTCCGGCGTGAAGCGCTATCTCGTCGTCGGCGGCGCCGGCAGTCTCGAAGTGGCACCCGGCAAGCGGTTGGTCGACACGCCTCAATTCCCTGATATCTACAAGGCCGAAGCGCAGAAGGGCGCCGACTTCCTGGACAGATTGAAGACGGTCAGCGACCTCGATTGGACGTTCCTGTCGCCATCCGCCATGTTCGTGCCTGGCGAGCGCACCGGCAAATTCCGCCTCGGCAAGGATACACTTCTCGCCTCCGACAAGGGCAGCAGCATTTCCTTCGAGGACTACGCGATCGTCATGGTCGACGAGATCGAGAAGCCGGCCCATATCAGGCAGCGCTTCACCGTCGGCTATTGAGCGAACGGGTGGCGGCGGCCGGGTCTCAATCGAGGCCGGCCGACGCCAGCCGCATCAGCGCTTCACGGACACCGGCACGCCGGTAGGTCTCGGTGACGAGCCCGTCCTGCCTCAGCGCCTCGCGGCGACGTTCGACAAAGGCGCGTTCGTCGCTGGTCAGGTCGTTCTCTCGCTTGCGGAGCCATTCTTGGTAGGACGGGTCGACCTCCTTGACCGGCTTGGCCGCCGTCGAAACCGAAGCCGGGCGGTTGTCGGTATAGCGAGGCCGCAAGGCACTGTTGGGGTTGTATTCGGTTCGCTTGTCGTTGCCTGAAATGACGAGGTCGGGATCCGAAACCCGGCCCGACGGGCTGTAGACGAATGCCGACACAATCCGGTCGAGCGCCGCGTCGATTTCCTTCGGCCGATGCACGACGTCTCGTGGCAGGCGATCGGGGACGGCAAGCCGGGTGATGCCACGATCGTTGATGGCGTCAAGCACCTCACGATGATCGCGCGAGGTGATGACCTCGCGCCGGGCCGGCCAGAAATCATAGGGCGCGTGCGCGCCATAGCCCTTGCCGATATGGAAGGCATAGATTTCCGGATAGACCGTCAGCTCGCTGCGGCGGCTCGGCTTGACGTCGTAGAACGCGGTGATGGCGATCTGCAGCAGATGGGTGGCGCCGATGCCGCCAAGCGCATCGTCGATCACCAGGCCGAAACGGTCATGCGAGTTCCAGTCCGGCAAAGCCTCGGCGATCGAAGCCGGCTTGCCGTCGATCTCGACATCGAACATGTTCGCTTTCAACAATGTCACGACGTGCATTATTGTCCCTCCTCGATGAGGCCGCCGATTCGTGATGCTCGATAAGAACAAGGAAGGGGCTCGCTGTCACCTTGTTCGGCTTCCGCCAACAGCATCGCCAATCCCCGTCAGTTCGAAGAGGCGCGACCCTCATCCATGCTGGCTCTGTTTGTCAGCGCGATATGACAGCAGCCGGAGCCGTGGCCCGGCGTCCAGGTGACATTGTCGAAACGCACCCCAGTCGCCTCGAACAGGCCGCGGTCGAAGGCGCCGGCAATGCGGCAGAGCGTGGCGAGTTTTTCGTTGCCAACACCGGCTTCGACCCAGGCATCTTTCAGCGGGCAGCGCTTCACCTTGAAGGCGATGCGGTCATCGCTGCGTTCGACGTCGGTCGGATACATCAGGCCGCCATCCGGGCTGACAGCGAGGAATGCCTCGCCGATGGCGCGTGCGTCATTGGGGCCAAAGCTGGCGAAGGCGGCAGCCGCGACTTCTTTGCCGCGCTGTTCGATGGCGCGGATCATGATCGCTTCGGCCTGTTCGGCGCCCAGCTCTCCGGTCAGTTCGTCGAGGAACAGGCGGTAGAGATCGGCGCGGTTGCGAAAGGCGGAATCGAGTTCGCGCGACAGTTTTTCGGCTCTGGCTTCGGCGTCGGTCATGTTGCGTCCTGGTTTGTTGTTTGACCATGATCTTGTCCGAAAACCGGATCCCACTTTTCGGGATCATGGTCCGGTCCGGTTCAATCTCGGTGCTGCCGCCACCAGCGCCTTGCCAATGGCCGATTGCGGTGCGTCGATGACGGTTCGGGCATCGCCGTTCTCGGCAATCCGGCCGGCGTCGAGAAGGATGACGCGGTGGGCGACCGACCGGATGACACCGAGATCATGTGAAATGAAGAGATAGGCGATCTTTTCCTGGCGTTGCAGGTCGAGCAAAAGCTCGAGGATCTCTCCGCGCACGGAAACGTCGAGCGCCGACACCGCCTCGTCGAGCACGATCAGCGACGGTTTTGTGGCGATGGCGCGGGCAATGGCGACGCGCTGCCGCTGGCCGCCGGAGATTTCGTGGATGGCGCGTGGGGCGAGATCAGCCGTCAGCCCGACGCGCTCCAGCAAGGCGGCGATGCGGCGCGGGCGCTCGCCGCGGGAGGCGATGCCATGGATGCGCAAGGGATCGTCGAGTACACGCGCCACCGTGGCGCGAGGGTTGAAGGCGGCAAGCGGGTCCTGGAACACCATTTGCAGGCGCGCGCGGCGTGCTCGCAGTGCTGTGCTGGGCAGGGCCAGGAAATCGTCGCTTTCGAATTCGATGCGCCCGGCGTCCGGCTCGATCAATCGCAGCACCAACCGCGCGATCGTCGACTTGCCGCTGCCGGAAGGTCCGGCTAATGCCAGCGTTTCGCCGGGGTCGATGTGAAAGGAGACATCGTCGACGGCAGCGATGATCTTGTTGCCGCGACGGTAGCGCTTGGTCAGGTTGGACACCGCCAGCAGGCTCATGCGTGGAGCCTTGCCCGGTTCAGCAATGGCCTGGTGTCGAGGCCGATATGGGCGTCGAGCAATGCGCGCGTATAGGGCTGGGCCGGGGCGCCGACAATCTGCGCCGTCATGCCAAGCTCGACCAACTGCCCATGGCGGAAAACGGCGATACGCTCGGCAAGCTCGGCCGCCAGCGCGATGTCATGGCTGATGAACAGCAGCGTCATGCCGTCCTCGCTCGCCAGGCGTCGGATCAAGGCGACGATCTCGGCCTGCACGATGGTGTCGAGCGCGCTGGTCGCTTCGTCGGCGATCAGCAATTTCGGGCCGGCCGCAATGGCTGCGGCGATCGCCACACGCTGCTTCTGGCCGCCGGAAAGCTGATGCGGGAAGGCGCGCAAGGCCGAGTCCGGGTCGGGCAGGCGGACGCGCTCCAGCAGGCTTTTGGCCCTGGCATAGGACTGGGACCAGGTGAGGCCGAGATGCGTGCGCGCTACTTCGGCGATTTGCTTGCCGATGGTCATGACAGGATCGAGGCTGGCGGAGGGGTCCTGGAAGACGAAGCCGATGTCGCGGCCGAGGCGGGGGATGTAGCTCTGTTTGAGGGAAGACTTTCGGACTTTGCGCCTTACGAGGCCCCCCTCTGTCCTGCCGGACATCTCCCCCTCAAGGGGGGAGATTACGCCCTTGTCTCCACTTTCGCCCATCGCCAGAGATGCAGAAAGAGGGCCTGCGGGGGAACTGCCAATCTCCCCCCTTGAGGGGGAGATGTCCGGCAGGACAGAGGGGGGCGCCTTGGCGCCCAACGGCGGATGTAAGAACCAATCGATCCGCCCATCAACCTTGGCGGACGCAGGCAACAGCCCGGCAATCGCCAGTGCCAGCGTGCTTTTGCCTGAACCGCTTTCGCCGATGATGGCGAGGCGTTCGCCATTGGCAATATCGAGGCCTACACTCCTCAGCGCTGCCACCTCATTGCCGTCACGCCGGTAGGTCACCGTCAGGTCGCGGATCGAAGCGAGCGTGGTCACGACAGGCCTCTCCTGACCGCTGTCGTCTCGACAATGCCTTCGCCGGCGAGATAGACGCCGAGCACGGTCAGCACCAGCGCTATGCCCGGGACAATCGACAGGAAGGGCGCGGTACGCAGGACAGCGCGGCCTTCGGCGATCATTCCGCCCCAGGTGACCCGGTTGGGGTCGCCCAGGCCGAGGAAGGACAAGGCCGCTTCGGTGAGGATCGCGGCGGCGACGATCACCGACGACATCGCCAGCACCGGCGGCAGGGCATTGGGCAGCACCTCGCGAAAGGCGATCGCCAGCGGGTGCATGCCGATGACCCTGGCCCCGGCGACATAATCGCGTTCGCGAATGGAGAGGACTTCCGCGCGGGCGACCCGGGCTGGTCCGGTCCAGGTGCCGAGCGCGATGGCAATCACGACGACGCCGAGCGACGGTCCGACGACGCTGACGAAGGCCAGTGCCAGCAGGAAGCTCGGCACGGTCTGGAAGGCGTCGGTGATGCGCATCAGCACCTCGTCGACGAGGCCGCCGGCAAAGCCGGCCAATGTGCCGACCACGGCGCCGACGACAAGTGCGGCGGCCGCGGCCGCGAGCCCGACAGCCAGCGATGTGCGGGCGCCATGAAAAAGCTCGGCCAGCACGTCGCGGCCAAGCCGGTCGGTGCCCAGCGGCAGCGACCAGTCCTGGAACGGCGGCAGCAGCGCCGGGCCGGCGATGGCCTGCGGGTCGCCGGGGAACAGCAGCGACGCCGACAGCGCCATGGCGATCAGCGCCGCCAGGAGCATGGCGCCGGCGACCGCCTCGGGCGTGCGCAGAAAGCGGCGGAGCGGGCTCACGCACCGGCCTCGCTGGCGCCGACGCGCGGATCGAGCAAGGCGTAGGCGATGTCGACGAGCAAATTGATAACGATGACCAGGACGGCGCTGGTGAGGATAATGCCGAGCAGAAGCGGCGTATCGCGGGAGGCGACCGCCTCCTGCGCCAGCCGGCCGAGGCCGGGCACGGAAAAAACGCTCTCGATGACGACGCTGCCGCCGAGCATCTGCGCCGACTGCAGGCCGAGCATGGTGACCAGCGGCAGCAATGCGTTGCGGGCGACGTGGGTGAGCACGATGCGGCGGCGTGACAATCCCCTGGCGCGCGCGGCCAGGACGAAATCCAGGCGCCAGACCTCGGCCATACCGGCGCGCATCATGCGCAGATAGAGCGCCAGATAGATGAAGCCGAGGGCGGAAACGGGCAGGGCGAGATGGATGGCAATGTCGGCTGCGCGATCAAGGCCGGTCTTGTCAGAGGCCAGGGTTTCGATGCCGCCGATCGGCAGCCAGCGCAGGTCGACGGCAAAGACGACGATCAGCACCAGGCCGAGCCAGAAACCCGGCACTGCATAGAGCGCCAGCGAGCCGATCGACAGGAAGCGGTCGCGGAAACTGCCCGGACGCGCGCCGGCATAGATGCCGAGTGCCGAGCCGAGCCCGAAGGAGAGCGCGGTGGCGCTGACCATCAACAGCAGCGTGTTGGGCAGGCGTTCGAGGATGACGTCGCGGATCGGCCTGGAGAAGGTCACCGACTGGCCGAGATCGAGATGCAACAGCGCCCAGAGGTAATTGGCGAGCCGCGTCAGCTCCGACTGGTCGAGGCCCCAGCGATGACGCAACAATTCGATCATGCCGGCGTCGCCGCCGGTCGAGACGATATAGGCATCGACCGCATCGCCGGGGGCAGCTTCGAGCAGCAGGAAGGTGCCGACGACGACGATCAGCAGCACGAAGATGCTGCCGACGAGGCGACGGCGGATGAGCGTGAGGGCGCGGGTCATGGGGGCGTCGGAGGCTTGGCACTGAGTCGCCCAAGAGAGATGTCGCGCCTGAGCGCCCCCCTCTGTCCTGCCGGACATCTCCCCCTCAAGGGGGGAGATCGGAAGTCATTTATGGTTTCGCCAATGTTCGACGCTCCAGGAAAATCAGCCGACGGTGCGGCCAGCCAATCTCCCCCCTTGAGGGGGAGATGTCCGGCAGGACAGAGGGGGGCCTCGTAGGGCTCAACGCCTACGCTGATTTCGCGAATTTTCATCCGCGCAATTCTGTCACGATTCCAAATACGTGTCCGCCCAGTTCGACACCGCCCAGCGCGGGTTGTTGGCGATGTTGCCGACGGTGTCGCGCGCGACGCTGATAAAACTCCATTCGGCGACGTTGATCAGCGGCAGGTCGGTGGCCACCTCCTTCTGGAATTCCTTGTAGAGGTCGGTGCGGGCTGATGTATCGAGCGTCTCCGACGCCTTGGCGATGAGCGCATCGAGCGCGTCGTTCTTGTAGCCGCCCTGGTTGGAGAACGGCACGCCGTCCGGAATGCCGCTCTGCACCAGAATGGTGGTCGAGATCGCCGGATCGCCGCGGAACACCGGCGGGCCGACCGCGAGGTCGAAGGCGTGGTCGGTGTAGACCGCCTTGATGTGCGCGGCCGAGTCGTTGTTGACCAGCTGAGCATCGATGCCGATGGCGGCGAGCGCCTGGCGCAGATAGTCGCCGAACTGCTTGGTCTCGTTGAAATAGGGCGCAGGCAGCAGCTTGAGCGAGAAGCGGTTGCCGTCGGCGCCTTTCTTGTAGCCAGCCTCGTCAAGCAGCGCGTTGGCCTTGGCGACGTCGAAGGCATAGGTCGGCACGTCGGCGGTGTAGAATTGCGGATCGTTCTTCGGCACCGGACCGGTGGCGGTCGCGGCATAGCCGAGGAACACCGTCTTGACGACGAAATCCTTGTCGATGGCATGCGCGATCGCCTGGCGCACCTTCACGTCGGCCAGTTCCTTGCGGCGATGGTTGATCTCGACGACAAGCTGATAGGTCAGCCCTTCGTAACCCTTGGAGATCACCTTCAGGCCCGGCACTTTCGAGATGCGGTCGAGGTCGGCCAGCGGCACGGCGGAAAAGGCTGCGAGCTGGATCTCTTCGGCCTCCAGCGCGCTCGCCGCTGACGTGCGATCCGGCAGCACCTGATAGATGATCTCGTCGAGATAGGGCTCGTCCTTGCCCCAGTAATCCGTATTCTTGATCAGCCGGTAATATTGCCCGGCCTTGTGCTCGCCGAATTTGAACGGTCCGGTGCCGATGGGCGCGTTGTTGGCCGGGTTGTCCTCGATCTTGCCGACCTCATAGATGTGCTTCGGCACCACGCTGCTCAGCGCCGGCAGCGCGTTGCGGATCAGCTGGAACGGCGTCGGCTTGGCGAATTTGAACACGGCGGTGAGATCGTCGGGCGTGTCGACGCTGGCCAGACCCTTGAACACAGTGCGGCCGAGATTCTGCAGCGGCTTCCAGATCTGCAGCGCCGAAAAGGCGACGTCGGCCGAGGTGAACGGCTTGCCGTCATGCCATTTGACGCCGTCGCGCAGTTTGAACGTTACCGAGAGCCCGTCGGCGGCACCTTCCCAGCTCAGCGCCAGCCGTGGCGCGAGACCGTCCTTGCCGTCGAAGGAGGCTTCGGCCAGCGTTTCGACGATCTTGCTGGAGATGAAGAACACGCCGTTGGAGGCGACGATCGCCGGGTTGAGGTTGCGCGGTTCGGAATCGGCGGCAAGCACCAGCCGCCCGCCCTTCTTTGGCGTCTGCGCCCAGCCCGGTGCCGGCATTGCGGTGGAGGCCAGCAGCATTGCCGAGCCGGCAAGCATCGTGCGTCTGGAAATCGTGAAACCTGACATGATCGAACTCCGTCCTCTCCGCGACCCGGTCGGGTGCGCCAACCCCTCAGACGCCGGCAAGCCCACCGGCATCCTTGCGGCGGCGATTATGAGCCTTGCCGAGGGTTTCGCCAGAGACGGAATTGGCGCATCCTCGCTTGGCTTTGAAATTTTCGTCCGCTGGACCAGTTTGGAGGGCGTGGCTCAATTTGATCATTCTGGTAGGACCAGATTGGTTGAATATGCGACGTATGACGGGGCGGAGACATAGAGACGCGACATTTCATCTGTTTCTGGCTGGACCAGAACGGGCGAAATGGTGCAGATTGACCGCTGCCAAGGGATCGGGAGCGGAACAGCGGCGATCCGGCAATTCAGGGAGAGAGAGATGAACATTGCTCCGGGCAAGAATGCGGTCGGCAATATCCCGTTCGACCAGGCAAGGGTCGACCGGCTGATGGAGGAGGCCGGCATCGATGTGCTGCTCGCCACCTCCAAGCACAACACGCAATATCTGCTGGGCGGCTACAAGTTCATCTTCTTCGCCGCCATGGATGCGATCGGCCACAGCCGATACCTGCCGATCGTGGTGTACGAAAAGGGCGGGCCGGACCATGCCGCCTATATCGGCAACCGCATGGAGGGCGGCGAGCATCAGAACAACCCGTTCTGGACGCCGACGCTGCACGCCGCCTGCTGGGGCACGCTCGACGCCGCCAACCTTGCGGTCGAGCATCTGCAGAAGATCGGCAAGGCGGGCGCGCGCATCGGCATCGAGCCCGGCTTCCTGCCGTCGGACGCCTATACGCTGATCCGCAACGCATTGCCGGATGCCAGGCTGATCGACGCGACCGACATGCTGGAGCGCATGCGCGCCATCAAGACCGATGCCGAACTGGAGAAGCTGCGCACGGCCTCTGAACTGATCACCGATTCCATGCTGGCGACCATCGCCTGGGCGCGCGAAGGCACGACCAAGGGCGAGATCATCGAACAGCTGCGGCGCGAGGAAACCAATCGCGGCATCCATTTCGAATATTGCCTGCTGACGCTGGGTGCCAGCCACAACCGCGCCGCTTCACCGCAGGCGTGGAAACAAAGCGAAGTGCTGTCAATCGATTCCGGCGGCAACTTTCACGGCTATATCGGCGATCTCTGCCGGATGGGCATTCTCGGCGAACCGGATGCCGAACTGGAAGATCTGCTGGCCGAGGTCGAGACGGTGCAGCAGGCGGCCTTCTCAAAAGTCAAAGCGGGCACGCTGGGCGGCGACATGATTTCCCATGCCGAGGGCGTGCTGAAGGCTTCGAAGGTCGCGCCCTACACGGATTTCTTCGCCCATGGCATGGGGTTGATCACGCACGAAGCGCCGTTCCTGATGACCAACCACCCGGTGACCTATGAAGGCACCTATGCGGCCAAGCCGCTGGAGAAGAACATGGTGCTGTCGGTGGAGACAACCATGCTTCACCCGACGCGGGGCTTCATCAAGCTGGAGGACACGCTGGCGGTGACGGATGCTGGTTATGCGATGTTCGGTGATCGGGGCCGGGGGTGGAACAGGGGCGGGATCTCATAGAACCCAAGGCTGGCGCCGCCCCTCATCCGCCTGCCGGCACCTTCTCCCCGTATAGTGACGGGGAGAAGAGGGCAGCCGCGCCCTCGGCACCTATTTGAAAATTGGCGAAAGCGCCGATGACTGCGTCTTTCTCCCCGTCACTATACGGGGAGAAATGTCCGGCAGGACAATGAGGGGCAGCGCTACCCTAGAACAAGTTCATCACTGCCCCGGCGCGATCAGCCTGAAATCCGGCAGCTCACGCAAAACCAGTTCAGGCCCGGCCGGCGAATAGACTACGAAAAGCTGCATCGGCCCGTCGCCGGTGTTCAGCGTCGAATGAAAGCGGCTTTCCGGGACATAGATGGTGCAGCCGGGGCCGACTTTTGCGACCACCGGATTGCCCTTTTCGTCCTCGACCATCTGCTCGCCATGACCGGAGATGACGAAGATGATTTCTTCCGCGCCCGGATGGTTGTGGCGCGTGTGACCCTTGCCGGACGGTAGGTCCACCACACCGCCGGAAAACCGGGTTGCGCCATTCACTTCGGGCGCCACCGTCAGCGCCAATTTTCCCCAGTCGAAGCCGAAGGCGCTGACGTCCTTCGGGTAGACAAACATTTTGCTCTTGTCGGTCATCTCTCTCATCCCTTCTTTTTCTTCGTGGTCTTCTGGCCACCAAGTGTCACCGATTTGAAATCAGCGGTCTGCCGGGCGATCGCGGCTTCCGCCGGCAGCCGTTCCATCGAGCTGGCGCCATAGAAGCCGTGCAGACCCTTGGCATGGGAGAGGATGTAACGGGCGTCGTCGGGCATCGAGATCGGGCCGCCATGGCAAAGCAGGATGACGTCCTTGCGCACCGAGCGCGCGGCGTCGGCGATGGCATCGATCTCGACGATGCAGTCGTCGAGCGACTTGGCCGAGGTGGCGCCGATCGAGCCGCCTGTCGTCACACCCATATGGGCGACGACGATGTCGGCGCCGGCTTTTGTCATGGCGCGGGCCTCGTCGGGGTTGAAGACATAGGGCGTGGTCAAGAGGTCGAGCTTGTGCGCCTCGGCGATCATGTCGACCTCGAGCCCGAAGCCCATGCCGGTTTCCTCGAAGCTTTGCCGCATGCTTCCGTCGAACAGGCCGATGGTGGGAAAGTTCTGCACGCCGGAAAAGCCCATCGTCTTCAGCTCGGCCAGCAGCAGCGGCATGATGACGAATGGGTCGGTGCCGTTGACGCCGGCCAGCACCGGCGTGTGTCGGACCACCGGCAGCACCTCGTAGGCCATCTCCTTGACGATCTCGTTGGCATTGCCATAGGCGAGCAGGCCGGCGGCCGAGCCGCGCCCGGCCATGCGGTAGCGGCCGGAATTGTAGATGATGATGAGGTCGATGCCGCCAGCCTCCTCGGCTTTCGCCGACAGGCCGGTGCCGGCGCCGCCGCCGACGATCGGCACACCCTTGTCGATCATCCCCCTGAATTTCTTCAATATGTCCTTGCGCGGTATGGCGGGCATTTTTTGAGATCTCTCACTGTCTGGCGATGTCGAGGAAGGCCGATGTTGCAGCCTTTGCGAATTCCGGGTCGTTGATATGCAGCGGCAGGCGCGTCACGCGGCGCTTGCTGTTGGGTTCGATGGTGCGCTCGATGGCATCGAAC
The DNA here is from genome assembly GCF_024518695.1 of Mesorhizobium sp. LMG17149. Lineage (NCBI taxonomy): Bacteria > Pseudomonadati > Pseudomonadota > Alphaproteobacteria > Hyphomicrobiales > Phyllobacteriaceae > Mesorhizobium > Mesorhizobium sp. LMG17149. The sequence continues at coordinate 258,216 of NZ_JANIFL010000001.1, forward strand.
AGAACGGCGTCGGCTTCCGGGTCGAAGAAGGCGCCGCCTTCGATGTCGAGCGCCGAGACGCCTTTTTCCGGGATGAGAAAATGCACCGGCCCTCCGCAGCGGGCGAGCCTGGTGCCGATCCACTCGCCGATCGCGCGGCATTCGTCCGCCGTGGTGCGCATCAGCGTGACATTGGGATTGTGTTCGTAGAACAGCCGATCGCGATAGGGCTCCGGAATGGTCGAAGGCGCCCAGAAGTTCACCATGTCGAGCGCGCCGACGGAGCCGACATAGGGCAGCCCCGTGCGAACTATGGCGCCGAAACGATCCTCCGTCGCCGGCAGCACACCGCCGAACAGCAGATCGCAAACTTCGGTCGTGGTGATGTCGACGACGCCGGACAGCAAGCCGCTGTCGGCCAGCTTTTCCATGCTGCGGCCGCCGGTGCCGGTGGCGTGGAAGACCATGCAGTCATATCTGGAACGGAGCTGGTCGGCGATGGCGGTCACGCAAGGCGTTGTGACGCCGAACATGGTGAGGCCGATCGATAGTTTGCCGTCGGGTGGCGGCGCCGGCTTGGTTGCCATGCCTACGATCGCCTGGGCGGCATTGTGCAGCACGACACGGGAGATCCGGTTCAGTCCGGCCATGTCGGTCACCGCCGGCATCATGATGATGTCGGAGACATCGACATAGGGAGCGGTATCGCCGGAGGCGAGCGTCGAGACCATGAGCTTGGGCAAGCCGAGCGGCAGGGCGCGCATGCCCGATGTGATGATCGATGTGCCGCCACCGCCGCCGATGCCGATCATGGCTGCGATGTCGTTGCGCGATTGGGCAAAGCGGGCGAAGGCGATGCCCATCGCGGCGACCGCGGCGCCACGGTCATTGCCGCCGAGCACGGCGTCACGGCCGCCGGGGTGATGGTCGGCGATTTCCCTCGCGCCGATATCGACGGGGATGGTTGCGTCGCGCGTTCCGACATCGACACGGCAAACGATGGCGCCCGCAGCAGTGATCGCATCGGCCAGGAAGGCGAGCTCCTCGCCCTTCGTGTCCGCGGTACCCACCACATAAATACGCTTCATTTGCGCTCCCCCGATCCTGGCAGGCGCGATGCCGCCCCCATTGCTCATTGCCCGGGCCACTCGACGATGCGGACACCATTGCAAATTTTTGAGACGCGCGTATCGTATTGGCATGAATGTCTCACGTCAACAATCCGCTGCGAGCGACGACGCTGAACGGGCAACCGGCCCGGTGCCCGAACGTGGTCCGCGCGCGCGGACCAAACGGCTGATGCTGGAGACGGCAACAAGGCTGATGCAGGCGGGCGTCACGCCCTCGGTCAGCGAGGTCGCCGAGGCGGCCGAGGTTTCCCGTGCCACCGCCTATCGTTACTTCCCGAGCCAGTCGGCACTGGTGCAGGCCGTCGTCGACGAGGGGCTGGGGCCAATCCTCACCTGGCAATCGACCTCCGCCGATGCCGAGCGCCGGGTCGCGGAGCTGTTCGATACGGCCATGCCGCGCATCGAGGCCTTCGAGGCCACGTTCAAGGCAGCACTGAAGCTGTCGCTCGATCAATGGGCGCGGCGTCAGGCCGGCACGCTGGGCGGCGAGCCCGCCTTTACGCGCGGCCACCGCATCGACTTGCTGAAAGATGCGATCGCGCCGCTCGAGGGCCGTTTGCCGCCGCGCGACTTCAAGCGGCTGGCGCAGGCGCTGTCGCTGATCTTCGGCGTCGAGGTGCTGATCGTGCTCAAGGATATCTGGGGACTGGACAGCCGCCGGACGATGTCGGTCGCACAGTGGGCGGCAGGCGCGCTGGTGCGGGCAGCAGTCGCGGAATCGGTCGATGAAGGAGGCAGCCCCGATCCGAGGCCAGTCATGAAATAGGGCCTAACTGGTTCGACCAGATTGGCATGCACACTACCGATCTTAGCCGTTGGGTGGGGTATCGGACAATACCCAATCATATCACTGAGTAGGAAAATCTCGGTAAAACAGGCAGATAAAGCCGGAATCCGATGGCAATGGCCACGTCAAGCTGCCAAGAAAGGGCTTGACGAGCATGCGAAATTGGTAATACCAGATTGGATCAGAAAAGCGGATCGAAAGTGAGGGTTGCGGTCCATTTTCCGGCAGGGGCGAGGAGGCTCGAAGCCGGGAAGGTGCGATCACGGGAGGAACTACCAGGGCCGGCCCCGTTGCCGGCTCGCACGATAAGGTAGAACGCGCACAAGGGAGGAAATCATTATGCGCAAGTTAGTGACCAGCGCACTTGCTGGTATCGGCTTAACGCTTGCCTGCGGAACGTCCGTCTACGCGCAGGACAAAGAACTCACCATATTCTGGGCGGAATGGGATCCGGCGAACTATTTGCAGGAACTCGTCAATCTCTACGAGGCCGAGACCGGCGTGAAGGTCACGGTCGAAACCACACCTTGGTCCGACTTCCAGACCAAGGCATTCACCGAGTTCAACGCCAAGGGCAGCGCCTACGACATGGTGGTCGGCGACTCGCAGTGGATCGGTGCCGCATCCGAGGCGGGCCACTATGTCGACCTTACCGACTTCTTCAACAAGCATAATTTGAAGGAGGTGATGGCGCCGGCGACTGTCAAGTACTACGCCGAATATCCGTCGGCCTCTGGCAAGTACTGGTCGATCCCGGCCGAGGGCGACGCAGTCGGCTGGTCCTACCGTAAGGACTGGTTCGAGGACCCCAAGGAAATGGAAGCCTTCAAGGCCAAGTATGGCTACGATCTCGGCGTGCCGAAGGATTTCAAGGCGCTGCGCGACATTGCCGAATTCTTCCACCGTCCCGACCAGAAGCGCTACGGCGTCGCCATCTACACCGACAATTCATATGATGCCCTGGTGATGGGCGTCGAGAACGCCATCTTCTCCTACGGCGGCGAACTTGGCGACTATGCCACTTACAAGGTCGACGGGATCATCAACTCCGATCAGAACGTCAAGGCGCTCGAGGTCTACAAGGAACTCTATTCCTTCACACCTCCTGGTTGGGCCAAGAGCTTCTTCATCGAGGACAACCAGGCGATCACCGAGAATCTGGCTGCGATGAGCATGAACTACTTCGCCTTCTTCCCGGCGCTCATCAACGAAGCCTCGAACCCGAATGCCAAGAACACAGGCTTCTTCGCCAACCCTGCCGGCCCGAACGGCGACCAGTTCGCCGCGCTCGGCGGCCAGGGAATCTCCGTCATCTCCTATTCCAACAACAAGGAAGAGGCGATGAAGTTCCTGGAATGGTTCATCAAAGACGAGACGCAGAAGAAGTGGGCGGAACTCGGCGGTTACACGGCAAGTGCCAAGGTGCTCGAGTCACCTGAATTCCAGAACGCCACGCCTTACAACAAGGCTTTCTACGAAACCATGTTCAAGGTGAAGGACTTCTGGGCGACGCCGGAGTACGCCGAGCTGCTCATCGCGATGAACCAACGCGTCTATCCGTACATCACCGGCAATCAGGGCACGGCCAAGGAAGTGCTCGATGCGCTCGCCGCGGACTGGAACGCGACGTTCAAAAAGTACAACCGCGTGAAGTAAGCGGCACTAACGCTCGGAAGGGGTGGGAGCCCACCCCTTCCGTTTTCTTTTCTCAAGGAAGGAACTGGCTTTGGCCACTGCAGTCATGACCACGCTGGATCCCAACTCGCGCTCCGCCACCCGCGGCATGAGCGACCTCACGATCCGAAATCTCTTCATCATTCCGACGATCGTTTTCCTGATCGTCTTCAACATCTTTCCACTGCTCTATTCGCTCGGCTATTCGTTCACCGACTTTCGCGCGTCGAGCCCGGCGGCGGCCAATTTCGTCGGACTGCAGAATTACCGCGAACTGCTCAACGACCCGTTCATCTGGTCGAATTTCGCCATCACCGCCAAATATGTCATCGTCTCCGTGGTCGGTCAGGTCATCGTCGGCTTTGGCGTGGCGTTGCTGCTCAACCGCGATATCCCGCTGAAGGGCCTGCTGACGACACTGCTGCTGTTGCCGATGATGCTGTCGATGGCCGTCGTCGGTCTGTTCTGGAAACTGCTCTATGATCCGTCATGGGGTGTCATCAACTATGCACTCGGCCTCGGCAATTTCGAGTGGCTGTCCAACCCTGACATGGCGCTCTACGCGGTTGCCATCACCGACATCTGGATGTGGTCGCCCTTCGTCATGCTGCTGTCGCTTGCCGGCCTGTCGGCAGTGCCGAAGCACCTCTACGAGGCGGCGGCGATCGACCGCGCCGGCTCGTTCTATACCTTCTTTCGCATTACGCTGCCACTGGTCGCGCCGATTCTGATGATCGCGATCATCTTCCGCACCATGGAGGCGTTCAAGACCTTCGATCTCGCCTACATCCTGACCAGCCAGCCAACCACCGAGGTGATCTCGATCCGGCTCTACAAGATGGCGTTCCAGGAATGGCAGACCGGGCGCTCCTGCGCGCTTGCCTACATCGTGCTGATCATGGTGCTGGCTATCACCAACATCTACGTCAAATACCTCAACAAGGTGAAGGAGCGCTGAGATGGCCGCCGTCCGCACTTCTTCCGAAATCGGCTTCAATCGCGTCGCCATCGTCGTCGTCCTTTTGGTGACGATCATCTTCCTCGCGCCGATCTACTGGATTGCCTCGACGGCGTTCAAGCCGCGCAATCTTGCCACGACCATCCCGCCGACGGTGGTGTTCCAGCCGGAGATATCGCCCTTCGTCAAACTGTTCACCAAGCGCTCGCAACTGCGCAGCGCGCCGACGCCGGAAGAGTATGCGGCAGCGCCCTGGTGGGAGCGCGTCGTCTTCGACGGCGGTGAAAAGATCGTGCGCGACGGCAAGGGCCAGGTGCAATGGTCCGGCTATCCGAGCCGCTTCATGAACTCGCTGATCATCGCCATCACCTCCACGGTGCTGGCGGTCGGCATGGGCACCTTCACCGCCTATGGCTTTTCGCGCTTCAAGGTGAAGGGGGAGGCTGACCTGCTCTTCTTCATCCTGTCGACACGCATGCTCCCGCCGGTGGTGGTGGCGATCCCGATGTTCCTGATGTACCGGGCGGTCGGCCTCAACGACACGCATGTGGGCCTGATCATCCTCTACACCGCCTTCAACCTGTCCTTCTCGGTGTGGCTGATGAAGGGTTTTATGGATGAGATACCGAAAGAGTATGAAGAGGCGGCCCTGGTCGACGGTTACACGCGCATGGAGGCCTTCTTCAAGATCGTGCTGCCCGAGGCGGCCACCGGCATCGCCGCCACGGCGGTGTTCTGCTTCATCACCGCGTGGAACGAATATGCCTTCGCACTGATCATGACCAACCGCCGCGCCCAGACCGCACCGCCCTTCATCCCAAGCCAGGTCGGCTCGGGCCTGCCGGACTGGACGGTGATCGCCGCCGGAACCTTTCTGTTCCTGCTGCCGGTCGCGATCTTCACGTTCCTGCTCCGCAACCATCTGCTGCGCGGCATGTCCTTCGGAGCGATTCGCAAATGAGCTTTCGTGCCATCAACCAGAAATATCTGGAGCCCGGTTCGCAGGTGCTGATGGTGCTCGGCATCATAGCACTCTGCCAGCCCTGGAACCTGTTGTTGCACACATATGGCCTGACCATCATCCTGATCGGGCTGGTCGGCTTCAACGTAACCTCCAAGATCGCGCCTGAGGAAAAGGCCGGCACCGGCCAGGTGCGCAATCCGGGAGCACAGCATTGACCCAGATCGAGCTTCGCGGCGTCCAGAAATTCTTCGGCGCCGTCCAGGTCATCAAGGACCTGAACCTCAAGATCGCCGACAACGAGTTCATCGTTCTGCTCGGCCAGTCGGGCTGCGGCAAGACGACGACGCTGCGGGCCATCGCCGGGCTGGAAACGATCGACGAGGGCGACATCCTCATCGACGGCAAACCGATCCAGCATCTAAAGGCCGCCGACCGCGACATTGCCATGGTCTTCCAGTCGTTCTCGCTCTATCCGCATATGAGCGTCTACGAGAACATCGCCTTCCCCTTGCGCGCCACGCGCAAGAGCAAGACGGAGATCGACAGCGAGGTTCGCTCCGTCGCCAAGACGCTGCAAATCACCGATCTGCTGGACAAGAAGCCATCGGCGCTCTCGGGTGGCGACATGCAGCGCGTCGCCATTGGCCGGGCGCTGGTGCGGCGGCCGAAGGCCATGCTGATGGACGAGCCGATCGGCGCGCTCGACGCCAAGCTGCGCGAGGAGATGCGCGCGGAAATCAAGCGGCTGCACATCAAGCAGGGGTCGACAACCATCTATGTGACGCACGACCAGATCGAGGCGATGAGCCTCGCCGACCGCATCGTCATCATGCATGAAGGCGTGCTGCAGCAGGTCGGCTCGCCCGACGAGGTCTATTCGCACCCGGCCAATCTGTTCGTGGCGCAATTCGTCGGCAGTCCGGTGATGAACGTCGCCGATGCGGCAGTCGCCGAGACGGCGTCCTCGGTCTCGGTGACGGTCGGCGGGGCTCCCGCCGGCTTCGAGTTCCCGCGGGCGCTGCTGTCGAAGCTCAACGGCCATGCAGGCGGCCAGCTCGCGCTCGGCATCCGGCCGGAAGGCGTTCTCATCCGCCGCGAGGCGACGGAGGGGTTTTTGCCGGTCGAGACGCAGATCGTCGAGCCGCTTGGCTCCTTCGACATTGTCGATCTCAAGGTCGGCTCAAAGATGCTGCGCGCACGCACCAAGAGCGGCTTCGTCGCCGGTCCCGGCCAGAAGGTGTTCGCCAGGATCGATCCGGCCCAAGCGCATTTCTTCGACACGGCAAGCGGCAAGTCGCTGGGAGTGAGATTGTGATGGCCGAAGGACACGAAAGGCCAAGTCATTGGCCTTTCGAACAATCGAACGCCCGGAGCTATAGCGGAGGGCAGACACCCTCGAAAAAGAGATCGGGACGATAGACATGGCCCATATCCAGCTCAAGAACATCTCGAAGACTTTCGGCAACCACACTGCGCTCACCGGGCTCGATCTCGATATTGCCGATGGCGAGTTCTTCGTGCTGCTGGGCGAGACGGGCGCCGGCAAGACGACGACGCTGCGGCTTATCGCCGGCCTGGAAAAGCCGAGCGAAGGCCAGGTCTTCATCGACGGCGTCGACGTCGCCGACTGGGGTGCGGCCGAGCGTGACGTGGCGCTGGTGCTGCAGCAATACTCGCTCTATCCGCGCTACACGGTGCGCGAAAATCTCGAATTCCCGCTGAAGCCGAAAATTCGCCGGCTGCCCGACGCCGAGATCAAGGATCGCGTCGACCGTGCCGCCCGTACGCTGCGGATCGAGCACCTGCTCGACCGCAAGACGGATCGGCTGTCCGGCGGCGAGATGCAGCGCGTCTCGATCGGCCGCGCCATCGTGCGCAAGCCGCGTGTGTTCCTGATGGACGAGCCGCTGTCTGCGCTCGACGCCAAGCTGCGCGAGGCGCTGCGGACTGAACTGAAGAACCTGCAGATGCAGCTCGGCGCCACCTTCCTGTTCGTCACCCACGACCAGATCGAGGCGATGTCGATGGGCGACAAGGTCGGCGTGCTCAACCATGGCCGCATCGTTCAGACCGGCACGCCGCACGAGATCTACAACAATCCGCGCGATACCTATGTGGCGAGCTTCGTCGGCTCGCCGCCAATGAACCTCATCGACGGCAAGCTTGTGAACGGCCGCGCGGTGATGGCGCCGTTGAACTTCGAACTGCCTTTTTCGGGGGGAGCCAAAGCGGGCGGGGCGACCGACGGTCGCCCGCTCGTCTTCGGCATTCGTCCCGAGGACGTCTATCTCGAGAGCGGCGCGCCGGTCGAGGCGCATGTCCACGACGTCGAGAACCACGGCGTCGAAAAGATCCTGACGCTGCGCGTCGGCGACGCGACACTGCGTGCCACCGTGCCGGCCAGGACCGACGTCGCCATCGAGCAGGCGGTGCGCTTTGCCTGGAACCCCGACAAGGTGGTGCTGTTCGACAAGGGCAGCGGCGTCAGCTTGCGACACGCCTCATAAAGCGCGTCGCGCTGAAACGGATTCATGCGACGCGCTTTAGGTCTTTGTTTTTGTGCATGTCGTTCTCCCAAAACCGAGGTCACTTTTGGGCGACATGCGTGAGGCCGCATCCCAGCCTATTTCTGGAAGTAGGTTTCGTAGGGCGTGTCGTTGATCAGCAGGATCACGCATTCCGTGTCGGAGACGCAGGCGTCGTCATGCATCTCATTGGCTTTCTGGGTCCAGTAGGATCCAGGAGGCAGTTCGACCTTGGTCGCCTCGCCGCCATCCATCTGCCAGTGCGCCCACAGCCCCTTTATGACCACCGCACGATAATCCGCGGTGTGCGCATGGACCGGTGCACGCCAGTTGCCGGGAACCTTCAGCAACGTGCCTGTCGGACCCTTGGCCCGCTCGCCCCACAATGGGCCAAGACGATGCGGCTGGTCGGGTACTTCCGCCACATAGGGGATCTTGTCGGCCGGCAGGTAGCTGTCCTCGAGGGCAAAGGCGCGCCCGGGAACCGCAAGCATGACGGCGAGTGCGATGACCTTCAGATGATTTGGCATGGTTCTCCTCTTCGGACCGACTGGACGCCGGCCGCTGGCTGCCTGGTTATGGCAAGCTATTGCATGCGGGTGGCCCGGCAATGGCATTGCGTCCGGAAGGCTTGGCAATTCATCCAGACCCGGCAATTCATCCAGACCCTGCGATCCATGGCCGCGGATCCGGGATCGCCTCAGCGGTTTTCGGAGGTGCCGTCGACGGTGCGCAGGTGGCTGGGCGCGATGCCTATGATGCGCTTGAACGCCCGGCTGAACGACGCTTCGGAATCGTAACCCAGTCTGGCGGCGACCACCGAAACCCGCATCCGATCATCGATCAGCCATTGCCGCGCCTGGTGCATGCGTATCCGGGCGACATATCTCGCCGGTGTTTCGCCAACGACGGCCGTGAAGCGTTCGGCGAAGGCCGATCGCGAGGCGCCCATTTCGCGCGCCAGCGCTTCGACAGTCCAGTTCCTGTCGGGCTGCAGATGAATGGCGGCAACTACGCGGCCGATGTCGCGATCCCTGATCGCCGCGATCCAGCCTCTGGTGTCGCCGCCGCTGTTTTCCACCCATGAACGGATGATGCTTGCAGCCAGTACGTCGGCCAGCCGCGCCAGCATGCCGCCGGAACCGGCGCGGTTCATGGTGATCTCGCCGGCCATGGCTTGCAGCAGATGCGGAATACCTGGCTCGCCAGCCATCAATTCCTTGGCGCGCATCATGTCCGGCATCATGCCCAGCAAGGGGTGCGATCCGTCCAGGTTGAAGTGCATGCTGCCGCAAAACAGCAAGATTTTCGGGCCGTGGCCGCCATTGGAGACATTGAAGACATTGTCCTGCAAAGGCTCGACAGTGTAGCTTTCGATCGGCACGGCAGGAATGCCAGGCGCGTTGGCAACGACATGCTCGGCGCCGCGCGGCAAGAGCAACGCATCGCCGGGTGTCAGCTCAATCCATTCTCCGGCTGGCGAGAACAGCCAGCATCCGCGGCGGCCAATGAAGTGAAACCGCGCAGCCTTCTGGGCTGGAAACAACACGGCCCATGGCTCCGAAAGTTCGCAGCGGCCATAGTCGACGCCATCAAGCCGCAATCCGCGCAATATGTCGGTGAGCGGACCCTCCGAGGCCGGCAAGGCAGTCTTGGGCGAGGTGAAAACCATGCGGATTTTTCTAGAGCAGTTCATCGTTTAACGGAAACGTTGAACCGCTCTATCTCTCTGTTTTGACGCAATTCCGGACGGAAAAACCGCTTCACACCTTTCCTGGAATTGCTTAGCCTGGAATCACCAGTCCGTCACGGCCTCCCTGCGTCGGCTCAGGGCAATGAACTCGGGTCAACGGGTTCCTTCGGAGCTTTCGCCGGGCGTAGGGACGGAACATCAAACGAAAAACCCGCCTGTGCGGCGGGTCACTGGCGCAAATCAGCACCATAGACAGAAATGTAGCATAGCTGAGGTCACCGAATCAAGAAAAAATTCCTATCGCGAAAAGCCGGCACAAAAGCTGCCGGGACCGCCGAACTGGCTGCTGCCTTTGGCAAGCTGAGTTCGAAACCCTGTGCGTCAGCTGGCCTGGCGGATATCGGCCTGTTCCTCGCCCCGGAGATGGCTGCGCGCCAAGCCGATGACGCGCTTGAAGGCGCGGCTGAAGGCGGCATCGGATTCATAGCCGAGACGCCGAGACCATCACGGTTTTCGGGCCGCTGCCGTTGTGATGGCAGCGACGAAGCGGTTCAGGCTGTCCTCGACATAGGCGGCCACTTCGATCGCCGGGTCAAAGCTCCACCACAGCAACGAGCCTTGCCAATGCGAGGCCATCAGCAGGCCGATGTCGCGTGGCGGGTTGGGCGTCTTGGCAAAACAGGCTGCAAGTGTGTCGCACAGGAACGCCTTCCAGGCCGCACCCCGCGCCCTGAGCACGGGATCGCGCAGATCCTCGCGCAGGACAAGCAGGCCTTCGGCATAGGATTCGATGCCGCCATAGGATTGCGACAGCGCCACCAGCAACGCGACCGCACCGGTGGGGGTTCTGGGAACGGTGGCTGCCAGCTTTCTGGTGTTCTCGTCGAGACCGTCCCAGGCGTGCAGCAAAGTGCGCTGTTTCAGCTGCGCCTTGTTCTTGAAGCGCTGCACCAGCGTTGCACCGGAGAGACCGCAGGCCTTTGCCAGACGCTCGAAGGTGAGTGCTTCGGGACCATGCGCGTGGATTAGCCGGTGCGCGGTCTCCAGCACCTGCTCGTCGGATTGGGTTTTTGGCCGTGTCATCTTGACATCCCGATATAACCGAATGATCATTTATATATATGGCGCGAACAGCACAAGCCAGCCTTGTCTGATCGATGAGTCCGTTTTTGGGAGAGTTCAATGACGCTGCAAGGGAAAGTTGCTCTGGTCGCCGGCGGGACGCGCGGCGCCGGACGGGGCATAGCGATCGAACTCGGCGCAGCCGGCGCCACCGTCTATGTCACCGGGCGCAGCACGCGCGCCCAGCAATCCGAATATGCCCGGCCCGAAACCATCGAGGAAACAGCGGAACTGGTCTCGGCGAACGGAGGCAAGGGCATCGCCGTTCAGATCGATCATCTGGTGGCCGACGATGTGCGCAAACTGGTCGAGCGCATCCGCACCGAACAAGGCCGGCTCGACATACTGGTGAATGACATCTGGGGTGGCGAGAAACTGTTCGAGTGGGACAAACCGGTCTGGGACCACAATCTGGACAATGGCCTGCGCATGCTGCGGCTCGGCATCGACACGCATCTGATCACCGCGCACCATGCGCTGCCGCTGTTGATCGAACGTCCGGGCGGGCTGCTCATCGAGGTCACAGACGGCACGGCCGAATACAATGCCGATCACTACCGGCTGTCGCCATTCTACGATCTCGCCAAGGTCGCGGTGACGCGCATGGCATGGGCGCATGCCCAGGATCTCGCCAAACACGACGCAACGTCCGTGTCGCTGACGCCCGGCTGGCTGCGTTCGGAGATGATGCTGGAAGCCTTTGGCGTGAGCGAGGGCAATTGGCGCGACGCCACCGCTGAGGTGCCGCATTTCGTCATTTCCGAGACGCCACGTTTCGTCGGCCGCGCCGTTGCGGCTTTGGCGGCGGATCCGGACCGCTCGCGCTGGAACGGACAGTCGCTGTCCAGCGGCGGGCTGGCGCAGGTCTACGGCTTTACCGACCTCGACGGCTCACGGCCCGACGCCTGGCGTTATGTTCCCGAGGTTCAGGACGCCGGCAAGCCCGCCGATGCGACGGGCTATCGATAGGTAATTGGTTCCTGCGCAATTTCGGACGGAAAACCGCTGCGCACTTTTCCTGGAATTGCGTCAGGCGGACCGCCCGTCGAAATCGAAGACCGACAGCGTCGAAGGGTCGAGATCGGCCACGCAGTTAATGTTGATATAGGCGCTGCGTTCACGGCCCTCGCGGACATCCTCCGCAAAGGGATGGATGCCGCAAGCCCGGCAGAACCGGTGCGCGATGGCATGGTTGCCGAATGTGTAAGTGCCCAAATCGTCGCCCCAGGCCAGGACCCGCAAGGTCTCATGCGGAATGGCACACAGCAGGGCGCCCTTGCGCGTGCAGATCGAACAATTGCACCTGATGGCACCGGTCAGTTCGGCCTTGAATTCGAAGGCCACCTTGCCGCAGTGGCAGCTGCCTTTGTAGAGCATCGGGCTTTTCCTCGTATTCGAAGGGTGCAAAACTGCCTGCGCCGGGTTAAGTCTGGGCAAGCCATGCACTGGCCGCACCCCCTTAAGACGTTCAAGGCGTCCGGAGTCCGACACCGAAAATGCAATCCGTTCGTGATCATCTGGAAATCATTCTTGCGCGCCTCGCCGCCCGTGCCGGCGAAGAGCACGTGTTCAACAAGCTCTATGCCGAAGCCGCACGGGCCGCGGCTGATGCCAGCGATGCCCGCAAGCGGGCAAGTGTGACGCTAGGGCCGCTCGACGGCACCATCGTCTCGATCAAGGACCTGTTCGATGTCGCCGGCGAGCCGACCACGGCCGGTTCGCTGATGCGCAAGACCGCGGCGCCCGCCCAAAGCGACGCGGCAATCGTCAGCCGGCTGCGGCAGGCCGGCGCGGTCATCATAGGCAAGACCAACATGACCGAATTCGCCTTCACCGCGATCGGCGACAACAGCCATTTCGGCACGCCTGGCAATGCCGTGGACGCCAGTCGCATTCCGGGCGGCTCTTCCTCGGGCGCAGGCGTTTCCGTCGGCGAGGGGACAAGCGAAATATCGATCGGTTCCGATACCGGCGGTTCGATACGCATACCGGCTTCACTCAACGGTGTCGTCGGCTTCAAGCCGACAGCGCGACGCGTGCCGCTCGCCGGCGCGTTCCCATTGTCCGCCACGCTGGACTCGATCGGGCCGCTTGCCCGAACCGTCGCCCAGTGTGCCGCCGCCGACGCCGTGATGGCCGGCGAGGTGCCGACCGCGCTGGCGCCGATTGCCCTTGCAGGGCTTCGCATAGGCATTCCGCGCGGCGTCCTTTTCGAAGAGACGGAAGACGAGGTGGCGACCGCGTTCGACCGCTGCCTTGGCAAGATCGAGCAGACAGGCGCGCGGATCGCCGACCTGTCGATCGACGATCTGCTTGCCGATTTGCGCGCGGCGACCAAGCGTGGCTCGATCGCTGCGATGGAAGGGGCCGAAGTGCATGCCGACTGGCTGGCGACAGGAGCGTCGGTGCCGGTCGACCCGCATGTCAGCGGACCTTTGTCGCGGGCAGCCATGCTGCCGACGCCTGTCTACATCAGGGCAATGCGTCGTCGCGCAGCGCTCGTCGCCGCCATGGACGAGCGGCTGGCATCGGTCGATGTGCTGGCTCTGCCGACCACGCCGGTGACGGCGCCGACCATCGTCTCGATGGCCGACGGCGCCGAGCTGCGCGACCGCACCGAGGGCCTGCTGCTGCGCAACACGCAGGTCGCCAACCAGTTCGATCTCTGCGCGATCTCGCTACCGATGCCGGGCACTCCGCTGCCCGCCGGCCTGATGCTGGTGGCGCGCAACGGGCATGACCGGCGCCTGCTGCGGATTGCTGCCGAAATAGAGCAGTTGCTTGGCGCGTGACCAGGGCTGAACCGACTATCAGCGCGACGAACAGTGCTTGCGTTCGCTGTCCTTGGCGGTCCGCACGATACGGGTCGCGACAAGCCAGGGGAGATTGTACTTCTTGCCGGTGATGATCTGGGTGCGGTGCTCGATCGAACCCCTGACGACGATCTTGCCGGCATAAAGCGCGTCGGAAAGATCGGTTATCGCCTTGTCGGCCTGCGGCAATCCGCTTGGGTCGATCGAGACGCCCTTGATGATCGCCCCGGTGGCAAGGTCGAGTGCGCTGTTCGACGGGCACGGCGCCTTGAAGCAGCGCAGTCCGTTGTCGCAATAGACATAACTGCTTTCGGCCGCGAATGACGGCATGGCGCAGAGCGAACAGACGACGACTACCAGGAATGCGAGCCGTGGATCGGACATGGCTCTCAACGTCGCGGAGAATTGGGGCGAAACCGCGATGTGTTACGGGCTCGCCGGAAACCGCCGCCGATAGTGATCGACCACTTCCGGATTGCGCAGATTGACCGGCAGCTTGTTGGCCAGCACCAACAAGGCTTCACCCGCCGCGCCGACGCCCATGCGCATCATCGATTCCTCGGTGATCCCGGCCATGTGCGGCGTGATGATGACATTGTCGAAGCCGAAATAGGGATGGTTCGACGGCAGCGGCTGTGTCGCAAAAACATCGAGCGCGGCACCGCCGATACGGCGTTTCTGCAACGCCTCGATCAGCGCATCGTCATCGATGACCGGTCCGCGCGACACGTTGATCAGCAGCGCATGCGGCTTCATTCGGGCGATCCGCTCACGGTTGATCAGGCCGCGCGTTTCCGGCGTCAGCGGGCAGCACAGAACGATGATGTCGCTCTGCTCGACGAGAGCGTCGATCGACAGGAAACCGACCTTGTCAGGCGCCGGCTGCATGCTGCGCGTCGTTGCCACCACCTTCAGGTCGAAGCCGTGCGCGGCGATATGGCCAACCGCCTGGCCGACGGCGCCGAGGCCGACGATGCCGATCGTCTTGCCGGCAAGCTCGCTGCTGGAATTGGCGTGTTCGCGGCCGGCGAGCCAGCCTTTGGTGCGCAGGTCGCGGTCGACGACGCGGAAGTTGCGCAGCAAGGCGAGCGCCGCGAACATGACGTGCTCGGCAACCGCGCGGGCATTGACCGCCGGCACATTCGCCACCAGCACGCCGGCCGCCGCCGCTGCTTCCATCGGGATCATGTCGAGCCCGGCGCCATGACGGATTGCCGCCCGCAGCAGCTTTGCGCCGTCGAAAAGCTGTGGTGGCAGCGGCGCGCGCACGATGACGATGTCGGCATCCTTCGCCTCGGCAGCCAGCGTGGCCGGATCGATGGCGGAGGCGACGACGAGTTCTCCGGCGCCGGCCAGCATGGCCGAGGCGCGCGGGTGCAGGGCGTGGGTCGTGAGGATTCGGGCCATGTCGGTCAAGCTTTTTCGAGCGCCGGGCTTTGAGGTTCCTCGCCATGGCCCTCGATCAGGCCTTTCCAGTAGCTCTCAGCCCCTTGCAAATGGGCGCTCATCAGCGCCTGGGCGAGATTGCCATCGCGGCGCAGCAGCGCCTCATAGATCTGGATATGCTCGGCATGCGAGCGCACGTTGCGCTCGGGGTCGTTGAAATAGATCGGCAGGCGCTGCTCGCCCATCATGTAGTAGACGCTGCAGACATTGTGGAAGACGCTGTTCTTGGTGGCGCGCACGATCTCGAGGTGGAATTCACGGTCTTCCCTGGCAAGCCCTTCGCCGGCGGCAATGCGCTCTTCCGAAGCTTTCAGTATCTCGCGCAGCCGCTCGAAATTCTCCTCTGTGGCGCGCGAACAGGCAAGTTCGGCCGCCTTGATCTCGTGGATCTTGCGCAGTTCGACCGTTTCGTAGATCTGGATCGGGTCGAGCGGCAGGCCCGCGCGGGCAAAGAGCGCCATGGCCTCCACGCTGGCCTGCTTGGTGTCGATGTAGATACCGGACTTGGCCCGGCGCTCAACGATGCGCATGGCCTCCAGGATGGCCAGCGCCTCGCGGATCTGGCCGCGGCTGACGGCGAAATGCTCCGCCAGTTCGCGTTCCGAAGGCGTTCGGCCGCTCTCCTTGTCCGAATGGGAGAACAGGTAGGCAGCGAGTTCCGCGAGGAGGTTCTTTTCTTTCATCGTCAACCGCGTTGCGCGTGCGCCTCCAGGAACCGCTCCGAAATGGTGAATCCCAGGCCCGGTTTTTCCGGGATCGCTATCATGCCGTCCCTGGCTTCGACAGTCTCTTCGACCAGATCGTGGATCATCGGGTTGGCGCCGAGCGAATATTCGACGGTGAAACTCGACGGCGAGGCGGCGCAGACATGCAAGCCTGCGAAAAAACAGGGCGCGCCGGCCCACAGATGCGGTGCAAAGCGCAGATTGAAGGCGCTGGCGATGGTGCCGATCTTCATCGCTTCGCTGATGCCGCCGCAGAAGGCGGGATCCGGCTGGAAGATGTCGGCGGCTTTCAGCACGGCGAGATCGCGGAAGGCATAGCGTGTCGCCTCGCTTTCGCCGGTGGCGATCGGGACGGCACCTGACGCCCGCACTTCAGCCATGCCGGGCTTGTCGTCGGCGATGATAGGTTCCTCGAACCAGGCGAGGTCCAAATCGTTGACAAGGTGGATGAAGCGCTTGGCCTCGGCCACCGTGTAGGTGCCGTGCGCGTCGACCATCAGTTCGACATCGGGGCCGAGCGCCTGCCGTGCGGCCCGCACGCGGCCGGCCGAAATGTGCGCCGCGCCATCCATGGCGCCAACCCGCATCTTCAGCGCCTTGAAGCCGCCCTTGGCGATGTAGGATTTCAACTGCTCGCCGATGGCGTCGGCAGCCGCCCAGCCGCCGGACGCGTAAGCCGGCATGCGATCGAGCTTGCGGCCGCCCAGCAGCCGCCAGACCGGAACGCCAAGCGATTTGCCAAGAATGTCCCACAGCGCGATGTCGACGGCGCTGATGGCGGCGATGCTCATGCCGCGCCGCGCCAGTTGCGGCATGGCGTGGCCGCCGCGCGCTGCGCTGTCGTGGCGCACGCCATTGTAGAGCATCTCCCATATGACGCCGATGTCCGCCGGATCGCGGCCGACCAGTTGCGGCCCGACCTCATGGTTCAGCATGTGGACGAGTGCACCGTAGCTGCCGGCACTGCCGGCGGCGTTCTTGCCTTCGCCCCAGCCGACCAGCCCGTCATCGGTTTCGATGCGCAGGATGGCGGCGTCGAAGGTCGTCACCTGACCGAAGTCGCTGCGGTGCTGCCGAGCGGCTTCGATCGGAACGCGGATCCACCAGGCTTGGACGGACTTGATACGCATATTCTTCCCCAGCCCCGCCGCCGGTCAGGGCGGAAGGGCGAATTTCCCAGAGGTAGTCGGCTACTTGATCAGCGGCAGCAACGTTTCGGCGTTGATGCGCATCTGGTCGGTGTAGAATTTCTCGGTGAGCACGCTGGAGCCGTGGTCCTGGATGAACTTCAGCTGCTCGGGCGAGATGTCGACCGGATTGCGCTCGACCATGTCGGGATAGGGGGCTGCCGGCGTCCGGTCGACGGGCGCGACGAACTCATTGGTCAGCGCGCCGTCGTAGCCGATCTCGCGCAAGGTGGCGACGATCTTCGGCCAGTCGATCTGGCCGAGGCCGGCGGCAAACCGGTTGTTGTCGGCGACGTGGAAGTCGAACAGGCGCTTTCCGACCTGCCGGATCGCGTCATGGACGTTAAATTCTTCCATGTGGATGTGGTAAGCGTCGAGGCACACGCCGCATTCGGGGCTGACCGCGTCAGCCAGCGCCAGTGCCTGGGCGCCGCGATTGAACAGATAGGTCTCGAAGCGGTTGAGGGGTTCGACAGCGATCTTGACGCCGACCTTCTTGGCGTGGGTGAAGCATTCACGGGTGGCGTCGACGACCCACTTCCATTCCTCTTCTTCGGTCCCGTCAGGCACCACCTTGCCGACGGTGGCCGGAACCAGCGTGATGATCTCGCCATCGAGTTCGCTGACCATGGTCAGCACGTCCTTGACATACTGAACGGAACGCTCGCGCTGGCCCTGGTTCCTGGCGGCAAGGTTGCGCTCGCCCAGCATCAGGGTCACCGCGCCCCAGCAGCGAATACCATGCTCCTTCAGCAGCGCCCGGGTCTCCTTGGTCTTGTACTGCTCGGGCTCGCCGGAAATCTCGATCGACTCATAGCCGAATTTCTTGATGCGCTTGAGCGTCGTCTCCAAGGGTTCCGCGCGCATCCAGTTGTGCGTCGAAAGATGCATGGTCTGTCCTTCCCAAATCGTCTCTATGGTTCGCCTGCGACATGCATCGCCAAAAGGCGACACAAAGGTTCCTCCCCAAGGCGTTCCCCAGCCTTTTTTCGCAAACTGGTTCGACCAATTGGGCCTGAAGCGAGGTCTACAGCAAATTCTCCAGATCGGCAAGAAGCGCTGGGGTGCAACTTTCTCTATGGATTATTTCCTTGATTATATTGAGATATATAGGCCTGCAACAGGTGATTTTGGGGTCTTGATGGCGCATTGTGCGGCTTGACCAAATTTCCACATTTGGTAATACCAGAATGGCGGTGCGTGCAAGCACCCGTTGAGAAAAGACCAAAGTGGCTGGCCCTGCTTCCAATCGGCGCTATGCTCGGTCGAGAGAGAAATGAGGGAGGATGCGATGCCGACGACAATGAAGGGCCCTGGGCTGTTTCTGGCGCAGTTCGCGGGCGACGCCGCGCCGTTCAACTCACTGGCGTCGATCACCAAATGGGCGGCCGGTCTCGGCTACAAGGGCGTGCAGATCCCGACCTGGGACGCGCGGCTGTTCGACCTCAAGAAGGCGGCTTCTTCCAAGGCCTATTGCGATGAGGTGAAGGGCATCTGCGCTGACGCCGGCGTCGAGATCACCGAACTGTCGACGCATCTGCAGGGGCAGTTGGTCGCGGTTCATCCAGCCTATGACGCGCAGATGGATGGCTTTGCGCCGCCGTCGGTGCACAACAATCCCGCAGCCCGGCAGGAGTGGGCTGTCGAGCAGATGAAGTTCGGCGCTAAAGCATCGCGCAATCTGGGCCTGAATGCTTCAGTGTCTTTTACCGGCTCGCTGGCTTTCCCTTACCTCTATCCGTTCCCGCAGCGACCGGCTGGACTCATTGAGGAAGCGTTTGGCGAGCTCGGCAAACGCTGGAAGCCGATCCTCGACGTCTACGAGGACAACGGCGTCGATGTCGGCTATGAAATTCACCCCTCTGAGGACGTGTTCGACGGCGCCACTTTCGAGATGTTCCTCGACGCGGTCGGCGGCCACAAGCGCTGCAATATCAACTACGATCCGTCGCACTTCCTGCTGCAGCAGCTCGACTATCTAGAATTCATCGACATCTATCACGAGCGCATCAAGGCGTTTCACGTCAAGGACGCCGAGTTCAACCCGACCGGCCGGCAAGGCGTCTATTCCGGCTACCAGAGCTGGACCAACCGCGCCGGGCGTTTCCGTTCGCTGGGCGATGGACAGGTGGATTTCGGCGGCATCTTTTCCAAGCTGACGCAGTACAATTATGATTCCTGGGCGGTGCTGGAGTGGGAATGCTGCCTGAAGCATCCGGAGGATGGCGCGGCCGAAGGCGCGCCTTTCATCGAGCACCATATCATCCGGGTGACCGAAAAGGCATTCGACGACTTCGCCGCCGGCACCACCGACAAGAAGATGCTGCGCGCCATGATGGGCATCTAGCGCGGTTTCCCCTCCCCCTCGAGGGGAGGGTGGCCCGAAGGGCCGGGAGGGGTCGGTTCATGCCGAGCTCTGCCTCAACGACCCCACCCGATCCGCTGCGCGGATCGACCTCCCTCAAGGGGGAGGTGAGCAACAGCGAGGAGCAAGATATGGTCGGCGCATCGAAGTCGGAAACGGGAGGCGGCCCGATCCGCTACGGCATGGTCGGCGGCGGGCAAGGCGCGTTCATCGGCGCGGTGCACCGGATCGCGGCGCGGCTGGACAATGATTTCGTGCTGGTTGCCGGTGCTTTGTCAGCCGACCCGGCCCGTGCCAAGGCCTCGGCCGCCGAACTGGGGCTCGACCCCGCACGCAGCTATGCATCCTATGCCGAGATGGCCAAGGCCGAGGCGAAGCGCCCCGACGGCATCGAGGCAGTGGCCATCGTCACGCCCAACAATGTCCATGTGCCGGCAGCAAAAGCTTTCCTCGAGGCCGGCATCCACGTCATCTGCGACAAGCCGCTGGCGACGACCCTGGCCGAAGCGAAAAAGCTTGCGGCGATAGTCGAGAAGACCGGCAAGGTGTTCGTGCTGACGCACAACTACACCGCCTATCCGATGATCCGGCAAGCACGCGAAATGGTTGCCAAAGGTGTTCTCGGCGACATCCGCATCGTGCAGTCCGAATATCCGCAGGACTGGCTGACCGAGGATTTGGCCGCGACAGGCCAGAAGCAGGCGGCGTGGCGCTCCGACCCCAAGCAGGCAGGCGCCGGCGGCGCGCTGGGCGATATCGGTACGCATGCCTACAACCTCGCCCGCTTCGTCTCGGGGCTGGAACTGGACTCCCTGTCGGCCGATCTCGACGCCTTCGTGCCGGGCCGGCTTCTCGATGACAACGTCAACGTCATGCTGCGCTTCAAGCCTATCGGCAAGACGCATCCGGCCAAGGGCATGATCTGGGCAAGCCAGGTGGCGCCCGGCCATGAGAACGGGCTGAAACTGCGCATCTACGGTTCGAAGGGTGGGCTGGAATGGGTGCAGGCCGACCCGAACTATCTCTGGTACACGCCGTTCGGCCAGCCGAAGCAACTGATCACCCGCAACGGCGCCGGCGCGCTGCCGGTGGCGGGCCGTGTCAGCCGCGTGCCGTCGGGTCATCCGGAAGGCTATCTCGAAGGTTTCGCCAACATCTACCAGGAGGCCGCACGCGCCATCCGGGCGGCACGCCGCAAGGGCGGCAAGCCAGCCAAGGACGTCGTCTTCCCGACCATCCAGGACGGCGTCGAGGGCATGGCCTTCATCGAGGCCTGCGTGAAGTCGTCGAAGAAGAATGGGGCGTGGACGAAGCTCTAAGGAGTGTCGATATTCAGGTGATGCCGGCCTGCGAACAGCAGGCTCCTGCGCTTCCGGTGCTCACGTACTTTGAGTACGCTCCGCTCCGGTTCTCGGATCCCGCCATTCTCGGCTCGGCCTGACCTGAATCTCGGCACTCCTTATCGCGAATTTGGGGGAGGGGAGCGTCGATGAAAATCGGCATGTGCATGTTCTTGTGGACGACGGCGGTGTCGAAGAAACACGAGCCGTTGCTGCGCGATATCAAGGCGACCGGCTTCGATGGCGTCGAGATACCGATCTTCGCCGGCGCGCCGGACGACTACAAAAAACTCGGCGATCTGCTCGACCGCATCGGACTGGAGCGAACGGCTGTTTCGGCCATGGGCGATCCGGCGATGAATTTGATCTCGGCCGACGCGGCGACGCGCAAGGCCGGGGTCGACTACATGAAATGGGCGATCGACTGCGCGCAGGCACTTGGCGCCAGCACGCTGAGCGGCCCGCTGCATTCGACGCTCGGGTCGTTTTCCGGCTCCGGACCGACCTCTGCCGAGAAGAAGCGCTCGGTCGCCTCGCAACGCGCGATCGGCGACCATGCCGGCAACAAGGGCGTCACCATCGGCCTCGAGGCGCTCAACCGCTTCGAATGCTATCTCCTCAACACGATGGCGGATTTGTCGGAGCATATCGACGCCATCGACCGGCCGCACATCAAGGCGATGTACGACACCTTCCACGCCAATATCGAGGAGGCCGACCCGATCGGCGCCTACACGAAACACCGCAGGAATGTCGTGCATATCCATATTTCGGAGAATGATCGCGGCGTGCCGGGGCGCGGCAACATTCCCTGGACCGAAACGTTTTCCGCCATCCGCAAGAGCGGCTATGACGACTGGCTGACGATCGAGGCGTTCGGCCGTTCGCTCAAGGATTTGGCGGCGGCGACCAAGGTGTGGCGCGATTTTTCCGAGAGCCCTGAAGCGGTTTATCGGGATGGGTATAAGCATATCAGGAACGGGTGGAAGAGGGCCGGCGCCTGAGACGCGAGCCGAAGGTCGGCGAAGCAAAACCGGTACCACCTTTGCTTCGTCGACCTCGATTCAGGATCGTGGTCTAAGCCGCCGGCAGCAGGCGGGCGGAGGCGCCCCGCGCGCGCTCGTCGTTGCCGTTTCCGACGGTCCCCATCAGTTTGCGGCGGAGATAGTTGGAGATATTGTCGAAGACAAAAACGACAATCAGGATCAACAGCACCATGTAGAAAACATTGGCCCAGTTGGTGCCGGTGCGCATGGCTTCCCATAATTTCAGACCGATGCCGCCGGCACCGACGGCGCCGATGATTGTCGCCGAGCGGGTGTTCGATTCCCAGAAATAGAGGGATTGGCTAAGGAACACTGGCAGAACCTGAGGCAGCACGCCGTAGCGTTGCACCATTGTTGGTGTGGCGCCCACCGAGCGGATGCCTTCGCGCTGCTTGTCGTCGATGTTTTCCAGCGCCTCGGAATAGAGCTTGCCCAGGGTTCCGGTATCGGTGAAGAAGATCGCCGACATGCCGGCCAGCGGCCCCGGACCAAAGCCGCGGGTGAAGAACAGCGCCCAGATCAGCATGTCGACAGACCGCAGGAAGTCGAAGAAGCGTTTTGTCGCCTGGTTGGTCAACCAGTTCGGCGTGATGTTGCGCGCAGCCAGGAAGGCGAGCGGAAAGGCGACGACCGAGGCCAACACTGTGCCGACAAAAGCCATGACGATGGTTTGCAGAAGCTTCAGCCACACGTCGCCGTGTTGCCACTCGGCATTGTAGAGGATGTTGTCCCAGGCAAGCGCTGCGTTTGACCTCGACGGATCGATGCGTTCTCCGGAGACGATCAATGAAGCGACCTCGCCAAACGATTTTCCCCAGAATGGCGAATTCGTGTCAAACACAAAATTCGCCCAACCAAAAAACCGCCTCCAGGCGATCACCTCGTCATTTTGCACTTCAGCGCGGCCCAAAAATCCGAACGAGACATAGGCTGTCGAACCTGGCTTGCGTTGCTCTATCCAGTCAGGCAGCGGTGTGCGCGGCGTGACAGACCTGTCCTTGGCAATGTCGAAGACGACGCTTTCGGCGCCGCGCGTCACCGTGACAAGATTTGGCGCAATGGCAATCTGGCCGCTGCCAAGGACGACGGTCGCCGCCACCACGGCCTTTTCGCGCACCGTTTTGGGCGCGGCCGGAACTGGTTTGTCTGGCGAGGGGGCCGGATTCTCGGCCGTTGGCGCGCCAGCCGCCATGAACGAACCCTGCGACGACTTGTCGGTCGCGGTCGCTGGTGCCGGTGCGGCGTCGACCCGCCGCTCGACCTCGGCAATCTGCTTGATAACCCAGTCGGGATTTGGATTGGATCCCAGTTTGGAGAAACGAGAGTAGTCGATGGTCAGATAGCCGTCCTTGAATTCGATGTCCGGGCGGATTTCGTAAGACACCCAGTCGGCGAGATAAGCGCCGGCCAGGTTCCAGTTCGCCTTTCCGAGAACGATGCCGATCGAGAAGAACCACGAGCAGTAAAAGGTGTAGAGGATGCATAGAAGGATGCCGAACGGGGCGGCATAGCGCTTCCATAAAGGCCGCTGAAACGCATCGGGATAGCGAGCGGCGATGTCGTTGATGGCGTCGGCGTTCATTGCGTTACTCTCCGCGCCCGTATGCGAACGCCTGCCTGCCGACGAGACGTTGTCTCAGCCATGCCGAAAACTGGTCAACGGCGACAATCGTGCAGAACAGCAGAAACACGATGGCTATGGTCTTGGCCTCATGGCCCCGGCTGATCGAAAGACGCAGGGATTCGCCGATGCCGCCGGCGCCGACGGCACCGAGAATGGTCGAAGCGCGCACATTGATCTCGAAGCGGAGCAGGAAATAGCTCATGAAGTTGGGCAGAACCTGAGGCACCATGCCGAACCACACCCGTTCGACCCAGTTGGCGCCAACGGCCCGCAAGCCTTCGTCAGGCTTCATGTCGGCGTTCTCGACCACTTCGTAGAACATTTTTCCGAGCGCGCCGACGGTGTGGATGCTGACCGCGAGGATCGCTGGAATGGGCCCAAGCGAGAAGATCGCCAGAAAAAAGCCGGCAATGACGATTTCCGGAAAGGCGCGGACAATTTCGAGGAAGCGGCGCGTGGTGAAGCGGAGCCAGCGGCTGGCCGTCACGTTGCTTGCAGCCAGGAAGCAGAGCAGGAAACCGAAGGTGGAGCCGACCAGGGTCGAAAACAGCGCAATGTTCAGGGTCTCGATCATCCGGTAGAAATACTCCGGAATGTAGATGCCTTGGGTCAGGTAGACCCGGCCTTCGGGATAGTCGAATTTGAGGCTGCCATCGTCATAGGGCGACGGCAGGTCGAACAGCGCGCGCACCGGGTCGAACCAGTCGCGCGGCTTCAATTCGACGAAAAAGTCGGCGATGTGGGGAAGGCGGTCGAAGAACTTTCCGGCGTTGGTCTCATTGGCGAACCAGAGCGAGCCCGAGAGCGCAAGCAACAGGAAAACCAGGCCTCCGATCGTGTAGAGGCGCCGGCGAGCGGCGAGGTCGCGCCAGTGCCGCTCGGCTAACGCTCCTTCCGTGGAGAGCGCAGGCACGCGGTAAATTTCGGTCGCACTCATCGATAGTTCCCCAGCCCGTGACGCGGCAACGCCGCCGGCGGCACTTTGGCCCCGGCGGCGTCGTGCCTTTTGGCTTACGAGCCGATCTTCGCCTTACGAGCGTCGATGATCGCCTGATAGAATTCCGGGGTGACCGGCGAATAGCTCTTGAAGTCGCCGCCTTGCACCGCCGCGAAACAGGCCGGGTCGGTCTGCGGAAGCTTGGTCAGGAAATCGGTGATCTTCTGCTTGGTGTCGGCGTCGAGCGAGGTGCGTATGACCAGCGGGCCGTTCGGGATCAAGGGGGACTGCCACAACTCTACGAGGTCGTCCATCTTGAGGACACCCTTGTCGACCATCTTGCGCAGATTGCCGGAGCTGTAGCCATTCTTGAAGTCGCCGACGCCGGAGGCCCAGGTGGTGCCGGCATCGAAGGTGCCCTTCAGAACTTCAAGGACAAGCTGTTCATGGCCGCCGCCGAAGCCGGTCGACGCGAAATAGCTCTTCACATCCATGCCGATGTCTTTGGGCAGCGAGGTGACCGGAACCAGGTAGCCGGAAGTCGAATCGGGATCGGCGAAACCGAGTTTCTTGCCCTTCATGTCAGCGAGTGTCTTGATGCCGGAATCCGCACGGGCGACCATAACCGAATGGTAGCCGGTCGAACCGTCGGTCTGGACCGTCGTCAGGATCGGCTGAACCGCGTCCTTGTTCTCGAGGTAGACCTTGGCGTAGGCGGAAGCGCCGAGTTCGGCATAGTCGAGCGTGCCGCCGAGCAGACCCTGGATGACGCCGTCGTAGTCGGCGGCCGGGAACAGCGAAACTTTCTCGACGCCGAGAACTTGCTTGATGTGGTCGGCGAAGCACTGGTAGTTGCGCAGACGGTCGGCTTCGTTCTCGCCGCCCAGAATGCCGACGCGGAATTCCTTCAGATCCTGTGCCTGGACCGAGCCCATCGCCATGGCCATGATGGAAACGGCACCGAAAAGTATCTTTCTAAACATCTCGTCTCTCTCCTGTTGGTCCCGGCATCGCGCCGGCTGCGTTGGGATATGATGCCCTTGACGCGGGCTGGCGATCCAGGTCGCTCAGTAACCAGGAAAGGCTGGCTCAAGCGGTCCGGCGGATGCGGCGATTTTTTGCTTGATGATGACACTGGTCGAGGTGATGGCCTCGGAGATTTCGCCGCCGCTGCTGTCGGCGCCGTAGACCATGCGCACGGCCTCGCGGTTGAGCTCTTCCGGCGGGCCGTCGAAGACGACCTTGCCGGCAGCCATGCCGATGATACGGTTGCAATAGGTGCGGGCCGTGTCCAGCGTGTGCAGGTTGGTGATCACGGTGATGCCTTCGCGCAAATTGATATCCTGCAGCGAATCCATAACCACCTTGGCGTTGAGCGGATCGAGTGACGCGATCGGCTCGTCGGCGAGGATCACCTTCGGCTGCTGCATCAACGCGCGGGCAATGGCGACGCGCTGCTGCTGGCCACCCGACAAGGTGCCGGCGGCCTGCAGCGCGGTGCGGGCGATATCGAGACGCTCCAGCGCTGCTATCGCCTCGGCTCGTTCCTCGCGGGAGAAGATGCCGAGCAGGTTCGACATGGTGGAGCGGTGGTTCAGCCGGCCGAGAAGCACATTGGTCAGCACGTCGAGGCGCGGCACCAGGTTGAACTGCTGGAAGATCATGGCGCAATCGCGCTGCCAGCGCCGTAGTGGCGAACCGCGCAGCTGGGAGACCTCGGCGCCGTCAAAAAAAATCGACCCCTGGCTGGGATCGATGAGACGGTTGATCATGCGAAGAAGGGTCGATTTGCCAGCGCCCGAACGGCCGATGACGCCAACCATCTGACCATGCGGGATCGCGATGTTGATGTCGCTGACGGCAGTGTTCTTGCCAAATCGTCGGGTGACACCGCGGATTTCGAGCGTGGCGGAATTTGCTGGCATGGGGGCAGGTTCCAGGTCCGGACCATTGATCGTCAGGCTCTCGCCTAGCGCAGCCACATGAACCTGCCGTGTCGCGGTGATGTCAGTTTTGTTACGCTCCACAGGTGTGGAGTTTACGGTCGGCCTAGGACCAGCAGTTTCCTCGAAGTGCTCCAGGTCCCTGACGCTGCAGAAGGCGGGCGGCTTAATTTCGACTACAGGAGCTTGCTGCTCGAAAAGCGTCAGGCATCGTCGAACAGGCCCCGCCATGCGGCGGCCCGATCGTCCGCAAGATGCTGGATCTGGTAGGGGAAAGTGATGTGGAAGACGTAAGCGTTGTGACCGCTATGCCGGTAACCGAACGGCACGGCCAGTGCGTTACGCCAAGCCGCGTCCTGCGCCGGTGATGTGTCAGGGATATGAAACAGGTTCGCCCATGACGATGACGTGATGGCTTATCCGCCGTATTTTTCCAGAAAAGCCTCGGCCTCAAGCTCCCGGAAATCATCCAACGCGGCGCGCAGCCTTGCATGGTCCCAGTCCCACCAGGCGAGCGCCTGGTAACGTTCGGCCGTGCGGCGATCGAAGCGCTCGCGGATCGGTTTGGCCGGCACGCCGCCGACAATGGTATAGGGCGCGACATCTTTCGAGACCACCGCACCCGCGCCGACCGCGGCGCCATCGCCGACGGTGACGCCGGGCAGGATAGTCGAGCCGTGACCGAGCCAGGTGTCGTGGCCGATGGTGACGCGTTTGGCGCGGCGCTGGGCGAAGAATTCTGTCTCGTGCTCGGCATCGTCCCAGTAGTCCGAGGCGCGATAGGTGAAGTGATGCAGCGTCGGCCGCCAGGTCGGGTGGTTGGTGGCGTTGATGCGAACGCTGGCCGCGATGTTGGCGAACTTGCCGATCGTCGCGCACCAGACGGAGCAGTCCTGCATCATGTAGGAATAGTCGCCAAGTTCGCTTTCCGAGACCCGGCTGCGGTCGGCGATCTCGGTCCAGCGGCCGAGCGTCGAATTCTGTACATCCGCCGTCGGGTGGACCAGCGGCGTCTCGGACAATTTCCTGCTCATGCGGCGATTTTTCCGGACGCGAACGCGGTGACGTCGATGATGCGGTCGGCAACCGCCTCGCGCACATCGTGGTCATGGAAGATGCCGAGCAGGGCGACATCAGCCGCCTTCTTGGCGGCGATGAGTTCGATCACGACATCGCGGTTCCTGGCGTCGAGCGACGCGGTCGGCTCGTCAAGCAGCAGGATCGGATGCTCGGTGATGAAGCCGCGCGCGATGTTGACGCGCTGCTGCTCGCCGCCGGAGAAGGTCGCAGGCGGCAAAGCCCAGAGTTTCTCCGGCAGGTTGAGCTGCGCCAGCAAGGCGCGGGCCTTGCCGCGGGCAATCTCGCGATCCTCGCCGCGCTCGACCAGCGGTTCGGCGACGACATCGAGCGCTGAAACGCGCGGCACGGTGCGCAGGAACTGGCTGACATAGCCGATCGTTTGCCGGCGCACCGCAAGCACGGTGCGAGGGCTGGCGGTGGCGAGGTCGATCAGCCCGTCATCGTGCGTGACGATGATCTGGCCTTCGTCGACGGCATAGTTGCCGTAGAGCATCTTCAGGATCGAGCTCTTGCCGGCACCGGACGGGCCGCCGAGCACGGTGCATTCGCCGGCCCTGATCGAGAACGAGACACCGGCGACAACAGGCAGTTTGATGCCGTCGCGCAGGTGCATGGTGAAGCTCTTGGCGACGTCGGAGACAACGAGGGGGGTTGCCATCAGAAGGTTCTCCAATCGTCAGTCGTTTGCGTCATCGTCAAACCTGCAGAATCGAGGAAACAAGCAATTGCGTGTAAGGCGCGCGCGGGTCGTCGAGCACGCGGTCGGTGAGACCGCTTTCGACGACGCGGCCGTCCTTCATCACCATCATGCGCTGCGACAAAAGCCGCGCCACGGCAAGGTCATGGGTGACGACGATGGCCGCCAGACCAAGATCGGTGACCAGACCGCGCAGCAGGTCGAGCAGGCGCGCCTGGACCGAGACGTCGAGGCCGCCGGTTGGCTCGTCCATGAACACCAGACGCGGGCCGGTGACGAGGTTGCGGGCAATCTGCAGGCGCTGGCGCATGCCGCCGGAAAAGGCGCGGGGCTCGTCGTCGATGCGGTCCTCGTCGATCTCGACGCGCGATAGCCAGTCGACCGCGGTGGCGCGGATCTTGCCGTAGTGGCGGTCGCCGACCGCCATCAGCCGCTCGCCGACATTGGCGCCGGCCGACACCGTCATGCGCAGGCCGTCGGCCGGGTTCTGGTGGACAAACCCCCAGTCGGTGCGCATCAGGAAGCGGCGCTCGGCCTCACTCATGCGGTAGAGCTCGCGGAACTGGCCGTCGCGCATGCGGTAGCTGGCGCTGCCGGAGGAGGGCAGCAGCCGCGTCGACAGGCAGTTGAGCAATGTCGTCTTGCCGGAGCCGGACTCGCCGACCACAGCCAGGACTTCGCCCGGCCACAGGTCGAAGGAGACGTTGTCGGAGCCGACGCGCGAGCCGTAGAATTTGGAGAGCGCCGAGACGCGCAGCAGCGGTTCGTCGGTCATTGCGCCGGCTCCATTTTTTCCGAGGCAAGATGGTTCTCTGAAGCAAGGTGGCCGTGATGGCCGTCCGCCCGCCGCTTCTCGCAATGATCCGTGTCGGAGCAGACGAACATGTGGCCTCCATGGTCGTCGAGGATGACCTCGTCGAGATAGACATTCTCGGCCGCGCACAGCGCGCAGGGCTGGTCGAAGGTCTGCACCTCGAACGGATGATCCTCGAAGTCGAGGCTGACCACTTCGGTGAAGGGCGGCACCGCATAGATGCGCTTTTCGCGCCCGGCGCCGAACAGCTGCAGCGCCGGCGAGCGGTGCATCTTGGGATTGTCGAATTTCGGCGTCGGCGACGGGTCCATCACATAGCGGCCCTCGACCTTGACCGGATAGGCATAGGTGGTGGCGATGCGGCCGTGCTTGGCGATGTCCTCGTAAAGTTTCACATGCATGAGGCCGTATTCTTCCAGCGCATGCATTTTCCGCGTTTCGGTCTCGCGTGGCTCGAGGAAGCGCAAGGGTTCCGGAATCGGCACCTGGTAGACCAGCACCTGGCCCGCCGTCAGCGGATGCTCGGGAATGCGGTGACGGGTCTGGATGATGGTGGCGCTGGCGGTGTCAGTCGTCACCGCGACGTTGGCGACCTTCTTGAAGAAGGCGCGGATCGAGACCGCGTTGGTGGTGTCGTCGGCGCCCTGGTCGATCACCTTGAGCACATCGTCTGGGCCGATGATCGAAGCGGTGACCTGGACGCCGCCAGTGCCCCAGCCATAGGGCATCGGCATTTCGCGCGAGGCGAACGGCACCTGATATCCCGGGATGGCGATGCCCTTGAGGATCGCGCGGCGGATCATCCTTTTGGTCTGTTCGTCGAGATAGGCGAAGTTGTAGGTGGCGATGTCGGTCATGATGCGACCTCAAATCCCTTGGCGTAGCGCGCCAGCCGCTCATTGAGCGTGCCGGTGTGCAGTTCGAACATGTGGTTGTCGTCGTCGTAGAAATAGATCGAGCGGCCCTCGCCCTCGACGCGCGGGCGCGGCGGGCGCATGTCGAGGCCGAGCTTGCCGATGCACTCGGCATAGTGGTCGAAATCGGCGTCATCGATCTTGAAGGCGATGTGGTTGTAGCTGCGCTCCGGCAAGGGCTCGCCCTCCATGATGGCGACCCAGATGTCGCCGATCAGGAAGAATTTTTCGCGCGACACCGAGAACTGCTCGGCATCGCTGGCATAGATTTCGCGTGCGTCGAATACGCCCTCGAGGATCTTGGTCATCCGCTCGAGATCGCGGACGATGAAGGTCATGTGGGAAAGCCCTTCGATCATTCCGCGGCCTCCCGCTTCTCTTCGACCTTCACGGGGTTTTGGTGGGCGTCGTGTTCGGCGCGCATGCGGCGCACGAGGTCGAGTTCGGCCTGGAAATCGACATAGTGCGGCAGCTTCAGATGCTCGACGAAGCCGGTCGCCTGGACATTGTCGGAGTGTGAGATGACGAACTCCTCGTCCTGGGCCGCGGCGACGACATCCTCGCCGAGCTCCTTCGCGCGCAGCGCCCGGTCGCAGAGCGCCATCGCCATCGCCTTGCGCTCGCTCTGGCCGAAGACGAGGCCATAGCCGCGGGTGAACTGCGGCGGCGCCTTGGCTGAGCCTTTGAACTGGTTGACCATCTGGCATTCGGTGACACGGACAGTGCCGAGCGGGACAGCGAAGGGCAGTTCGGGAACGTCGAGCTCGAGCTCGACCTCGCCGATGCGGATCTCGCCGACAAAGGGATGGTTGCGGGCATAGCCGCGCTGGGTGGAATAGCCGAGCGCCAGCAAAAACCCCTCATCGCCGCGCGACAGCGCCTGCAGCCGGATGTCGCGCGCCATTGGGAATTCCAGCGGCTCGCGGGTGATGTCGCCGGGGACATGGTCCTGCGGCATGTCGCCATCCGGTTCGATCAAGCCTTCGCGGGCGAGGATGGCCGAAACGCGCGGCATGGCTTGCGCTTCCGTCTCGCGCAGCAAGGGCTCGGCGACCTCGGCCCCGGCGGCAAGCTCGGGATCGAGCAGTCTGTGCGTGTAGTCGAAGGTGGGCCCGAGCAATTGGCCGCCGGGCAGATCCTTGTAGGTCGCCGACACACGTCGCTCGACCAGCATGGTGGCGGTGTCGATGGGCTTGGAGTAGCCGAAGCGTGGCAGCGTGGTGCGATAGGCGCGCACCAGGAAGATCGCCTCGATCATGTCGCCGCGCGCCTGGACGATGGCTAGGGCGGCCAGCTCCCGATCGTAGAGCGAGCCTTCGCTCATCACCCGGTCGACGCCGAGCGCCAGCTGCTCGACGATCTGGTCGAGGCGAAGCGCCGGCACCGAACGGTCGCCGCGCCGGCGGTCGGCAAGCAGGCTGTGGGCGTTGGCGATTGCGGCTTCGCCACCTTTTACCGCGACATACATCTTACGCCTCCATCGTCTTGATGCGCGTCGTGCGCGGCAGGCAGGCAATGCCGCCTGATGTGACGAGGATGATGTCGACGCCACGCGGAAAGCGCTTGATGTTCTGTTTCCACTGCTCGACGAAATGGCGCGGCATCTGTGCCGGCGCAATCGTGGCGCTGGTTTCGATGCCGGGACCTTCGAGCAACAGCGGCGTGCCGGAGACGAGATCGCCGACTTGCAGGATCAACGTGGTCGAACGGTCGGGATAGTCCTGCGTGCCCTGCGAAAAACCATCAAGCGACATCATCTCGGCCGGGGCCGCGATGAAGGCGAAATGCGCATCGGCCGGTGTGTTGGCCACGGGCGCGCCAGTGTGGAACCCAAGCCAGGATCTGATCGCGGCGGAAGCTTGCAGGGCCTGGTCGAGCCAGAGCGGGGTGTCGTTATCGCACAGCGCCAGTGCGATGGCGCCGGCGGTCGCCGAGAGCGGCGCCGGCGGGCGGGCGAAGGCCGGCAGCGGCTGCACGCTGCCCGGCCGAGCCATTGCGTCCATGACGGCGCGGAACACGGTCTGGGCGTCGAAGACCGGATCGGCGAAACCGCCCTCGATCGATTGCGCTGCAATGTCCATCAGTCTTCTCCGCGAACCATGGTGAAGAAATCCACCTTCGTTGCCGCCGTCTCGGCGCGGCGTTTTTCATGCGCTGCGGTCAGAGCCGACCGCAGGGGCGCTATCAGCCCGGTCTCGACCTCATTGCGGCGGGCAGGGTCCTGCCACAGCGCGTCAGCGATGGCCGCCAGCCTCGCTTTCTGCTTGTCGCGGCCAAGCGCATAGCAATGGCCGACCTGACCGGAGGGCAGCCGGACGGTGGCGCGGGTGACGGTCGCCTCACCGATATTGAAGGGCGCGCCGCCGCCGCCGATGCGGCCGCGCAGGGTGACCAGTCCGGTTTCGGGGCCGCGCAGCAGCTCGGCGTCCGAAGGCAGTCTGGCCTCATTCCAGAGCCGTACGATGTCATCGCCGCTGGATTGCGCAAGGGTTGCCATGGCGGCCTTGCGCTCGGCCTGGTCGCGGGCTTCCTGTCCTCGCATAAGCTATCGTCCTCGTGGCTAAATTTGTCTATTGATATAGACAACTATACAAATTATACCTATTATCTAACGCGTGTCCATGACGGGTGGATGACAGCGACAGAAGACTGGGCGCTGGAAGGTTGGGGGCAATGATGGTCGGGGGGCTGGCAGCGGACAGCATCGAGCGGCGCAGTGGCGTTTCGCTGTGGCGGCAGATTGCCGACAAGATCCTGCATGCGATCGCCATCGGCGATTTCGTCGAGAATACCGCGCTGCCGCCGGAAGTGGCGCT
This sequence comes from Mesorhizobium sp. LMG17149, assembly GCF_024518695.1. NCBI lineage: Bacteria > Pseudomonadati > Pseudomonadota > Alphaproteobacteria > Hyphomicrobiales > Phyllobacteriaceae > Mesorhizobium > Mesorhizobium sp. LMG17149. The sequence goes on from NZ_JANIFL010000001.1 coordinate 290,795, forward strand.
GGCAGAGCGCTATGGCGTCAACCGCCACACGGTGCGCAGCGCCATATCAGCCCTTGTAAGGGAAGGCGTGCTGCGGGCCGAGCAGGGGCGCGGCACCTTCGTGCTGTCGCGCAAGCGGCTGTCCTATCCGATCGGGGCGCGCACGCGCTTTTCGACAGGGCTGCAAGGGCAGACGACGGAACGGCACATCGTGCTGCTCGCTTCGACGGTCGAGCCGGCCAGCCAGCGCGTCGCCGAGGGCCTCGGCCTTGCCAGGGGAGCCGATGTGATCCGGCTGGAAACGCGCGGCGAAGCCGATGGACGGCCTGTGTCGCGCGCTGCCGGCTGGTTCGAAGCCCGGCGCTTTGCCGGCATCGATGCCGCGATGGCGCAAACAGGGTCGATCACCGCCTCGCTGGCGCGTTTCGGCATAGACGACTATCTCAGGCAATCGACCGTGCTGTCGGCGCGCCATGCCGATGCGGCGGACCTTGCCGACCTCGATCTGCAGCCGGGCGCCATCGTACTGGTCACGGTCGCCGTCAACGTCACGCCGGACGGCCAGCCGATCCAGTTTTCCGAGTCGCGCTTCCCGGCCGAACGGGTGGAGCTGAAGCTGTCGGCGCTGTAGGGAGTGGACAGCTCGGTCGCGCTTATTTTTCAGCGACTTGGCGTTTGAGGACCGCCTTCCCCCACTCCGTCTCGGCTTCGCCGAGCCACCTCTCCCCCCTCCGGAGGGAGAGGAAGGGCGCCTGGCTCGCACCCTTCCTCTACCCCGTCGATCGGGGGAGAGGTGGCTCGGCGAAGCCGAGACGGAGTGGGGGTCGACCTGCGCGGGCGTCGTCAATTCGGGCGGGTCCGCCGTCTGCCATGTTATGCCCCCACCTCGATCACAGCCTTGATCAGGCCGGATTTCTCGTGCGCCCAGCGAGCCAGATCGCGCGGCGTGCCGGCGAGTGTGGTGCGATGTGTGACGAGCTTGGCCAGGGGAACGGCGCCGTTGCGGATCGAGGCGGCGACGTGATCGAAGTCGGCGCGCAGCGCGTTGCGGCTGCCGATCAGCGTCATCTCGCGCTTGTGGAATTCCGGATCGGAAAAGCTGATGTCGTCCTTGACGACGGAGACCAGCACCAGCGTTCCGCCATGCGCGACATGGGCAAAGGCCGACTGCACCGACTGGGTGTTGCCGGTGGCGTCGAAGACCACATCGAAGCCTTCGCCTGATGTCGCTTCCCTGACCAGATCGGGCACCCCGCCGCGCGACCCGTCGAGGATCTGGAAACCAAGCTCATTTGCAGCGAAGGCGAGCCTTTCACTGCTCATGTCGAGCAGCGTCACGTCGAGTTCGGCGATGCGGGCGAAGATGGCGGTGCCGAGCCCGATCGGGCCGGCGCCGATGACCAGCGTGCGGGCGCCGGGCTCGGCGCGGGCGCGCCGCACGGCATGCGCGCCGATGGCCAGGAACTCGACGGCAGCGGCGTCGGCTAGCGAAAGGCCGTTGGCCGGATAGAGATTTTGCGCCGGCACCAGGATGCGTTCGCACATGGCGCCGTCGCGATGCACGCCCAGCACCTCGATCCTGACGCAGCAATTCGGCTTGTCGTGCCGGCAGGCGATGCACTTGCCGCAGGAAAGATAGGGGTTGATCACCACGGGCTCACCAACGGCAAGATCGACGCCGTCGCCGGTCTCGACGATCGTTCCCGACACCTCATGGCCCATGATGCGGGGATAGGCGAGGAACGGGTGCTTGCCCTCGAAAATGTGGTAGTCGGTGCCGCAGATGCCGACATGGCTGACCGCCACCAGCGCCCAGCCGGGAGGCGGTGCCTCTGGTGCGGGCCGGTCTTCAAGGACAAGATCGCCGGGCGAACGGCAGAGGACGGCTTTCATGCGCTAATCCAGTCATGAAATCGCCGGCCCGTTGGTGTGGCGGGCCGGCGGTTGATTGCGGGATCGTTACTTGCCGCGGCGGCGCAGGCCGTCGAAGTAGACGATGATGATGATCAGCGCGCCGGTGATGATGCGCTGCCAGAACGAGTTGACGTTGAGCAGGTTGGCGCCGTTGTTGATGGTGGCCAGGATGAAGGCGCCGAGCAGCGGCCCATGCACCGAGCCGACGGCGCCGAACAGCGAGGTGCCGCCTATGACCGAAGACGCGATCGCCTGCAGTTCCCAGCCCTCGGCCTGCGTCGGGTTGCCGATGCCGATGCGGGCGGCCAGCAGCACGCCGACAAAGGCGGCGCACAGGCCCGACAGCGTGTAGGCCATGTAGATGGTGCGCTGGACATTGACGCCGGACAGACGCGAAGCCTCGGCGTTGGAGCCGACCGAAAACAGGTATCGGCCCCAGCGGCTGTGGTGGAGGAAGATATAGGCCGGAATGCCGACCAGGATCACCATCCAGAACAGGTTGGGGATGCCGATGAAGGAATTGCGCGAGAAGGCGGTGAAGGTGTCGCTGTTGATGTTGATCGAATTGCCGTTGGTCATCAAAAGGCCGATGCCGCGCAGCGAGGTCAGCGTTGCCAGCGTGATGATGAAGGGCGGCAGGCCCATCTTGACGATGCCGAAGCCGTGGAACATGCCGATGGCGACGCCGACCAGCAGCGTCACCAGAATGGCGAGCCAGATGGGGAAGCCGGCATTGATCATCATGGCCACGACCACCGTGGCGAAACCGACCACGGCGCCGACCGACAGGTCGATGCCGCCGGTGATGATGACGAAGGTCTGGCCGACCGCCATGATGGCGATCATCGAGCCCTGGCGCAAAAGATTGGCCATGTTGTTGGCGGAGGCGAAGCTCGTCGTCGCCACGGAGAGAAGGATCCAGAGCAGAACCAGCAGCGCCAAAAGCGTCAGCCCAAACAGGACGTTGTAGTTGCGCTTCGGTTTTTCGACGGCGATCGCCTCGGTGCTCATATTTGTCCTCCCAGCTTTTCTTGTTTCTCGGCGAGCGCCTGAGTGAGAATATCCTCGTGGCTGGCGGCGTGAAAACCGTGCGTCGCCACCAGTTTGCCGCGCCGGAACACATGCAGCGTGTCGGCGAGTTCATAGACTTCCGGCAGATAGGACGAGATCAGGATGATGCCGGCTCCCTTTGACAAAAGTGCGCTGAACAGGCGGTAGATCTCGGCCTTGGTGCCGACATCGACGCCGACCGTCGGTTCGTCGAAGATGAACAGCTTGGCGCCGTGCGCCAGCCATTTGCCGATGACGATCTTCTGCTGGTTGCCGCCCGACAGGCTGGATGCCAGCGCGCCGCGCGTCGGTGTCTTGATGCGCAGATCGGCGATCTGGCGATCGGCTTGCGTCTTCTCCTGCGTGCTCGAAATCAGCAGATTGTTCGAGATACGCTTGTAGATCGGCAGGTTCAGGTTGAAGCCGACCGGCAGGTTGAGGCAGAGGCCCTGGTCGCGACGGCTTTCCGGCGCCAGCGCCATGCCGAGCTTGATCGCGTCATGCTCGGAATTGACCTGCACCTCCTTGCCTTCCCAGAGGATCTGGCCGGCGGATTTGCGGTGGCGGCCGTAAAGCGTGGTGACGAACTCGCTGCGTCCGGCGCCGATCAGGCCATAGAGTCCGACGATCTCGCCGGCGCGGACCGTCATCGAGACATCTTCGAAGCCCTTGCCGGACAGGTTCCTCGCCTCGATGAGGGCGGCGCCCGGCGTGAAATGCTCCTTGTGGTAGACCTGCTCGATCGAGCGGTTGATCATCATCTTGACCAGTTCGGCATCGTTGGTCTCGGCGATGTTGCGGGTGCCGACCAGCGTGCCGTCGCGCAGCACGGAAACACGGTCGGCGAGCTCGAACACTTCCTCCATGCGGTGGCTGATGTAGATGATCGTCACGCCTTCGCCCTTCAGCCGGCGGATCAAGGTGAAGAGCTGGTCGGCCTCTTTGCGGGTGAGGTAGGCGGTCGGCTCGTCGAAGATCAGGAATTTGGTGCCGCGCACGGTGGCGCGGGCGGCGGCTATCAACTGCTGCTGGCCGATGGTCAGGTCGCCGAGCGTGACATGCGCCGGCAGGTCGAAGCCGAGGTCGTCGATGATCGTCTGCGCCTGCCTGACCATGGCGCGCTGCTGCAGGATGCCGAAGCGTGAATTCTCCTCGCCGAGGAACATGTTGGCGGCGACCGTCAGGTGACGGCACAGCACGACTTCCTGGTGCACGGCATTGATGCCGAGCGCCATCGCCTCGTGCGGCGTCGCCAGGGCGGCCGGCTGGCCCTCCCAGGCGATCTCTCCGGAGGTGCGCGGCATGACGCCGGTCAGAAGCTTGATGAGCGTGGATTTGCCGGCGCCGTTCTCGCCGACGATGGCGTGGATCTCACCGGACTTGAAGGCGAGGTCGACCGGCTTCAGCGCGTGGGTGCCGGGATAGCGCTTCTCCAGCCCGCGCAATTCGAGGATGGTCCGCCCCGGTTCCAGCACAGGGGCCGGATGCAGTTCCTGCGCCGTCGATGTCATGACAATCCTCCCAGATTGGCCTCACGATTGGCACGCGGCGAGACAAGGATATGTCTCGAAAACAGCCTAGCCTACGCTTATGGATTGCCAAGCCGTTTGTGCGGCAGCTTGTCTCCGGGGCGAGGTGCCCCGGAGACCATTGCGGATGCGACGGCTCAGAGCTTCGGATTGAGCAGCGCGTCGATCTTGGGGTCTTTCATGTTGTCCTTGGTCACCAGATTGGCGCCGGTGTCGACATTGGCTTCGACCTTCTCGCCCTTGGAAGCGGCGAGTGCGGTCTTGATGCCGTCATAGCCCATCCGGTACGGATCCTGGACGACGAGGGCGGAAATGACGCCGTCGTTGAGGAACTTGATCAGCTTCTCGTCGCTGTCGAAACCGACCAGCGCCAGCTTGCCGCCAAGGCTGTTTTCCGCGACAGCCTGACCGACGCCCTGCGCCATGATCAGGTTGGAAGCGAAGATGCCCTTGAGGTTCGGGTTGGCGGTGATCAGGTCGGTGGCGATGTTGAGGCCGGTGGTGGCCTGGCCGTCGGCATATTTATCGGCGACCAGCTTGAGGCCCGGATATTTGGCGGCCAGCTGTTCGGTGAAGCCCTGCTTGCGCTGTTCGAGCGAGCCGGCGCCCGGCGCGTTGGTGATCAGGGCGACGTCGCCCTCGATCTTGCCGCCGTTGGCGGCGCCGATGGCGGCTGCGAGGCCGTCGGCAGCGACGCGGCCGCCCTGGACGTTGTCGGTGGTCAGGAACGAGGTGAAGGCCTTGGAGTCGGCGCCGGAGTCGATGCCGATGACCTTGACCTTGGCAGCGGCTTCATCGATCGGCTTGCCAAGCGCCTTGAACTCGGTCGGCGCAATGACGATCGCCGCCGGGTTGCTGGCAACGGCGTTCTCGAGGATCGAGACCTGGCCGTTGACGTCGGTTTCAGCCTGGGCACCGAGTTCCGGCACGTTGACGCCGAGATCCTTGCCGGCCTTGCGGGCGCCGGCCAGAACGATCTGCCAGTAGAACGACGTGGTGTCCTTGACGATGATCGGAATGGTGACGTCCGCCGCCGAAACCGGCGCCGAATGCATGACGCCGGCGAGCATCGAAGCTGCTGCCAGCGCCATGACGGCGCGGCGGTTGAGAATGCTGGTCACGAATTTCATGAGGTTTCCTCCCTAAGTCGCCCGGTGAACGATACGGAAGCTCCGTCCGGATAGGCGTGGTCCAAAACAGAACTTTATCAATAAAAAACAATTGCCATGTTTTGATAATGCATCGAACAGATCGATGCAAGCGCTGTTTGATCAGTCCTTGCGAGGCCTGGCAGAGGCAAATCCACCGCGCTGCTCCCCATTGGCGCCGTCACACTTCCGTTCCGTTCCGGGAACGTATGGAATATTAATTCCATCATTTCGTCAATATAGAATGTCCATTCCTTCGTGTGACCGCAAGAATATGGAGTTTCACACCATCTCCTGCACCAGCGTGTGGGGACGATATCTGGCGTATTCCGTCTCCGGCACGTCGATGTCGAGCAGTTGGAGGTTGCGCGTCAGGTTCGCCAGCTTGGCGGTGCCGGTCAGCACGGTGGCGACGGCAGGTTCATGCAAGGGGAATTGGAACGCTGCGGCGGCGAGCGGATAGCCACCCTCGGCGGCGATCCTTTCCATTGCGCCGACGCGGTCGAGCATGTCATGGCTGGCAGGGCGGTAGTCGAAATGTGCGCCTTGCACCGGCCCGGTCGCCAGGATACCGGAGTTGAACACGCCGCCAATGACCAAGGAGGTCTGCCGCGCCCGGCATAGGGGCAGCAACTCCGCTTCGGCGCTGCGGTCGAGCAAGGAATAGCGGCTGGCGAGCAGGATGCAGTCGAGCGGCGCCTCGCGCATCACGTCCAGACAGATCTGCACTTCGTTGACGCCAAGCCCATAGGCGGAAATGACGCCGGACCGTTTCAGCTCTTCAAGTGCCTTGAGGCCGCCGTCCATCAGGTCGCGAAAGTGCAGCTTGGTCTTCTCGACACCATGGGTGTAGGCGCCGATGTCGTGGACAAACAGGATGTCTATCCTGTTTAGGCCAAGCCGCGCATAGCTGAACTCGACCGACCGCATGATGCCGTCATAGGAATAGTCGTAGTCGAGCGCGAAGGGCAGCGGATCGACATAGGAGTGATCGGGAACCTGATCGTCCGGCACCGGGCGGAACAGCCGGCCGACCTTGGTCGACAGCACATAGGAATCGCGCGGCTTGTAGCGCAGGAAGTCGCCGAAGCGGCGCTCCGACAGGCCGAAACCGTAGAAGGGTGCGGTGTCGAAATAGCGCAGGCCGGCATCCCAGGCGCCCTGCAGCGTCTCCATCGCCGCTTCGCGCGAACAGGCGCGGTAAAGGCCGCCAAGTGCGGCGCCGCCGAAGCTGACCTCGGTGACTTCCAGCGCTGTCTGGCCGATGCGGCGTCTTTCCATGCACAACCTCCCCGTTGCCCGCCGCTGACCGGCGCGCAGTCTACTTTATATCAGTAAAATCTAAAGTGTTGCGCCCAGATGCCAGGGCACGAACTCGTTGTCGCCGTAGCCGAAGTCCTCGCTCTTGGTCTTGCGGCCGGAAGCCGTCTCGACGATCAGTTCGAAGATCTCGCGACCCATGCCGGCGATGGTCTTTTCACCCGAGGCGATGACGCCGCAATTGACGTCCATGTCCTCTTCCATCTGGTGGTACATGGTGGAGTTGGTGGCGACCTTGATCGACGGCGTCGGGCGGCAGCCGAAGCATGAGCCGCGGCCGGTGGTGAAGACGATGACGTTGGCGCCGCCCGCCACCTGGCCGGTCGCCGAAACCGGGTCGTAGCCGGGCGTGTCCATGAACACGAGGCCGCTGCCAGTGACTTTTTCGGCGTAGCCGAAGACGCCGTTGAGGGGCGTCTGACCGCCCTTGGCGACCGCGCCGAGCGACTTCTCCAGGATGGTGGTGAGACCGCCGCGCTTGTTGCCGGGCGAGGGGTTGTTGTCGATCGAGGCGCCATGCTTGGCGACGTGGTCCTCCCACCATTTCACGAAACCGTCGAGCTTCTGCGCGATCTCCGGCGTTGCCGCGCGGTAGGCAAGCAGATGCTCGGCGCCGTAGATCTCCGTGGTCTCGGAGAGGATGCCGATGCCGCCGACGCCAGCCAGGATATCGACAGCCGCGCCCAGCGCCGGATTGGCCGTGATGCCCGACATGCCGTCCGAGCCGCCGCATTGCAGGCCGACGACGATCTCGCTGACCGGGATCGGCTCACGCTTCAGCTGGCCGACTTCCTCGGCGATCTCGGCCAGCACGCCCATCGCTTTTTCGACCGATTTGCGCGATCCGCCGGCGTCCTGGATGTTGAAGTGGCGTTTGCCCGCAGCGACGCCCTTCTGGCCGTATAGGGTGAGCTGGTTGACTTCGCAGCCGAGGCCGACCATCAGCACGCCGCCGAAATTCGGGTGGCGGGCGTAGCCGGCGAGTGTACGGTGCAGCACCATCATGCCGTCGCCGGTGCCGCTCATACCGCAGCCCTGGCCGTGCACGATCGGCACGAAACCGTCGATGCCGGGATAGTTAGGCAAAAGCGTGCGGTTGGCGGTGTCGGCGATGGAATGGCAGACGGTGGCCGAGCAATTGACGCTGGCGACGATGCCGATGAAGTTGCGCGTGCCGGCGCGGCCATCGGCGCGGCGATAGCCCATGAAGGTGCGGGCGCGGTCGGCCTCCGTCGCGTGCTCGGCCTCGCTCGGGGGCACGACCGGCAAGCGGCCGGATTCGAAAACCAGATTGTGCGAATGCACGTGCTCGCCCGCTGCAATATCCTGTGTCGCTCGACCGATCGCTTGGGCGTATTTCACCACGGCCTCGCCGGCGGCGATCGGCTTGATCGCCATCTTGTGGCCGGGCTCGATCAGCGCACTGGCGACGGCACCGCCCGGCAGCGCGGTGCCAATCTCGATGCGGCCGTTGGCGACGGCGACATTGTCGGCAGGGGACAGGAGAATGCAGTTGGAGGCGTTCACGGGCGGTTTCCTGGGTGATCCTGGGTTGCGCGGACGGATTGACACGCGTCTGTTTAGAGATAATGTCTTTTATCGTGAAAAAACAGTTTTGCGTCAATTGTTTTTTCGTGGGGAGTTCCGCATGTCTGGGTTGTTCCGGGAAGCAATTTCGCTTCTCAGGGCCATGGGAACGTCATATTGCGCTTCAAACCGGCCGCCGCAAGCGACGGCGTGCAACGGGTCAGGGATGTCGAAGAGCAACAACGTCTACAAGGATGCCTACAACCGCTGCCTGCGGCTGCTCGACGAAACGCGCAGCCTGCCTTCTGAGCCGGAACTGGGTACCTTGCTTGGCGTCAGCCGTACCACGGTGCGCACCATTCTCGCGCGCATGGAAGAGACTGGGCTGATCGCCTGGAACAAGCGCGCCAAGACGGTGCTGCGCGAACCGCGTCCGGATGATTTCTTCCCCGAGGAGGAGACCGACACGCTGGCCGAGATCATCGAACGGTCGTTCATGCGTCGGCTGCTCGCCGGCGGCGCCGAAGCCGGCATGCAGATCAACGAACTCGAACTGGCGCGTGAGATCGGCGTCGGCACCACCAGCGTGCGCGAGTTCCTGATCCGCTTCTCCCGCTTCGGCCTGATCGAGAAGCGCCGCAACAGCCATTGGGTGCTGAAGGGCTTTACCCGCGCCTTCGCGCTGGAGCTGACCGAAATCCGCGAAATGTTCGAATTGCGCTCGGCGGCTGCCTTTGCCGCTTTACCGCAGGACAGCGCGGTCTGGACCGATCTCGACCGCCTGGAAGACGAGCATCGCCAGTTGGCAAACGACATCGCTGCCCGCTTCACCGAGTTCTCCGAACTCGACGAGCGCTTCCACCGGCTCATCCACCGGGCGTCGCGCAACCGCTTCATCGTCGATTTCTACGATGTCATCGCCATGATCTTCCACTATCATTACCAGTGGAACAAGGCGCAGGAACGCGAGCGCAACGAAGTCGCCATCGGTGAGCATCTGGTCTACATAGAGGCGCTGAAATCGCGCGACCTCGGCAAGGTCGACGCCGCTTGCCGCAAGCACCTGAAGTCGGCACGCCAGACATTGCTGACCTCGATCCCGGAGAGCCGGTCGCTGCAAAAACACTGAGCCGCATCGCGGCTCGGAGTCTTGTTTCATGCATGTCGTCGTCCCAAAACCGCTATACACTTTTGGGCGACATGCATTGACCCTGCCGCGTTGGCGCCGCGGCGATTTGGCGATTTTCCACCCGCCGGCCCCGTGCTAGGAATGTCGCATTGCTGCGAAGAGGCAGGGCTTTGAGCGTATCGAGGAGACGGTGGAGCATGCCGGTCGCGCTGGTCGCGGCCTATCTGCTGTTGCTCCAGTCGACGCTCGGAGCATTCGCCTTCGGCACCGGTTCCAATGCATCGCAGCTCGATGCGTTCGGCAACGTCATCTGCACCCATGAGGGCGCAGCCCAGCTTCCCGGCGGCAACCAGCAGCCGTCCCATCTTCCGGCATGCTGCGTGCTCGGCTGCAGCATGGTTTCGGCGGCCTTTGCGCCGCCGCCCGGTGCTGGCCTGGCGCTGGGCAGCCTTTCCTTCAAAACGGTCGCCTTTGTTTTTCCGGCGGCCATCCATCTCGACTTTGCGCGTGAGCGCTCGCCGTCGAACCCGCGCGCGCCGCCGCTGACGGCCTGAGCCTGTTTGCCCGGCGGAACTTTTCGTGGGCGTACCCATCCAAAGATCAAACTGCTCGCGACCGGCAACGGCGCGACCATCACTTCATGGAGCAACCATGTCCTATTTTTTCCCTGACGCCGCGCGTCCTGCGCCAGGCGGCATTCTACGCGGCATCGAAGAGCGTGTCGGCATTGCCGTGCTGGCTCTTGCGCTGCTGTTCACAGGCGCCCAGTCCGTCCTCGCGCATGAGTTCAAACTTGGCGATCTCGAGATCGGCCACCCCTGGTCGCGCGCCACACCTGCCGGTGCCAAAGTGGCCGGGGGTTATTTCACCGTCACCAACAATGGCAGTGCACCGGACCGGCTGGTGTCGATTTCGTCCGATGTTTCTGAAAAGGCCGAGCTGCATGAGATGGGCGTCAAGGACGGCGTCATGACCATGCGGCCGGTTGCCGGCGGCCTGGAAATTCCGGCCGGCGGCAAGGTCGCGCTTGCGCCTGGCGGCTATCATTTGATGTTCATCGGCCTGAAGCGGCAACCCAAACAGGGCGAAAAGTTCTCCGCCGTCCTGACCTTCGAAAAGGCCGGCGCCGTCAGCGTCGATTTCGCTGTCGAAGGCATGGGCGGTGGCGCCATGGACGATCACGCCAATTAACCGCGCCAGTTCGACAAATTTTGAAAATCCGAGGGACCATCATGAACAAATATGTTTTGTCGGCCGGCGCACTTCTCGCGCTCGGAACCAGCGCCGCCTTCGCGCATATCACGTTCGAAACCCAGGAGGCGGCGGTCGGCTCGACCTACAAGGCCGTTCTGCGCGTGCCGCATGGCTGCGAAGGCAAGGCGACGACCGCCGTGCGCGTGCAGATTCCGGAAGGGGTGATCGCGGTGAAGCCGATGCCGAAGCCTGGCTGGACGCTACAGACCAAGAAGGGCAAGTACGACAAATCCTACCAACTCTACGGTCAGGCGGTGACCGACGGGGTCAAGGAGGTCGACTGGAGCGCCGGCAGCCTGCCCGATGAATTCTACGACGAGTTCGTCTTCCGCGCGACGTTGACGGCGGATCTCCCGGCGGGCCAAAAACTCTACTTCCCGGTGGTGCAGGAATGCGACGGCGCCGCCGATCGCTGGATCGAGATCCCAGCGGCAGGGCAGGATGAAGACGCGCTGGAAAGCCCGGCACCCGGCATCAAGCTGCTGCCGAAGAAATGATCTCCCAAGCGGCGCGCCCTTTCGAGCGCGCCGCTCCTTTTCGTGGCGGTGACATGAGCACGACCTCCTTCCTGCAAACGGCTTCCATGACCGGCCAACGCGCCGGCCGGCTTGCCGCCGGCCTGTTGGCCGTGATCGTGTTTCTTGCCAGCCTTGCCGTGTCGGATCAGGCCTTTGCCCATGCCGCGCTGGTCAAGACCGACCCGGCCGACGGCGCGGTGCTGGCACAGGGGCCGGCGCAGTTCTCGCTGACCTTCAGCGAGCCGGTCTCGCCTCTGGTGCTGACGCTGGTGAAGCCCGACGGCAAGCCGGTTCCGCTAACGTCATTCCGGCTCAGCGACCAGACCGTCGAGATCGACAATCCGCAGCCACTCAAGTCCGGCACGCATGTCTTGAGCTGGCGCGTCATCTCCGCAGACGGTCATCCCGTCGGCGGATCGCTGCTGTTTTCCATCGGCGCGCCCAGCGAGCCGCCCACCGTATCCGAAGCCGTCGACTGGCCGTTGCGGTCGGCTATCTGGACGGGCAAAATCTTTCTCTACGTCGGCCTTTTCCTCGGCGTTGGCGGCGCCTTCGCGCTTGCCTGGTTGGCCGGAAGTGGCCGTGCCGGGCAGCGCTTCGTTGCAGCTGCAATCCTGAGCGGGCTGGTCGCGTCGTGCCTGTCGCTCGGCTTGCAAGGTCTGGACGCATTGGGGGCGCCGCTCTCCCATCTGGCACAATCGGTCGTCTGGCGGACCGGGCTCGGCACCAGTTTCGGCTGGACAGTGCTGGTCGCGCTGATCGCGCTGGGCCTTGGCCTGCTGTCGCTGGCCGGTCCCCGCGCCACCGCCAAACCATTGGCGCTGGCCGGCCTGGCCGGGGTGGGGGTTGCCCTTGCCGCCAGCGGCCATGCCAGTGCCGCCGAGCCGCAATGGCTGACGCGGCCGATGGTGTTCCTGCATGCCGTCTGCATCGCGTTGTGGGCCGGCGCATTGATCCCACTCGGGCTGGCGCTGAAGGGGCAATCGGCGGGGGCCACGCCATTCCTGCGGCGGTTTTCTTGGGCGATCCTGCCCGTGGTGGCCGTGCTTGCCGCTGCCGGCATCGTGCTTGCCGTCATCCAGGTGCAGACACCCGCGGCTTTGGTCGAGACCGCCTATGGAAGGCTGCTGCTTATCAAGCTGGGGCTGCTGGTCTTTCTGTTCACGCTTGCTGCCGTCAATCGCTGGAAACTCACCGCATCGGCCGAGGCGGGATCGACGGAAGTTCAACGCAGGCTGGTCCGCTCGATCGGCGTCGAGATGTTGATCGTGTTGGCGATTTTCGGCGTTGCCGCGGGCTGGCGCTTCACACCGCCGCCCCGAGCCCTGGCGATTGCGGCAGCGCAACCGGTGTCGGTTCATATCCACGCGCTGCAAGCGATGGCCGATCTCAGCATCACTCCCGGCCATGCCGGCCCGGTCGTTGCCTCGATGGTCATCATGAGCGGCGATTTCGGCCCGCTCGACGCCAAGGAGGTGACGCTTGTGCTGTCAAAACCCGATTCCGGCATCGAGCCGCTGAAGCGCGCTGCGAGCAAGCCCGGCGACGGCAGCTGGCGCGTCGACAACCTCGTCATCCCGGTGCCGGGCCGGTGGACGGTGCGCATCGACATCCTGGTCTCGGACTTCGAGATGGTGAAGATCGAGGCGCCCGTCGATATCAGGCCGTAGCGTCGGCCTTATGGTCCTCACGAAATAGCACCCGCAAAAAGGAGCGACCCAGTCGGCAAATGACGACTGTCAAAATGGTCGCTTTCGTTCGACCTTGGCGGCCATCACTTCGGTTTCGATGCCAATCGCGGTCGTCTCGCCCTATCGAGGCGCATTGGCAAGGGCAAGCTAGGACAAATCGCATGAAGAAGGATCAACGCCTCTCCACTGCGGGGAACGAGAATGCCGGGCGCAACAGGCGACCACCAAACCTCAAGGCGCTGGCTGCGCACAACGACCTTGGCGCTCTCATCGAAAAACTTGATCGTGATCCGACGGAGCCGATGCCTGTCGACATCATCAATCATCTCAGCCTGGGCCGATTTCCGGACGCCCGCAAGGTGGCTGAGCGGGTCTCTGCGCCGAAGGGCTATGTGCCGCGATTGGAATCGAGGCTCAACCTGCCTGTTGCGAAGGCCGTCGCGCGGCCTGAGGGCAAGCCGACGCGCACGGGCAGGCGAAACGAGGATCTGCTCAAGGCCTATGTTCCTCGCCATCTCGCCGTGCGAACGGTCCCACGGTTGCGACCGTTCTTTGCTGGACCGGACGGCGATATTGCCGTCAAGCGGTCGGGGCTTACGGCTATCGGCATGGATCTGGTGGCGTTTCCCTGGTCGGCGATAGGCCACATCCGCACCTTCTCCGAAGGCAAGGAGCTTCCAGGAGGCACCGCCTTCATGGTTGGGCCGAACCTGTTGATGACAGCCAGCCATGTCATGCCGTGGGACTACAGCGGCAACTGTCAAATCGAATTCACGCCGGCTATGTACCCGGGTCACTCCCCTCGCTTCGGCTCCACATGGGTCAGCGACTGGTATGGCGTCAGGCATGACGGCTTCTGGGATATGGCGTTCAAAGCGGATGCCAGCGACTATGCAATCTGCAGGACGATTGATCCGATTGGCAACGTCTGCGGCTGGCTGGGTACGCAGGCCTTCGACGACCACGATGAGTATTTCGACCATCTTTACATGAGCGCTGGCTATCCTGATTTCGCCGCCGGATACCCGGCTGTCGAGCCGGCTGCCTTCATCAGAGATGTCGACGGAGACAAGCATGCGCGCGAGCTTGAAACGACAAACTTCGCCGGCCACGGGTGGTCGGGAGGACCTCTGTTCGGCTTCATCCGCGACGACTGGCGCGTCGTGGGAGTTTGCCATGGCCAGGAAACCGAGTTCGTGGTTCCCTTCCCGCCTTGGAACCCGCCTTGGAATGTGAATCTGCTCTTTGCCGGAGGGGACGCAATGGTGGATTTGGTCTACCATGGCTATGCCAACTACAATTTCTGAACCCGCTTTTCCCTCGACGCCGGCACCTGAATTTCCCGGCGGCTGCGCCAATTGCCAATCTTCTCGGGCTCTGGTCTTCACGTTCGATCCGCGCAACACAATTCGGCGAGGCGGTTGACGCGGCCCGAAAGGCCCGTCAATCATCCCGTGAAGAATGGCATCCCGTGATGAATGGGCACCCCCGCAAATCGCGGGCTCGAACCAACAAGATCCGAAAGCAGGGAAGAAACGATGGAAAATGCCGAAATCGGCCTGATCGGCCTTGGCACGATGGGCTCCAACCTGGCGCTCAACATCGCCGAGCACGGGCACCGCCTCGCTGTCTTCAACCGCACCAGGGCGCGCACCGACGCTTTCATCGAGAATGCCGGCGCGCTCAGGGACATGGTCGTGCCCTGCTACAGCCTGGAAGAGCTTGCCGCCGCGATCCGGCCGCCGCGCCCGATCATCATCATGGTGCTGGCCGGCAAGCCGGTCGACGAACAGATCGCGGCTCTGCGCGGCGTTCTGTCGGCCAACGACATCGTCATCGACGCCGGCAATGCCAATTTCCGCGACACGATGCGGCGCTTCTCCGAGCTTTCCGGCTCGGATCTCACCTTCATCGGCATGGGCGTGTCCGGCGGCGAGGAGGGCGCGCGCCACGGGCCGTCGATCATGGTCGGCGGTACGGAGGACTCGTGGAAGCGCGTCGAGAAGGTGCTGACGGCGATCTCCGCCAAGTTCAAGGACGAACCCTGCGCGGCATGGCTCGGCACCGACGGCGCCGGGCATTTCGTCAAGACCATCCACAACGGCATCGAATATGCCGACATGCAGATGATCGCCGAAATTTACGGCATCTTGCGCGACGGCCTGGGCATGGGGCCGAAGGACATCGGCACGGTGTTTTCCAACTGGAACAAGGGCCGGCTCAATTCCTACCTGATCGAGATCACCGCCAAGGTGCTGGCATCAGACGATCCGAAGACCGGCAAGCCGGTGGTCGACATCATCCTCGACCGCGCCGGCCAGAAGGGCACCGGCAAATGGTCGGTCATCGAGGCGCAGCAACTCGGCATTCCGGCGACGGCGATCGAGGCGGCGGTGGCGGCGCGCGTGCTTTCGTCGATCAAGGACGAGCGGCTGGCGGCGGAAAAGGCCTATGGCAGCGCCGGCGTGACGAAGATTTCCGGTGACAAGGATGCCTTGCTGAAAGATCTGGAACTGGCGCTGTTCGCCGGCAAGATCGCCGCCTACGCCCAAGGATTCGCGGTGATGAGCGGCGCTTCCAAGGAATTCAACTGGAACCTGCCGATGCCGACCATCGCCAGGATCTGGCGCGCCGGCTGCATCATCCGCTCGCAGATGCTCGACACCATGGCGGAAGCCTTCAGCAAGGGCGGCGCCTCGACCAACCTCCTGATGGCCCCGGCCTTCATCGCGCTGATGCAGGAGGCGCATCCGTCGCTGCGCCGCATCGTGGCGAGGGCTTCGGAGGCCGGTTCGCCGGTGCCGGCGCTGTCTTCCGCACTTGCCTATTTCGACAGCTACCGCCAGGGCCGCGGCACCTCGAACCTGATCCAGGCGCAGCGCGACTTCTTCGGCGCGCACGGCTTCGAGCGCATCGACGACAAGGGCGCGTTCCATGGGCCGTGGGGAAGCGGTGCGGCTGGCTAGCCCAAGGGCCTAAACGGAAACCGGCGGGCTGAACGCCCGAACCTCGCTGGTGGCGACCAGGCGCTGCAACGAGCCGGGTGCGGCGCCGCCGATCCAGCCGAGCACGGAGCGGGCGAGATCGGAGCCGGCCAGGCGGAAGTTCTCGTTGACGACGAGCAATTCCGGCCGGAACAGGTGCAACAGGTCCGACGACTGCTTGGACACGACATCGACGTCGCGGCCAAGCTTGAGGCCGGCATCCTCGATGCCGGCGACGATCGCCAGTGTCGCGGCGGCAGCGCTGCTGACGAAGCCGTCCGGCCTGTTCTCGCGACGCATCACCTGCGCGGTCCTGGTCCTGATCTGCTCGATCGTGTGATCGATGGAAACGGTGTTGAACGGAATTTCGCTGGCTCCGACCTCGCTCAGCGCATCGGCAAAGCCGTTCAGCGTGTGGCCATAATAGGTCAGCCCGGGCGGCGGCGACAG
Organism: Mesorhizobium sp. LMG17149; assembly: GCF_024518695.1. Taxonomy (NCBI): domain Bacteria; kingdom Pseudomonadati; phylum Pseudomonadota; class Alphaproteobacteria; order Hyphomicrobiales; family Phyllobacteriaceae; genus Mesorhizobium; species Mesorhizobium sp. LMG17149. Next base: position 307,288 of record NZ_JANIFL010000001.1, read on the forward strand.
AAGCGCCAGCTTGTGCCTGCCCATACTCGCCAGGCGGCGCACGGCTTCCATCGCGAAAACATGGTTGTCGAAGTCATGGTAGGGATGGACGAGGCCCATGTCGGTGCGGCCATGCGTGGCAAAGGGCATGCCGTGCTCGAGCATGTAGCGGGCGCGCGGATCGTTCGGTTGGGTGCGCGAAATGATGACTCCGTCGGCCGAGCCGGTCTCGACGAGATAGCGGATCGGCTCCATCGGATCCTGCGAGCGGGAATAGGGCGTGACGATCAGGTGATAGGGCGTTTCGGCAAGCACTTCCGAAACGCCGTAGATGATGTCCGAGACGAAGCTCATGATCTCGCGGTCGGTGTTGAGCACGAGGCTGATGACATTGGTCCTGCCGGTGCGCAGACGCACGCCGGCGCGGTTCGGCCGGTAGCCGATCTGCTTGGCGACGAGCTGGACGCGGCGCCTGGTTTCGGCGCCGATTTCCGGGGCATCCTTCAAGGCGCGTGACACGGTGGTGACGCCGAGCCCGGTCATGAAGGCAAGCGTCTTCAACGTCGGCCGTCCCTGTGCCGAGGTCTCCCCGTTCTTGTCCGTACGCTGTCTGTCCATTCGTCCCGCCCGTCAGGCGCATAGCAGCCGCGAGCCATGTCGGCAATCGCCGTCATGGCGATACGATATGCGTTCCAGCCCCGGTAAAGTCTCAATATACTGAAACGTTACAGATTGCCATATCGAGTTACATGTCCCTCGCCCACGAGGTGGATGGTTCTTTTGCGAAACGCTTGGGATTCCAGGAGAAATCGCCTCTGCCGCCGCCTTTTGCCCGTATCAGGCGGGCATTTCGGTGTTTGCGCCGCAGCAAACCATGCTGCAGTGCATGAGAAGCGCGACCATTCATGCGAATTTGTTCGCGGTCCGAAAAAATATCGAGGGCGCTTCGTTGATGGGTTGCACAGCCCGCGCAATTGCCGTATCGAAAATCTGTAACGTTTCAGATTCTGGGAGGAGCCGAAATGCGATACAGATTTTTGACCGCTGCGCTGGCAGCGACGGCCGGGTTGCAGTTTGCCGGCCATGCGGCCGCGACGGACCTGGAAGTCACCCATTGGTGGACGTCGGGCGGCGAGGCGGCGGCGGTTGCGGAACTTGCCAAGGCATTCGATGCGACCGGCAACCACTGGGTGGACGGCGCCATTGCCGGCTCCGGCGGCACGGCGCGGCCAATCATGATCAGCCGCATCACCGGTGGCGATCCGATGGGCGCCACGCAATTCAACCATGGCCGGCAGGCGGAAGAGTTGGTGCAGGCCGGCCTGATGCGCGACCTCACCGATGTCGCCACCAGGGGCAAGTGGACTGATGTCGTCCGGCCGAAGAGCCTGCTCGACGGCTGCACCATCGACGGCAAGATTTATTGCGTGCCCGTCAACATCCATTCCTGGCAGTGGTTGTGGCTGTCCAACGAGGCCTTCGAGAAGGCCGGCGTGCCGTTGCCGAAGGACTGGAATGAATTCGTGGCGGCAGCGCCGGCGCTGGAAAAGGCCGGCATCATCCCGCTCGCCGTCGGCGGACAGGCCTGGCAATCCTCCGGTGCCTTCGACGTCCTGCTTGCGGCTGTGGGCGGCACGGACACATTCCTCAAGGTCTACAAGGACAAGGATGCCAAGTTCGCCGCCGGGCCCGAAGTCGCCAAGGTCTTCAAGGCCGCGGACGATGCCCGCAAGATGGCGAAGAACACCAATGTGCAGGACTGGAACCAGGCGACCAACCTAGTCATCACCGGCAAGGCCGCTGGCCAGATCATGGGCGACTGGGCACAGGGCGAGTTCCAGGTTGCCGGCAAGACCGCGGGCAAGGATTACACCTGCCTGCCGGGCCTTGGGCTGAACGAGGTGATAGCCACGGGCGGTGACGCCTTCTACTTCCCGCTGCTCAAGGATGCCGACAAGAGCAAGGCGCAGGAGGTGCTGGCCGAGACGCTGCTCGATCCCAAGACGCAGGTTGCCTTCAATCTGAAGAAGGGATCCCTGCCGGTGCGCGGCGACGTCGATCTCAATGCGGCCAACGACTGCATGAAGAAGGGCCTCGCCATCCTTGCCAAGGGCGCCGTCATGCCGTGGACGGACCAACTGCTTTCACAGGACACCCAGAAACAGAAGGAAGACCTTTTCGCGGAATTCTTCGCCAAGCCGGAACTGACCGTCGAAGACGCGCAGAAGCGCTTCGCCGACCTCATCGCTTCGGCGGACTGACGCTGGAGGCAACCCGCCTCGCTCCCGGCCTTGCGAATGCAGGGCCGGGAATGCACCCGCCCTTACCCAGCCGGCTGACGAGATGAGCAAGAGCGAACGCCCCAACCTTCTGTTCCGCAACCTCAATGCGAAGGTCGCCTCGATCCCGATGATCCTCACCGCCATGGTGGTTTTCGTCGGCGGCACCGTTTGGACGGTGCTCTATTCCTTCACCAATTCGAAGCTCCTGCCGCGCCTGAATTTCGTCGGGCTCGACCAGTATTACCGCCTGTGGGCGGCGCCGCGCTGGCTGATCTCGATCGAGAACCTGTTGATCTACGGCGCGATCTCGCTGGTGTTCTCGCTGGTCATCGGTTTTCTGCTTGCCGCGCTGCTCGATCAGAAGATCCGCTTCGAGGACACGTTCCGCACCATCTTCCTTTATCCTTTCGCGCTCTCCTTCATCGTCACCGGCCTGGTCTGGCAGTGGTTGCTCAATCCGGATTTCGGCATCCAGCATGTCGTGCGGGACTTAGGCTGGACGAGCTTCAGCTTCGACCCGCTCTATAATTCCAGCATCGTCATCTACGGCATATCGATCGCTGCGCTGTGGCAAGGCACCGGGCTCATCATGTGCCTGATGCTGGCCGGCCTGCGCGGTATCGACGAAGACATCTGGAAGGCGGCGCGCGTGGATGGGATCCCGATGTGGAAGACCTATCTGTTCATCGTCATCCCGATGATGCGGCCGGTCTTCATCACCACGCTCGTCATCATCGCTTCCGGCATCGTCAAGGTCTATGACCTGGTCGTGGCCCAGACCAGCGGCGGCCCGGGCATCGCATCCGAAGTGCCGGCCAAATACGTCTACGACTATATGTTCTTCGCCCAGAACCTCGGCCAGGGTTTTGCCGCCTCGACCATGATGCTGCTCTCGGTGGTGATCGTCATCGTGCCTTGGGCCTATCTCGAGTTCGGGCGACGCAAATGAGCATTGCAGACATCACCGCTCAAGCAAGCGTTGCCGCCGGCGCGCGCCAGGACATCGCAGGGCCCTACGGTCCAAAGCCGCGCCGCATGATTTCGCGCCGCAACGTCTTCCTCTACGGCACATTGTTCGTCATGGCGGTCTACTACCTCTTGCCGCTCTATGTCATGGTCGTCACCTCGCTCAAGGGCATGCCGGAGATCCGGCTCGGCAACATCTTCTCACCGCCGCTCGAGATCACCTTCGAGCCGTGGGTCAAGGCGTGGTCAACGGCCTGCACCGGCCTTAACTGCGACGGGCTCTCGCGCGGCTTCTGGAATTCGGTGCGGATCACCGTGCCGTCGGTGCTGCTGTCGATCGCCATCGCCTCGGTGAATGGTTATGCACTGGCCAATTGGCGCTTCAAGGGCGCCGATACGTTCTTCATCATCCTGATCGTCGGCGCCTTCATTCCCTACCAGGTGATGATCTATCCGATCGTCATCATCCTGCGCGAGATCGGCCTCTATGGCAGCCTCAGCGGGCTGGTGATCGTCCATTCCATTTTCGGCATGCCGATCCTGACGCTGCTGTTCCGCAATTATTTCGCCTCGATGCCGGAAGAGCTGTTCCGGGCGGCACGCGTCGACGGCGCCGGCTTCTGGGGCATCTTCCTGCGCATCATGCTGCCGATGTCGCTGCCGATCTTCGTCGTCGCCATCATCCTGCAGGTGACCGGCATCTGGAACGACTTCCTGTTCGGCGTCGTCTACACCCGCCCCGACACCTATCCGATGACGGTGCAGCTCAACAACATCGTCAATTCGGTGCAAGGCGTGAAGGAGTACAACGTCAACATGGCCGCAACCATCCTGACCGGGCTTGTGCCGCTCATCGTCTACTTCATTTCCGGCAAGCTTTTCGTACGCGGCATCGCCGCCGGCGCGGTGAAGGGGTGACGGCGATGACGGCAGCCAATGATACCAGCGTTTCGATCCAGGACCTGTCGCTGAACTTCGGTGCGGTGACCGTCCTGGAGACGCTCAATCTCGATGTCGCCGATGGCGAGTTCATCGTGCTGCTCGGGCCGTCCGGCTGCGGCAAGTCGACCTTGCTCAACTGCATTGCCGGCCTGCTCGACGTTTCCGAGGGCCGCATCTTCATCAAGGGCAAGAACGTCACCTGGGAAGAGCCCAAGGACCGCGGCATCGGCATGGTGTTCCAGTCCTATGCGCTCTATCCGCAAATGACGGTGGAGAAGAACCTGTCCTTCGGGCTGCGTGTCGCCGGCACGCCAAAAGAAGAGATCGCCAAGCGGATCGCGCGGGCGGCTGAAATCCTGCAGATCGAGCCGCTGCTGCAACGCAAGCCGGCCGCCCTTTCCGGCGGCCAGCGCCAGCGCGTCGCCATCGGACGGGCGCTGGTGCGCGATGTCGACGTGTTCCTGTTCGACGAGCCGCTGTCCAATCTCGATGCCAAGCTGCGCGCCGAACTGCGCGTCGAGATCAAGCTGCTGCATCGCAAGCTGCAGAACACCATGATCTACGTCACCCACGACCAGATCGAGGCGATGACGCTGGCCGACCGCATCGCGGTGATGAAGGGCGGCGTCATCCAGCAGCTCGATGCGCCGCAGACCATTTACAACCGCCCGGTCAACCGCTTCGTCGCCGGCTTCCTCGGCTCGCCCGCAATGAACTTCGTCGATGGCCGCCTGGAAGACGCCGACGGCGGCTGGCGGTTCGCGGCCGAGGATATCAAGATCCCGCTCGGCACTTACGACTTTGCCAAAGCTCCGGCTCCCGGCCCCGTCACATTCGGTATCAGGCCCGAGCATGTCAGTCTGAACAGCGGCACCGGTTGGCCGTTTTCGATAGCCGCCAATGTCGAGGTGGTCGAACCCATGGGCTCCGACACGCTGGTCTGGCTGAAGCTTGCCCGGCAGAATTTCAGCGTCCGAGTGACCTCGGAACGCACGCCCAAGAACGACGAGGCGGTGACGCTTGGCTTCGATCCGATGCGCGCTTCGCTTTTCGACACCGCAACCGGCACACGCATCTAGCTTCCGAGAACCAACCTTCCAATCCCCAAGCGAACGGACAGAGACGATGAATTGGTCATTCCAACTTTACAGCGCCCGCAATTTCCAACCCTGGGACGGTGTGCTCGCCATGCTCGGCAAGCTCGGCTACGCCCAGGTCGAAGGTTTTGGCGGCGTCTATGATGATCCCGGGGCATTCCGTGCCGAGCTCGACAAGAACGGGCTTGCCATGCCGACTGGGCATTTCTCGATCGACGCGCTCGAGAACGATTTCGACGGCGTGCGCAGAACCGCCGACGCACTTGGTATCACGCTGCTCATCTGTCCCTTCCTGATGCCCGATCAGCGGCCATCCGACGTGGCCGGCTGGCGCGGCTTCGGCGAACGCCTGGCCAAAGTCGGCGACGCCGCGAAAAAGGCCGGCTACGGCTTTGCCTGGCACAACCATGATTTCGAGTTCAAGAAACTTGCCGACGGATCGGTGCCGCAGGATCACATCCTGTCATCCGCGCCCGATGTCAGCTGGGAGATGGACGTTGCCTGGGTGGTGCGCGGCGGCGATGAACCGTTGTCGTGGATCGAAAAACACGGCAAGCGCATCAGCGCCGTCCACGTCAAGGACATGGCCAAGCCCGGCGAGGGGCTGGATGAGGATGGCTGGTCGGATGTCGGCCATGGCACCATCGACTGGGCCGGTCTGATCAAGGTGTTGCGTGCCAAGAGTGCTGCCCAATACTACGTCATGGAACAGGACAACCCCAACGACATCGAGCGTTTCGCCCGCCGCTCCATCGCAGCCGCCAAAACATATTAGGAGCAATCAGCATGGCAAAGAAACTTGGCATCGGCGTCATCGGCTGCGGCAACATCTCGAAAGCGTATTTTTCGCTGGCGCCGCTGTTTCGCGGCATCGAAATGCGTGCCTGCGCCGACATCAACATGGAGGCGGCCAAGGCGCGGGCGAAGGAGTTCAAGCTGCGCGCCGACACCGTCGAAGACCTGCTCAGGGCCGACGATATCGACATCATCGTCAACCTGACCATCCCGGCGGTGCACTACGAAGTATCGAAGCAGATCCTCGACGCCGGCAAGCACGTCTATTCGGAAAAGCCGTTCGTGCTGTCGGTCAAGGAAGGGCTCGACCTTAAGAAGCGGGCGGAGAAAAAGGGCCTGCGGATCGGCTCGGCGCCAGACACTTTCCTCGGCGGCGCGCACCAGCTGGTGCGCAACCTGATCGACACCGGCAAGCTTGGCAAGGTCACGAGCGGTACCTGCCATGTCATGGGCCACGGCATGGAGCATTGGCATCCCAATCCGGATTTCTTCTTCCAGCCGGGCGCCGGTCCCGTGCTCGATATCGGGCCTTACTACATCACCAATCTGATCCAGCTGATCGGACCGGTGAAACAGGTCGCGGCCTTCGCGACGACGCCGGCCAAGGAGCGGACGATCAGTTCAAAGCCGCGCGCGGGTGAAAAGATACCGGTCAACACGCCGACGACCATCCATGGGCTGCTGGAGTTCGAGAACGGTGCCGTTATAACGCTCAACACCAGCTGGGACGTCTGGGCCCACGGCCACGCGCCGATGGAACTCTATGGCGAGGCGGGTACGGTGTTCGTGCCGGACCCGAACTTCTTCGGTGGTGACGTTCGCTTCACCGACGCGGCCAAGCCGGTCAAGAAGCTGCCGAACTGGCCGCATCCGTTCGGCGTACCCAACGAGATGCATTCGCAAGGCATGATGGCCAACTACCGCACATCGGGCCTCGCCGACATGGCAGTGGCGATCGCGGAAGGCCGGCCGCACCGCTGTTCGATGGAGCTGGCGCTGCACGCCGTCGACGTGATGACCGGCCTGTTGCGCTCCGGCGAAACCGGCAAGTTCGTCGCCATGCAGACCACCTGCGAACGGCCGGCGGCACTTGGCGTCAAGGAAGCCAAGGCGCTTTTGGCGAAGAAGAAATAGGGCAGCACACCTCAACCCTCTCCCCGTTCCGACGGAGAGAGGGTAAAGGTGAGGGGCAGAGCCAACTCGCCGCGCTGTCGCGATGCAGCCGACCGGCTCGCTGCCATTTGAGGATTTTCCGATGCCCTACACGCCTGCCGAAAACCGCTATGAAAAGATGATCTACAACCGCTGTGGCCGCTCCGGCCTGAAGCTGCCGGCAATCTCGCTCGGCCTGTGGCATAATTTCGGCAACGACACGCCGCACAGGACCAAGCAGGCGATCGCGCGCAAGGCCTTCGACCTCGGCATCACGCATTTCGACCTCGCTAACAATTACGGTCCGCCGCCCGGCTCGGCCGAGACCGCTTTCGGCGAAATCCTGCGCACCGATTTCGCCGCCTACCGCGACGAGCTGATCATCTCGACGAAGGCCGGCTACGAGATGTGGGCCGGACCCTACGGCGAATGGGGCGGGCGCAAATACATTCTGGCCAGCCTCGACCAGAGCCTGAAGCGGATGGGGCTCGACTATGTCGATATCTTCTATTCGCACCGTTTCGACCCCGACACGCCGCTTGAAGAAACGATGGGTGCGCTCGACCATGCCGTGCGCTCGGGCAAGGCGCTCTATGCCGGCATCTCGTCCTACAATTCGCAGCGCACGCGCGAGGCCGCCGATATCTTGAAGCAGCTTGGCACGCCTTGCGTCATCCACCAGCCGAGCTATTCGATGCTGAACCGCTGGGTGGAGGAAGATGGCCTGCTCGACACGCTCGAAGGGCTCGGCGTCGGCTCCATCGTGTTCTCGCCGCTGGCGCAAGGCATGCTGACCAACAAGTATCTCGGCGGCATTCCCGATGGCAGCCGTGCCTCCCAGGGCAAGTCGCTGAAGACAGCCTTCATCAACGACAAGACCATCGCCAACATCAAGGCGCTCGACGCCATCGCCGGCAAGCGCGGGCAGACGCTGGCGCAGATGGCGCTGGCCTGGGTGCTGCGCAAGGGCAGGGTGACATCGGCGCTGATCGGCGCCAGCCGGCCGGAGCAGGTCGAGGACTGCGTCGGCGCACTCAAGGTGCTCGATTTCAGCGATGCCGAACTCGCCGAGATCGACACCTATGCGCGCGAATCCGACATTAATCTGTGGGCGGCTTCCGCCGAGCGCAAAGGCCCGCCGCGAAAATAAGTCCGCTCGAGAAGCCGGCAAGCAAAACGGCGGGAATCTCTCCCGCCGTTTTGCTTGAAAGCGAACAGCGCTGCTTCAGGGCGTTTTCGGTTTCTGGGCGGTGCCCAGTCCCGCCTTGGGCTTTGCCGGCGCCGGAGCCGAGGTCTTCATCTTCGCCTCGATCCAGCCGGTGTAGTTGGCCAGCCGCGTGTAGATGCCGTAGGCCTCCTTGTGGCCGCACGCCGCACTGCCGTCAGCCGGGCCTTCGCCCCAGCTGACGACGCCGACCTGGACCGGGCCTTCGGCACCGGTCATGAACAGCGGGCCGCCGCTGTCGCCGTTGCAGGCATCGCGCACGCCGCTGGTGGTGCCGGCGCAGATCATGTTGCCGGTCAGCGGGTCGGTCATGTCGGCGGCGATCGCATTGGCGGCCGCGTCGATGCCTTTTTCCGAATAGCGCATACGGCGGGACAGATCACCGAGCGCTGCCTTCAGATCACGCGCATAGATGGCCTTGATGCCGCTGTTGCAGGCCTGGTTCGGCTGCAGGTCGAGATCGACAACCATCAGCGTGGTCGGAAAGGTGCCGTCCTGCATCTTGCCCCAGCCGGTGACGGTCGTCTTGCCGGTGTCGGGGGTTGCCTCATGGGCGACCTTGATGGTCGGCGCGTCGGCCGGTTCGGCAAGCCGGAGCAGGGCGAGATCGTTGTCGAGCGTTTGCTCGCTGTAGGCTTCGTTGACGATGACCTCCACCACCTTGTGGCGCTTGCCCTCGCTGAGATCGGTTGCACCGGTCAGCACGGTGACGCTCTCCGGCGAAACCGGCTGACCCTTGTCGTTGAGGCAGTGTGCTGCCGTCAGCACCCATTGCGGCGCGATCAGGCTGCCGCCGCAGAATTGGGCGTTGGCCTGCGAGGCCGGGTTCTCGTCCAGCCTGTCGGTGGTGAGCAGCGCGACCTGGAACGGATAGGCTCCCTTTTCGGCCTGGTTGCCGCCATAGACGCGGTCGGCTGCGTCGGGGTTCTCCGCCGCTGCTTTCGCCCTGGCTTCCGTCACGCGCTTCATTGGCGAGACCGCTGCCTCCGGTCGGGCGACCGCTTCGTCGGCCTGGGTGGAATTGGCTGCCGCAAGGGCGGCTGCGATGCCGAGCAGCGATGCGGCGGCGATCGGCCTGAACCGATGGGTGATGTTCATCTGAAGCCCTCCTGAGATATGTTCCCGAGCGGACCAGCCCCGGCGCATGATCAACAAAGCAAGCCTCAGACTGGTGGTCAGGCCGGGCAGCTTTTGTTGCAGCGGCACGGCAGGGACACCAAGTCAGGCACTGCTTCGCGTATCGCGTTCCTGTGCAGACCCCGTTCAAAACCCTATAGCCCCCCACGGGCTATGTGGAAGCTAATTGTCATTCCAATGTTGTATTAATTTAGGCAATATATCCGCGCCGGTGTCTTTGGCGGGGGCTTTTGACCGACCGCATAGGCGATGGTCATATTTCAAGTGCGGTAACCAAACTCCTTTTTCGACGTCACCACGATCTCGACAATATTTCTGTATTTTGATCCAGTCCTTGCTGACTTTTGGGAGAGTCTCACCATGACAAAACTGACAAACGCACTCATTGTGTCCGCATTGCTTTCCACCGCAATGTGGACGGTCCCGGTTTTCGCCGCCGATCCTGGCTCCGCCAGTGCCGGCAATGGCGAAAGCGCGCGCGACGTGACTTCAGGCGACTACAAGCCCGGGCGGGCAAAGCCGATCGCGCCACCGAAGCTGACCGACGAAGACAGCCGCGCCGCGCCGCTTGCCGACGAGGCAACGGCTGTCAAATCCTACGGCATCGTCGGACGGTCCGCCGATGGCAAGGAGATCAAGATCGAGCCGAGCGAAGCGCTGCGGGAGCTTATCATCAAGGAACTGAACGCTCCGGCCACCGGAAAAGACGGGGCCGAGCGCAAGACCGAGGATCCGGACCTCGGCGAAGGCGAAGCCGGCCGTCAGGTTTTCGGCACCGACGATCGCGAGCAGGTCAAGAACACCAAGACCTATCCGTTCTCGGCAATCGGCTATCTCGAAGCCAAATCACCGAAGACGGGCAGCTTCGGCAGCTGTTCGGCAACGCTGATCGGCCCGCGCACGGTGCTCACCGCCGCGCACTGCCTCTACAGCCATGAGGACAAGGACTGGCTCTCCGACTATCTGTTCGTGCCGGGGCTGAACGGCAGCACGGCCGACGACGCACCGTTCGGCGCCTTCGCCTTCGAAAGCGCCTATGTGCTGCAAGGCTTCATCGACAACTACCAGGGTTATTATGGTTCGGTCCTGCTGTGGGATCTCGGCGTCGTCACGCTAAAGCAGGATGTCGGCACCAATCTCGGCTGGCTGGGCTATGCGAACTATGACGATCTCGGCGACTTCACCGCCAATCTCGTTGGCTATCCCGGCGACAAGCCGACGGGCACGATGTGGAAGGCAAACTGCGAAGTGCATGCCGAAAATATCGCGCCGGAATATTTCCAGTATGACTGCGATACGTTCCCGGGGTCGAGCGGCAGCTCGGTCTATGCCTACGACAACAAGGCCAAGCAGCGCATCGTCACCGGTGTCAACGTGGCGGAAAGCCCCGACGCGAACACCGCCGTGCGCCTGAATGCTGCCAACGTCCAGTGGATCAACAGCCTGTATAAGTAGTCACTGCGCATTCGCGATGGAGACAAAGGCGGCGGCGCAATCCCGCCGCCTTTTTCGCGCCGCTATTTGGCTTCGGCCGTGGGCGGCCCATTGCGCACATAGGTCTCGATTGCCGAGGCGAACGTGGGTGATCCCGCCTTGCGCTGCTTGTCGACATAGCCGGCAAAATAGCTCCAGAACGAGACGGCGTAGTCGCGGAAATAGGCATCGGTCACTTTGCGCGAACACAGGTCGCCATCGACGCAGAAGGACAGACGGTTGAGGAAATAGACTATGCGGTCGAAATTCTCGGTGAAATCGGCGAGCGGCATGTCGCCGCCGGAAGCGGTCATCGCCTCGATGCCTATGCGTTGTCGGAACACCTGCTCCTCGGTTGGCGAGGGGTTGGCGCTGAGCAGATTGTCGTATTTGGCGTTGAGGCCCGTCAGACGATCCTTCAGGGCACGCTGCGCCTGCTGGTAGTCCTTGTTTTCCCAGAGTTCGACCAGCGACATGGTCTGCTCGACGCGCTTCTGCTCCTGGTTGGCCAGGAACTGGTAGACCGAGAACATCAAGGTGAAGATGATGGCGAGACGCACGGCCATGCCCGACCAGGCATAGACCAGCATGCGCCAATCGCGGTCTGTGAAGGGGTTGCTCTCCTTCTTGATCTCGTGGGCGCTTGGCCAAGGGAAACCTTCGGTGGTTTCCGCCAGCGCGGGTTTGCCGGCCGGCGCCTTTGCGGCGGCTGCTGTCTGCCTGGTGTTGCCCGCCGGCTTCTTCATCCGCAGCTGTCCAGTTCAATGGTGGCGGAGGGATCAAGCACGATGCCCGGCGTCTCCAGCTTCTTTTTCAGGCATTGCAACTGCAGGCGCGAAATCATGAACTGTACATCGGGCTCCGCCGCTCCCTTGTTCGGTGACGGCAAGGCTTCGACAACGCCGCGCGAGGCGCAGTTGCTGAGATCGACGACAACGGCGTCGCTGCCGCTTTTGGCGAACTGGTCGTACTGATCGAGAAAACACGTCGCCAGTTCCGAGTTGGTGACGATCTGCTTGACGCACAGGCCGCAGGCCTCGTCCGCCGAAGCGTTGGCGATCAACAACAGGCCGCCGCCAAGGCCAGCCACCGTTCCACGCCAGGAAAACACAGAATTCTTCACAATCGATCCTATCCGTTTCATCCGGCCGTCATGCGCCAGGACGCGGCCGGGAATGTTCTCATATCGCGCCGATCGCGCAAGAGCCGGCAGAGCCATGCGGCGCCGGCATCCGCTCAGGCGCGCGGCACCGTCTCCATCGGGAAAATCATCACCGCGCCTTTCGGGCCGCTCTTGTCGGCAAGCCGCATAACCGAGCGGGTTGCCGGCGCCATGCCGAGATCGGTCAGCATGTCGGAGAAGCCGGCGGAGCCCATTCCGCGTGTCGCCGAGGCGACGCCGTCCTGCGCCAGGAAACTCAGATCCTGCTTCTCGCTCCCCGGCGGCGCCTCGGTCAAAACCGCGATCATCCGCTCCATGCCGAAACTGGTGTCGGTGAAAGCCAGTAGCCCCTCTTCGAGCATGGCTTGCGGGGCGAGGCGTTCGGCAACGATATGGGTGATCGAATAGTCGCTGCCGACATAGAGCACATTGATGTCGACCAGCAGATCCGAGCCGTTCTTGGCCAGCACATGCACTTCGTCGCCCGGCGACACGCGCGGCACCACCGAAGCCTGCAGCGGTTCGAGGCCATCCTTGTCGCGACGTTTGACCTGAAACTGGACGTCGACGTCCTCGGGCTTGTAGTCCGAGGCCGCCGCCAGCCGCGAAAGCCCGGTGGCGCGGAAGATGGTGCGCAGGTTCCTGGCCGTTGCATCGGCCAGCTTCTGGCGGTCGTGAATGATGATCAGCGGCGGTTTGCCGCCCTCCTTCAGGCTCACGTCGCCCGATGCCGGCAGGAACCACAGCGCCGGCTTGTCTGTCGCATCCTTGGGGGCACCGGGAACAGCATTCTCGCGCATCACCGCGAGGCGGAGGTCGGCGCTCTTGCCGGGCTCGACCAGCTCGATGTTGAAGCCGTTCTCCCTGGCTATGGCCAGTTCGTCGAGAACCGAATTGACCAGAGCGGTTTCCTTCTCAAGTCCCTTGGCTATGGCCGGCCGCGCCAACACCAGCTTGTAGTCGACGGCGATCTCCGCCACCCGCGCATAGGCGTTGGCGGGAATGTCGGCGACTTTGAGCGCCGGCTTCTTGTCGAACTCGACCGGCTTGACGCGGCTTTCCAGGTTTTTTGCCGACTGCACTTTCAAAAATCCGACAGCGTCGGACAGCGGCGATAACGCCGACGGCAGGATGGCGAGCTTGCTGCCGGGGGTGAGGCGATGCAGCAGCCCGGCGCCGATCGTCGCTTCGCCGTCCTTGATGACGACAGGCCACTGCATGACTGCATCGGTCTTGTCGGTGCCGAAGACGCGGGCATCCAGTTCGCCCTCGAACAGCGGTGTCGGCCGGGTGCGGCTGTCGGCCGAATATTGCTGCAGCACGGCCTGGCCGAGTTGGCGATAGGTGACGTTGGGATTCTCGGCCAGTTTGGACAGGATGGTGAAGGTGAACAGGCCCAAGCGCGGCGCATCCGCGATGCCCTTGGGCAACGGCATCTCGGGCGTCGTCTCCACCGTCTGCGCGGCATAGAAGGCGACCAGCTTGCCCTTGGTGATCGGTTCGCCACCGGTCGGCGTCAGGGTGAAGGCGGGCTTGCGCGTGCCATTGTCGTCGATGCCGCGCGAGCCAGCGACCGAAATCACCTCGTCATAGGCCTTGATCGCGGCAGCCCGCTCGGCCTCGTTGCCGCCGACCAGGTCGGCGAACTCGACCTTGCGCTCCAGCTCGTCATCGACCTCGACGGCGCGTGTCGCGGTTCCGGAATGGCAGCAGTCGAACACAACCCATACGAAAGCACCCTTGTCGCGGATGGCGTCGAGTGCCGCGCCGATTTCGTTGTCGATCAGCGCATTGGGCACGCCGGCATCGCGGTTGATCCATTTGCCGATATCGACGGGCAGGAAGATCTCGTCGAGCCCGTCGGTCTCGTCGCCCTTGACCATCTGCGGCTGCTGGGCGCCGTGACCGGACAGATGCAGGTAGACGAAATGGTCGCGCTGGACCTTGGCAGCAAGGTCGTCCAATGCAGCCTTGATCGCCGCATGGGTCGGCAGGCCACTGGCGCCGGGGACATCCTTGGCGAGCAGCGTGACGTTTTCCGGCGCGAAGCGCACGGGGTCGGGCACATTCTTCAGGAGATAGTCGCGGACGAGGGCTGCATCGTTCTTCGGCCCGACAAGCCAGTTCCTCTGCGGCAGGTTGGGATATTCGGTGCAGGCGACCAGCAGCGCATGGTAGGTGCGCGATGCGGCCATGGTCCGGAACGATACCATGCCGGCCATGGTCAAGGCGGACGTGCCGACCAGCAGCGTCCGCCGCGTCAATTTGATCATGATTGCTTCCCCAAGCCCGACCGAATTTCCAAGCGCGGCAATCCTTGCCGAAGATATTGTCAGTATTTTGAACGTCACATCGCAGAGCAACCTGCCTGTTGCCCCGCTCCGATCGATGTTCTCGACCGCCTCGCGGGCAGAATGCTGGAAACAGTAGCAAAAATGCCTGTTCGTCGCTATCTGGATGGGACATGGATCGTTGTGCGCGGCACAAGCGACGCAAGGCGAGTTGGAAACAGGATCATGGCGGCAAGGGATGTGCTGACGAAGAACCAGCTGTGCGTGCTCGAGAAACTCGAGACCGCCAGCGGACCGCTCAGTGCCTACACCTTGCTCGACCAATTGCGCGAGCGCGGTTTTCGCGCGCCGCTCCAAGTCTATCGCGCGCTCGATACGCTGGTGAAGTCAGGTTTCGTGCATCGGCTCGAAAGCATCAACTCCTTCGTCGCCTGCGCCGAGCCGCACGACCACAGCCATTCGATGACCGCCTTCGCGATCTGCGACACATGCGGGCAGGTCACCGAAATGTCCGACCACGATGTCGGCCACCAGTTGGACGAATGGGTGCGCTCCACCGGCTTCGCCGCCAAGAAGGCGGTGATCGAGTTTCGCGGGACGTGTGCCAAGTGCCTGGCCGAAGCGGCCTAAGGCCCATCGCTTCGTCATCCTAGGGCGAAGCAGGAGCGAAGCGACGTCGCGGAGACCCTAGGATCCATGCCGTGACATGAGAATGTCGCGGCGGCCCAGATTTAAGGATACTTGGCGCAGCCTCGGAAGCGTCTTCATTTTGCACCGTTGCATCCAAGGCTAATGTAACGGCATGGATCCTAGGGTCTGCGCTCCGCTTCGCGTCGCTCCGCCCTAGGATGACGACGACGGCTAATGCGCCTCGTCCCAGTTGTTCGCCGCCCGCGCGTCGACATGCAGCGGCACCGACATCGAGACCGCCGGCATCGCCGCGTTCTCCATGACGTGACGCACGACCGGGATCGTTGCCTCGACTTCCGCCTCGACTGTCTCGAAGATCAGTTCGTCATGCACCTGCAGCAGCATGCGTGCCGAAAGGCCTGCTTTTTCTAGCGCCTCCTCCATGCGGATCATGGCGCGGCGGATGATGTCGGCGGCGGTGCCTTGCAGGCGGGCGTTGATCGAGGCGCGTTCGTTGAAGGCGCGGAGCGAGGGATTGGACGATCTTATGTCGGGGTAATGGATGCGGCGGCCGAAGATCGTTTCGACAAAGCCGTGCTCGCGGGCATAGGCCTTGGTCTCCTCGATATAGTCTCGGATGCCGGGGAAGCGCTCGAAATATTTCTTGATGTAGTTGCCTGCCTCCTCGCGCGGGATCGACAGCTGGTTGGCGAGACCGAAGGCCGAGATGCCGTAGATGATGCCGAAATTGATCGCCTTGGCGCGGCGGCGGACTTCCGAAGGCATGCCTTCGACCGGCACGTTGAACATCTCCGACGCGGTGATGGCATGGATGTCGGCGCCGTCGGCGAAAGCCTGCCGCAATTGCGGGATTTCGGCGACATGGGCGAGCACCCGCAGCTCGATCTGGCTGTAATCGGCCGAGACCAGGCGGTGGCTCTTGTCGGTGATGAAGGCGGTCCTGATCTTGCGGCCTTCGGCGGTGCGAACCGGGATGTTCTGCAGGTTCGGGTCGGAGGACGACAGCCGGCCCGTCGTCGTCGCGGCCAGCGCGTAGGACGTGTGGACGCGCTTGGTGTCGGGGTGGATGAAGCCCGGCAGCGCATCGGTATAGGTCGATTTCAGCTTGGTCAGCTGGCGCCAGTCGACGATCTTGCGCGGCAGTTCGTGGCCTTCGGCAGCGAGATCTTCGAGAAGCTGCGCCGAGGTCGACCACTGGCCGGTCTTGGTCTTGGAACCGCCGGGCAGGCCCATGCGCCCGAACAGGATGTCGCCGAGCTGCTTTGGCGAGCCGATGTTGATGCGTTCGCCGATGAGCTGGTAGATTTCCTCTTCAAGGCGAGCGGCGCCCTGGGCCAGTTCGCCGGAGAGCCGCGACAGGATCTGCCGGTCGACCGAGATGCCGCGCTGTTCCATGCGCGCCAGCACCGGCACCAGCGGCCGCTCCAACCGCTCATAGACAGACACCAGGCCCTTGGCGGCAAGCCGCGGTTTCAGCACCAGCCAGAGCCGAAGCGTCACATCGGCGTCCTCAGCGGCATGAGCCGTCGCCTTGTCGATGTCGACCTGATCGAAACCGACGGAGCTTTTGCCCGAGCCGGTCACATCCTTGAGTTGGAGAGGGGTATGACCGAGCCACTTTTCGGCAAGCGCATCCATGCCATGACCATGGGGCGTGCCGGCATCGAGCACGTAGGAGATCAGCATGGTGTCGTCGAATGGCGCGACATCGATGCCGTAGCGGCTCATGATGACAAGATCGTATTTCAGATTCTGCGCCACCTTGAGAACCGATCGGTCTTCGAGCAGCGGTTTCAGCACGGCCAGCGCCTCGCGCAGCGGAATCTGGTTTTCGAGCGCGCCACCACCGAGCAGGTCGCCATTGCCGCTCATGTGGGCAAAAGGAATGTAGGCGGCGCGGCCGGGCGCTGTGGCGATGGCCATGCCGATGAGTTCGGCCTGCATCGGATCAGCCGATGTTGCCCGGACATCGAAGGCGGCGATGCCCGCCTCCCGTGCCTCGGCCACCCAGGCTTTCAGGGTCGAGACATCGCGAATGCAATGATAGGCAGAAATATCGATCTTGCCGGTGGCCGCGCGCTCCAGCCGCAGTGCCGCGAGCAGGGAAGGGGTATCGCCTTGTTTTGACGTCTCCGCCGTCCCCCCGGCTTGGTCCGGTTCAGTGCCGGACGCGTTTCGGGCAACCGGCGGCAACCCGGCCCCGACATCTGGGCCATGAGCATGATCGGCGCGTTCGACGGTGACCGCGACGGCCTGGACGTCGCCGGCCTCGGTGCTGGTCGCTTCCGCCACACGGCGGGTCAGTGACGTGAATTCCATGGTCTTGAGGAAACCGATCAGCTTCGGGCCGTCCGGCGCGTGCAGGACGAAATCCTCCAGTCCCTCGGTCACCGGCACATCGTTCATCAGCGTCACCAACTGACGAGAAATGCGCGCCTTGTCGGCATTGGCGATGATCGATTCGCGCCTCTTGTCCTGCTTGATCTCGCCGGCCCGGGCCAGCAGCGTGTCGAGGTCACCGAACTGTTCGAGCAGTTGCGCCGCCGTCTTCGGCCCTATGCCGGGCACACCAGGCACATTGTCGACCGAATCGCCGGTCAGCGCCTGCAGGTCGACCATCTTCTGCGGCGGCACGCCCCATTTTTCTATGACTTCCGGAATGCCGATCTGGCGGTCCTTCATCGGGTCGTACATGGCGACCGTATCGCCAACCAGCTGCATCAGGTCCTTGTCGGAGGAGATGATGGTGGTATCGCCGCCGGCTTCGCAGGCAAGCCTCGCATAGGTGGCGATCAGATCGTCGGCCTCGTAGCCTTCGATCTCGACGCAGGGCAGGTTGAACGCCCTGGTCGCCTGGCGGATCAGGCCGAATTGCGGGATCAGATCTTCCGGCGGTGCCGAGCGGTTGGCCTTGTATTCGGGGTAGAGGTCGTTGCGGAAGGTTTTCGACGAATAGTCGAAAATGACGGCGAAATGCGTTGGCACAATGCCTACATCGGTGTTGCGGGCGTCGAGCATCAGCTTCCACAGCATGTTGCAGAAGCCGGAAACGGCGCCCACCGGCAGGCCGTCGGATTTGCGGGTCAGCGGCGGCAGCGCGTGATAGGCACGGAAGATGTAGCCGGAGCCGTCGACAAGGAAGAGATGATCGCCTTTTTTCATGCCGGCAGGGATAGCGCGGCGCGGCGGCTTGGTCCATGCCAAAGGCAGCGTCGACTATCGGTTCCGGCAACACCCTGACAGATCGCCGTCACCCTGCTCACGCCTATGTTACAAAACTGTAATTTTCGTGCCCTTGAATCGCCACGTTCAGAGACCCAAATACACGTCATCGGCAGTTTTCGCCGAGTCCGGAGCAAGGCCCGTCCCCCGCCTATCCCGGACACCTGCGGCAGCCTATCCCCCCTCTCCGGGCTGCCGCATCGCTTCGAGTAGAAGGCCGCCGTGGTTCCCCCTCCACCACGGCGGTCTTTTTTATCCCAGACAGACGTTTGCAGCCCGTGGTCCAATGATCGCGGGCTTTTCGTTTTCCTGTCCTGCCTTTACGGTTCGGGTTCTGAATCGAAAGGCTTCACATATGTCCGCAATTTCCCCCGTCCTCGACCGTCTCGACAACAATCTCGACCAGAGCCTCGAGCGTCTGTTCGGCTTGCTCAGGATCAAGTCGATCTCCACCGATCCGGCCTTTGCCGCCGATTGCCGCAAGGCGGCGGAATGGCTGGTGGCCGAACTCAAGCTGATCGGCTTCGACGCCAGCGTTCGCGACACACCAGGCCACCCGATGGTGGTTGCGCACCATGACGGCCCGGCCGGTTCGCCGCATGTGCTGTTCTACGGCCATTATGACGTTCAGCCGGTCGATCCGATCGAATTATGGGAAAGCGATCCGTTCGCGCCTGCTGTCAAGGAGGTCGGGCCGGATCACAAGGTGATCACCGGACGCGGGTCGGCCGACGACAAGGGCCAGTTGATGACCTTCGTCGAGGCTTGCCGCGCCTGGAAACAGGTGCACGGCAATCTGCCTTGCCGCATCACCATCCTGTTCGAGGGCGAGGAAGAATCCGGCTCACCGTCGTTGAAGCCGTTCCTCGAAGCCAATGCCGACGAACTCAAGGCCGATTTCGCGCTGGTTTGCGATACCGGCATGTGGGACCGCGACACGCCGTCGATCTGCGTGGGATTGCGCGGGCTGGTCGGCGAGGAGATCACGGTGAAGGCGGCCGATCGCGACCTGCATTCCGGCCTCTATGGCGGTGCCGCCGCCAATCCGATCGGCATCCTGGCCAAGGTGTTGGCCGATATCCACGACAAGGACGGCCATATCACCATCCCCGGCTTCTATGACGGCGTCGAGGAAACACCGTCGCAGATCCTGAAATCATGGGAGACGCTCGGCGAGACGGCCGAGACGTTCCTGGGACCGGTCGGCCTGTCGATCCCGTCGGGCGAAAAGGGCCGCTCGGTGCTGGAGTTGACCTGGGCGCGGCCGACAGCCGAGTTCAACGGCATCATCGGCGGCTATACCGGCAAGGGCTTCAAGACGGTGATCGCGGCGGAAGCCTCGGCGAAGGTGTCGTTTCGCCTTGTCCACAAGCAGGATCCCAAGAAAATTCGCGCTGCGTTCCAGAAATTCGTCCAGGAGCGGATTCCGGCCGACTGTTCGGTCGAATTCCATCCGCATGGCGGCTCGCCGGCAATCCAGCTTTCCTACGACTCGCCCTTCCTCGCCAAGGCCAAGAATGCGCTGTCCGACGAATGGCCGAAGCCGGCGGTGACGACGGGCAGCGGCGGCTCCATTCCGGTTGTCGGCGATTTCCAGACCTATCTCGGTATGGAATCGCTGCTGGTCGGGTTCGGCCTCGACGACGACCGCATCCACTCGCCCAACGAGAAATACGAGCTCAGCTCCTTCCACAAGGGCCAGCGCTCCTGGGCGCGGATTCTCGATGCCTTGACGCGCTGAGCGGCGGAAACTCCTGTTTTCCTGTTGATTTTTCAGCGGATCGCGGCGAGGACGGGCCACAAGACAAAGCGCTGCAGCGTCCCTTGCGGGTCAGGGGACACTGTAGGCTCGACCGGAGAAGACAATGGCCGATATCCGTTTCCATAAAAACGACCTGCCCGACCTCTCGCACTACAATGTCGGGGCAGTGGCCATCGACACCGAGACGCTCGGGCTCAATCCGCATCGTGACCGGCTGTGCGTGGTGCAGATTTCGCCCGGCGACGGCACGGCCGACGTCATCCAGATCGCGCCTGGCCAGAAGAAGGCGCCGAACCTCGTCAGCCTGCTGCGGAACCGTGGCGTGACCAAGCTGTTCCACTACGGACGCTTCGATCTTGCCGTGCTCTACAATGCGTTCGGCGTGATGCCGGAGCCGGTGTTCTGCACCAAGATCGCCTCGCGGCTGACCCGCACCTACACCGACCGCCACGGGCTGAAGGACATCTGCTTCGAGCTTCTCGGCGTCGGCCTGTCCAAGGCGCAGCAATCGTCGGACTGGGCGGCCGAGACGCTGTCGCCCGAACAGCTCGAATATGCCGCTTCCGACGTGCTCTATCTGCACCGTTTGCGCGATGTGCTCGCCGGACGCCTGGCGCGCGATGGGCGGACCAAGGAGGCCGATGCCTGCTTCCGCTTCCTGCCGACGCGTGCCAAGCTTGACCTGATGGGCTGGGACGAAGAGGATATCTTTGCCCACAGCTGACGGTCGTCCGGCCAGCACATCGCGCAGCCGGTACCGGCTGGAACCGGATGCGGGCTGCGGCGTTCTTTCGGCTTAGTTTTGTCGGTGCAATTGGGGGATGATGACATGGCGGACAGAAAGCCGATTGTGACCGCGCCGACAGACGGCTCCAAGGTCTCCGTCACGTGGAAGGATAGCGACGGCGTGATCAACGAATCCATCGCGCAATATCGCGACGACGGCTGGTGGGTCTATATCGACAGTCACACGCAAAAGAAGGTCGAGCCGACCAGCTGGCGCCCTGCCGCAAGCGACGATGACGACGAGAGCAGTTCACCGTTTCACGGAAACGGCGAGCTGCTCTAACTCTTTGTTTTGACGCAATTTTGGACGGAAAACCGCTTTACACTTTTCCTAGAATTGCTCTAGTGATGGCGCCGCTGGTGAGGCTGGTCGCTTTCGAATAGCCTGAAGCCGTTGATATCGAGGCCGATTCGGAGCTTTCCGTTCCGCCGTCGCCCTCTTGCTCGGAGGAACTCTCTATGGGTGTCGAAAGCCTGCTCGTCTTCATCATCATCGGTGCCATCGCCGGCTGGCTCGCCGGTCTTATCGTTTCCGGTTTCGGCTTCGGCCTTATCGGCAACATCATCGTCGGCATCGTCGGCGCGTTCATCGCCGGCTGGCTGTTTCCGAGGATCGGATTTTCCATCGGCGGCGGCACTCTCGCCGCGATCATCCATGCCACCATCGGCGCCATCATCCTGCTGGTGCTGGTCAAGGTCCTGAAACGAGCCTGAGGCTCGACAACGCAAAGAGCGCGCCATGAAACAGAATACGCTCTATCTCGTCATTGGCGCGCTCGTCGTCGTGGTCATTGCCCTCGGCATCTACGTCTATCGCGAGCAGACCAAACCCAAGGGCGTCGAACTCAAGATCGACGACAAGGGCATTTCGATCCAGCAGAACTGAGCCGTCGAACGGCACATGCAGGAGCACGACATGGTGGCTTCTGACGCTCCGGAAGACGTCGATCAGCCCAGAATTACCGTTGCGGAATGGGAGAGGCTGAACAGGCCGCCAAGACGCGAGGCGCTGCTGCGCTATCATTGGCGGGTGTTTCGCTTCCTGAGGACATCCGCGCCGGTCAGCGAATTGCAGGGGCGAGAGCAGGCTTTCCGCGATACGATCATAGCCACCGTAGCCTTCAACCGGCCCGAAATGATCGAATGGCAAATCCACCTGGTACGCAGATACCTGGCCGAGCACGAAAGCTACATCGTTTTCGACAACAGCAACAAGGACGATGCAAGGGAAGCGATCCGCGATCTCTGCCGTCGCCAGCATGTCCCCTATGTGGCATTGCCGAAGAACAGGCTGGTCGTCAGCAGATCGCACGGTCAAGCGCTCAACTGGATCGTGCGGAATTTCTTGCCTGGGTTCGGGCCGAAGCTTTTCGGCTTCATCGATCATGACATCTTTCCAACTGAACCATTTTCGATCCGCGACCGAATGGAGGGCAAGAGCCTATACGGCAGCGTGCGGCGCGATACGCCGACACCAGGCGGCTGGTTCTTGTGGCCCGGCTTCTGTTTTTTCGATGGAAGCCTGTTGCGGCGGCGGCTGGATTTCGCCCCGAGCTACAAGTTTCATATGGATTCCGGCGGCGGCAACTGGCCGGTGCTCTACAGGTCGATGGACCCGGCGATGGTTCGGTTCGCTGAAAACAAATCGCTTCGCTTCGGCGCGGGACATGACCCATCCGAGGATTTTTTCATGGTGGTCGATGGCTGGCTGCATGTGACGAACGCCTCCAACTGGAGACGACAGCAGGTTGACAGGGGCGAACACATTCTCGCGCTGTTGCGGCAAGCCGGCGGTCCTGACCAGCCGGATGTGAAGTTCGAGCCCATCTGAAATCAGGTCTGAGGCGGGTGGTGTTGACAGAAGACGCTGAGGGGCCTGTTGCATTGCGGCCTGAAATCCAGGGGCTGCGTGGCATTGCCGTTGCCCTGGTGGTGGTTTTCCACATCTGGCCCGCGGTTCTTCCTGGCGGGTATGTCGGGGTCGATGTGTTCTTCGTCATCTCGGGCTATCTCATCACCGGTCTGCTTGCCCGCATGGCGTTGCGCGACGGCCGCATCTCGCTGATGGCCTTTTATTCGCGGCGAGTGCGGCGACTGCTGCCGACTGCGATCCTAGCCCTTCTTGCCACGCTCGCAGGAACGCTGGTCTTCCTGTCCATGGCACGTTGGGAAGAGACGGCAATCCAGGTCTCTGCCAGTGCGCTCTATGTGCAGAACTGGCGGCTTGCCTGGCAGGCGGTCGACTATCTCGGCGCCGAGGAGGCGGCGAGCCCGGTGCAACATTACTGGTCTCTATCGATCGAGGAGCAGTTCTATATCGTCTGGCCATTGCTGATGGTGGCAGGCCTTTGGCTGGCGCGCCGTCTCGGGCGGCCAGCGAAAGACGTATTCCTCGTGGGGCTGACCGCGGTTTTTGCCGGATCGCTGATCAGCTCGGTTGTCATCACCCGGAGCGATCCGGCCGCCGCTTATTTCGTAACCCACACCCGTCTGTGGGAGCTGGCGCTCGGTGGCCTGCTGGCGCTGACGGTCCATCGGTTCAGGGCAGGGCTGCCATTGCGCGCCGCAATGGCGATGACCGGTATTGGCGCCATCGGGTTTTCAGCGCTTTTCTTTTCCGCCTCGACGTCATTTCCTGGCGCTCTTGCGTTGCTGCCGACCTTGGGAACGGTGCTCATCATTGCCGCCGGCGGCATCAAACTAGGCCGGTTTCGCGGACTTGACGCCAGCATCCTTTGCTATGTCGGCGACCGGTCGTATTCGATCTACCTCTGGCATTGGCCGCTGGTTGTTTTCTATTCGGCGCATCGCCCCGCCGCCGGGCTCCTTGCAGGTGTCGTGCTGATCGCCCTGACGCTGGCAATCTCGGATCTTTCCTACCGATATGTCGAACAGCGCTACCGGCAGCCGCGGTCGGATACGGAACGGAAACCTCTGGCCTATGCCACTGCCGCCGTTGCCGTCTGCGTGATGGTGTCGGGTGGGCTCGGCTATGCGCTCGACAGGAAAGACGTCGATATCAGCCTGATCGGGACACCGAATTATCCAGGGCCGGCAGCGCTTCTTGCCAACGCTTCGGTTCCGCGCGACGTGCAACTGCTGCCATCCCTCGGCAAACTCAGGCGTGACGTACCGATCGTCTATCGACTGAAATGCCATCAGGAGCAGGACAGCACGCAAGCTGTGGGCTGCCAGCTCGGCGATCCCCAGGGAACCAGGACCATTGTCGTCGCAGGCGATTCACACGCAGCACAATGGATCCCTGCCATCGACAAGATTGCCAGGGACCGCAAGTGGAAATTGGTCACCTTCACCAAGGCTGCATGCCCTTTCACCCTTGCCGCTGTGACGGATGACGGTAAGCCGTATGAGGCCTGCGCAACATGGCGCGACAACGTTCTCGCCGAGATCAGGAAATTGCGGCCAGACCTGATGTTCACCAGCCAGTCTCGCTATTCCGACACACCGGAGCCGGCAATGATCGACGGTTTGCGCAGCATCTGGAGCGACTTGAACAGTGCCGGCGTGCGCATTATCGCCATTCGGAACACGCCTTTCGTCAAGTTCGATCCCGGTGATTGTCTGGCCGCCGATCCCGACAAATGCGTCAACGCGCGACAGGAGGTGGAGACGAGTGATGTCTTCGCCCTCGCCGCGGGGACATTGCCGGGGGTCCGTGTCGTTGACATGAACGATGCCTTATGTGGCAA
The DNA here is from genome assembly GCF_024518695.1 of Mesorhizobium sp. LMG17149. Taxonomy (NCBI): domain Bacteria; kingdom Pseudomonadati; phylum Pseudomonadota; class Alphaproteobacteria; order Hyphomicrobiales; family Phyllobacteriaceae; genus Mesorhizobium; species Mesorhizobium sp. LMG17149. The sequence goes on from NZ_JANIFL010000001.1 coordinate 331,920, forward strand.
GGACAGCTGTTCGGCCGTGGTCGGCAACATCATCGTCTGGCGCGACCATCACCATATGACGGCCACCTATGCGCTGGCGCTGGCGCCCTATCTGGCGAAGGCGGCGGGTCTCTAGCGAGATATCAAGGCGTAGCGGCTTTTTCGCATCGACATCGTTGACCAACCCCCAGGCCGGCATTCGAACACGACTTAACCCGCCCTTAAATCGCCGCATCTACTCTTCAACCCGAACGCCTTAGGCATCGGGGATATCAAGCACAGCGCATGGCGAACCGCAGAGACAGCCGCATCGAACCCAGTTTCGAGGGGCCGCCGCAGGCGCGGTCCTCGGCGGGTCTTTCGGTGAACGAGGAGGATCGCGTCGTGCCGAGCAATCGCAAAGCCTCCGCAAAACGCAAGCCGGCCAAAGGGAAATCGTCGCGGGCCAAGCGCGGCAGAAGCCGGCGCGGCCTGTTCGGTGTGCTCGGCCGGCTGTTCTACTGGTGCTTTGTGTTCGCCATCTGGGGCGGCATCGCGGTGGCCGGCATCGTGGTCTACTATGGCGCCAAGATGCCGGCGGCGACGACCTGGTCGATTCCCGACCGCGCCCCCAACATCAAGATCGTCTCGGCAGATGGCCAATTGCTCGCCAATCGCGGCATGAGCGGCGGCGAGGCCGTCGGCCTGCATGAGATGTCGCCCTATATCCCGGAAGCCGTCATCGCCATCGAGGACCGGCGCTTCTACTCGCATTTCGGCATCGACCCGATCGGTCTGTCGCGCGCCATGGTCACCAACGTGCTGGGCGGGCGTTTCTCGCAGGGCGGTTCGACGCTGACCCAGCAATTGGCGAAGAACCTGTTCCTGACACCCGACCGCACGCTGGAACGCAAGGTGCAGGAAGTGCTGCTGGCGCTGTGGCTGGAGCACAAGCACACCAAGGACCAGATCCTCGAAATGTACCTGAATCGGGTGTATTTCGGTTCCGGCGCCTATGGCGTCGAGGCCGCCTCGCGCCGCTATTTCGGCAAGAGCGCGCGCGACGTCACCCTGTCGGAAGCCGCATTGCTTGCCGGCCTGTTGAAGGCGCCGTCGCGGCTGTCCCCGGCACGCGATCCGAAGGCCGCCGAGGAACGCTCGCAACTGGTGCTTGCCGCCATGCGTGACGAGGGAAAGATCAGCGCCAAGGAAATGACCTCGGCGATGAGCGCGCCGGCAACGCGCGCGCCGTCCTACTGGACCGGCTCGGAGAATTATGTCGCCGACACCATCATGGAGGAATTGCCCGACCTGATCGGCGACGTGCGCGGCGACATCGTCATCGACAGCACCGTCGACCTGAACCTGCAAAAGCTCGCCGAACAGTCGATCCGCAGACTGATCGACGAGAGCGGCAAGAAGCTCAACGTCACCCAGGGCGCGCTGGTGTCGATCGACGATTCCGGTGCGGTGCGTGCCATGGTCGGCGGCTACGACTATTCGACCAGCCAGTTCGACCGTGCTTCGGAGGCACGTCGCCAGCCGGGCTCGGCGTTCAAGCCGTTCGTCTATATGGCCGCGCTCGAAGCCGGTCGCACGCCCGACAGCATCCGCAACGATGCGCCGATCAAGATCGGCAATTGGACACCCGACAATTACGGCGGCAAGTATTTCGGCAAGGTGACGCTGGCCACCGCGCTGGCCAAGTCGCTGAACTCGGTGGCGGCGCAACTGACCATGGAGGTCGGGCCGAACGCGGTTGTCGAGGCGGCGCACCGCATGGGCATCCAGTCCGACCTGATAGCCAACACCTCGATCGCGCTCGGCACTTCGGAAGTGACGCCGCTGGAGCTGACCTCGGCCTATGTCCCCTTTGCCAATGGCGGTTACAAGCCGGACATCCATTTCATCCGGCGCGTGACGACCACCGAGGGCAAGGTGCTTTACGACAGCGGCGGCGGCAGCGCGCCGCGCGTCGTCAAGCCCGAGATCGTCGGCATGATGAACTCGATGATGACGGGCACGGTTGAGATCGGCACTGCCCGGAAAGCGGCTTTCGCCTGGCCATCGGCCGGCAAGACCGGCACCAGTCAAAATTCGCGCGACGCCTGGTTCGTCGGCTACACCGCCAACCTCACCACCGGTGTATGGTTCGGCAATGATGATGGCAGCGCGATGAAGAAGGTCACCGGCGGCGCACTGCCGGCGCAGGCCTGGCACGAGTTCATGGTTGCGGCCCACGAAGGTGTGCCGGTGCGGCCGCTGCCTGGCACCTGGAAATCGACGCCGGCCGACACAATCGTCCCCGACGAGATACCCTCGGCGAACAACACGGCGCCGGTTCCGTCGACGTCGGTCGGTCAGCAGGCACCGGCGCGGCCAGCAGCGCCGGTTGCCCAAGCGCCCGTCCGCGCGGCCCGTCCCGCCCAAACCGTCGATGCCGACGGCCCCTCCATGCCGGAGGATGACGGCGCCACCGCGTCGGTCAAACATCCGGTGCCGCCAGGCGACGTCGGCGGTCCGCGCAAGAAGCGGCAGACCTCGATCCTCGACCTCCTTGGCGGCTGATCCGATCCGCTAATTCCGTGGCTTGGCGCTGCCCAACTTCTTGCTGTCAAAGGTCAGTTTGTCGCTGTGAATCTTGCCATCGCTGATGGTGAGGTGCTTGGCGCAGGAAAGCGCGCCGGACGACTTTGTCATCAAATCATACATCAGCAGCGCCTGATGATCGTCTCCGAAGGCCGCGATCATGCGCACACCGGTCACATCCTGTGATAGTTTGGTCAGGCCCTCGAGATAGGGTTTCTTGCCGGTCGATTGCTGCATCGGCCCATCAAAGACGACGTCGTCGGCGACCAAGGATGCTGCTTTCTCGAGGTCGTGGCTTGTCCACGCCTTGGTGAAGGCGGTGGCTATGTCGAGGGGTGCTGTCTGCGTCATGGCTCTGTCCCGATTGATTTGATCTGAGACCCCGCGCCCTGTCCTGCAACTCCCGAACCAACGGCGAGCCGGCTTCCCGGTTCCTCCTCTGAGGTGAATGGTGACATTCGGCCTCTCGCCACCTCGGCGGCGTTCGGCTACATCTGCCGGCTGGAGACCCTGAGATGACTGAACTCGACACCAGAAAGACCATCGTGCTGACCGGCGCCAGCCGCGGCATCGGCCACGCCACCGTCAAGCGTTTTTCGCGCGAGGGCTGGCGGGTCATCACCTGCTCCAGGCAGGCCTTCGCCGAGGATTGCCCGTGGCCGGCCGGGCCGGAAGACCACATCAAGGTCGATCTCGCCGATCAGGAGGATGTCGGCATCGCCGTCTCCGAAATCCGCCACCGGCTGGAAGCGCATGGCGGCCAGTTGCATGCGCTGGTCAACAATGCCGGCATTTCGCCGAAGCTCAAGGACGGCAACAGCCGCATGGATTCGATCGACACGCCGATGCATGTCTGGCGCGACGTGTTCCAGGTCAATTTCTTCGCGCCGATCATGCTGGCGCGCGGCCTGTTCAAGGAACTGGCGGCGGCCAAGGGCTCGATCGTCAACGTAACCTCGATCGCCGGAACCCGCGTGCATCCCTTTGCCGGCACGGCCTACGCCACATCGAAGGCGGCACTCGGCTCGCTGACGCGCGAGATGGCACATGATTTCGGCCCGCACGGCATCCGCGTCAATGCCATTGCGCCCGGCGAGATCGACACCGCGATCCTGTCGCCGGGCACTGACAAGATCGTCGAGACCATCCCTCTCAGGCGCCTTGGCACCACGGCCGAAGTCGCCGACATCATCTTCTTCCTGTGTTCGCAGCAGGCGTCCTATGTGACGGGCTCGGAAATTCACATCAATGGCGGCCAGCACGTGTGACATAACAGGATGCTCATCCTGTTATGGTGAGAACGGCCTTGCCGCTGAAGCTGCGCTGTCGTAGTGCGTCCAGCGCTTGGGCGATGTCTGTCCATGGCACGGTCAAGGCCACGCGTGTTTCGAGCCGGCCGGCCGCGACCAGAGCGAGTAGCGAGGCGATGTCCTCGCCAATGCCTGGACCGGACGTGTAGTACGCGAAAGTCTGAAGTTTTGCCCCCTCATGATCCGGAACGAACTGGCGGAACCCGACAGGCGTCAGTTCGCCGCTGCTCGAACCGAACATGACGATGGTCCCGCCAGGGGCGACGCGTTCGATCGCGCATGCGAGGCTTTGGCCGCCAACCGACTCGGTGATCAGCGAGAACGGTCCCTCGGCCAGATCGATCGCTTCGACAACCTGCCTGGCTCCGAGGCCGCGGAGATCCTCAGCGTGCCGGGCGGCGGCGACAGCGGTCACGAATCCGCCCTGATGGCGGGCGAGCTGGATCTGGAAACGACCGACCGCACCGCTTGCGCCGGTGATCAAGACCTGCTGGCCGGCGAGGTCCCCGCCATGGCGTAGAGTCCTCAGCGCCGTCGTACCGGCGACAGGAAGCGTGGCTGCGGAAACGAAGCTGACGTCATCCGGCAGGACGGCGAGACGGTCGGTTGGGACTGCGATGCGTTCGGTCCAACCAGCCTCGTCGACCAACGCGACAACCCGGGCGCCGACGGTTGGCCCGGAACCATCGGCTGCTCTTCGTTCGACAATCCCCGCAATGTCCTGGCCGGGTATCCAGCCCTTGGGGCGTATGGCAAGCAGGCGCAGTTCGCCGCGATTCAACGAAGTCGCGTGGACCGAAACAAGCGCTTCATTCGAGGCCGGTTGAGGCTCGGCGACGTCGGCGAGCCTCAACCCGGTCGCGCCTTCGGGAGAGATGACCAGGGCGAGCATGGCGTACCTTGTTGCTGGCTTGTCGGTGCCAGCTTGCGTTGGAAAGCACGGCAAGCTGAGTACCCACGTAGGTAGCGAGCCATACCGGCGATGGCGCGCAGCATCACGAGATCAACCCTGCGCGAACCGGAGCCTATCGACTTCCGCGGTTAAAGAATTTAGCTATCATGGCGTTTCATCGCTAATAGCAGTCAATCATGAGACGGCCCCTCAGCTACCCCTGGCTTGATCTCGATGTGGATGACCCTTCCGCGTTGGCGATTGCCGTGCGCGTCGACATCCCCGACACCCGAGCGGAAGTCCCCGCCCACCGGCACCGCAAAGGCCAGCTCGTCTTCGCGCTCGGCGGCGGCGTCACATGCCGCGTTCCAAGCGGTCTATGGATGGTGCCGCCGCATTGCGGGGTGTGGATCCCCGGCGGCATGGAGCACAGCAATGTCGCAACCGCCAACGCCCGGATTTTTTTCGTCTACATAGAGCCGGGAGCGGCCGACCTGCCGGAGCGGTGCTGCACGCTTTCGATCTCGCCACTGCTGCGCGAATTGATCATCGAGCTTTCCGATCGGCTGCAGGACGACGAGGCGAGGGGCGAACTCTTGACCAAAATGCTGCTCACCGAATTGCCACGCATGCCTGTCCAGCAATTGCACCTGCCGATCTCATCTGAGCCGCGCTTGAACAGGATCGCCGAGGCGTTGGCGCAAGACCCTGCCGACCGCAGCACGCTGGCGGACTGGGCCAAGCGCATGGCGCTCAGCGAGAGCAGCCTCGCCCGCCTTGTGACAAAGGAGACAGGGCTGAGTTTCGGGCGCTGGCGCCAGCAATTGCACTTGATCGTTGCAATTCGGGAACTGGCGTCCGGCAAGAGTGTCCAGCAAGTCTCGGGCGATCTCGGCTATGGTTCGGTCACGGCCTTCATCACCATGTTCAAGAAGGCGCTTGGGAAGCCGCCGGCCAAATACCTCAGTGGTATCGCGCAAAATGGCGGCTCTGCATTCGTGGCGTAATGCTCACTTGAAAGGCTGGTCGAGCCAATCAGGTTGCCAGCGTGCGAGAATGCAGCTTGGCTTTGGGACTCAGGCCACCGATGGCTCGGCGGTTTCGCGCCTCAACTCCGGTTTGGAACCGAGAACTTCTTCCACAATCCCGCGCGCAATCTCGCGTTCACCCATGATCACCGTATCGGCGCCCAAACCCTTGAGATGTTCGACCTCGGCATCCGAATGGGCCCGGGCGATAACGTTGATACCGGGATTAGCGGCGCGGGCTCGGAGCACGATCTGACCGGCTTCGAAGGCATTGGGGATGGCAAGGATCAGCCGGCTGGCGCCTTCGGGGTTGGCGGCGGCAAACACTTCGGCATTGGCCGCATTGCCGGCGACGGTCTCGATGCTGTCCGCTTTCAGCCTCGCCAGCGTCTTGTCGGCGTCCTCGATGACCAGGAAGGGCAGTGCCGCGTCTTTCAACGCCGAGCCGACCAGGCCACCGACACGGCCGTAGCCGATCAGGATGGCATGGCCTGTGAGTGCCGTCTTGGGCGGCGGCCCGTCCTCCCTTTTCGCCGTTGCCGCGACAGAGGCCACCTGGCCCGGCTCCGTCGCCGGACCAACCGGTTTTGCTTCGACCGGCGGTGCCGTCCTGGCGGCGCGCCGTTCCAGCCACGGCTTCATCCAGTCGATGGCCAGGAACATCAGCGGGTTGAGGACGATCGACAGGATGGCGCCGGCCAGAATGAGGTCGCGACCTTGTTCGGGCAACAGTTTCAGCCCGACGCCGAGCTCGGCCAGGATGAAGGAGAATTCGCCGATCTGGGCAAGGCTTGCCGAAATCATCAATGCGGTGGCCAGGGGATAGCCGAAGGCAACGACGATGACGAACGCCGCCAGCGATTTGCCGATGACGATGATGGCCAGCGTCGCCAGGATCGGCCAGCCATTGCTGATCAGGCTGAACGGGTCGAACAGCATGCCGACCGAGACGAAGAACAACACGGAAAAGGCATCGCGCAGTGGCAAGGATTCTTCGGCGGCACGGTGACTGAGTTCGGATTCGCTCATGATCATGCCGGCGAAGAATGCGCCCAGCGCCAGTGAGACCCCAAACAGTTTGGCCGCGCCAAAGGCGACGCCGAGCGCTATGGCAAGCACCGCCAGCCGGAAGAGCTCGCGCGAGCCGGTGTGGGCGACATAGTGCAGGATCCAGGGGATGACCCGGCGGCCGACCACCAGCATGACGACGACGAAGGCGGCGACCTTGGCCAGCGTGATGCCGACGACGCCCCAGATGCCGTAGCTGGCCGGCAGCGACAGCAGCCCGCTTGCATGGGCGTCGGTCTGCTCCTGGCCGCCGAGCACGCCGGCCAGCGCCGGCAGCAGCACCAGCGCCAGCACCATGGCCAGGTCCTCGACGATCAGCCAGCCGACAGCGATGCGGCCGCGCTCGGTCTCGATCATCCGCCGCTCTTGCAGAGCGCGCAGCAGCACGACCGTCGAGGCGACCGATAGTGCCAGGCCGAACACCAGTCCCGCGCCCATCGACCAGCCGAGCATCCACGACAACCCGGCACCGAGTGCGGTGGCAAAGCCGATCTGGACGACGGCGCCCGGCACGGCTATGGCGCGCACCGACAGAAGATCCTTCAATGAGAAGTGCAACCCGACGCCGAACATCAGGAGGATGACGCCGATTTCGGCCAGTTCGTTGGCAAGGCCGGCATCGGCGACGAAGCCAGGCGTGTTCGGCCCGACCAGCACGCCGGCTACGAGATAACCGACCAGCGGCGGGATACGGAAGCGGTTGGCGAGAGCCCCGAAGACGAAAGCCAGCCCCAGACCGGCGACGATGGTGGCGATAAGGGGCGTGTCATGCGGCATTGTCTATGGAGCGCCTTTCAAAAACAGCGATGTTGGATGAGCGCCGCCCAAAGCCGCCGCCTGTTTTGCAATATGGTGGATGGTATGTCGGCGATGCAACCCGCGAATCCGTGAAATCGACGGCGCTGCCGCAAAAATTTGACCGGCAGCTGAGAAGCTGCCGGCCGGATCGGAATTTGTGCGGTGCTATTCGTCTCGATCCGTCAGGGCCGATCGACAATGATCAGCCTGCCCGCAGCAGGGCCTCGATTTCCGGTATGGCATGGTTGGTCAATGTCTTGGGAATTTCGGCGGTCACCTTGTCCTCGACCTCCTTGTGCAGCTTTTTGCGCATTGTCCCAAGCACCACTGGCGGTGCGACGAGCACGATCTCGTTGAATTCGCCGTCATGCGCGAGCTTGTAGAGCCGGGCGGCGATTTCATCGGCGAAACGCTCCTTGCCGATGCGGTGCCAGTCCGTATCCTCGACTGCGCTGCGGTGTACGGAGGGACCATCATTGTACCGGCCCGGGCTGTCGCTGCCTTGCTCGCGGGTGGGCGGGTTGTCCTGCTGTATTTCCTGCACCACCTCGAGATTCGGATATTTGTTGTCGCCGGCGTTCCTGAGGAAAAGCGCCTTCTCGCCATCGGCCACCATGACCCAGATACCGTGCTTGAGTATGATTGTGTTCATGATGACAGGCTCCTTTTCAGCCGCGTGGTGGCCTTTCGTGGCGTTCCGCAGCCGGGGTTTCGATCCGATATGACAGGCCTTTTGAGAACGCGCCCCGAGCCACTAATGTTCCAGTCGGCCGCCGCGTCGGCGTTGGACATTCTGGCTATCCAGAGTTCGCGGCTTTAATCTACTAATTTGGTAGAATTTAGAAAAAACAGTTTTGCGGCTTTTCTCCCCGGGCGCTAAAAGACCCGGAAAACAAGGCCTGCGACAGCAGCTTGAATCCGCTCCATCTGCAAACGAGAAATATTTTTCTCTTGGCCGGGATGCTTTCAGAAAAGCAATTGCATCCCGACAAGGGATGCGCGAGTGCGTTCCTTCTGGTTTCTCGCGCCCGCGCGTAGAACTGCAAGCTCATTCAGGATTCCGCTCGCGTCCATGTCGCACACTGCTCCCAAGCTCAGCGCCTTCCCCGTGTTCATGCGGGTCGAGGGCGAAGCCGTGGCCATCGTTGGCGGCGGCGAAGAGGCACTGGCCAAGGCGCGGCTGATCGGACAGTCGAGCGCGGTCCTGCGGATCATCGCGGAACACGCCGAGCCCGACCTGCTCGCCTTCATCGCCCAGGCCGGCGCGAGCCATTTTGCCGCCGCTTACGACGCATCGCAGCTCGAAGGCGCGATCATGGTGTTTGCCGCCAGCGGCGACGAGGAACTCGACCGTCGGGTGGCTGCGGATGCGCGCCGCCTAGGCATTCCGGTCAATGCCGTCGATCGGCCTGAGCTTTGCGATTTCTTCACCCCGGCGCTGGTCAACCGCGCGCCGGTCGCCATCGCCATCGGCACCGAAGGTGCAGGCCCGGTGCTTGCCCAGATGTTGCGCGGCCGCATCGACCGCATGCTGTCGCCGTCGCTCGGGCCGCTGGCAATTCTTGCGGCGTCGTTTCGCGGGGCTGCCGAGAAGCTGCTGCCGAAAGGCAATGCCCGCCGCCGCTTCTGGAATGATTTCTTCTCTGGCGCTCCTGCGCGCGCGGCCGAAGCCGGCCAGCTTTCGCAGGCGCATGAAGCTGCCGTCGATCTTCTGCTGTCGGACACGCCCGCTTGCGGTCACATCGCGCTGGTTGGCGCCGGTCCGGGCGCCGAGGATCTTTTGACCTTGCGGGCCCATCGTCTGCTGATGGAAGCCGATGTCATCGTCCATGACGCGCTGGTGCCCGAGGCGGTCGTTGCCATGGGGCGCCGCGATGCCGAGCGCCTGCCGGTCGGAAAACGTAAGGGCTGCCACACCAAGAGCCAGGCTGAGATCAATGCGCTGCTGGTCGAGCTTGGTCGTGAAGGCAAGCGTGTCGTGCGGCTGAAGTCAGGCGATCCGCTGGTGTTCGGCCGGGCCGGCGAAGAGATGGCGGCACTTCGTGATGCCGGAATCGGCTATGAGGTGGTTCCGGGTGTCACCGCGGCCTTTGCTGCCGCCGCCGATTTCGAACTGCCGCTGACCTTGCGCGGTGTCTCCTCGTCGATGGTGTTCACCACCGGCCACGACCTCAAGGGCAATTCGCTGCCCGACTGGGCCAAGCTCGCCATTTCCGGCGCCACCGTTGCCGTTTATATGGGCCGCTCGGTGGCCGCCGAGGTTGCCGGACGGCTGATCGAGGCCGGTCTGTCGCCGGACACTGCGGTGGCCGTGGTCGAGAATGCCAGCCTCGCCAACCGGCGTCGCTTCCACGGCACGCTTGCCGACCTGCCGTCGCTGGAAGCGCGCGCCGATCTTTCCGGCCCGGTCATGACCATCATCGGCGATGCGGTCGCCGGCGCCAATTTTGAGCGATCCGAGCCGCTGGCGGCACACAGGCATGAAGGTGCGTCCAGTTCGATCGCCGAAGGAGTTCAGCCATGAAGATACTGACCGCCAACCGCCTCACCGACGGCATTGCTGTCTGGTACGCCGATGGTGGCTGGGCGGAGACGGTGGACCATGCCGACCTCGCCGATGACAAGGCAGCGGAGGATAGGCTCGAGGCGATCGGCGCCAAGGCCTATGCCGCCAACGAAGTGGTCGACGTCAATTTGATCGACGCTGAAGTCGTCAACGGTGTCGTCCAACCGGTGCGGCTGCGCGAGAAGATCCGCGCTGCCGGCCCGACCATTCGCAACGATCTCGGCAAGCAGGCTGCGCGGGCAGCATAACCAAGACACCAGGCATGGGCGGACGCGCCCTGAAAGACCAAGCATGTACCGTTACGATGAGTTCGACCACGATTTTGTCCAGGCCCGCGTCGCCGAGTTCAGCGACCAGGTGCAGCGTCGTCTTGCCGGCGAGATCACCGAGGACCAGTTCCGGCCATTGAGGCTGATGAACGGCGTCTATCTTCAACTGCATGCCTACATGCTGCGCATCGCGGTGCCTTACGGCACGCTGAACGGCAAGCAGTTGCGCATGCTTGGTCACATCGCCCGCAAATACGACAAGGGCTACGGCCATTTCACCACCCGCCAGAACATCCAGTTCAACTGGCCGGCGCTGTCGGACATTCCGGCGATCCTGGCGGATCTCGCTAGCGTTGAGATGCATGCCATCCAGACCAGCGGCAATTGCATCCGCAACGTCACCGCAGACCATTTCGCCGGCGCTGCCGCCGACGAAGTCGCCGATCCGCGTCCCTACGCGGAAATCCTGCGCCAGTGGTCGTCGGTGCATCCGGAATTCTCGTTCCTGCCGCGCAAGTTCAAGATCGCGGTGACGGGTGCCGAGCGCGACCGCGCCGCCATTCAGACCCACGACATCGGCCTGCACCTGAAGAAGAACGCCGCCGGCGAACTCGGTTTCGCCGTCTATATCGGCGGCGGCCAGGGCCGCACGCCGATGGTTGCCCGCAAGATCCGCGACTTCCTGCCGGAAGCCGACCTTCTGTCCTACTGCACGGCGATCCTGCGCGTTTACAACCTCTATGGCCGCCGCGACAACAAGTACAAGGCGCGCATCAAGATCCTCGTCCATGAGACCGGCGTCGAGGAGATCACCCGCCAGGTCGAGGCCGAGTGGCAGGAGTTGAAGGACGCCGAGCTGAAGCTGCCGGAAGCCGACATCCGCGCCATCGAGGCCTATTTCGCGCCACCGGTGCTCGCTGGGCGGCCGGAAGGCGACCAGGCGGTCAAGCTGGCGCGGCTCGATTCCAAGGGGTTCTCGGAGTGGCTCGACCAGAATGTCGTGACGCACCGCCATCCCGACTATGCGGCGGTGACGATCTCGCTGAAGGGCATCGGCGAGGTGCCCGGCGACGCCTCGGACAGCCAGATGGAAGCAATCGCCGACATCGCCGAGAAATATGGCTTTGACGAACTGCGCGTCAGCCATGAGCAGAACCTGATCCTGCCGCATGTGGCCCGCGCCGACCTCAAGGCGGTCTATGATGCGCTGGTCGGCATCGGCCTGGCGACGGCCAATTCCAATTTGATATCGGACATCATCGCTTGCCCGGGCCTCGACTACTGTGCGCTGGCCACGGCGCGCTCGATCCCGATCGCGCAGGAAATCTCGCGCCGCTTCGCCTCGCTTGAGCGGCAGCGCGAGATCGGCGAACTGAAGCTGAAGATCTCCGGCTGCATCAACGCCTGCGGTCATCACCATGTCGGCCATATCGGCATCCTCGGGGTCGAGAAGAAGGGCTCTGAGCTCTATCAGGTGACGCTGGGCGGCTCGGCCGACGAAAACACCTCGGTCGGCGAGATCATCGGCCGCGGCTTCTCGTCGGAAGAGATCACCGACGCCATCGAGCAGATCGTCGAGACCTATCTCGGCCTCCGGCTCGACCCACAAGAGAAATTCATCGACGCCTACCGCCGAGTCGGTCCCGCGCCGTTCAAGGAGGCGCTCTATGCTGGCGAAGCCAAGGCCGCTTGACCGTATTGGAGACGTCGATGACGGTATCGCCGCCAAAGCGGCGGGGCTCGATGCGCTCTATGGTCATCTGAAGCCGATCGAGATCATCGAACGCTCGGCCCGCGAACTGTTCCTCGACGAGATCGCGGCGGTGTCGTCGTTCGGCGCGGATTCGGCTGTGCTGCTGCACATGATCGCCAAGATCGACCGGACGCTGCCGGTCATTTTCCTCGACACCGGCAAGCATTTCGAGGAGACGCTCGGCTATCGCGACGCGCTCGCCGCCGATTTCGGGCTGACCAACATAAGGGTGATCAAACCCGAGGAAGCAGCACTCGAACGGATCGATCCGACGGGCAATCTGCATCAGAGCAACACCGACGCCTGCTGCGACGTGCGCAAGGTGGAGCCGCTGGCGCGCGGTGTCGCGCCATTTCGTGCCTGGCTCACCGGCCGCAAGCGTTTTCAGGCCGCGACGCGGGCGGCGCTGCCGGTGTTCGAGGCGGTCGGTCCGCGCATCCGCATCAATCCGCTGGCGCATTGGACGACATCGGACCAGGCGGACTACATGCGCGCGCATGCGCTGCGCGAAAATCCGCTGGTCGCCTATGGCTATCTGTCGATCGGCTGCTTCCCGTGCACGCAGCCGGTGCAGCCGGGCGAGGACGCGCGCAGCGGCCGCTGGGCCGGTCACGCCAAGACCGAGTGCGGCATTCACCTGTCGGGGCTGGAGAAGTCGCTGACCGACGCATCCCTTTAGGATATGCTGATATTCAGGTTAGGCTGGCCTGCAAACGGCAGCTTCCTGCGCTTCCGGTGCTCACGTACTTCAAGTACGCTCCGCTCCGGTTCTCGGAAGCCGCCATTTTCGGCGCAGCCTGACCTGAATCTCAACACATCCTTGGTTCGTTTGACTATTTAGGAACTTTTTGATGACTGAACCGACGACAGCGGAGACCCGACTCTGGACCCCTGCGGGTTTTCACGAGGATGAGTGGACGCATGCCGAAAGCGCCGATGCGCTGTCCGGCAACGGCCGCTTCATCCTGCCGTTGCAAGTCTTCCTCGATCTGGATCCGGAGGTGCGCCGCTCGGCCAAGGAACGGCTCGGCGTCCTGCTGCAGCCTGGTGATCAGCTCGAGAAGATTGCCGACCTGCTCGACCAGCTGTCGCTGGTGGCATTGGCCTTCCCGGCCTTCAGCGACGGCCGCTCCTTCTCCAAGGGAGAACTGCTGCGCGGCCGCTACCATTTCGAAGGTGCCGTTCGCGCCACGGGCCAGGTGCTGGTGGACCAACTGCCGCATATGCTGCGGCTAGGCTTCGACGAGTTCGAGATTTCCAATGCGGTGCTGTTGAAGCGCCTGGAGGAGGGCCGCACCGGCGGATTGGGGCTCTACTACCAGCCAGCCGCCGTGCCGGAACCAAAAGGCCCGAAATACTCCTGGCGGCGCGTTCGCAGCAGCTGACGTAGCGGTAATTCCGCGCGTCTTTACATCAGCCGTGTTCAGGCCTTCTCTTGATCATCCGGATGGAAAATCCGTGGACGATTGGGGAGGGGTCTTCATGCGTTACGACTATGTCATAGCCGGCGGTGGGTCCGCCGGCTGTGCGCTTGCCGCACGGCTTTCGGAAGATCCCTCGAATACGGTCTGCCTGATCGAAGCTGGCGGCGAGGGCAGGGATATGCTGATCCGTGCTCCGGCTGGCATTATCGGCATGCTTTCCGGCCGGCCCAGGATCAACAACTGGGCCTTCGAAACCGTGCCGCAGCAAGGTCTTGGCGGCCGCAAGGGCTACCAGCCGCGCGGCAAGGCGCTGGGCGGCTCCAGCGCCATCAATGCAATGCTCTATGTCAGGGGCCATCGCAGCGACTATGACGAATGGGCAAATCTGGGCTGCGAGGGCTGGTCGTGGGATGAGGTTCTGCCCTATTTCCGGCGCGCCGAGGGCAATGAGCGCGGCACTGATGCCTTGCATGGCGGGGACGGCCCACTGAAAGTGTCGAACCAGCGCTCGCCGAGGCCGATCGCCAAGGCCTTCCTAGAGGCTTGTGCCGAAAACCAGATTCGCGCCTCGGACGATTTCAACGGACCGGAACAAGAGGGCGCCGGCTATTTCCAGGTGACCCAGTTTGCCGGTGGCGCCCGTAATGGCGAGCGCTGTTCGACTGCCGCCGCCTATCTCCATCCGGTGATGCAGCGGACCAATCTGACCGTGATCACGCGGGCGCACGCCACAGGCATCGTCCTTGACGGCAAGCGCGCCACCGGCATCCGCTACCGGACACGCAAAGGCGAGGCCGTGGCACAGGCGTCGCGCGAGGTGATCCTCTGTGGCGGTGCCTTCGGTTCGCCGCAACTTCTGTTGCTGTCGGGTATCGGCCCGGCGGCCGAACTTGCCGTGCATGGCGTTCCCGTCGTCCACGAATTGCCGGGCGTCGGCAAGAACCTGCAGGACCACCTCGATTTTATCGTCGGCTGGAGATCGAAGGACACCGATATGCTCGGTATGAGCCCGCGCGGCGCGTGGGGTTTCCTCAGGCATATCGCGCAGTGGCGGCGGGATGGAACCGGGCTGATCGCCTCGCCGTCGGCCGAGAGCGGCGCTTTCGTCAAATCCGACCCGGCGCTTGAGCGCCCTGACCTGCAGCTGCAATTCGTCATCGGGCTCGTCGAAAACCATGCGCGCACGCTGCACTACGGCTTCGGCTTTTCCTGTCATGTCTGCATATTGCGACCGCACTCGCGTGGCGAGGTTGGGCTGGCCAGCGCCGATCCACTTGCCGCGCCACGCATCGATCCGCGCTTTCTCGGCGACCAGCGCGATGCGGAACTGCTGCTGAAAGGCGTGAGGATCACCCGGCAGGTGCTGGCTTCGCCGGCGCTGACGCGCTACCGGCACAAGGAAATGCACATCGCCGGCGAGCCGAGCGATGCCGATCTGATGACCCATATCCGTACCCGCGCCGACACGGTCTATCACCCGGTCGGCTCCTGTCGGATGGGGGTCGACGAGATGGCGGTGGTCGATCCGCAACTCAAGGTGCGCGGGCTTGAAGCCTTGCGTGTCGTCGACGCCTCGGTGATGCCGACACTGATTGGTGGCAACACCAATGCCCCAACCATCATGATCGCCGAAAAGGCCGCCGACATGATCAGGGCTGCCTGATCGGAGCTCCAGGCCGCGGCGCCCATGGCGCGGCGGTCTTTTTGTTGTGACGCAATTGCCCAGGGAAAACGCTACGCGTTTTCCCTGGAAAACCGTTCACACTTCTCCTGGAATTGCTTAAGCCGCCGCCCGTGCCTCGCGGAACGACACCAGCTTGCGGCGGTTTTCGTCCCACAATGCCAGTTTGACGCAGCGCAGGCTTTCGAGCAGCGTAACCCGGCCTATGTCGCGCAACTCGGGATAATCCCGCAGCACTTCCTGCAACCGGTAGCACGGCACCTTGGCCGAGAGGTGATGGACGTGATGGACACCGATGTTGCCGGTGAGCCAGTTCAGCACCGGCGGAAGGTCGTAATACGACGATCCGTGCAAGGCGGCGTGCTGGAATTCCCAGTCGGCATCCTTCGCCCATTCTGTTTCCTCGAACTGGTGCTGGACGTAGAACAGCCAGATGCCGGCCGAACCGGCGAGGATGACGATCGGCAGGTGAACCACCAGGAAAGCGCCCGGGCCGACGAACCAGATAAGGACGGCTGCTGCGACCGCGATGCCAAGGTTGGTGGTCATCGACGACACCCAAGGGGTCAGGCCGCCGCGCATCATGCCGACGGGTAGCCTCTGCTCGAAGATGAAAAGCCAGATCGGACCGAGCCCGAACATCACCAGCGGATGGCGATAGAGACGATAGGCGAGGCGGCCCCGCCACGACATCTGCCGGTATTCTGCAACGGTCAGCGTCCGGATGTCGCCCATGCCGCGTTCGTCAAGATTGCCGGCGCTGGCGTGGTGCGTCGCGTGGGCGCGCCGCCAGCAATCGTAGGGCGTCAGCGTCAGGATGCCGAGCGCGCGGCCAATCCAGTCGTCCGCGTAACGATTGGCGAAGAAGGAGCCGTGGCCGCAATCGTGCTGGATCATGAAGATGCGCACCAGAAACCCGGCCGCGGGGAGGATGAGGACCAGTCCCCACCAATGGCCATAGGCATAAGCCGCCGAGGACAGTCCCCAGAGTATGGCGAATGGAATGAGGGTGATGGCGAGCTCGACGGCGCTGCGCCGCCTGTCAGGCTTCTTGTAGCGGGCAAGAATCTTCAACCAGGCGCGCTTGCTGTTGGCGACCGCCTCAGGGGAAATCATGTTCATCAGGAAGCATAGGCGGGGTGCCTCGCCGCCGCAAGGCAACATCACGCAAAATTACTGTGCGTAATTGTCGCGTGGCTTGGCGATCGAGCCTGCCAACCCGCCAACTCGACCTGCTGATGGCTCTGAGCGTCGGTTTTCCGCTGGTCGATCGCTATTCGCGATCGAGGATAGGGCAGCCGCGCTCGGTGCCAAAAGTCACGCGCACGCGGTCGCCGCCCTGTCTGCCGCGGACCGTGATCTCCCGGCGGCCGACGGACTCTATCCTTGCGCGGCGGATGCCCATTCGGTCCGCCTTGTCGAGAGCCCGGTCTTCGGTGCAGCCTCGTTGACGGCGGTCGCGCCGACCGTCGCGACGGGGGCCTTCGCAATCGTCGTAGGCCGGGTCGCAATCTTCCATGAGCTTCAGTCGCGGGCCATGTTTGCCCAATTGCAGCTGCAGATTGTCTGCTTGTGCCGGAAAGGCCGCCAAGGTGATGGCGCCGAGGCCGACAAACGCTATCAGCGATGAGGTGATTGAAACCTTGCGCATTTACGTCCTCCATTGAACCACAACACATCTATCCTTAGATGGTTCGGCTCTCCCCGGCTATTGCCGATAGGAGGTTTGCTGCCAAGATCGATTGTAGCGTTACGGCCGGCGCCAGCCGATGTCACCGCGCTCCGCCCCATCGAGGCGGTCGAGCAGTTCTCTGAGCCGGTCGGGGATGTCGGCCTCGGTGCGGAAGGCCGGCAAGGTGCGCAGGAAGCGGGTCACCGCCTCGGTGCCGAACTGGCGCCTGACCTCGATGGCCAGCCCCTCTGCCTTTTCGCCCATGTTGCGGGTCATCATCTCAAAATCCTGTGTCGGCTTCGAAACTCCTGCAGCAAGAGAATGGTTCCCCCATCATGCCTGTATGGCAAGCAAAGCCCGCGGTTAAGGTAAAATTTGAATTAAAGTCGAAATGTCTTGCCTGTCATTGCCCGGCCTTGGCCGGCGGCTTCCATAGTCGCTTACCCCTTGATTTTTGGCCGCCAAACATCGATATCGGGCACAAAATCCACATCATTCGAGATTGACGGGAAACGGCGATGAGCGACCAGGCAAAAGACGAACGCGCGCCCGACGAAGTCGAGGCGACCGAGCCCGCAGCTGAGCGCACGGAAGGCAGCACCGACGGCGACTATGAAGCCCTTGTGCGGCTGCTGAAGGAAAATGAAGAGCTGAAGGACCGCGCGCTGCGCGTGGCGGCGGAGATGGAAAACCTGCGTCGCCGCACCGCGCGCGATGTGCACGATGCGCGCACCTACGCGGTCGCGAATTTCGCCCGCGACATGTTGTCGGTGTCGGACAATCTGCGCCGCGCGCTGGATGCGATTCCCGCCGAGGCCAAGGCATCGGGTGACGCCGGCTTCAAGGCGCTGATCGAAGGCGTCGACCTCACCGAGCGCGCCATGCTGTCGGCGCTGGAACGGCATGGGGTCAAGAAGCTCGCGCCGGAAGGCGAGAAGTTCGATCCCAATTTCCACCAGGCGATGTTCGAAGTGCCCAATCCGGATGTCCCGGCCAACACCGTGGTCCAGGTCGTGCAGCCGGGCTATTCGATCGGCGACCGCGTGCTGCGCCCGGCCATGGTCGGCGTCGCCAAGGGTGGTCCGAAGTTCGCCGCCGCTGAAGCACCGGTTGAGCCGGGGCCGGTGAACGAACAGGCTGAGAAGGATGCGTAGTTAGCGCAGTAAGGGAGTAAGGGAGTAAGGGAGTAAGGAAGCGTACCAGCGGTGCGGCTTTGTGATAAACATACTCTCCTATTCTCCTCTTCCCTTACTCCCCTGGTCTGCATGAATGCCATCGCGCTTCTCGACTATGCCGGTGTCGCCGTCTTCGCGGCGACCGGGGCGCTGGCGGCTTCGCGTAAGCAACTCGACATTATCGGCTTCCTGTTCCTGGCCAGCGTCACCGGGATAGGCGGTGGCACGCTTCGCGACGTTATCCTCAACCTGCCGGTTTTCTGGGTCGCCAACTCCGGGTATGTGCTGGTCTGCGCCGCGGTTGCGGTGCTGGTCTTCTTCAGCGCGCATCGTGTCGAATCGCGCTGGAAGTGGCTGCTCTGGCTCGACGCCATCGGGCTCGCCGCCTTTTCGGTGATGGGCGCGGCCAAGGGGCTTGCGATTACCGGCTCGCCGGTCGTGTCCGTCATCACCGGCGTGCTCACCGCCACTTTCGGCGGCATTTTGCGCGATCTCCTTGCGGGCGAGCCATCGGTGCTGCTCAGGCCCGAAATCTACGTCACGGCGGCCCTTGCGGGTGCCGGCCTCTACACGCTTGGCGATCTTGCCGGACTGCCGCCGCTCGCCTCGAACCTCGCCGGCTTTGCGGCGGCGTTCCTCGTGCGCGGTGGTGCGCTCAAATTCGGCTGGTCGTTTCCGTCCTACAAGAGCCGACCCGGCAGGCGGCCGGAAGATATTTTGTGAAAGGAAGCGAATAGCGAATAGAGAGTAGCGAATAGGGGTTGAGCGAGATAGCTCCCGCTATTCGCTATTCGCTATTCGCTATTCGCCAGCGTCACGCAGCGAAGCGCTGGGCTTCGCCGCCATAATAGTTGACGTAGCGTGCGCCGATCTCCTTGACCGGCATCACGACGAACACATCGACCGTCGAGAATTCGCGATCGATGACGCAACCATCGCCGATGCGGGCACCGACGCGCAGATAGCCCTTGACCAAAGGCGGCATCGCGGCGATCGCCGCCTTGGCATTGACGGCCTCGATCGGCATCAGATCCATCGAGCAATAGCGCCCGGACACCGCGCGCACGTCCCAGGCCGAATTCGTCCGGCAGTGGTGGGCGAGATAGGTGAGCGCTTCGGCATGCGCCGCCGGCACGGTGCCGTGAAAGGACGCGCAGCCGGTCATCACACCGATTTCGTAATGATTGATGTAAGCCCAGATGCCTTGCCACAACGCCTCGATGGTGCGCTTCGAGCGGTATTCCGGCAAAACGCAGGAGCGGCCGAGTTCAAGGAAACGCTGGCCGGGGTGGCGGGCGATGAGCTTGGTCAGCTCGAATTCACCTTCGGAATAGAAGCCACCGGCCGTGGCCGCGATTTCTTGCCGCAGCAGCCGATATGTGCCGACGATGCGGCGATGTTCGGGACCGGAAAGCGTGGTGTCCAAAACCAGCAGATGGTCGCAGAGCGGATCGAACCGGTCGGCGTCCCGGCGGTCATGGGCCTGGAACAGGTCCTTCCTGGCGCCAAGTTCGTCGTAGAACACCCGGTAGCGCACTTCCTGCGCGGCCGCGATCTCGGCCTCGTTGCGAGCGAGCCGCACTTCAAGATTGCCTATACGGCCCAGCGCAGCGCCCTTTATGACGGAATCGACGTTACGTCCGGCAAGCAAGGCGCTGCTGGCGTTCGGCCGAGTGTCACATTCCGGCATAACTGTATGCACGAGTGATTCTCCTTCGAGCCATCCCTCTTGGCACGGGGATACGGTGTAGGTGCAACAGGATTGTGACAGTACCGTGATACGACGTCATGGGCAATACTTCGTCGGCTGGCGAATACGATCAACTGGCTACGTTTAAGTGATCGCCCGTGCCGAATGGCGGTGGAAAGCTCAGGCCGCGACGACCTGCCCCTCGACGGCATTGACCAGCGCTTCGGGGTCGAGCGGTTTGGTGACAAAGCCGCTGGCACCATGGGCCAACACCGCATGACGGGTCTTTTCCTGGCTGTCGGCCGACAGCACCATGATCGGCACCGGCCGCACGGCACTTTCTTCCTCATGGCGGCGGATGGCGGCAATCGCGTCCAGCCCGTCCATGACCGGCATGTGCAGATCCATCAAGACCACGTCGAAGCGGTCCTTGTGCGGGGCGCCGGTGACAGCCTCGACGGCGGCCTTGCCGTTGCCGACCACCTTGACGCGATGCCCGGCCTTCAGCAGCGTGGCGCGGGCCAGCATGGCGTTGATGTCATTGTCCTCGGCGATCAGCACTGACAGGCCGCGCTGGCGGTTGCCGACGGCCCGCAGCGACGGTGCGCCGCGCTTTTCCGGCGGCGGCGGGCCGAGGCTCGGAGCATGGCTGCTCAACAGAACACGCAGAAGTGTTCCGCCACGCACCGGCCTGGCCAGGAAGGTTGCGTAGCCGCTGGCACGGAACTCGCCAAGCATGCCGCGATCGGTCGGCGCGATCAGCGTGATCGCCTCACAGTCGGAGAAACCGCTCTGGCGCAGGCGCTTGAGCAGCCTTCCGTCGCCTTCTTCCATCGCTGCATCGACCAGGATCGCATCGCAGCCGGCGGCGAAAGGCGCGGCCTGTGCTGCAGTGGTGGCGATGTCGACCGCGCCGCCATTGGCGCGGATGGTGCGGGCGATGGCGTCGGCCTCGACGGCGTTCTTCGACAGGATCACCGCGCGTCTGCCCGAGAGAGCATTCTGGTGGCCCTGCGGCGCTTCGGTGGCCGCTGTCGCAGGGATTTCGAAGACGAATTCGGATCCCTGGCCGAGCCGGCTGGATACCGAGATCGTGCCGCCCATGGCGGCCACCAGGCGCCTGGAGATGGCAAGGCCGAGGCCGGCCCCGCCATGGGTGCGTGTCGACGTGCCGTCGGCCTGCTCGAATTCCTCGAAAATGCGCTCCAGGTCGGCGTCACGCAGGCCCGGACCGGTATCGGCGATGGTGAAGCATATGCGGTCGCTGGTTTCGGTGCGTGCGCGTGCTATGCTCACCAGCACGCCGCCGCTGTCGGTGAACTTGATGGCGTTGCCGATGAGGTTGAGAAGCACCTGCCTGACCTTGCCCGGATCGGCGGTGATCAATTGCGGCACGTCGGGTTCGACATGGCAACCCAGTCCGATATCCTTGGCGAAGGCGCGCGCTGCCAGCAATTCGATGATGTTGTCGGCGATCTCGCGCACCGACATCGGCTGCGGCTCGGGGTCGAAACGCCCGGCTTCGATCTTGGAATAGTCGAGAAGATCCTCGATCAAGGCAAGCAATGCGCTGGCCGAGGTCGAGACGGCGCCGACATAGGTCTGCTGCTCCGGCGACAGGCTGGTGTCGGCGAGCAACCTGGCCATGCCCATGATGCCGTTCATCGGGGTGCGGATTTCATGGCTGACGGTAGCTAGGAAGCGCGATTTGGCCTGGCTTGCATATTCGGCCCGTTCGCGTGCGGTGATCAGCGACGATTCGGCGCGTTTGCGGGCGGTGATGTCGCGGGCGATGGCGCGGTGCGAAACCGCGCCGCTGTCCTTGTCGCGCACCGACAGTTCGATCCACGAGAACCAGCGCTGCCCGCTCGGCGTGCTGATGGAGACATCGGTGGAACTCAGGCACTCATGGTCGGAAAAGGCGGCATCGGGAACCATGCCGACCTCGATGCCCAGTTCCGCCAGGGTCTTGCCGGCGAGGTCGCGCTGGTCGATCTCGACGAGATCGGCGAAGACCTTGTTGGCATAGACGATGTAGCCGTCGCGGTCGCGATGGATGACGAGATCGCCAAGCGCGTCGATCAGGCCGCGAAAGCGCTCGTCGCTCTCCTGCATCTCCCACATGCGGTCGGCCAGCGTCTCGATCTCGGCGCGGCTGCGGGCAGTGGTTTCGTCAAGAAGGGCGGAGGTGCGATGTTCGCTCCGCCTGGCGCGCAAATGCAGGGCAAGGCCGGCAAGGCCGGTTGCCAGCAATGCGACGCTGATGAAGATCGGTGCCCCGGTCAGATGCGCCAGCCCGGCTACCAACACGATGGCGACAAATGTCAGAAAGGGCAGGCTTTCGCGCCTGGAGAATTCCGGCTCGGGCACCAGCGGCGGCGCGGCGACGAAGCGCCGCGTCGACGCCGGCGGGAGCACCGCATCGACGTCGTCGCCAGTGTCCGCCTGTTGGCTGCCGGATTCCGCGATCATGCGAAATCCTTGCCAGACAGAGATTATAGAAAATTGCGGCGGATCGTTCGAATTTTAGCGGATGAGCGATTTTTGCCGAAGCGCGTCGGGTTTGCCGCCATATCTGGCGATTTTATCCGCCCTTCCGGCAGTTGGGCGGAGTCACATATCCACGACGACGCGGCCGCGGATCTTGCCGTCGACGATGTCGCGCGCGGCATCGACGATGCCGTCGAATCCGATGGTGCTGGACAGGCTGGCGAGCTTCCGCAGATCGAGGTCGGTGCCGATGCGGCGCCATGCCTCGAGGCGGACTGCTTTCGGCGCCATCACTGAATCGATGCCGAGCAATGAGACGCCGCGCAGGATGAAGGGCGCGACGCTGGTCGGCAGGTCCATGCCGCCGGCCAGGCCGCAGGCGGCGACCGCACCGCCATAGGAGGTCATCGACAGCACATTGGCCAGCGTGTGGCTACCGACTGCGTCGATGCCGCCGGCCCAGCGCTCCTTGGCCAGCGGCTTGGCCGGCTGGGCAAGCTCGTCGCGCGATATCACTTCGGCGGCGCCAAGGTCGATCAGAAAGGGGCTTTCGGCATTGCGGCCGGTGGAAGCAATGACATGGTAGCCGAGGCTGGACAGGATCGAGACCGCTACCGAGCCGACGCCGCCGGCCGCCCCCGTCACCACCACCGGGCCGCGATCGGGCAGGATGCCGTGCCGTTCCAGGGCCATGACGCAGAGCATGGCGGTATAGCCTGCGGTGCCGACGGCCATCGCGTCATGCGTGCTGATGCCTTGCGGCAGCGGCACCAGCCAGTCGCCCTTGACGCGGGCACGGCCTGCATAGGCACCGAAATGGGTTTCGCCGACGCCCCAGCCGTTCAGAATGACCTTGTCTCCGGTGCGCCAGTCGGGATGCGAGGACGAGACGACGGTGCCGGCGAAATCGATGCCCGGCACCAGCGGCCAGTGGCGGATCACCGGCGCCTTGCCCGTGATCGCCAGGCCATCCTTGTAGTTCACCGTCGTTGCCTCGATCGCGACGGTGACATCGCCTTCCATCAGGTCGGCCTCGGTGAGATCGGTTACGTTGACCGACTGCTTTTTCTCGGCGTCACGCGAAACGAGGATGGCTTTGAAGGTTTCGGACATGTCTTTCTCCGCGATCTTGTTTGGCGACATGAACTGTGCGGCGATGGCCGCACGGGGTCAATCCTTGGAAGGTCTGGCTTTGGGTTCGCGTCCCCAGCCGAACAGCTCGTCGAAGACGACCAGTGCCGCGCCCACCGAAATGAAGGCGTCGGCAAGGTTGAAGACGGCGAAGGACCACACCGGCGTGTGAAACAGAATATAGTCGATGACGTGGCCGTAGACGGCGCGGTCGATCAGATTGCCCAGAGCGCCACCGACGATCAGCGCAAAGCCGGTGCGGGCAAGGATCTGGGACGGCGCGATCCGCGTCGCCAGGAACAGCACGAAAGCAACGACGACAAGCGAGATGACGATCAACCCGGTGTCGCCGAAGGACGAGAACATCGAGAAGGCGATGCCGGTATTGTAGGTGCGGAACAGCGCCAGGAAGGGCAGCAGATCAACCTTCTCCTGAAAAGGCAGATCGGCCTCGACCAGGTATTTTATCCACTGGTCGAGCGCGATGGCCGCGACGACGAGCAGTGCGTAGGGAGACCATGATCTCACGGGCGGGCAACCTTCATTGCTGGTCCAGGATTGGCTCGAGCTTGAGCGCGCCGCGCCGGATCTCGAACAGCATGATGCCGGTGGCAACGGCCAGATTGAGCGAATCAGCACGGCCGGCTTGCGGAATCCTGAGCAGCCTGTCGCAACTCGCAGCCAGGCTTTCGGGCAGTCCCTGCTGCTCGTTGCCCATCATCAGCAGCACGGGCCCGCGTGAAAAATCGACCGAGCGGTAGTCGACGGCGCCTTTCAGGTGGGTGCCGGCGACTAGCCCTGAGAAGCCGCCTCGCCAGGCAAGGAAAGCCTCGGTTGTCGCCTTGGCCACCGGCACGGCAAAGATCGAACCCATGGTGGCGCGCACCGTTTCCACGGAGAACGGATCAGTGGTATCGCCGACCAGGATGACGCCTTTGGCGCCGACTGCATCGACGGTGCGGATGACGGTGCCGAGATTGCCGGGATCGCGTACCCGGTCGAGAGCCACCCAGACGTCGCCATTGTCGGCGCGCACATCCTTCAAGGCGAGGAATTTTTGGGAAAAGACGCCCACCACCATTTGCGGATTGTCGCGACGGGTGATGGCGACCAGCACCTTTTCCGACACTTCGAGCACCATGCCGCCGGCGGCAACCGTGCGTGCGGCCACCTTCTCCACCGCCGCGTTGCCGCGCCCGGCCTTGGCGAAAACCAATGTCCTGATCTGCCAGCCGAGATCGAGCGCATCGATGACCAGCTTCAGCCCCTCGGCCATGAATGCGTTTTGCTGGTCGCGGAATTTCTTCTGAGCGAGAGCCTTGATGTCCTTGACCAGCGGATTGGCGAGGCTGGTGACCTCCTTCACCTGGCCAGGTGCGCCTGCATGCCGCTCGTTCATTCAGCCACCCAACGCGAAAACAATGAAGTCGAGAGCGCCCGGCCGGCGGACTTTTCACGGATGATCAGCTCACCCGATTCAATCTTGCCGCCCATGCCGGCAAAGGTATCGCGCATCAGGGCGTGGATGGCGAAGAAGGAGGCGCGGATCGAATAGGCGGTCAGCACCACGGCAAGCGGCTTCGGCGTCAGGATCGCCCGGCAGAGATCGGTCAAATCGGGCAGGTCCTCGAACAATTGCCAGACCTCGCCCTTGGGGCCACGGCCATAGGCCGGCGGGTCGAACAGGATGATGTCGTAGCGGCTGCCGCGGCGCTCCTCGCGCTCGGCGAATTTGACCGCGTCGTCGACGATCCAGCGGATCGGCTTGCTGCCGAGGCCGGCCATCTCCTGGTTTTCACGGGCCCAGCCGATCGCTTTCTTCGAGGCATCGACATGGGTGACCTCGGCGCCGGCGCGAGCCGCCACCAATGAGGCGAGACCGGTATAGCCGAACAGGTTCAGCACCTTGACCGGCCGCTTCGCCGCCGCGATCAGCCCGGCCATGTGATCCCAATGGGAGGCCTGCTCGGGAAAGACGCCGACATGACGAAACGAAGTGAAACGGCCGAGATAGTCGATGCCGTCATGCTTCATCGGCCAGGTCTCGCCGAGCGGCAGCTTGGGGAAACGCCAGCGGCCGATGCCCTCCTCGTCGGTGTCGCCGGTGAAGACGGCGTCGGCACGCTCCCATTCCTTTGCCGGCAAGGCCTTTTGCCAGATCGCCTGGCCCTCGGGCCGCACGATACGGTAGGGGCCATATTGTTCGAGCTTTTGGCCGGTGCCGCTGTCGAGCAGCGCATAATCGGCATTGGGCGCCACTTCCAGGATCACGGGAAGATGTTCGGCGGGCAGAGCGCCTTCGCGGCGGGCCAGGATGCGCGGCGCCGCGTTCGGTTCGGAACGACTTTCCGTCTTCGCCTCATGGCGCTCGCGCGGTGGCGCTTCCGGTCTGGCGGGAGCCTGGCCGGGACGCGGACGTGACACGTCCGCCGCACCCTTCGCGGATGGATGTGGACGGTTGTCGCGGCGTTTGTCGCGAAAAGACTTCAAGCGGGGGCAACTCCGAACGGCGTGGCCGCTTTTGACATAGGGCAACCGGCTTCGCAACCAAGTCCGACAGGTCGGCCTCTCCGGTTCAGGTTGGCCGCGATGGACCAATGTCAAAGAAACAGGCAAATCTACCGGATGTCCCGCTCCGAACGCCTGCTCGACCTGATCCAGTGCCTGCGCCGGCATCGCCGGCCCGTGAGCGGGCACATGCTCGCCGACGAGATGGGCGTTTCGATCCGCACGCTCTACCGCGATATCGCGACGCTGCAGGGCCAGGGTGCGCCGATCGAGGGTGAGGCGGGGCTGGGCTATGTGCTGAAGCCCGGCTTCATGCTGCCGCCGCTGATGTTCAGCGACGAGGAGATCGAAGCCATCGTGCTCGGCTCGCGCTGGGTCGCCAAGCAGCCGGACCAGCGCCTCTCGGCCGCCGCTGCCAACGCGTTGGCCAAGATAGCGGCGGTCTTGCCGGACGATCTGCGCGAGGATCTCGACGGGAGCACACTGCTGGTCGGCCCTTCCGCCGCAGCCATCGAAAGCATCGATCTTGGCCTCGTACGGCAGGCCATCCGCAACGAGCGCAAGCTCGGCTTTCTCTACCGCGCCGCCGGCGGCGCCGCGTCCGAGCGTGTCGTCTGGCCATTTGCGCTGGGCTTCTTCGACAAGGTGCGGGTGGTGGTGGCGTGGTGCGAGATGCGGCAGGATTTCCGGCATTTTCGCGCCGATCGCATCGCCGAACTCCAAGCAACGGACACGCGCTATCCGCGTCGTCGCCAAACGCTGCTCAAGGAATGGCGGGCAACGCTCGACAAGCCGCGTGGTTCGAGATGACTGCTGCCATAATCTGACAGTAGCCCATCTTATGGTCGCCAAGTCGAAGCACCGAACCTTGGAGAGCAGATATGGCCACCCCGAATTTCGTCATCCTCTATGTCGACCAGCCGCTTGAGAGCGGCGCCTTCTACAGCGCGCTGCTCGGCCGTGAGCCGGTTGAAAGTTCGCCGACCTTCGTGCTGTTCGTGCTCGATGCCGGCTTCAAGCTCGGCCTGTGGTCGCGCCATACGGTGGAGCCGGCAGCCGCCATGTCAGGCGGTGGCGCCGAAATCGTCTTTGCGCTGGATACGCCCGATGCGGTCGATGCCACCCATGCCGACTGGTCCGGGCGCGGGCTGACAATTCTGCAGACGCCAACCGACATGGATTTCGGCCGTACTTTTGTCGCGCTCGATCCCGACAATCATCGCCTGCGCGTCTATTGGCTGTCCGATGGCGAACAGGCCAATGGTGACCAGAAATGAGCGCGTACTGGATCGCGGTGGCATCGGCCGAACATGTCCGGCGGGGTCGCGCAGCCGGCTTCATGCAGGTCAACCACGGCAAGGCGGCACCGCTGCGTCGCGTCAAGCCAGGCGATGGCATCGTCTACTACTCGCCGAACACTGTTTTGGGCGAGAAAGATGGCCTGCGGGCCTTCACCGCGATCGGCATCGTGCGGGAAGGCGAGCCCTATCAGGGCGATATGGGCGCCGGCTTCACGCCCTTCCGCCGCGATGTGGCGTGGGCCAAGGCCGAGGAAGCGCCGATCAAGCCGCTGCTCGACAGGCTGGACTTCACCATGGCCAAATCGAACTGGGGTTATCAGCTTCGCTTTGGCCTTTTCGAAATCGGGGATCACGATTTTCGTGTGATCGCCGACGCGATGAGCGCCAAAATGGCTGTACCGGCGAACTAGGCCGTGAGCGCCTTGTAGACGGCAATGCCGGCGGCAAGATCCTCGAGCGCCGCGCCGACCGACTTGAACAGCGTGATCTCCCCAGCGCTCTCGCGACCCTTCTTCTGGCCGCGCGCTAATTCGTGCAGATCGGCGACGATGGTTTCCGGCTTCAGCACGCCGGAGGCCAGCGGTTGGACGATGTCGCCGGCTTCCTTGGTGGCGCCGGCGCGGGTGTCGACATAGACGCGGGCAAGCCTGATCGCGTCGTCGTCGCTCTCGCGCATCGTCGGCGTAAAGCCTCCGACCAGGTCGACATGGGTTCCCGGCCGCAACAATGCGCCCTTGATCAGCGGCGTCGTCGTGATCGTCGCCGAGGAGACGATGTCGGCCTGCCCAAGCTCGGCATCGAGATCGCTCGCCGCGCTGGCTGCAAAACCCTCGGCGCGCAGGTCGGCGGCGACTTTTTCGGCATTGGCCGGGGTGCGGTTCCAGATGCGGATGGTCTTGATCGGCCGTACGGCCGAGTGCGCCTTGGCGAGGAAGGGCGACAGCGCGCCGGCGCCGACCACCAGCAGCCGCGAGGCATCGTCGCGGGCGAGATAGGAGGCCGCAAGCGCCGAAGCACAGGCGGTGCGCCACTGTGTCAGCCGCTGGCCGTCGATCAAGGCCTCGGGTTCGCCGGTGGCGCCATTGAGCAGGAGATAGAGCCCCATCACCGCCGGCTTGCCGATGGCATTGTTGTCGGGGGACACGGTGACGATCTTGACGCCGATGTGACCACCGGTCGATGTGCCGGCCGCGTTGAGGTCGGTCCAGGCCGGCATCAAAAGCAGGGTGGAGGCCGCGCCATCTGGCCGCTCGATCGTATGATGATGCCTGACCGGCTGCACCGCACCGTCGCGGAACGCCGTGCGCAGCGTCTCGACCAGTCCGGCAAAGGTCAGCGCATGGTCGACCTCTGCGGCCGAAATGGTCAGCATGTAAAACTCCGTAGGGACAAAACCGCCGACGGGCGGCTCAAGCGGTCGGCTTCGGCAATGCGGACCCATGGGCGGACCCTTGGGCGGACCCTTGGGTGGAGCCTGGGGCCGTTCCCGGAGCCTGGCTTTGCGGTACCGCCGGCGCACGGCTGACCGCCTGGCGCAGGTTCTCGGCCTCGACGCCGCGCTGGCGCGCCAGCTTGCGATAGCGGCCCTGCTTGACCCAGGTTGCCAGGCTGCCGACGATCATGCCGATGGCGAGTGCCAGGAACAGGAAAATGAACAGCGGCAAAGTCAGGGTCAGCTTCGGATTGCCGGGGTTGAACGGATCGAGCGTGAAGGCGACCAGTTCGCGGTTGGCAACGGCGAGTGCGATCAGGATGATCGCCAGGGGCACGAAGATCGCGATGAGGATGAAGCGATTGAACATGATGTTTTCCGTCGGAAGCTGGCCTGTCCGAAAGGCCGTCAGGCGCTGACGTCGCGCCTACTTGCCGCCGTTCAGCCTTTCACGCAGTTCCTTGCCGGTCTTGAAGAACGGCACCCACTTCTCCTCGACCTCGACGGATTCGCCGGTGCGCGGATTGCGGCCGGTGCGGGCGGGACGATTCTTCACCGAAAAAGCGCCGAAGCCACGCAACTCGACCCGGTTGCCTTCGGCAAGGGCGTCGGTGATTTCATCGAAGATGGCGCCGACGATGTTTTCGACGTCGCGCAGGAAAAGATGCGGATTGCGCGTGGCAATAATCTGCACAAGTTCGGACTTGATCATGAGACGGGTCCCCGTGAAAGCAGTGCGGTCAAAATTATGAGGATGATTTTATTTGCTTTTTTCACTTGCCCCAAACGGCGTCTCAAGGGTGCCAGACGGAAACGAGACCGTCAAGAAACAAGCGGTCGGCTCCGAGTTCATGGATGACGTCGCCACTGTAGGCGGGCAGGCCGAGCGCACTGCCGATGGTTTGCGCCATCGCTTTCGAGAACAGGAAGCCGCCGCGCTGTTCGGTATCCTTCCACTCGACGACCTTGAGCTTGGCATCGACGCCCTTGGTCGCCAGCCAGTCGACCGCTACCGCCTCGCCGCCGACGGCGTCGATCAGCCCGTTGGCAACGCCCTGACGACCGGTGAATATCGAGCCGTCGGCAAGCGCCAGTGCTTGTTCGCGGGTCATCTTGCGGCGTTCGGCGACGATGTCGACGAACCAGTTATAACTGTCGAGGATGAGTTTGCGGACCATGGCGCGCTCGTCGTCATTGGTCGGCTTGAAAGGAGAGGGCGCGGCTTTCAGCGGCGAGGATTTCACCTCCTCCAGCTTGACGCCGAGTTTGTCCATCAGGCCGCTGACGTCGGGATACTGGATCAGCACGCCGATCGAGCCGACGATCGAGGTCTTGCGGGCAACGATGTGATCGGCGGCACTGGCGATCATATAGCCCGCCGACGCGGCGAGCGTGCCGACTTCCGCCACCACCGGCTTGTCGGCGGCCAGCTTGCGCACTTCTTCATAGATCGACTCACCACCGACGGTGGTGCCGCCAGGCGAATCGATCGACAGGATCACGCCCTTCACCATCGATGAAAGACGGATGGTTTCCAGCCGCTTGATCAGTTCCTCGTCCTCGGTGATCGTGCCTTCGATCTTGACCTTGGCAATATGGTCGACCGTCGAGCCGCCGAAATCGTCGCCATAGAACCAGGTTGAAAGCGCAATCACCCCAAGGGCTACGATGCCTATGGCGACGACGCGCCAGAATGTCAGCTTGCGCCGCAAACGGCGGCGGTCGATCAGGTCGTCGGCTCTCAGTGCCATGGTCAGCCTTTCAGTCGGCGGGAGGAGACGCTTTTAGACCATGATCCGCGCATCTGGAAGCAGTTCTCTTTTGCGTATGGCGAGACAAGTCAGCACCTGGACGTGAGGTAGCCATCCCCGTCGACAGTCGGCCGGCCTCGGCTAGGCGCTCTACAAGTATTGGTCTGCTCACATGTTTGTGCAATCGCCTCAGGTCGGCGACGAGACCGACGACGGATAAATTTTACGCCGCGTGTCTGTTTCTGCTATGGAGAACACGCAGTTGTGCGGACCTCGTTTTCGTCTGTACAAAGGCGGCTGTCACATTTTTGCAGTTTTCGTGGGCTTGTGCTTGCTTGAAAGCGCCGGCGTCCCACCTATAGGCGGTGCTCAAGGGTGGGCAGGGTTAAAGAAAGCAGTGAATGTTAGCGCGACCGATTGAACCGACCAACGCCGAGGCGGTGTTGGCTCCCCCGGCGGACGGCCGGACGCGCGGCGACGCTTTCGACCGTGCACAGCGTCATTCGCGCCGCGTGCGCGTTCTCAAATTTGCCGTGCCGGTGGCCGCGGCACTGATAGCGGTCGCTTTCCCGGTCTATTCCTATCTCGCCGCACCCGTCGCCGTGAAGGTTCAGGCGGAAGGCACTGCCTTTTCCAACGGCAAGCTGGTGATGGCCAATCCCAAGCTCAACGGTTTCACCAAGCAGAAGCAGCCTTATTCGATGACGGCGCTGCGTGCCATTCAGGATGTCAGCACGCAAGGTATCATCGAGCTGGAAGGCATCGACGCCAAGGTGCCGATCGCGCCCGACAATGTGGCGGCGGTCAAGGCCTCGCACGGCACCTACGATCGCGACGGCAATACGATGAATTTGACCAGCGACGTGACGATCACCACGACCGACGGCATGCAGGCCAAGTTCAAATCGGTCTTCCTCGACATGGGCAAAGGCACTATGAAGACGGGAGATCCCGTCGATGTCAGCCGTGGCGGGTCGCGGATCACGGCGGATACGATGTCGGTCCAGGACAATGGCAAGGTTCTGGTTTTCGAGAACAAGGTGCGCGTCAACATCGATTCCACCGCCTTGAAGGCGGCACAGGGAAACAGCGGAGAAACCAATGCGGCTCAGTAGTTCGACGCGGCTCGCGGCTGCAACTTCAGCGTTGCTGCTGCTCGGACTCGTGCCGTCATCGGCGCAGACGACCAGTCAATCAGGCCTCAAACTGTCCGGCGACAAGCCGATCCAGATCGAGAGCGACAAGCTGGAAGTCCGCCAGGCCGACAGTGTCGCCATCTTCACGGGCAATGTCAGTGTCGTCCAGGGGCCGACATTGATGAAGGCCGGCAAGATGACGGTCTACTACGTCAAGGACCCCAACGCCGCTGCCAAGGGCACGGAGGCCGCGGGTGCGGCGATGACGGGCTCGGCCAACATCGATCACCTGGAGATCTCCGACAAGGTTTACATCAAGTCGGATGCGCAGGTCGCGACAGGCGATCAAGGCAGCTTCGATATGAAGAGCCAGGTGCTGGTGCTTTCGGGCAAAAAGGTCGTTCTGTCGCAAAACGACAACATTCTGGTGGGCTGCAAGCTTACCGTGCAGATGAAAAGCGGGCTGGCTCAGGTGGATCCATGCGCTGGGCAACGCGTCCAGATGTCGATCACGCCGCCGCCGAAATCGGGAGCGACGAACCCCTGATGGCCAGCCTGTCGTCGCTGACGGCGCGTCTTCCGGGACGGGCCGCCGGCAAGCTTTCGGCGCCGGCCACGGTGACCGTAGATGCGGGAAAGTTCAAGGGAACCCTGATCGCCAAGGGGCTGACCAAGAGCTACAAGGGCCGCAAGGTCGTCAGCGGCGTCACCATCGGCGTGCGCGCTGGCGAGGCCGTTGGGCTGCTCGGCCCCAACGGCGCCGGCAAGACGACCTGTTTCTACATGGTTACCGGCCTCGTGCCGGTGGATGAAGGCACGATCGAGATCGACGGCTTCGACGTCACGTCGATGCCGATGTACCGTCGCGCACGCCTCGGTATCGGCTATCTGCCGCAGGAAGCGTCGATCTTCCGCGGCCTCAATGTCGAGCAGAATATCCGCGCGGTGCTGGAAGTGGTCGAAAAGGACCGCAAGGTGCGCGAGCGCAATCTCGACGAACTGCTCGAGGAATTCCACATCAGCCATCTGCGCAAGGCGCCATCCATGTCGCTTTCGGGCGGCGAGCGGCGACGCCTGGAAATCGCGCGAGCGCTGGCGACGCGTCCGGCCTACATGCTGCTCGACGAGCCTTTCGCAGGCATCGATCCGATCGCCGTCGCCGATATCCAGCAACTGGTGCGCCACCTGACGGCGCGCGGCATCGGCGTCCTCATCACCGATCACAATGTGCGCGAAACGCTCGGCCTCATCGACCGCGCCTACATCATCCATGCCGGCCAGGTGCTGACCCATGGAAGGGCCGACGAGGTGGTGGCAAATCCCGATGTGCGGCGACTTTACCTCGGCGAGGGTTTTACGCTCTGAACGGTTCGTCGTTTCACGGAAAACGCCAATCCACTCCGTCTTTTCGTCTTGACGCAATTCCCAAGGGAAAGCGCCATGCGCTTTTCCCGGGAAAGCCGTCTCTCACTTTTCCTGGAATTGCTCTGAGCGTGAAATTTGTTTCCTGACACGATTTTTGTGGTTCGCGCGGCGCTTTTTTCTCGATTTTGCTCCGGGATAACGCTCCGGTAAGCGCGTTTTGCTACCAATTGCCTTGACAAGCAAAAGCCGGGCCAGTTTTTATGGCCGGCTGCAAAATTCTTGCCCGGAAGTCGGGATGCGTAGACGAGGCGTTTGAAACCGAACCATGGCGTTGGCGGCCAAACTACAGCTACGACAATCGCAGTCGCTGGTGATGACGCCGCAGCTGATGCAGTCGATTCGGCTGCTGCAGTTCACCCATGTCGAGCTTGAGCATTTCATCGACGAGGAAATCGAGCGCAATCCGCTGCTGGAGCGCGCCGAGCCGCAGGACGATGCCGCCAGCGACCAGGCGCAGAAGATCGAGGCGGAGCCGCAAGCCACCGCCGAAGGCGACTGGTTCGAAAACGAGACGCAGTGGAGCGCCGAGGCGATCTCGGACAAGCTCGACACGTCGCTGGAAAACCTGTTCCCCGACGACCCGGGGACCAGCGAGCGGCTCGGTCCCGACCTGACGGCACAATGGAAATCGGCTTCGGGCAATGGCGCGGGTTCCTCATCCGAGTGGTTTGACGCCGGCGATATGGCGACTGCTGCGATCACGCTGCGCGACCATGTCGGTGAACAGGTAGCGCTAGCCTTCACTGACCCGGCTGCACGACTGATCGCCGCCGACCTCGCCGACGGCCTTGACGAGACCGGCTATCTGCGTGCCGACCTGGCCGAGATCGCCGCTCGTCTCGGTGCGGATGCCGCTGCCGTGGCGAAGGTGCTGGCGGTATGTCAGACCTTCGAGCCGGCTGGCCTGTTTGCCCGCGACCTGGCCGAATGCCTGTCGCTGCAACTTGCGGTGCGCAACCGGCTCGATCCGGCGATGAAGGCGCTGGTCGCCAATCTCGAACTCCTGGCACGACGTGATTTTCATGCATTGAAACGGATATGCGGTGTCGACGAGGAGGATCTGCTCGACATGCTGGCGGAGATCCGGGCGCTCGATCCCCGGCCGGGCATGGCGTTTTCGGGCGGCGCCAGCGACGCGATCGTCGCCGATGTCGAGGTGCGCGCGGCCAATGACGGCAGCTGGACGGTCGAACTCAATGCCGAAACGCTGCCGCGGGTCTTGGTCGACCATATCTATTTCGCCCAGGTCTCACCGCAGGCCAAGAACCAGGCGGAAAAGGATTTTCTGGCCGAATGCCTGCAGAATGCAAACTGGCTGACGCGCAGCCTCGACCAGCGGGCAAAGACCATCCTCAAGGTCGCCTCGGAAATCGTTCGCCAGCAGGATGCCTTCCTCGTCCATGGCGTGCGGCAGCTGAAGCCGCTCAATCTGCGCACGGTGGCCGACGCCATCGGCATGCACGAATCGACGGTCAGCCGGGTCACAGCCAACAAATACATGCTGACGCCGCGCGGCGTGTTCGAGCTTCGCTACTTCTTCACCGCCTCGATCGCCGCGTCGGGCGGCGGCGATGCGCATTCCTCGGAAGCCGTGCGTGACCGCATCAAGCAGTTGATCGACGAGGAAAAACCCGTCGACGTGCTTTCCGACGACGCAATCGTCGACATGTTGCGCGAAAGTGGCGTCGACATTGCAAGACGTACGGTCGCCAAGTACCGGGAAGGCATGAATATCCCCTCTTCGGTGCAGCGCCGACGCGAGAAACGGGCGATGGCCAGCGCCGGGCGCTGAGCGGGTCGATTTTCCACAGGCCGGCACTTCATTGACAAGCCGCGGTGAAGTGGCTAGAAGCCCGCCCGCATGAGACGGGCTAGATGCCCGCATGCGGATGGTCCGTCACGACGTTGGCCTCGGGACGGTCAAAGGGCGGCTTGTGATCAACCGGAAAGTTTGGATTTAAAATCGGCGCAAGTGACGCCGCAAAGCTTGTGCGCACGGATCACGAGTATAAACTCGGGCCAGTTTGAAGCCTGAGCAAGGAAGGTCAGTTTTCAGATGAATCTGCGCATATCGGGAAAACACATGGATATCGGCGATGCGTTTCGGACACGCATCAATGATCGCGTCGGCGAAGCGATCGGCAAATATTTCGATCGCGGCTTTGCCGGACATGTCACGGTCATCAAATCGGGCTCGCGCTATTCGGCGGACTGCATGATCCGGCTGGATTCCGGCGCTTCGCTGCAGGCCACCGGCGATGCCCAGGATCCGACGCTAGCCTTCGAGGCGGCGGCGGACCGTCTGGAAACCCGCCTGAGGCGCTACAAGCGCAGGCTGAAATCGCACAATTCGGGCGCCGCCAACGGCCAGCCGACCGACATCGCCTACACGGTGATGGCGCCGCTTGCCGATGACGACGAGGACATTCCGGAGAATTTCGCGCCCGCCATCGTCGCCGAATCAACCATGACGCTGAAGACCATGTCGGTGGCGTCGGCGGTCATCGAGCTCGACACCAAGGACAGCCCGGTCTTTGTCTTCCGCAATGCGGGAACCGACCATCTCAACATCGTCTATCGCCGACCCGATGGAAATATCGGCTGGATCGACCCGTCGACGACCAAGGTCGCGCAAGCGTGACGACAAAGGTCGCACGGTGACGACAAGGGTCGCACGGCAATAAGAGCCGGCCGCACGAGGGGTGGGGACTGGTGACGGCAGGCGAACAAGGGATTTTCTAGCATGGATCTGAGCGATCTTATCAACGTTCCGGCGATACTGCCGGCGTTGAAGGCGAACTCCAAGAAGCAGCTGCTGCAACTGCTGTCCGAACGGGCAGCGGCGATTTCCGGCATTCCGGAGCGGGAGGTGTTCGACACCATCCTGCAGCGTGAGCGCCTGGGTTCGACCGGCGTCGGCAACGGCATCGCCATTCCGCACGGCAAGCTGGCCGGCGTGAAACGCATCGCAGGTGTTTTCGCCCGGCTGGAGACGCCTGTCGATTTCGAATCGCTGGACGATCAGCCCGTCGATCTGGTGTTTCTGCTGCTGGCGCCGGAAGGGGCGGGCGCCGACCACCTCAAGGCACTGTCGCGCATCGCGCGGGTCCTGCGCGATGCCGACACGGTGGCCAAGATCAGGGGTACGCGCGACGCCGCCGCTATCCACGCGCTTTTGTCGGACACCCAGGCTTCGCACGCGGCCTGAATTTCGAGAATGATATCGCTACAGGGCCGCCATAGGCGGCCCTTTCCGTTTCAGCCGGAATCGCTGTCAATGAATGGCGACGGTGGTCAGGTCGTTTTCCATGGCGCCGGCCAGAGCGCGGTCACGCGCATCGGAAAGCAGGATCGGCTGGCCATTGGCGGCAAACAAGGCCCACAGTTCCATGCCGGGGGCGATTTCGCCGAGATTGGGGAAACGGCCGAGCAATTCGTCGCTCGAGACCTTTCTGAGATAAGCGACCGAGCCCTCGCCGAGATGAGCGAATTCGCCATTGGTCATGGTGATATTTTCAGTTCTGGTCATTTCAAAGCCTCCTTGGCGCGAGGACGCCGCTCAAGGCCATCCCGCATGAGAGCCATTTCAATTTGCTGCATCGTGCTTTCGGAAAGTCGGAGCCGATTTCCGGCCGATGCAGTGGTAAAGATCAGTCTTTCACCGATATGTTTATTTTCCGTACCAGCCGTTCGGACTCCGGCCGATCGAGGTCGATCGACAAAAGACCGTTCTTCAACTCCGCCGCGATCACCCGCATGCCGTCGGCCAGCACGAAACAGCGCTGGAACTGGCGCGCGGCGATGCCGCGATGAAGAAATTCGCGCTCGGTGTCGTCGGTCTGACGGCCGCGCACGACCAACTGGTTTTCCTCCGTGGTGACATCGAGATCGCTTTCGGCGAAACCGGCGACCGCCAATGTAATGCGCAACCTTTCGGTCTTGCCGTCGGCGCCGCTGAGGCGTTCGATGTTGTAGGGAGGGTAGCTGTCGCCGGATTTCGCCAAGCGTTCCAGGGTCTTTTCCATGGCGTCGAAACCAAGGAGAAGCGGGCTGGAAAAGGGCGTCATTCGGCTCATGTTACACTGTCCTCTCAAGAGCGACATAAAGTGGAAAAACCCAGATGGCATTTTTCCCGATGGCCTTGATATGGTCCGCCCCGCGACCAAGTTCAAGCCGTCAACAGACCCGCTCAAAAAGACCAGGCGTGGACTCACAGGAATGACCGACATGGCGCTTGAAACGGCGAGCAGATGCAAGGAGAAGCGCGCAGGTCGGGAATTGTCTTTCCCGGTCGAGCGGTTCGACATGGCAGCTCGCGACCGCTTCGGCGTCATTTGGATGTTTCGATCGGATCGGTTCAAGCCCACGACCTCGCCAAACAAGGAATTGAAATGCCCCAATCACGCAAGATCATCATCGACACGGATCCCGGTCAGGATGATGCCGTCGCCATATTGCTGGCGCTCGGCAGCTCCGAACTGGAGATCGTCGGCATATCAGCCGTTGCCGGAAACGTGCCGCTGAAGCTTACCGAAAAGAATGCCCGCAAGATCTGCGAATTGGCCGGCCGCCCGGACATCAAGGTCTATGCCGGCGCCATCCGGCCCCTGATGCGCGAATTGGTCACCGCCGAGGAAGTGCATGGCAAGACCGGCCTCAACGGACCGCAATTGCCAGAACCGACGATGAAACTGCAGGACCAGTACGCGGTCGATTTCATCGTCGAGACGCTGATGAGCGAAGAAAGCGGCACGATCACGCTTTGTGCGCTCGGCCCGCTCACCAACATTGCGCTGGCGCTGATCCGCGAGCCGCGCATTGCACCGCGCATCAAGGAAATCGTGCTGATGGGCGGCGGCTTCTTCGAGGGCGGCAATGTCACCCCGACCGCCGAATTCAACATCTATGTCGATCCGCAGGCCGCCGATGTCGTGCTCAAATCCGGTATTCCGATCGTGATGATGCCCCTCGATGTCACCCATAAGGCGCTGACCACCGCCAAGCGCACGCAAACCTTCCGCGCGCTCGGCACCAAGGTCGGCACCGCCACCGCCGAGATGCTGGAATTCTTCGAGCGCTTCGACGAGGAGAAATACGGCACCGACGGCGGCCCGCTGCACGACCCTTGCGTCATCGCCTATCTGTTGAAGCCTGACCTGTTCAAGGGCCGCAACTGCAACGTCAGCGTGGAAACGGCCTCCGAGCTCACCATGGGCATGACCGTGATCGACTGGTGGGGCGTTACCAAGCGGCCGAAGAACGCCATGGTGATGCGCGACATCGACCATGACGGGTTTTTCGGGTTGCTGGTGGAGAGGCTGGGGCGGCTCTAGGACCTCCATCCCTTGATGCATACGGTTCGCCCAGAGGCGCAGAGCTTCTGGGCGATACTCGACTACTGGCGGAGCAGGCGGTATGTTTCGGTGTCGTTGCGGCGATGCTGCCGCTCGACCGAGACCTTCGAGCCGATGGCTCGCGGCGCTGTCGCATCGCCGTAGACGAAGACCAGGCGGTCATTTTGGTCGAGGCGGATACCATACAAATAGCTGAACCCCCTGCCCGCCGAGCTTTCGGGGTCCGGAGTCGTGTTGAGAACGTTGACCACAGTACCGGTCAGGCGCTCGACATTGACGATGGGGCTGCTTTGCCTTGCAATCGGGATGCCGATCGCCAGTGCGCAGACGCCCACGACAAGGATGGTGACGAGAATGCCCCTGAGGTTCTCCTGCAGGGTCATCCAGACAAGGGAATGCCGGGCCTTGGCCATGACGCTTATCCCCTAAGCAATAGGTAGGTGTCGGTGCCGTTCTTGTGGTGCCGGCGTTCGACCGAAACGCGGGATCCAATCACATGCGGCGTCTCGACCTCGCCATCGACAAAAACGATGGCGCCGCTGTCCTGGAGGCGGATTTGATATGTGAAATGAAGTCCCTGACCGACGGAGGCATTCGGATTCATCGGCGTTGTGGCGTATTCGACAATGCCGCTAATCCGTTGCGTATCGATGATCGGGCTGTCCTGCCTGATTAGGCCAGGCAAGGTTTTCATGAGAGCGACCGCACAGAAGAAACTGACGCAAATGACAGCGTCTCGATATTCTTCCTTAAGCAGAAGCAGGCGATTCCGAAGAGAAAGCCGTGTTTGCCCCATGCGCTATATTTGCTAGTGGCAAACACCGCATTCAATAGATCGTGTTCAAAATTTTCAATGATTGCTGCTTTGGCTCGGGAAAAACATCGGCTGGCCGCCGCTCATCTTGAAACCGGTAAAAGACGAAGCCGTTTGCGCGCGTAACGCGCTCAAGTCTGATGGTTGAGCCGATCAAGCGTGGGCGATCGTCAGAAACGAGGACCGTCGAACCATTTTCAAGGAACAGTAAATAATGGATATACTGACCCTTGCCCTGGCCGCTTTTGACCGTCGCGTCGATCATTTCGACCGATCGGATCGGGCTGGCCCTATTCGTCCACTTGATGGGATCGACGATCAACACCGCCGCGAACACCGCAACAATGAGGACCACGCCCAGCACGTGCCCTTTCACATCCGCAAAAGTCCACGACATCGACGTGAATCCCCCAACCGCCGATTCATGTGGTGGACAGAAGGCCGACTTTCAATCGGCCTCCCTGTTTCAGGAAATTGCTGTTAGAGTCCCGGCTTGTCGGCGTGCTGTTACTTTGCCTTTGAAAGCGCCAGCCACAGGCCGCCGCCGACCATGAAGCTGCCGCTGATCCTCGACAAAAGCTTGATGCGGCCGGCCGACAGCAGGCGCCCGGCGCGGCCGGCGGCCAGCGCATAGGTCGAATCCGAGAAGGCGGCGAAGATCATGGCGGTCAGGCCCATGATGGCGATCTGCAGCGAATAATTGCCTTGCGGCGAAATGAACTGCGGAAAGAAGGCGCCGAAGAAGATCAAAGTCTTGGGGTTGCTGAGCGCCACCAGCAGGCCCTGCAGGAAGA
This sequence comes from Mesorhizobium sp. LMG17149, assembly GCF_024518695.1. NCBI lineage: Bacteria > Pseudomonadati > Pseudomonadota > Alphaproteobacteria > Hyphomicrobiales > Phyllobacteriaceae > Mesorhizobium > Mesorhizobium sp. LMG17149. Next base: position 371,929 of record NZ_JANIFL010000001.1, read on the forward strand.
AGCCGCCGCGCGGTTTCCTGGCCGTTCCATCGGCGTTCAGCGTGCCTTTGGAACGGAACATCTGCACACCCATCCAGATCAGATAGGCGGCGCCGATCAGCCGCACCCACTCGAACCAGTGGCCCATGCCCGAGATCAGTGTGTTGAGGCCGATGCCGACGATGGCGATCATCACGGCAAGCCCTGCCTGCGTGCCGGCGACATTGGCGAGACCGGCGCGGGAGCCATGGCGGATGCTGTTGGCGATGATCAGCGTGACCGTTGGGCCGGGCACCAGGATGATGACGATGCAAGCCAGGACATAGGCGGCGTAGAGTTCGAGCGACATGACTTTTCCCCAGGAATGCCGCCGATGCGGCGCGGCTTGAGGACAATCAATGCATAGCAGCGCAGCCGGTGCAAGCCGCTAACTAGCGCCCTGCGACACGCCAGTCCGCCCGGTTCAGGCGCCGGTCTGCCAAGGCAGCGTTGCCTCATAGGCCGCCGCCGCCTTCAGCACGGCGAGGTCGCCGCGCGGCCGGCCGATCAGTTGCATGCCCATCGGTCGGCCCCTATCGTCGAAGCCGACCGGCACGTTGGCCGCCGGGCAGCCGCCCAAGGTCGCGAAGGCGGAAACCTGCATCCAGCGGTGATAGCTGTCCATTGCGCGTCCGGCGACCTCACGCGGCCAATGCGTATCGACATCGAAGGGGAAGACCTGCGCGGTCGGCAGCGCGACGAGATCATAGCGGTCGAAGATCGACAACAGCGTGCGATGCCAGGACGTGCGGATGACCGAAGCGGCGCGGATCTGCGGTGCCGTCAGCCGCATGGCGTTCTCCACTTCCCAGATGGCTTCCGGCTTGAGCAGGCGGCGCTTCGCGGGATCGTCATAGTGGGTTTTGAGCGCGCAGCCGCTGCTGGCCTGGCGCAGCGTCACGAAGGCCTGCCACAGCGCTTCGAAATCGAAATCCGGCAGCAACGGTTCAGTCGCGAAGGACGCTTCCGCAAAGCGGCCAAGTGCCGCCTCGCACAGGCCGAGAATGCCTGTTTCAACCGGCAGATGACCGCCGAGGTCGCCGAGCCAGGCGATGCGGCCAGCAGTTGCCGGTATTCCAAGCGCTTCGAGGAACGAGCCGGGTTTCTCGTAGGACAATGGCGCGTGCGGGTGGTAACCGGCCTGCACATCGAGCAGCAGGGCCATATCACGAACGTTGCGGCCCATCGGCCCGTCGACGCCCATCTGCGCATGGAAGACTTCGAAATCGGGTCCGCCGGGAACAAGTCCTTGCGACGGGCGGAAGCCAAAAACATTGTTCCAGGCGGCCGGGTTGCGCAGCGAGCCGCCGAAGTCGCTGCCGTCGGCGACGGGCACCATGTTAAGCGCCAGCGCCACCGCCGCGCCACCGCTCGAGCCGCCGGCGGTCAGGGCCGGATCGAACGCGTTCAACGTCGGCCCGAACACGGCGTTGTAGGTGTTGGAGCCAAGCCCGAATTCGGGGACGTTGGTCTTTCCGATGATGATGGCGCCGGCATTGCGGATGCGCTCGACAAAGAAATCGTCTTCCTGCGGCACGAAATCGGCGAAGATCGGCGAGCCGAAGGAGGTCCTGAGGCCCGTGGTCGAGGCGAGATCCTTGATGGCGATCGGCATGCCGAAGAGTGGACCCGCCGCTTCGGCTCGCGACAGGCTGGCATCGGCCGCATTGGCTTCGCGCAGGATATCGGCGCGATCGCGCAAGGAGACGATGGCGTTGACCAGCGGATTGACCGCCTCGATGCGATCGAGGAATGCCGCCACCACCTCGCGCACGGAAAGCTCTCTCTCCCGGATCGCGCCGGCGAGTTCGACAGCGGACAGGCGGCAGATGTCGCTTGCCGGCGGCACGGCATGTTTCGTTTGCGGACGCAGCATTTTAACGGGTTTCCTGCAGCGCCTGATCGACGTCTTTGGCGAGCGGGATCGCCGGTTGGGCGCCAGGCTTCAGGCAGGCCAGCGAACCGGCCGCGCCAGCGCGCGCCAGCGCCTGTTCGAGCGTGAGGCCCGACGACAGGCTGGCGGCGAAATAGCCGCAGAACGTATCGCCGGCGCCGACCGTGTCGACAGGGGTGATCTTGCGTGCCGGAACGGTGAGGAATTCGCTCGGCGTTGCCGCCATCACGCCGTCGCCGCCGAGCGTGACGACGACGGTGCGGCCGGTCTTTCCGGCAAAGTCGCGCATACGGGCCGCCCGGTCGCGGCCTTGCAGCGACAGCGCTTCGCCATAGAGGTCGAACTCGGTTTCGTTGGCGACGACATAGTCCGCCTTGCTGAGAAAGCCGGCTGCCTGCCCCTGGAAAGGCGCCGTGTTGAGCACGGTGATGGCGCCGGCCGCCCTTGCCTGGTCGAGGGCGGCATCGACGGTGGCCAGCGGAATCTCATTTTGCAGCAGCACGACGTCGCCTTTTTTCAGAAAGGCCTTGGAGAGATCGCCTGGCACCACGGAAGCGTTGGCGCCCGGCACCACGGCGATGATGTTCTCGCCGTCGTCGGCGACCATGATCAGTGCCGTGCCGGTCGAGGCATGAGTCTCGGCAACGCCGGACAGGTCGACCTTGCCGTCGCGCAGCAAGGCCAGTGCCTCGGCGGCGAAGCTGTCCCTGCCGACGGCGCCGACCATGCGCACCGAGACGCCGGCGCGTGCGGCGGCCAGCGCCTGGTTGGCGCCCTTGCCACCAGGCGCGGTGGTGAAGGCCGAGCCGCCCACCGTCTCGCCGGGGCTCGGCAAGCGGTCGACCTTGGCGATAAGGTCGAGGTTGATCGAGCCGATGACGATAATCAAGCAGGGCCTCCTGGCAACGCAACTTCAAAATGTCGGAGCGTCTTCGTGCATCCGGGCGAACGCAGATCGTTCCGATTGCGTGGAAGCTAACCTGTAAGGCCGCGGCTTGCCAGACCACGCGCATGGTCCAGTCCGATTTGAGGTGTCGTGGCCTTATTCGCAGCGCACGGTGACCGTGCCCTGATAGTTGCCGGCGGGAAAGATACCGCTCGATTTGGTGGCGGTGAGGTCGACCTGCATCGCGTGGGTGCCGTTGGCAACCCTTTGCGGCACACTTCCGTTGACATCGACCCCCGAGCCATCGAGGCGGAAGACTGAAGCGAAGATCACGTTGGTGCCGCCGCCGCTCGGCGCGGAGGAGAATGCGGCAGGCGCCGGCGCCGAAACCGAATAGCAGTCAAGCAGGTTAAGTATCGAGCACAACAGGGAACTCGCCACCACGGTGGCGCTGGCGCTCGATCCGCCTGCCTGTTTGGAGCCCAGTATGCTGATGGCGGGATTGGCCTTCATCGTTCCGGACGCCCCGACCATGATGGTGCAGGTGCCGATGATCGCCGCCTGCGCCGGAAGGCAGGAACCGGCAAGTGCCGCCATCGCAAGCAGCGCGCGGCTACTGCTTCTTCTTTTTCTTGCCATCGCCATTTCCGGTCCTGATGCTCCAGCCTTCGTTGGCCCACCCCGGTGATGCGGCTGCGGGAGCGGTGGCGGCTACGCTGGCCGTCTGGCCGTCGGCGCCGAGGCCCATTTTGAGAAGTTTCAGCTCCAGATGCAGGCGCTCGACCTCAAGCTCATAGAGACGGCTGCAATCGACGCGCTTCGGCGTACGCCCGATCGGGATCACCACCCGGCCGTAAGTGGCGACATCATTGTCGGACTGGCTGTTGCCTCTGATAACGCCGAGATCGACATAGGCCCCGGAGCCGGAGACGGCGGAACGGCATGTGGTGCCGTCCGCGGCACGGACCTCGTCCTGACCCTGGGGCAAGGTGACACCGGGCAGGTTGAAGCCGCTCTCATTCTGGTTGAGGTTGTAGACGTCCTCGGCCCCGGCCGGCGAGGCACCCGCCCAAGCAGCCGCGAGCGCCAGTGTCAGGACTTGCGGCGCCCAAAGAACTTTCCGCATATCTGTGCCCTTATCTGCGTCTGTTGATTGGGAAAGGGGATGCTTTCGGTACAGATACGCACTTTACGCTCGGCCGCGCCGTCAAAGGGCACGACCACAAGGACAGAACGGGAAGCCTGGGAAGCCAGCTGGAAGACATCTGGAGAGATCCTGGCATCTACCGGCTGAAAATCCTGATCGTAGACGTGGATTTCGACCCGGATCTTCCTGTCGTAGGGATTGGCAGGGAAGATGCGGACCGCGAAGACGTCGGTGAAGCTGTTGATCTCGCCACGCATCGGCGACATCGATTGTGCCTTGACGGCAATGGGCGCCAATCCGATGGCCAGTGCCGTCGTCAGGATTCGAACATGTTTCAACGACCCCTCCTTCGCTGCGCGTCATTCGCAGCGCAGCGTTACCGTTGCCTGATAATTGCCGTTGGCGAAGCGATTGCTGCCGCCTTTGGTTCCGGCGAGGTGAACCGAGACGAGATCGGCGCCGGGTGTGGCGATGCTGGTTGCCGAGCCGGTCTCGACGATGGCATGCGCGCCGGTGGCGGAGTAGGTGGGCGTCCAGGTCGTCGACGTGCTGTCGGCGGATGGCACCGTCATGGTGGTGACGGGGTCGACGCTGAGCGACACACCTCCGGTCGTCGTCAGCGTCACGGTCCCAGCCGAGCCGCCGCTGTTGTGGGAACTGAGGGACTGGAGATCGGGGCTGGCCGTCATCGTGCCGTTGGTGGCAACGACAAGCGTGCAGGTGGGCGCGATCGTGCCATTGAAGATGACATTCTGCGTCGCGGCCAACGCGGCCTCGTCGAGGCTGGCAACCAGCAGAGCTGCGCCGCAGGCGGCGCGAAACAATGTCATCGGAACCTCCTATCAAGCCGGATCGTCCGGATTAATATGAGGGGATCATCACTTTATCGTAGTTAATTTAGAGTTACCTAAAATAACGTCTCAAAATAACAATTACAGGAACCGCAGGTTGCCCTGGGTTGCAACGGCGGAAACCACAGTGGAAATCGCGCTTATACTTAATAAGGCCGGTATATCGATGTTTTCCTTCGCAATATCGAGGAAAATCGATATTACGATACCTGCCCGGCTTCCCAGCCCAGAATGGCGCGCTTGCGGGTCAGGCCCCAGTGATAGCCGGTGAGATCGCCTGATTTACCGATGGCGCGGTGACAAGGCACCACGAAAGAGAGCGGATTGGCGCCGTTGGCCGCACCGACAGCACGGCTGGCGGACGGTGCGCCGATGCTGGCCGCGATCGAGGAATAGGTGCGGGCCTTACCCATCGGGATCTTGAGCAGCGCCTCCCAGACGCGAACCTGGAAGTCGGTGCCGATCATGACGACATGCAGCGGCTGGTCGGGGCGCCACAGCGTCGGGTCGAAGATACGGGCGGCATAGGGACCGGTAGCAGTCATGTCCTCGACATAGACGGCGTTCGGCCAGCGGCTGGACATGTCGGCGAAGGCGGCGCGTTCCTCGCCGGGGTCGCTGAACGCCAGGCCTGCAAGCCCGCGCTCGGTGGCCATGATCAGGGCGGTGCCGAACGGCGAGGAATGGAAGCCGTAACGGATGGTGAGCCCGGCGCCGCGTGTCTTGTAGTCGCCCGGCGACATCGCCTCATGCGTGACGAACAGGTCATGCAGCCGGCCCGGGCCGGACATGCCCAGTTCGAACGAGGTCTCGAGCAGCGGCATGCCGGAATCGAGCAGCCTGCGCGCATGGTCCAGCGTCACCGCCTGCAGGAAGGCTTTGGGCGACAGGCCGGCCCAGCGGGTGAAGAGTTTTTGCAGGCCGGTCGGAGTCTCGCCGACCTCCTCGGCCAGTTCTTCGAGGGAAGGCTGATCACGATAGTCGAGACTGATCTTCTCGATGGCACGGCGCACGATTTCGTAGTCGCTGCCTTCAGGCGTGATGTCCTTTTTGAGGACTGCGGTGTGTGTGCTCATGGAACTGTCTCCTTGAGCCGGAATATCGCCCCTCGGGGCGTCGATCGCCACCCGAAACTTGCCTTCCTGCGGCGCATACCCAGATAGGCACGGGATTCGAGCCCAGGCGCCGCTCATGGCTGGCTCAGCGTGCCCTGGCGGTCGCCAGCGCTCGCGAAAAGGCGGTGGCAAAGCTCTCGCGGGAATCGGGGTCCAGGAAGGATCCGATCGGCACGTTCTGCCCTTCGCCTTCCACCGTCATCCCTGTGATGCCGATCTCGGCGTGACGGGCCACCGAAAACCGCGCCCAGAACGGATTGAAGCGATGCGCTTCCGATTTGCCGGAGGGGGCGGTCTTGCGGATGTCGAGGCTGGTGCGCGAGACCGAGACTTCCTCGCGGGCACGGGCGGCCCGATAGTTGACGCGAAAGGCGATGTAGACGGCGACCACGTCGAGGCCGAAGAAGCCGAACACCGGCCAGGCGCCGCGCGACAGGAAAAACGCGCCTGTCACCAGCCAGCCGAACAGCAGCGCGCCCATCAGGATGAAGAAGCCTGTCCGGCCCAGAGACCGGTGCGGGGTGAGTAGCGCCTGAAAGAATGGCTCGTCGGCCTGAAACGAGGCGTTTGTGTCGCTCATGAGGGGATATTATAGGAGGGAAATGGCAAGCCCCAAGTCCAAAGATTCTTCCCTGTCCAAAAAAGAGCTGTTGCCCGCACGACGCAATGGGTCGAACGTCAAGCCACGCCCGCGGCCGGTGCGGAGCTCGTCGCGCTACAGCCCGGCCGAAGTGCACGAGATATTCCGGCGCTTTTCCGTCCAGCGGCCCGAGCCGAAGGGCGAGCTCGAACATGTCAACGCCTTCACGCTGTTGGTCGCGGTGGTGCTGTCGGCGCAAGCGACGGATGCCGGCGTCAACAAGGCGACGCGGGCGCTGTTCAAGGCCGCCGATACGCCGCACAAGATGCTGGCGCTGGGGGAGGCAAGGGTCGGCGAATATATCCGCACCATCGGGCTGTGGCGCAACAAGGCGAAGAATGTGATTGCGCTGTCGCAGGCGCTGATCCGCGACCATGGCGGCGAGGTACCCGACAGTCGCGATGAATTGGTCAAGCTGCCCGGGGTCGGGCGCAAGACCGCCAATGTCGTGCTCAACATGGCCTTCGGCCAGCACACGATGGCGGTCGACACGCACATTCTCCGTATCGGCAACCGGCTCGGATTGGCGCCCGGCAAGACGCCGGAACAGGTCGAGCAAGGATTGTTGAAGATCATTCCGGACGAATATATGCGCCATGCACATCACTGGCTGATCCTGCATGGCCGCTACGTCTGCAAGGCGCGCAAGCCGGATTGCCCGGCCTGCGTCATCGCCGACATCTGCAAGGCCGAGGTCAAGACGACCGATGTGCCGGCACCGCTGGTGCCGATCGCACCGCTCGACCCTGTCGAAGAGATTCAGGACCGAAGCGGAACGACGGCGTAATTCAACTCTCCTCCACAAACACCTCTTCGCGCTTTTTCCTGACCGCCGGCAGGAAGACGATGACGAGCACGGCGAGCGCGATGAGGAGCAGGCCGGCGCTGATCGGTCTGGTCAAGAAGGTGCTCGGGTCGCCGCGCGAGAGGATCATGGCGCGGCGCAGGTTTTCCTCGAGCAGCGGGCCGAGCACGAAGCCGAGCAGCAGCGGCGCCGGTTCGCAGCGCAGCTTGGTCAGGAGATAGCCGAGGAAGCCGAAGAAGGCGACGGCATAGAGGTCGTAGACGTTGCTGTTGACGCTGTAGACGCCGATCGAGCAGAACGCCATGATGATCGGGAAAAGTACGTAATAGGGGATCGTCAGCAGCTTCACCCAAAGCCCGATCAGCGGCAGGTTGAGGACGATCAGCATCAGATTGCCGATCCACATCGAGGCGATGATGCCCCAGAACAGCGCCGGCTGTTCGGTCGCGACATTGGGGCCGGGCACGATGCCCTGGATGATCATGGCGCCGATCATCAGCGCCATGACCGGGTTGGCTGGAATGCCGAGCGTCAGCATCGGGATAAAGGAGGTCTGCGCACCGGCATTGTTGGCCGATTCCGGTCCGGCGACGCCTTCGATGGCGCCCTTGCCGAACTCCTGCGGGTTTTTCGAGACGCGTTTTTCGACCGTGTAGGACGCAAAAGCTGCCAGGATCGCGCCGCCGCCCGGCAGGATGCCGAGCGCCGAACCGATGATCGTTCCGCGCACGATGGGCGCTGCCATGCGCCGAAAGTCCTCGCGGGTCGGCATAAGGCCGGTGACCTTGCGGATCATCACGGAGCGCTCATCCTCGTTTTCGAGGTTGCGCAGGATCTCGGCGACGCCAAAGACGCCGACCGCCACCGCAACGAAATTCAACCCGTCGGCATATTCCCGGATTCCAAGCGTGAAGCGCGGCGTGCCGGTGTAGATGTCGGTGCCGACAATGCCGAGCAGCAGGCCGAGCACGACCATGGCCAGCGCCTTGACGATAGAGCCGTGGGCGAGCGCGACGGACGAAACCAAGCCGACGATCATCAGCGAAAAATACTCGGCCGCGCCAAATTTCAGCGCGATCGCCGTCAGCGGCGGGGCAAAGATGGCGACGAGGAACGTCGACACCGTGCCGGCAAAGAACGAGCCGATGGCCGCGATCGCGAGGGCCGCTCCGGCGCGGCCGTTCCTGGCCATCTGGTAGCCGTCGATCGCGGTGACGGCGGACGAGGATTCGCCCGGCATGTTGATGAGAATGGCGGTGGTCGAGCCGCCATATTGCGCACCGTAATAGATGCCGGCGAGCATGATGAGGGAGGAGACCGGGTCGCCGATCTGGAAGGTGATGGGCAGAAGCATGGCGATGGTCGCGGTGGCGCCGATGCCGGGCAGGACGCCGATCAGCGTGCCGAGAAGGACGCCGATCAGGCAGAAACCGAGGTTGGTCAGCGACGTCGCCGTCGAAAAGCCGAGCGCGAGGTTGTCGAGGAGATCCATGCTCATCGCCTCACGATGCCGACCCTGGGGCCAGCCACGGGCCGAAGCGGCGGAACGGCAGGCCGAGCGCGTAGCTGAAGACGAGGAAGGCAAACAACGTCAGGCCGGCCGACAGCACGAGCGCGGTCAATGGCTTCATGCGGCGGCTGGCAAACGACGCGATCAGCGCCGTCAGGAAGATCGACGGGATGAATCCGAGGCCGCGCACTGTCAGGCCGAAGAAGATCGGAGCAGGCAGGATGAGCAGCATGCCGCGCCACGCAATGTGCCCGATCTCTTCGCCCTCGACGCGTACGGCCTGGACGAGAATGACGGCGCCAAGCAGGATCAGCACGATCGCCAGGACCAGCGGAAAATAGCCTGGCCCCATGCGCAAGGCGGTGCCGATTTCGAGACCGAGCGATTGCAGCGCGAACCACGCGCCGAAACCGATGAACAGGGCAGCGCACAGGCCGTTGGCCCTGTCGATCGCGAAAGGTTTCATGATGGTTCTCCCAAGCCCGCAGTGGGTAGCGATGCCGAGCGAAATAGGGGCGCTGGTGGCGCCCCTATTCAAATCTCAGTCGGCGTACTGGCCGGCGGCTTCGATGATCGGCTTCCAGCGCGCGATCTCGCTTTCCAGCTTGGCCTTCAGTGCGGCGGGCGTGGCATCGGCCTCGAGCGACGGCTTGGTGCCGAGTTCGGCGAAGCGGGCGGCGACGTTCTGGTCCTTCAGCGCGACCTGCAGCGATTTCGACAGGCGTTCGGTGATCTCGGCCGGCGTGCCCTTGGGTGCATAGAGACCATGCCAGATGCCGACCTGCACATCGGGAAGGCCGCCTTCCACCGCCGTCGGCACGTCCTTCAGCACATCGAGGCGTTCCGGCGAGGTGACGGCATAGGCCTTGATGGTGCCGCCCTGGATCTGCTTGGTGGTGTTGGTCGTCTGGTCGCACATGATGTCGACCTGGCCGCCGAGAAGATCGGTCATGGCCGGGCCGGTGCCCTTGTAGGGCACGGTGACCAGCGGCGTCTTGATGGCGCTCATGAACAGCATGCCGCACAGATGCGAGGCCGCACCGATGCCGGCATTTGCGACGGTAATGGAATCCTTGTTGGCCTTGGCGTACTCCACCAGCCCCTTGAGGTCGGTGGGCTCCAGGTCCTTGCGGCCGACGATGGTCATCGGCACTTCGGTGACGAGGCCGACATATTCGAAGGCGTTCAGCGTGTCGTAGGCGAGCTTTCTGTACAGCGTCGCACTTGTCGCCATGCCGATATGATGGAGCAGCAGCGTATAACCGTCCGGCTCGGCGTTGGCGACGCGGCCGGCACCCAGCGTGCCGCCGGCGCCGCCGACATTTTCGACGATGACCTGCTGGCCGAGATCCTTCGACATCGCTTCGGCGACGAGGCGCGTGACCGTGTCGGTCGGGCCGCCGGCTGCAAACGGCACCACAACGGTGATGGTGCGTTCAGGATAGGTCTGCGCGCCGGCAGTGAACCCATAAAGCGCGACGGCCGCAGCAGCAGCCAGAGTGGTGACAAATCTTCTCATCGTGATCTCCTCCCAATACGTAAATCTCCAACCGCTGCGCGGGGTCCTCTCAACACCCTGCAGATGGAGCAACAACTAGCGCAATTAACAGATTGCAACCGGACTCAAACGGCAAACTGCTGATGGGCGCCATCCTAATAGCCGTAGCCACGCGCCATCGCCGCGGCGAAGACCGGGATGAGCAGGAAGATGAAAGCTTCGGCGCGGATGTAAGTCTTCACGGACGCAAGCTCGGCCGCCGGCACCTGGAACGAGGCATTGCCGCTCGCCTGCCTGCTCCAGGATATGAAGCGGACGGTCGGGATGATCGACAGCAGGCCGACCACGACGAACGCCGCTATCTTGGCCCAGAACACCCAATTGTAGACGTAGAATTCCCAGCCCTTGAGGCCATAGAAGACGCGGCCGATGCCGACGACGATGATCAGCGTGGCAATGATGCCGTAATGGCGGTCGATGCCGGCGAGCCTCTTGAGCGTCGCAGCGCCCAGATCGCCGCGGATCAGGACGAATTCGGCGCCGATGATTCCCGCCAACGAAAACACCAGCAGATGATGGAAGATCGCAAGCACAAGATCGGTGGTGTCCATGCTCTTTCCCTGGGGTTTGACGGCACCGCCCAGCGCCTGAAAAAGGGTCGCGCTGGCAGGTGTTGAATCAGCCTGCCGTGAAAAATAGCACCGTCGCGCAAAATTCCCATAGCGGCGCCTGGATGATGGGCCGTGTTGCCCTGGCCCCTTGCGCAGCACCGGCGATTTGCTAAGCGCTGACGATCCGTGCGAGGCAGATCCCATGAACAATCCACAAGCGACCAGCGCTCCTGTCATCGAAACGAAGCGAACCATCCTGCGGGCACACCGGCTGGACGATTTCGACACCTATGCCGCGATGTGGACGGATCCCATCGTCACCCGCTTCATCGGCGGCAAACCGCGCACGCGCGAAGAAAGCTGGATGCGCTTCCTGCGTCACGCCGGCCTGTGGTCGCTGCTCGGCTATGGCTTCTGGGCGATCGAGGAGAAGGCGACCGGACGCTTCATCGGCGAGGCCGGGTTTCACGACCTGAAGCGCGACATGGAACCATCGATCGAAGGCATTCCCGAGGCCGGATGGGCGCTGGTTCCGGCCGTGCACGGGGCGGGCTTCGCCACCGAGGTGGTTGGCCGCATCCTGGCGTGGAGCGAAGAGATTTTCGGGCGCGAGAAGACCGTCTGTATCATCGATCCGGAAAACGGCGCGTCGCTGAGGGTGGCTGCGAAGTGCGGTTACCGGGAAGTGGTGAAGACCACCTATCACGACACTCCGACCATCCTGCTGGCGCGGTGACCTGAGCCGCGGGCTGACAGCTGCCAGCGCCGGCATGATGGCGCCTGTCGCCAGCAATGATGACGAGGCGGGCCACGCCAAGAACCGCCGTGCGGTTCTGGTCAAATTGACCTGAGCGGGGCTTCCAACGAGGACGTGTTCTACGGCATGGCGTCCGCTGCCAGGCTTGCCCGCTCGAGCATGGAGGCGTCCTCACCGAAGGCGCGGGTGGCGCGGGCCGCCGCCTCGAGCAGCGGACGCTTCATGCGCTGCAGAAATGCCGCGTCGACGCGCGTGCTGGGTCCAGCCAGGGTCAAGGCGCCGAGCAGGACGCCTCCCGGGCCGAACACCGGCGCCGACACGCCCCCCGTCTCAGGGTCCCGGTCGCCCACGGCGAGGCAGTTGCAGGTCTTGCGGATGGTCTCGTACGGTTCGCCCTGCTGGCCCGAAAACGCTGCGAGCACGCGGCCTCCCGAGCCGAGCAGCAAAGGTAATACGTCGCCTTCGCGTATCGTGTAGCGGATCGGGTGCTTGGATTCGACGCGGTAAAGACAGGTGCGGACGTCGCCCGAGCGAACATAGAAGGCAACGCTCTCCCAGCTTCGCTCGGAAAGATCGCGCATGATCGGCAGCAGGATATCGACCGCCACGACCGAACGCTGGTAGAGCGCACCGAGCCGAAAGGTCGCGGGTCCGACGCGGTAGCGTCCATTGTCGAGGCGCTCGAGCAATCGTCCGCGCATGAGGGAATTCGCAAGCCGCAGGATGGTGCTCTTGTAGAGGCCGGTGCGCGCCGCGATTTCGGCCAGGCTGAGCGACCGGTCATCCGTGGTGAAGGCATCGAGGATGGCAATGGCCCGATCAAGCGCGGCAACACCGTCCGCCGAGGTGCGATCTATTTCCCCATCTGCCGATTTGCTTGGCGAGTCCATGGTGGTTCCAGTTTGAAGAAAGCCGAGCGACGCGACTCTGTCGCGCCGCCAAATCGTTCTGTCCAGTAGAATATCGTTTCCGTTGACAGAACTCCGTAACATCTGCTTGAAATCGATGACGGGTCTGGATGCAGGCGCGTTTTGGCGGGCACCGGAGGAGGTGTCGTGATTTGGAGGAATCCCCATGCTGAACAGACGCAGATTTTTGATGAGCACCGCAGCCGTGGGTGCCGGGCTGATGACGTCGCATCTTTCTCCCGCTTACGCCGAAGGCGCGCCCCAGATACAGCTCTTCGTGCCTGCCGCACCGGGTGGCGGCTGGGACCAGACGGCGCGCACGATCGACCAGGTGCTGCGCAGTGAAAAGCTCATCTCGGGTTCGCAGATCACCAATGTCGGCGGCGCCGGCGGGACTGTCGGGCTGCCGCAATTCATCAGCCAGTGGAACGGCAAAGGCAATTCCCTGATGGTTGCCGGCATGGTCATGGTTGGCGCCATCATTGCCAACAAGGCCGCGAACAATCTGACGCAAGTCACCCCGATCGCCCGCCTCACCGGCGAGTTCGAGGCCCTGGTCGTGCCGGCGGAGTCACCGTTCAAGACGGTCGCTGATTTCGTCGCCGCGCTCAAGGCCGATCCGACAAAGGTTCCCGTCGCCGGCGGCTCCGCCGGCGGCTCGGATCACATCTTGTTCGGCTTGATTGCCAAGACGGTCGGCGTGCCGGCGACAAACCTGTCCTACGTGCCGTTCGCCGGCGGCGGTGAGGCGTTGTCGGCGCTGCTCGGCAACCAGGTCGCGGCCGGCATCTCCGGCTTTGGCGAGTTCTCCGAGCAGGTCAAGGCGGGCGCGCTGCGGCTGCTCGCCATCTCGGCAGACAAGCGCCAGGACGGCATCGATGCGCCGACGCTGAAGGAGGCCGGCATCGATGTCGAGCTGTTCAACTGGCGCGGCGTCTTCGCACCGCCCGGCGTTTCCGACGCCGACAAGGCGGCGATGGTCACAATGATCGAGACCATGGCCAAGAGCGATGCATGGGCAACCGAATGCAAAAACCGCAACTGGACGCCCATCCTTTTGACTGGCGACGACTACGCAAAATTCCTCACCGAGGACACGGCCCGCATCACCGCGATCCTCAAGGATCTCGGCCTCGCCTGATGTCTTCAGGGGGCGGTTAGAGTGCCGCCCCCTTCCCATCTCGCCTGCCGCATGGACATATGATGCGGCGAAACTGCGGATGCGGCCGGCTGGAGGATGCCGGCCATCTTGGGAGGATCCCGATGAGCACCAGCGACCAGCAGGCGGCGCCGTGGCGCCTTGCCGTGCCGGAATTGTTGATAGGCATCGGGCTCCTGGCCTGCGCCGGCGCCGTCGCCTGGCAGACGCTGGCAATCCCGGTGTCGCCGCTCTACTCCAAGGTCGGCCCGACCGTCTTTCCCTACCTCACCATGTTCGGCCTGGTGGTTCTTTCGCTGTTGCTCATCCTTGCCGCGCTTCGCGGCGGCTGGCAGCCGGAGGAGGAAAAGCAAACGCCGACCGACTGGAAGGCGATGGGTTTCGTCGTCATCGGCCTGCTCGCCAATCTGCTGCTCATCCGGCCGCTCGGTTTCACGGCGGCATCCGTCCTCATGTTCGTTCTGGTCTGCTACGGCTTCGGCAGCAAGCGCACGCTGCGTGACGCAGTGCTCGGCCTGATCCTGGCGCTGGCCGCCTATTTTGGCTTCGCCAGGGCGCTTGGCGTCAACATCGGTGCCGGTTTCATCGAGAACCAGCTGAACACGGTCATCGATGCGTTCATCACCATGTTGAGGGGCTGACGCCATGGAAACGCTCGGACATCTCGCACATGGCTTCTCGGTTGCCTTCACCCCGGTCAACCTTCTGTGGTGCCTGCTTGGCACCACACTCGGCACCGCCATCGGCGTGCTGCCCGGTCTTGGACCGGCGCTGACCATCGCGCTGCTTTTGCCGATCACCTATCAGGTGGCGCCGGAAGCATCCTTCATCCTGTTCGCCGGCATCTACTACGGCGCCATGTATGGTGGTTCGACGACGTCGATCCTGCTCAACACGCCCGGCGAAAGCGCCACCATCATCACTGCGTTGGAAGGCAACAGGATGGCGCGCTCCGGGCGCGGCGGCGCGGCACTCGCCACCTCCGCGATAGGCTCGTTCGTCGCCGGCACGATCGGCACGATGGGCGTCGCTTTCCTGGCGCCGGTGGTGGTCAAGTTCGCGCTGGCCTTCGGCCCGGCCGAATATTTCTCTTTGATGGTGCTGGCCTTCATCACCGTTTCGGCGGTGCTCGGCTCGTCTTCCGTACGCGGCCTGACCAGCCTGTTCGCCGGCTTCGTCATCGGCATGATCGGCGTCGACCTGCAGACCGGCCAGCCGCGCTTCACCTTCGGCACGAACGAACTGCTTGATGGCGTCGATGTCATCATTGCCGCGGTCGGCCTGTTTGCCGTCGGCGAGACGCTCTACATGGCCTCGCGCCGCTATGCCGGCAAGGACGAGATCGTGCCGCTGAAGGGCTCGCTCTACATGACGGCGGCCGAGTGGGGGCGTTCGTGGAAACCCTGGCTGCGCGGCGCTGCGATCGGCTTCCCGATCGGCGCCATGCCGGCCGGCGGCGCCGAAATCCCGACCTTCCTGTCCTATGCCATCGAAAAGAAGCTGTCGAAGCACAAGGAGGAGTTCGGCACCGTCGGCGCCATCGAAGGCGTTGCCGGCCCCGAGGCTGCCAACAATGCCTCCGCAGCCGGCGTGCTGGTGCCTATGCTGACGCTTGGCCTGCCGACCTCCGCGACCGCGGCGATCATGCTGTCGGCCTTCCAAAGCTACGGCATCAATCCCGGGCCGCTGCTTCTCACGACCCAGGGAGACCTCGTCTGGGGGCTGATCGCCAGCCTGTTCATCGCCAACGTCATCCTGGTCATCCTCAACCTGCCGCTGATCGGGCTCTGGGTGCGGTTGCTGAAAATCCCGGCGCCGCAGCTTTATGCCGGCATCCTGGTGTTCGCCACGGTCGGCACCTATGGCATCTCGCAATCGCCCATCGACCTCGTCATCCTCTATCTCCTGGGGGCCGCCGGCTTCCTGATGCGGCGCTTCGATTTCCCGACCGCGCCCGTCATTATCGGCATGATCCTTGGACCGCTCGCCGAAACCCAGTTCCGCCGGGCGATGACCATCTCGAATGGCGACTGGTCGGTGTTTTACACCCACAAGCTGTCGCTGACGCTGCTGACGCTCGCCTTCATCGGCCTTGCCGGCCCGCATATCTGGGCCTTCATCGAGCATCGGCGTCGGCGCGGACCGGAGCATGTGCCCGGCGATGCCTGATCGATCCATGATGCCATGACAGAATTGCTTTCCGGTATCCGCGTCCTCGACCTGACCAACGTCCTGGCCGGTCCCTACTGCGCCTATCAGCTGGCGCTGCTCGGCGCCGATGTGATCAAGGTCGAGGCGCCGCAAGGCGGCGACCTGGCCCGCCAGCTCGGCGGCTCGCCAAAGCTGAACAGCGCCGGCATGGGCGCATCGTTCCTGGCGCAGAACGCCGGCAAACGGTCGGTGGTGCTCGACCTCAAGCAGCAAGCCGATCGCGAGCGCTTTTTCGATCTGGTGGCCAGCGCCGACGCCCTGGTGGAGAATTTCCGCCCGGGCGTGATGGATCGGCTGGGGCTTGGTTACGAGGCGCTGAAGACGGTCCGTCCAGGCCTCGTCTATTGTGCGATATCGGGTTTCGGCCAGACCGGGCCGATGCGCGACAATCCCGCCTATGACCAGATCATCCAGGGCCTGTCGGGGATCATGAGCATCACCGGAACACCGGAAACGGCGCCGCTGCGGGTCGGCTATCCCGTGGCCGACACGCTTGGCGGACTGGTCGGCGCGTTCGCCATTACCTCGGCGCTGGTGCGGCAGAAGACGAGCGGCGAGGGTGCCTTTCTCGACGTCTCGATGCTCGAATGCACACTTTCCGCGCTTGGCTGGCCGGTTTCCAACTATCTGACCGCAGGCATCGACCCCAAGCCGATGGGCAATGAGAACATGACGGCGGCACCCTCCGGTACGTTTCGCACCGGCGACGGGCTCGTCAACATCGCCGCCAACAAGCAGGAGCAGTTCGTGGCGCTGTGCCGGCTGATCGGCCGGCCGGAACTGGCCTCCGATGTCCGCTTTGCCGAGCGCGAGACGCGCAAGCGCAACCGTGCGGCGCTTAAAGTCGAAATCGAGGACGCCCTGGCGGACGCCTCGGCGGCTGCCTGGGAAGAGATGCTCAATCGCGCCGGGGTGCCCGCCGGCAGGGTGCTGACGATCCCGCAAGTGCTGGGCGAGCCGCAAGTGCTCGAACGCCGGGTGACCGCGAATTTCGACGATGTGGCCGGCATGGACAAGCCGCTGACCGTTCTGCGCGGCGGCTTCATGGTCGATGGCGAGGCGCCGTTGCCGAGAAAGCCGCCGCCGGCGCTCGGCGAACATATGGGCGAGGTGTTCGCCGACCTGCCACCCCGCGCCAAGACAAAGGCAGGCGCATGAGCGACACGGAGAAGACGGGCCGTGAGCGCGGCGAGGAATGGTGGCAGACCGACATCATCGAGATGCGGCCTGGTGTCATCCGGCTGCGCGGCTACGAGATCCAGGATCTGATCGGCCGCGTCAGCTTCCCGGCTGTCATCTGGCTGATGCTGCGCGGCGAACTGCCCGGCGAGGACCAGGCAGAGTTGCTCGGCATTGCCTTGGGAGCCGCCGTCGACCACGGACCGCAGGCGCCATCGATCGCCATCGCGTGCATGGCCGCAACCTGCGGCGTCGGTATCAACAGCGCCATGGCCTCGGCCATCAACGTTCTCGGCGACGTGCACGGTGGCGCCGGCGAGCAGGCGCTTTCCTTCTATGGTGACATTGCCGTGGCAATCGATGCCGGGATGACGCTGAATGAAGCGGTCTCGACACGGCTCGACCGGTTCTTCGCCGAGGAGAAGGGCTATGTGCCGGGGCTCGGACATCGTTTCCATCCCGTCGACCCGCGCGCGCCGCGCTTGCTGGAACTGACCCGCGAATTTGCCGCACGCGGTGCCGTCAACGGACGTTTCGTCGATATTGCAGAAGCGATCGAGGCGGACGTCGCGCGACGCAAGAGGAAAAAAATACCGCTCAACATCGATGGCGCTACCGCCGTCATCTATGGCGAACTCGGTTTTCCGCCAGCGCTGACGCGAGGGCTTTTCGTGCTGTCGCGCTCGGTCGGCATCCTTGCGCATGCCTGGGAGCAGTCGCAGCAGGCCGAGCGAAACAAAGGGCCGCTGCCGCGCGAATGGCTGTGGACCTATACCGGCACGCCGGTGCGGCCGTTTCCCGAAAGCGATGAGCCCGGCGAGTGAGGCTTTACGCCTGGTCCACCGGCAAAGGCTGGGGGATCTTTAGCGTCTTCACCAACGTTGAAAGATCCGGCTCGTCGATGAGCATGGCCGCATCGGCTGGCGCCAGCCAGGCCCGCTGGCGTCGTTTGGCTTCCTGCCAGTCGGCCAGTTCCTCGCTCACCTCGAGCAGATAGACGATGACGTCGACGCGGACAAAGCGATTGGCCAGCCGCTTCCAGTAGGAATAGGTGCCCGCCGGCTGCTTCAGCGTCTTGCCGAGCACGCCGGCTTCCTCCTGTGCCTCGATGGTGGCCGCCTTGCGTCCGCTCTTGCCCTTCATCGGCCAGCCCTTGGGGACGATGAAGCGCCTGGTGGTACGCGACGTGACCAGCATGACCTCGATGGCGCCGCGCGCGGTCAGCCGAAAGGGAATAGCCGCCACCTGGCGGATCCTCTCGCCCTTTTTTGCCTTGCGTACGGCCTTTTTCTTGGTGGCTGCCATTCGTCAATCCAGTCGATGCAATGCCGCATAGCGCGACAAGGCATCGTTGCAAAACCAAAACTTTCGCATGTGCCGAAAGACACTCGAAATACCTAAGTCGGCTAAATAAATGAAAAACGCCTTGATGTCAGCGGCAATTGCTCACGGCGGTGGTGCCGATTATCTGGGTCTGGCAGCTTGGCTTGAGCTGCTGCACGACCGGGGGCGGCTGCTGAACGATCTGGCGGTCCTGGGCGCGGTACTGCTGCTGTTGCTGCTGATATTGCTGCCGTTGTATCCTGTTTTGCAGGATTTGCAGGTCGTTCTGCCGGATCAGCGCATTGTTGCCGGTAGCGGAATTGAGCGCTTGCGCGGAAGCCGGCAGGCAAACGCCCGCCAGCACTGCCGTGGCCAGCATTGCCACTGTGAAGATCGTTGATGGCCGAAGTGCCGACATTCGCTCATTCCCGCGCAAAAAACTCTGCCCACTGATATAGGACGTTTGCGCGGCGATGCCATGGCCAGCGGGTCGAGCATCACGAAATCGGGCAGTCCGATCGCTTTGTTCTGCGATTCCAGCAGTGAACCGCAGATAGTCGTCATATGACGACTATGAAACGTCAGCGGCTTTAGTCAGTGTCCGCACGTAAATTTTCGGTTTCATCCGGCATAAGTTAATGTATTCTAATTGAGTCAGAGCTCCGCAAGTGGGAATGCGGATGCTCTGTTTTAATGCATTGAACCTTATTGCGCAGTGCCGGCATCCTTATTGCAATTGCATGAGCATAGCGGTGGCGTCGCCTTAAGCAGGCATTGAGGCGCGCCCCCGTAAAACGGGGGGTAAGTGCATGGCTTTGTTTTCAAAGCGTGGTGGCTTTGCCATCAAACGCGCATTCGCGGTTCCGGGTTCCGGTATCGACGCTGCCAATGCCCATGTGGCAGAGGTATCCCAGCAAGCAGGGCTTGCCCGCCAAGCGCTGCCCGGCAGTTCGCCTTGTTCGCTTCGTGCGGCGCAAGCGTGGACTTTGTTCAAACTTGGACCGGTGGCACGTGCGCAAGAAGCGTCTGGCTCGGGTCGCCGTCGCCGGCCAGGTGTGATTGCCGGACGGTTGATGGTCCTCCTCGGCGCCACCGCGCTGGTGGGTTTTCCGCCGATACCGGCGGCGCATGCTCAGTTCGTCATAGACAAGAACGGCCCGGATGCTCCGGACAGGGGACCTGGTGGCTTTGACGCAGATGGCGATAATGGCGATCCCGGCGGATCGATTACAAATGCGACCCCTGGAGCCGTAAACAACGTTCCGCAGATAAACGTCAACGCATCTGGATTTGGCGGCACGGCGAATGGCGGCGATGGCGGCGACGGCGGCGAAGGCCTGGCTGGAACGCCCTTTGAAACCAATGGCGGTGAGGGCGGCAATGGCGGCGTTGGCGGATCCGTCGATGTTCTCAACAACGCCACGATTTCGACCATCGGCTCGGGCCATCATGGACTCATAGCTTCCGCGGTCGGCGGCGATGGCGGCAGTGGCGGTGGCGCCCTTCCGGCGATCGTGAACCTTGGCGGCGACGCCGGAAGCGGCAACACCGGCGGCAGCGCCAACGCGGTTGCGTCTGGCACCAGCGACATCACGACGACGGGCGACTTTTCCTACGGCATCTTTTCCAACGCCAGCGGCGGCAATGGCGGCCAGGGCGGTGACAACATCGTCAGTCTCGGCGTCGATGCTGGTGACGGCGGTGATGGTGCTTCCGGCGGCACCGCATCGGCAAGCAACGCCGGCAAGGTGGAAACATCGGGATTGGCCTCTTATGGCATGCTGGTGCGGTCGGCAGGTGGTGTGGGTGGCAATGGCGCCGATGGCGTCGGGGTCGTCAGCGGCGGCGGCAATGGCGGCGGCGCCACTTTGGGCGGAAATGCCACGGGCAGCAATTCGGGCGGCATCATAACGCATGGTGATTTCGCCAGCGGCATGGCCGTGCAGTCGGTCGGCGGCGGCGGTGGTGGCGGCGGCGACGCCTTCGGCCTGTTCGGCGGCGGTGGCACAGGAGGCGCGGGCAATGATGGCGCCACTGCAACCGGTACCAACACCGGCAACATCACCACCGATGGTCGGGGTGCTATCGGCATGCTGGTCGAATCGGTCGGCGGCGGCGGTGGTGACGGCGGCGGGGCAGCCGGCATCGTATCGATCGGCGGCACAGCCGGCGGCGGCGGCAAAGGCGGGACTGTCATCGCCAATGTCGGCGGCACGATAACGACTGGCGCTGACGGCAGCGGCGATGGCGCGCATGGCGTACTGGCCCAGTCGGTCGGTGGTGGGGGCGGCAATGGCGGCTTTGCCCTGTCGGTCGCCCCGGCAGTCGCTGTCGCGATCGGCGGCGGCGGCGGAACCGGCGGCAATGCCGGAGCCGTCAACGTCAACCAGGCCGCGACCGGTCCGACGGTCGACACCAACGGTCGTTCGGCCATTGGCATCCTCGCACAGTCGGTGGGTGGCGGCGGCGGCAATGGCGGTGGCGCCTTTGCGCTTGGCGGCATCGTGTCTGTTTCGGTCGGCGGCAGCGGCAGCGCGGCCGGCAACGGAGACGAGGTCACCTACAACATTGCAAACGCCAAGGTCACGACGCGCGGCACCGATTCCATCGGCATCCTCGCCCAGTCGGTGGGCGGCGGCGGCGGCAATGGCGGCTTCGCTCTCGGTGGCGCGGGTCTCGTGGCTGTCGGCGTCGGCGGCTCGGCTGGTTCAGGCGGCTTCGCCAGGAAAGTCGACGTCACCACCGGCGGCTCGGTCGAAACCTTGCAGGACCGGTCGGCAGGCATCGTCGTCCAATCGCTTGGCGGCGGCGGCGGCAATGGCGGCTTTGTCGTGGAAGGCGCCCTCTTCGGAGCGAGCGTTGGAATCGGCGGCAAGGGCAGCGGCGGCGGCGATGGCGGCGACGTGTTCTTCCGCACCGCCAATGGCGGCCAGCAATCGATCATCACGCGCGGCACCGACTCGATCGGCCTCGTCGTACAGTCGGTCGGCGGCGGTGGCGGCAATGGCGGCTTCGTCGGCACGTTTGGCGCGATCGCCAATCTGGGCATCGGTGGTGGCGGCGGCGCGGCAGGCGCGGGCAAGGCAGTCGATGCGACCTATAATGGTTCGGTCGAAACCTTCAAGGAAAGGTCGGCCGGTATCATCGTGCAATCGATCGGTGGCGGCGGCGGCAATGGCGGCGGCGTCATCGGTGTCGGCCTTGGCCTGACCGTCGGCATCGGCGGCAGTGGCGCGGGCGGCGGCGCCGCGGGCAAGGTCGTCTACAACTCCACCACCACGAATATCACAACCCACGGCGCCGACTCCGCTGGCCTGATCATTCAATCGATCGGCGGCGGCGGCGGCAATGGCGGCTTTTCGTTCAATGGCGCTATCGCTGCGACCATCGGCATCGGCGGCAAAGGCGGAGCGGCCGGCGAGGCCGAGACGGTCAGGGCCACAATTGGCGGCGGCTTGATCCATACGATCGGCGATCGCTCGACGGGCATTATCGCGCAATCCATCGGCGGTGGCGGCGGCACGGGCGGCGGTTCTGCAGGACTGAACCTGGGCCTCGGCATCGGGATCGGTGGTAAGGGCGCCGGCGGTGGCGGCGGCAAGACCGTTGATGTCATCAACGGCGCCGTCGTCCAGACCGAAGGTATTCAGTCGCACGGCATCATGGCGCAGTCGGTCGGCGGCGGCGGCGGCTCCGGCGGCTTTGCGGTGACGGTTGGCGGACCTTCCTTCTCGCTGGGCGGCAATGGCAGTTCCGGTGGTGGCAGCCAGAAAGTCTATGTCGAAAATACGGCTCGGATCACCACTGACAGGGACCTCTCGATCGGCATCTTCGCGCAGTCGGTCGGTGGTTCAGGTGGTGATGGAGGCTTGGCGGGCGCCGGTGGTGCCTTTGCGGCCGTCGCTGTCGGTGGCCAGGGCGGCGCTGGCGGGGCAGGTGGCCAGGTCGAGGTCAAAAACACCGCAAACATAACCACCAAAGGCGCGCTCGCGCACGGCATCCTGGCGCAATCGGTCGGCGGCGGCGGCGGCAATGGCGGCAGCGCCGGTGCGGTCGCGGTTGGTATATTCGGTGCGGCTGGCGTCGCGATCGGCGGCGGCGGCGGCGATGCGAACCTGAGCGATCAGGTTACCGTCACCCACAAGGGCGACATCCACGTCGGCGGCGCGGGCGCGAAGGCCATCCTGGCGCAATCGGTCGGCGGTAGCGGCGGCAATGGCGGCAATGCCTATTCCGGAGCCTTCAGCGCCGGTTTCTACGCATCGGCAGCGGTCGGCGTTTCGGTTGGCGGCGAGGGCGGCGATGGCGGCCCTGGCGGCAAGGTTACGGTCAGGGCGGACGGCAACATCATCGCCGACACCGACGCGGTCGGCTCGGGCGGCATCGTGGCACAGTCGATTGGCGGCGGCGGCGGCAATGGCGGCCGTGCGGCCACGATGGCCGGCTCGGTCAGCAACGGCGTCAATGTCAGCCTCGGCGTGACGGTCGGCGGCTGGGGCGGCGACGGTGGCCGCAGTGACCTGGTGATCGTCGATACCGGCCTCAGCGGCGGCGGCAGCATAGTCACCAAGGGTTACCAGGCTGGCGGCATTCTTGCCCAGTCGGTTGCCGGCAGCGGCGGCAATGGCGGCGATTCCTGGGCGGCGGCTGGCGGTTACGGCGTCAATGTCAGCGTCAACGCGACCGTGAGCATCGGCGGCGGCGGCGGCGACGGCAATGTCAGCGACGATGTGCTCGTCCACAATGCCATGACGGTGCAGACGGATGGCGACATGAGCGCGGCGATCCTTGCGCAGTCGATCGGCGGCGGCGGCGGCAATGGCGGCTCGACCAACGGTGCGACCGCCGATCTGGGCGGCGGCCAAGGCGTCAACGTTGCGGCCAATGTGACCGTCGGAGGCGGGGGCGGCACCGGCAATATCTCCGGCGCGGTCGACGTGATCAACACCGGCAATTTGACGACCAAGGGCGATTTCTCTTCAGGCATCGTCGCGCAATCGCTGGGCGGCGGCGGCGGCATGGGCGGATCGAGCAACGCCAAGGCGTTCCACCTTGGCGGCACCAGCGAGACGAGTGTCACCGTCAATGTCGGCATTGGCGGTTCGGGCGGCTCCGGCAACGATGCGGCGTTGTTCCGCCTGGATGACGGCAACAACGTCATCGGCGCCGGCGTGCATGTCGACAATTCCGGGGTAATCCGGACCCAGGGCTTCAACTCCATCGGTATCCTGGCGATGTCGGTCGGCGGCGGCGGCGGCGGCGGCGGCGCGGCTTCGACCGACGAGGAGATCGTTGGCGGAGGCAGCGAAGGCGAGACGTCCGTCGGCATCGGCGCGGCGATCGGCCTCGCCGCGGGTGGTGCCGGCAATGGCGGCACGGTCTCTGTTACCAACCGGAGCCTGATCGTGACCGACGGCGCCGATTCGTATGGTATCAGCGCCAACTCGATCGGCGGCGGTGGTGGTGTCGGCGGCTCGGCGACATCGGGCGTATTGGGTAAATATGCGATCGGTGGGGCGCTTGGTGGGGCAGGCGGCGGCGGTGGCAGCGCTTTCCAGGTCGACGTCTTCAATCTCGCCACGGCCGGCATCTGGACCCAGCAGGAGCGTTCCATCGGCATCTTCGCACAGTCGGTGGGTGGCGGCGGTGGCGCCGGTGGCGCCGGCGAAAGCACCGGTCATACCGATGAATCGGAAGTCAGTGTCAACCTGTCACTGGGCGGGTCCGGCAACGTTGGCGGTAATGGCGGTAAGGTCAATGTCGAAAACAGCGGCTGGATCCAGACCGAGAAGGCCTATTCGCACGGCATACTGGCGCAGTCGATCGGCGGCAGCGGCGGCGTCGGCGGCGCTTCGGGCACCTCGGCCAAGGACTCCAATGTGGCCATAACCTTGAGCCTCGGCGGCGCCGGCGGCACCGGCGGCAAGAGTGGCGAAACCGTTCATGTGACGAATTTCGGGTCGGGCGAGATCCTGACCAAGGGCGATAATTCGCATGGCATCTTCGCGCAATCGGTGGGCGGTGGCGGTGGCGCGGCGGGCGCCGGCTCGACCGAGACAGGCAGCGCGGAAACGTCGGTGACGCTGGCGATCGGCGGGCTGGGCGGTGGGGGCAGCAGCGGTGGCGACGTAATCGTCGACAATCATGGCAAGATCACCACGCTCGGCTATCTTTCGCACGGCATTTTCGCGCAATCGGTAGGCGGTGGCGGCGGTGCTTCGGGTGCCGCGGCCAACGCTTCGGAGGCCGACATGACGATCGGCGGCGCGATTTCTCTGCCGAGCGGCGACGGCTCCAATGGCGGCCATGTCACGGTCAACAATGACGGCATCATCGAAACCTGGAAGGATGGGGCGCTCGGCATCTTCGCCCAGTCCGTCGGCGGCGGCGGCGGCTATGGCGGCGTGGTATCGGCCGACACGGCGGGAGACGAGTCGGTCGCGCTGCAGCTTGGCGGCTTCGGCGGCAATGGCGGCAATGGCGGCAAGGTCGATGTCACGGTTTCCGGCACCATCATCACCCATGGCGAGCGCGCGCATGGCGTGGTCGCGCAATCGGTCGGCGGCGGTGGCGGCTATGGCGGCGACGCCAAGGGCAAGAGCTCGAATGCGTTGGCCATTGGCGGTCTCGGCGGCAATGGCGGCGATGGCGGCGATGTTACCGTCATCCGCACCGGCACGATCACGACGACGGGCAAGGATTCCATCGCCATCATCGCGCAGTCGGTCGGTGGCGGCGGCGGCATCGGTGGTGCCGGTTTCGGCCGCTTTGGCGCCGACGACGACGGCGGCGGGCCAAACGCCATCGGCTTCAACACGCCTGGTGGCACCAAGGGCACCGGCGGCAAGGTAACCATCATCCAGTCCGGCGCCATTGAGACCGATGGCGACCGTGGACACGGCGTCGTTGCCCAGGCGGTGGGCGGTGGCGGTGGCGCCGGCGGCATGGATTCGCTGGCCATGGGCCAGTCGGCGGCCGGCTCGCAAGGTGGTATCGGCGACGCTGCGGCGTCGGCCGCTAGCACGGACAGCCAAGTCTGGGTCAAGGGCGCAAGTTCGTATGCGATGTTCGGCCAGAGCGCGACAGGCGACGGCAATGCCCATGCGGTCGATCTGACGGCGGGTGACAGCCTGTTCGCGCAAGGTGCGGATTCCGTGGCTGTCTATGGCGAGAGCACGGCCAAGGGCGCCAAGGGCAACATCACCATCAACCTGAATGGCCAGTACACGATCGGCGGTGCCGGAACCGGCGTGGCGGCGATGCTTGTCGGGGGCGCAGACAACACGCTGAACAACCACAGCCTGCTCTATGCGATGGGGGCAACGCCGAGTTTCACCATCCAGGCGTCGCAATTTCAGGCATTCCAAGCCTTCCTGTTGGCGCCCGGTCCCGTCGTGCCGACGAATGCGATCCTGGAATCGCTTCTGGACGATTTCAGCCCACTGGCTATCACCGGCACATCGGGCGATGACCATGTGGAGAATTCGAAGAGCGCCGACACGCTCGGACGGGTGATCGGCAACATGGACCTCGGCGGCGGCACGAACAGCTTCCACAATATCGCCGACGCCTCGATGGTCGGCCTCAAGACCATCGATCTCGGCGGCGGCAAGTTCACCAATGACGGGCTGTTTACCAATCAGGGCATCGGCGTCGTGGCCAAAGTGGATGTCACGGGCGGCTTCACGCAGATATTCTCGGGCGACTTCGTCACCGACGTCGATCTCAACAACCAGATCACGGATGCCCTGGCACTAACGGTGGCCGGAGACTTCGATGGTGAAGCGCCGTTGAATTTCCTGTCGATCGACAAATTGTTCGCCGAATATGTGCTGGCCACCGGATCGGCGATGACCGATTCCGGCATCACGCCCACGACGCTGCATCCGGCGGTCGGCTTCAATTTCCTGACCAAGGTGGTCGGCGGAACGGATCTGGTTCTCTATGCCGACAATCCGACTTTCCTGGAGTTGGCACAGGATCCTAACTCCGGCACGACCGATCCCGGCGTTTTCCAGATGGCGCAGTATCTCGATGATGTCGAGGCTTCTTCGAGCCCAGACAATCCGATGGCGCTGTTGATCAACATGCTGCGCTTCCTGCCCGATGAAATGGAGCTCGGCTCGGCCCTGACGCGGCTGACGCCGCACTATGCCGTGCACACATTCGAGATGATCAACCGCTCCACGGACATCATGCTGGAGGCGGCGCGCGAATGCACCGGCGTTCCCGCCTACAAGGATCCCGACGGACGCTGTGTCTGGGCGTCGATCAGTCCGCAAGCCGAGTACAGCCGCGACGCTGGGGCCGGCACCACCAGCCGAGACGACGTCATGAAGACGATGTCGCTTGGCGGCATTGGCGAGGTCAGCCAGCACTGGTCGCTCGGCGCAACGATAGGCCGGACCGAATTCGACTCGAAGATCGATTTCAACGGCGAATTGCTGTCGGCCACGACAGGCGAATCCTGGCAGGCGTATGCGCTGGCGAAATATGCCGACAAGAACTACTTCATCGACTTCGCAGTCGGCGGCGGCACCGGCTCCTTCCAGGGCGAGCGCGATACGCATCTCGATCAGGTGGCCTTCATTCCGGGCGAAACGCTGATCGGAGATTATCTGCCGGAGGCATTGCTGCCTGGCATCGGCAACAGTGTCACCTACACGCAGAAAACCGCCCAGTTCGGCGGTTCGGCGCGGCTCGGCATAACGCAGGAGATGGGTGTTTTCTACCTGCAGCCGACCCTGCAGTTCGACGCGCGCTGGCTGCGTGTTTCCGGCAAGGAAGTGGGCTCGGTTGCCGCCTTCAACTTCGACGGCAGCGCCAACATGTATTATTCGGCGACGCCGGCTTTCGAGATCGGTACCGACATTGCACTCAGCGACATTGCCAGCCTTCGCGTCTACGGCAAGGCTGGCGTGGAGTTTTCCGACAAGGAGTGGGAAATCGAAGGTCGCTTCGCGGCGGCGGAGAATCTGCCTGGCAACCCCGCATTGCACTTGACGGAGGCCGTCGATTCGCCGCTCTATCGGGTCGGCGCCGGCCTTGAGCTGAACGGCGTCAATGGCGTCGGCATGTCCGTCAGATATAATGGCGCCTTCGGCGAAACGGTTAAACAGAACGCGATCAGCGCGTCTCTCAAGGTCAGTTTCTAGCTGGCCCGAGGCGGAGCCGGGCGGGAGGGATCTTGATGAGGAAGTACGCGTATTTCGTGGCGATGCTGGGTGTTGCCTGCACCGTCGGCGTGGCGGCCGTGGCGGCGCAAACCAAGAGCGACAAGGCGGTCGCGGCACCCGCTGCCGCGGATGCGCCGCAGTTGCCCGGCGGCGCGTCGGCACTGTCTGAAACCCACGGCGACTGGACGGTCAATTGCCAGATATCGGGCACGGCCAAGACCTGCAGCCTGTCGCATCAGCAATTCAACAAGCAAAGCAATCAGCGGCTGCTGGCGATCGAGCTGTCGAGCAAGACCGGCGAGGATGCCATGGGCACGCTTGCGTTGCCGTTCGGCCTGGCGCTGGCCAAGGGGGTCAGCCTGACCATCGACGATCAGAAGCTGGACGGCAGCCTGGCGTTCAACACCTGCCAGGTCGTCGGCTGTCTGGTGCCGGTGGTGTTCGATGCGACTGTCACGCCGCTGCTGAAATCAGGCACCACACTGAAGATCGACGCTTTCGCGGCAGATACCGGACAAGCGGTGAACTTTTCCATTCCGCTCAACGGCTTCGCCGGCGCGCTTGCCCGGACCGCGCAGCTTTTGACCAATTGATGTAGAGCCGCAGGACTTAAAGCGCTGCCTGAATGTCGTCTCGCGGCAGGGCAGTGCGTCACTGCCTCAGAACGTCTCTGCGTCGGTTCAAACGATGATGGTTTTAAGCCTTTCGGCGATCAAGGCGGCGAGCCGCGCCGCCACATCGTCCTTGCTCATCTCCGGCCATTCCTCGACGCCAGCCTTTGACACGATCCGCACCCGGTTGCGATCGCCGCCCATCACGCCCGAAGAACCGACGCCGCTTCCCTGCGACACGTCGTTGGCGACGATGAGATCGGCGCCTTTTTTCTTGAGTTTGGCCTCGGCGTTGCGCAGGAGATCCTGCGTCTCGGCGGCGAAGCCGATAACCAGGCCGGGTCGCTGGCTGTGATGGCCGACGCCGGCGAGAATGTCGGGATTTTCGACCATGCGCAGCACCGGCGGCCCTTCGCCGGCGACCTTTTTGATCTTCTCACCGGCTGAATTCTCGGTTCGCCAGTCGGCAACGGCGGCGACGAACACCGCCGCGTCGGCAGGCAGGAGCTGTTCCACCGCGTCGCGCATCTCTTGCGCACGTTCGACATGGATGGTCTTCACGCCAGCCGGATCGGCAATATCGACTGGGCCGGAAACGAGGCGCACATCGGCGCCGAGCCTGGCCAGTGCCGCCGCTATGGCATGGCCCTGCTTGCCGGACGAACGGTTGGCGATGTAGCGCACCGGGTCGATCGGCTCATGCGTGGGGCCGGAGGTGACGATGATCCTGCGCCCCGACAGCGGCTTCGGGCCGACGTCGAGCAGTGCCTCGATCGCGGCGACGATCTCCAGCGGCTCGGCCATGCGGCCTTCGCCCGCTTCATTGCTTTCGGCCATCTCGCCCCTGGCCGGACCGACGAAAGTGACGCGGTCCTTCTGCAGCGTCGCGCGGTTGCGGCGGGTAGCCGGATGCGCCCACATTCTGGGGTTCATGGCCGGCGCCATCAACACCGGCTTGTCGGTGGCGATGAGCACGGTGGAGGCCAGATCGTTGGCGTGGCCATTGGCGAGCTTGGCCATCAGGTCGGCGGTGGCGGGCGCCACCACCAGCAGATCGGCCTCTCGCGACAGCCTGATGTGGCCGACATCGTGCTCGTCCTGGCGGTCGAACAGTTCGGTAAAGACATGGTCGGCGGAGAGCGCGCCGGCCGACAGCGTGGTGATGAATTCCTGCGCGGCCGATGTCATGACCACCCGAACCGCGGCCCCGCGCTCGCGCAGCCGGCGGATGAGATCCAACGCCTTGTAGGCGGCGATGCCGCCGCCGATGATGAGCAGGATGCGCTTGCCGGAGAGGCTCATGCCCAAGACCAGTTCTTATCGAGTGTCATGCCGGCTTCAGCGCCGGTTCGATATCGGTATGGATGAAATCATTGCCCTTGAAAAGCAGCGGCAG
This sequence comes from Mesorhizobium sp. LMG17149, assembly GCF_024518695.1. Classification (NCBI taxonomy): domain Bacteria; kingdom Pseudomonadati; phylum Pseudomonadota; class Alphaproteobacteria; order Hyphomicrobiales; family Phyllobacteriaceae; genus Mesorhizobium; species Mesorhizobium sp. LMG17149. The sequence goes on from NZ_JANIFL010000001.1 coordinate 401,624, forward strand.
GTTTCGCGTCCTGGCGAGGGCGTAGGAAAAACAGTCGCCCATGTTGAGTTTGGCGGGATGGCCAGTGCCGCGGCCATAGAGGGCATAGGCTTCAATGCCGGCCTGTGCATGTTCGGCAGTGAGAGCGACGATCGTGACTTTCAGTCTTTCTAGAAGGCCTCTCAACTCAGCTGTGCCGGCCGCCCCATAACGTCCGACGACGACCGTGCCACATTCCATCAGGGTCGCGGCGCTCATAAACATCAGCTGATTTCCGGCGAGGCGCTGGGCTATCACCGGTGCATCAGGCTCCTGCTTGAGGATGGCCAAAATCGCGGAGGTGTCGATCACCACAGTCAGTCCTCCTCGATGAAGGACCAGAGCTCATCCGTTAGTTTTTTCTGATCGAAGTCCACTTTTCGCAATCGTCGACCGAATTCGAGGATTTCCTCTGCCGTGACGACATCGTCGTCGTGCTTGTTGACTGCCGCTACATCCTTCAACAACAGGGTTCTTGCCTCCTGCTCCATTGACACGCCATGTCTGGCGGCCTGCTCGCGCAGCCTTTGCTTCAAATCCTCGTCGAGATTGCGGATCGTCAGGGTGCCCATGGCTATTCCTGCATTCTTGCGATTGATTGATCCTTGGGTTTTTCCCCAGATGCCAAACCCGTTCGGTCGAACCCTTTTGTGGTCGGCAGCCCAACGGATGCGGCGAGCACGTCCCGCGCTTCCTGCTCCATGGAAACGCCCCGCGCGGCGCCGCGCTCGCGTAGCCGCCGCATGACATGGTCTTCCAGATTGCGGACGGTAATCCTCGCCATATGCACACTCCTGCGTAGAATATAGCGATCTCGATTTCCGACGGCAATGACAGCATTGCTGTCATTGCCTGCACTCAGATGATCTTCCAGGCGATATAGACCAGCGTCAGCGCAATTACCCAGAGTGCCCAGCGGCCGGAGCGGCTGTAGCGCGCCTCGGCCTTGCCGATGGCGTCGGCGGTGGTCTCGTCGAAGCGCAGGCCGTGCTCGGCCATCAGGTCGATCTCGCGCGACAGCCGGTCGGTGCGCGCCGCAAGCTCGGGAATCTGGCGGGCCAGGGTGAGCAGCGCCCGGGCGCCGTCACGCGCATCGATCATCATGCCACGCGGCCCAAGATTGCCTGATATCCAGTCGCCGACCACCGGCTCGGCCGTCTTCCACATGTTGAAGGCCGGGTCGAGCGTGCGCGCCACGCCCTCGACCACCACCATGGTCTTCTGCAACAGGATCAATTCGGGCCGCGTCGCCATGTCGAAGAGTTCGGTGACCTCGAACAGCAGCGTCAGAAGCTTGGCCATCGAGATGGTCTCGGCCGGCTGGCCATGGATCGGCTCCCCGATCGCCCGGATCGCCTGCGCGAAGGCTGCGACATTGTGCTGGCGCGGCACATAGCCGGCCTCGAAATGGACCTCGGCGACACGCAGATAGTCGCGCGTGATGAAGCCGTAGAGAATTTCGGCGAGAAAGCGGCGCTCCTTCTTGCCGAGCCTGCCGGCAATGCCAAGGTCGACGGCAACGATGGTGCCGTTTGCCTCGACGAACAAATTGCCCGGATGCATGTCGGCATGGAAGAAGCCGTCGCGCAGCGTGTGGCGCAGGAAGGACTGAATGAGGTTGGCTGCGATCGCCTTCAGATCGTGGCCGGCGGCTTCCAGGCCGGCAATGTCGTTCATCTTGACGCCGTCGACCCATTCCATGGTCAAGACGTCGCGGCCGGTGCGCTCCCAGTCGACGGACGGCACGCGAAAGCCGGGGTCGTCCCTGGTGCTTTCGCCGAGTTCCGAGAGAGCCGCCGCCTCGAGGCGAAGATCCATCTCGATCTTGGTGGTCTGCGCCAGCGTCTGGGTGACCTCGACTGGCCGCAGCCGGCGGGACGAGGGGATGTATTTCTCCTGCAGGCGAGCGGCGAGGAAATAGCTTTCGAGATCCTGGAAGAAACGGCGGCGCACGCCGGGCCGGATCACCTTGACCGCCACCTTGGTGGCAATGCCGTCATGGAGAGCGTCGGCGGCATGGACCTGGGCGATGGAGGCGGCGGCGACCGGGTCGCCGAATTGCGTATAGAGATCGCCGACCTTGCGCCCGAGCGAAGCCTCGACCGCCGCGATGGCCTCGGCCCTGGGGAAGGTGTGCATCTTGTCCTGCAACGTGGCGAGATCGAGCGCCATGTCGTTGCCGACGACGTCGGGCCGTGTCGCCAGGAACTGGCCGAGCTTTACATAAGATGGACCGAGCCGGACGACCGCCTTGGCCAGCCGGTCGCTGCGCTCATAGGCCAGCGCGCGGCGGCGGGTGAACAGCCGCGCCATCCGCCATCCGAACTTCGGCAGGCCGGACAGTTCCTCACCCGGCAGAGCGGCGACGACACCCTCGCGGACCAGCACCCAGCCGGCCCTTACGAGCCGGAATCCTGCACTGACATTGCTCATGGCAGCGCCAATCCTGCCGGCTCTTTGAACCGGCATAGCACGCGTCGGTTGTGAGAAATGCGGCCCGGCCTCAAAGCTTCCAGCCCGAATGAAGTGCTGCAATACCGCCGGAATAGTTGCGGAAGGAAACGCGGTCGAAGCCGGCGCGGGAAATCATCGTCGCGAAATTCTGCTGATTGGGAAACCTGGCGATCGATTCGACCAGATAGGAATAGGGTTCGCCGTCGCCAGTGACCATCTTGCCGATCTTTGGAATGGCGTTGAACGACCAGGCTTCGTAGGCCTTGTCGAGAAGCGGCATCTCGACCTCGGAAAACTCTAGGCACAGGAAGCGCCCGCCGGGCTTCAGCACGCGAAACGCTTCGCCCAAGGCCACCTCGATGCGCGGCACGTTGCGGATGCCGAAAGCGATGGTGTAAGCGTCGAATGTGGCATCGGCAAAGGGCAGTTCCTCGGCATTGGCCTCGACGAAATCGGTGTTGCCGGACAGGCCCTTCTTTTCGGCCCGGTCGCGGCCGACAGCCAGCATCGAGCCATTGATGTCGAGCACGGTGGCATGGGCATTGCCGTGGCTGGCATCGACGATGCGGAAGGCGATGTCGCCGGTGCCGCCGGCAACGTCCAGCACGCGCCAGCCGATCCTTTTGGGAGGATTGAGCCAGGTGACCATGGCGTCCTTCCACAGCCGGTGCAGGCCGGCCGACATCAGATCGTTCATCAGGTCGTAGCGGTTGGCGACCTTGTGGAAAACATCGTTGACCAGGGACTGCTTGTCGCCAGCCCCTACACGCTTGAAACCATAGGAGGTTTCCATGCCGCCCGCGGCCGTGGTTCTCTCAACTGACATTTTTTTGATCCGTCATAAAACCGGCGGGACCATAGCCGATCGATGGTGCGGGCGCTATTGTTTAAGGCGCGGTGTTCAGCCGCGCTTCCAGGTGGCGGGTTTTCGAGACCTGGACGGACCGACGGGATGGTTGAATGCCTTTGAAAGCGGAACTGCACTGCCACATCGAAGGGGCAGCGGCGCCCGAACTCGTCATCCGCCAGGCGCAGAAATACGGCAAGGACACCTCGCCCTATATCCAGAACGGTTCCTTCGTCTGGCATGACTTCACCTCCTTCCTGGCGGCTTATGATTTTTCCGCCGATCTGTTCCGGACCGAGGAGGACTATGCGCGGCTGGCCGACCATTATCTGACCAGTCTCGCTCGCGACGGCGCCATCTATTCCGAGGTGTTCACCTCGCCGGACCACGCGAAAAAGGCCGGCCTGTCGCCCAAGGCCTATACCGATGCGCTCGGCGAAGGCATGGCCCGCGCCAAGGCCAAGACCGGCATCGAGGGCCGCATGATCGTCACCGGCGTGCGCCATGTCGGCGTCGAGTCGATCGAGCAGGCGGCGCGCTTTGCGGCGCGCTGCGGGCATCCGCTGGTCACCGGTTTCGGTGTCGCCGGCGATGAGCGCATCGGCGATATGGAGGACTATGTCAGGGCTTTCGAGATCGCCCGCGAGGCCGGGCTCGGCATCACCATCCACGCCGGCGAATTGACGGGCTGGGAGACCGTCCAGGCGGCGCTCGATCATATCCGTCCGTCCCGCATCGGCCATGGCGTGCGCGCCATCGAGAACCCGGACCTCGTCCGGCGCATCGCCGACGAGGGCGTCGTGCTGGAATGCTGCCCCGGTTCCAACATCGCGCTCAAGGTGTTCGACAGTTTCGCCGATCATCCATTTCCGGCCCTGCAGGCGGCCGGCTGCAAGGTGACGCTCAATTCCGACGATCCGCCCTATTTCTGGACCTCGCTGAAGCGGGAATACGACATTGCCGCCGAGCATTTCTCGATGAACGAAAAGGCGCTGGCCGCCGTCACCCGCACCGCCATCGAAGCCGCTTTCGTCGATAGAAAGACGAAGACCGCGCTTCTTGCCCGGTTGAACAGCGCGGCACGCTGATTTCCGCCGACAAAGCTGTGGTCGGTGCGGGCCAAGCGGTTCCTTGACCGGCGCATTGCCGCTAGGGTTCGCTCAGGCAGCTTGAAGCGCGGCGCGTCCGAAAGGGCCATGCGCGCATTTTCGGGCGCAGGCATCAGGAGAACACCATGCAGGGCGTCACCGTCGTCGACCACCCGCTTGTCCAGCACAAGCTGACCATCATGCGCAAGAAGGAAACCTCGACGGCCGGCTTTCGCCGGCTGCTGCGCGAAATCTCGCTGCTGCTCGGATACGAGGTCACCCGCAACCTCGAACTGACGACGACGACCATCGAGACGCCGATGGAAACCATGGAAGCGCCGACGCTTGAGGGCAAGAAGCTGGTCTTTGCCTCCGTGCTGCGCGCCGGCAACGGCTTGCTGGAAGGCCTGCTCGACCTGGTTCCGGCGGCCCGCGTCGCCCATGTCGGTCTCTACCGCGATCACGAAACGCTGGAAGCGGTCGAATATTTCTTCAAGGCGCCGAGCGATCTCGCCGACCGGCTGGTGATCGTCGTCGATCCGATGCTGGCCACCGCCAATTCGGCGATCGCGGCGATCGACAAGCTGAAAGAGCGCGGCGCCACCAACATCCGTTTCCTTTGCCTGCTGGCGGCGCCCGAAGGCATCGAACGCTTTCTCAAGGCGCATCCGGACGTTCCCGTCTTCACCGCTTCGATCGACCGCCAGCTCAACGAGAAGGGCTACATTATGCCCGGCCTCGGCGACGCCGGCGACCGCATGTACGGGACCAAGTAATACCAGGCAACCTGGTACGATTTACCAAATGTTTACGCAAAGGCGCGGTTTTGGCGCGCGTTAAAGCGGCAAACACCATCCGGGTCTAACGATCGGCTGTCACTACGGCGCCGCGCGTCCATTTCGGACGCGCAAAGGACGCTGTAGCACTTTGATTTGCGCGTGAGCCTTTCCGAAAATCGATCCCGATTTCCGGGGGTCATGCGGCGAGGCCGATCCATGCTGCGCAAACTTCTCATCCTCGCCGTTTTCGCCGGTTCATCGGCATCGATACCGATTGTGTATCAGTCCAATCCGCAACTCGTCGAAAATCTGCTGAGATCGGCGGTGCCGGGCAAACGGGCGGTCGAAGCCCAACCAGACGTCAATCTGGCATCGGTGCCCAACAAGCCCGCGGCACCGCTGCCGATGGGCCGCAAGGTGGTCGTCGCGGCAGACGAGCGCGGACATTTCTCATCGGCTTTCAAGCTCAACGGACGCCAGGTCGACGGCATGATCGACACCGGCGCCACGCTGGTCGCCATCAACATGTCGACGGCACGCCGAATCGGCTTGTCGCTGAATGCTTCGGACTTCAGCCACGAGGTCAACACGGCCAACGGCACCATCAAGGCGGCCGTGGCCATGATCGACCGCCTGCAGATCGGCAACATCACGGTCAATGACGTCCAGACCATCGTGCTCGACGACAGGGCGCTGCGCACCAATCTGATCGGCATGAGCTTTCTCAACCGGCTCGACAAATACCAGGTCGAGAACGGCACGCTGCTGCTCGTCCAGTAAGGCTATTCGTTTTCCGCAATTTCCAAGGGAAAGCGCCATGCGCTTTCCCGGGAAAACCGGTCCACACTTTTCCTGGAATTGCTTCAGCCGCGCGGCAGAATCCGCCGGATGACCGACTTGTCGGCGGGCGGCTTCGAGGCGCCGACCGTATAGGCCGAAAGCACGGTAGCCGCAGCGGCCTCGGCATCGGCCGATGAGCGGGCATGGATCAGCGCCAGCGGCTCGCCGACCCCAACCTCCGCACCGACCGGCAACAGCCTGGTGATGCCGACCGCGGGGTCGATCTTGTCGTCCGGCCGCGTGCGTCCACCTCCTAGGCCGACCACGGCGAGCCCGATATCGCGGGTGGCGATGCCGGTGACGAAGCCGTTTACGGTCGCCTTGACGGCAAATTCGATCGCCGCCGCCGGCAGATACTTTTCCGGCTTCTCGATGAAATCGGCGGGGCCGCCAAGCGCGACCACCATGCGTGCGAAGGTGGCGGCGGCGCGGCCGCTGGCGAGTGTCTCGGTGGCGCGCCGCATGCCATCCTGGTTGGACGACACCAGCCCGGCCGACTGCAGCATTTCGGCGGCCAGCGCCAGCGTCACGTCCTCGAGCCGACGGTCACGATACCGGCCGGTGAGGAAATCAACGGCGTTGCGCACCTCGACGGCGTTGCCGGCGGCCGACGCCAAGGGCTCGTTCATGCCGGTGATCAACGCCGAAGCCTTTAGTCCGGCGCCGTTGGCGATCTCAACCAGGCTGTTGGCGAGTGCGGTGGCGTCGCGCGATTTTTCCATGAAGGCGCCGTTGCCGACCTTGACGTCGAGCACCAGCGATTGCAGCCCGGCCGCCAGCTTCTTCGACAGGATCGAAGCGGTGATCAGCGGCACCGATTCGACCGTGCCGGAGACATCGCGGATCGCGTAGAGCCGTCGATCGGCGGGCGCGAGGTCGGCGGTCTGGCCGATGATGGCACAGCCTGTTTCGAGCACCGCCTTGCGAAACAGCGCGACGTCGGGCTGGCTGATGTAGCCGGGGATGGCATCCATCTTGTCCAGCGTGCCGCCGGTGTGGCCAAGGCCGCGGCCCGAGATCATCGGTACATAGGCGCCGCAGGCGGCGAGGATCGGCGCCAGCATCAGCGAGACATTGTCGCCGACGCCGCCGGTCGAATGCTTGTCGGTGACCGGGCCGGGCAGGTCCGACCAGTCGAGCACGTCGCCGGAATCGCGCATCGCCAGCGTGAGCGCCACGGCCTCGTCGCGGTTCATGCCGTTGAAGAACACCGCCATGGCGAAGGCGCCGGCCTGGCCATCGGTGACGGCGCCCGACGTCACGCCCGCGACGAAGCCGGCGATCTCCTCTTCCGACAGCCTGAGGCCATCGCGCTTGCGGCGGATGATTTCCTGGGGAAGCATCAGGTCTCCAGCAGTCCGTCGTGGAACACGCGCTGCAGGATCGTCGCCAGCCGCGCGCCGCCGACCGGTGCCATGTCCTTGGTCTCCTGGTGCGATAGCTCGGCCCCGGTCATGCCGGCCGCCAAATTGGTGATGACCGAACAGGCGGCGACGCGCAGTCCTAGGAAGCGGGCGAGAATGACCTCCGGTACGGTCGACATGCCGACCGCATTGGCGCCCATGATGCGCGCCATGCGGATCTCGGCCGGCGTTTCGAAGCATGGGCCGGAGAACCACATATAGACGCCCTTGTACAGGGTGGTGCCGGTCGCATTTGCCGCCCGCTCGATGGCCTGGCGGATGCCGGCATCATAGGCTTCAGTCAGGCCGACGAAACGCCGGTCGCTTGGTTCGCCGATCAGCGGATTGGTGCCCGAGAAATTGATGTGGTCCGATATCAGCATCACCGAGCCCGGCGGCATGTCCGGATCGACCGAACCGGCGGCATTGGTGAGGATCAGTTTCGTGATGCCGATGCCGGCAAGCACTTCCAGCACCGGCCGCATCGCCGCGGCAACGCCGTGCTCGTAGTAATGGGCGCGGCCCGACAGCATCAGCACCGGCGCGCCGGCAAACAGCCCCGCCACCACCTCGCCGGCATGTCCGGTGACACCGCTTCTGGGAAAACCGGGCAGGTCGGCATAGGAGATGCGGATCGGGCCCTCGATCTGGTCGACCAGACCGCCGAGGCCCGAACCGAGCACCAGTGCCGTGGCGGGCGCCAAGCCGTCCAGCCTTTCGACGATATGATCCAGGGCTTTTTCCGTCATCGCTGCCAGCTGTTCATTTGAGCCCGTTGTTCATTTCAAAATATCGCCGCGGAAGCCGTAAGGCAGCATGTCGCCCATGGTCACGGTCTCGGCCACACCTGCATTGTCGCAGAGATAGAGCTTTGTTTCCGGCCGGCAGAATTCGGCCAGCCGCTGCCGGCAGCCGCCGCAAGGCGAGCATTTCGCCATGCGTTCGGCGATGACGGCGATTTCCACGATCTTGCCGCCGCCGCCCATGATGTAGTGGCCGAGCGCCGTGGTCTCGGCGCACCAGCCTTCCGGATAGGAGGCGACTTCGATGTTGGCGCCGGTAAAGACGCGCCCGTCCTCGGTGCGCAAGGCAGCGCCGACCGGAAACTTAGAATAGGGCGCGTAGGCCCTGGCCATGGCGGCCTTGGCGGCCTCGAACAGATCATGCGACATTCAGGTGTTCTCTCCGATGATCGTGTTCAAAACCCGGCGCAAAGCCGACCTGCCGCTCAACGTTCCTTGACATAAGGCACGCCGCCGGCACGTGGCGGGATTGCCTTGCCGATGAAGCCGGCGAGCAGGATGACGGTGAGGATGTAGGGCAGCGCCTGCATGAACTGCGCCGGCACCTTGCCGATGATGGGCAGCGGTGATCCCTGCAGGCGGATCGACGCCGCGTCCAGGAAGCCGAACAGAAGGCAGGCGAACATGGCGTTGACCGGCTTCCACTTGGCAAAGATCAAGGCTGCCAGCGCGATATAGCCCTTGCCGGCGGTCATGTCCTTCACGAAGCCGCCATTTTGCACCATCGACAGGTAGGCGCCGGCAATGCCGGTGAGGATGCCGGTGCAGATCAGCGCCCTGTAGCGCAGCCAGGCGACCGATATGCCGGCAGTATCGACGGCGGCCGGGTTCTCGCCTACGGCGCGCAGCCTGAGGCCAAAACGGGTGCGAAACAGCACCCACCAGGTGAACGGCACCATCAGGAAGGCAAGATAGACCAGGATCGAGTGGCCCGACAGGAGCTCGGCATAGATCGGTCCGATGATCGGAACGCCGCGGATGGCCTCGGCGCCCGGCAAGGTGATGGCCTCGAAGCGCTCGCCCGGTTGCAGCGCCGGCGTGCGCCCGCCCTGCTGGAACCAGGCCTGGCCGAGGATGATGGTCGAGCCGGCGGCGATGAAATTGATCGCCACGCCGGAGACGATCTGGTTGCCGCGATGGGTGATCGAGGCAAAACCGTGGATCATGGCAAAGGCGACCGAGATCAGGATCGCCATGCCGAGGCCGAGAAAGGCCGAATGGAACACGGAAGCGGCGGCCGCACCGGCGAAGGCGCCGACCAGCATCTTGCCTTCGAGACCGATGTCGAAGATGCCGGCGCGTTCCGAATAGAGGCCGGCGAGGCAGGCAAGCAGCAGCGGCACCGAAAGGCGGATGGTGGAGTCCAGTGTCTGGATGATCGCGTTGAACACATCCATCTCAGGCACCTTTCCCCTTGACCGCTTCCATGCCCATCGATCGCGGACTGAACGAGGCGAACAGCGCCTGGATGTAGGGCCGGAACATGTGCTCGAGGGCACCGGCAAACAGGATCACCAGGCCTTGAATGATGACGATCATGTCGCGGCTGATCGCCGGCATCTCGAAGGCGAGTTCGGCGCCGCCCTGGTAGAGCATGCCGAACAGGATCGCCGCCAGCACGATGCCGACAGGGTGCAGGCGGCCCATCAGCGCCACGGCGATGCCGACGAAGCCGGCGCCGGAAACGAAGTCGATGGCGACATTGTGCTGATCGCCCATCACCGGATTGAGTGCCATCATGCCGGCCAGCCCGCCCGAGATCATCATGGCGGTGATGATGATGCGGGTTTCGGAGATGCCGGCATAGCGTGCCGCTTTCGGGCTGTGACCGTAGGTGCGCATTTCATAGCCGAGCTTGGTGCGCCAGATCAGCAGCCAGACCAGGAAGGCCATGACCAGCGCCAGCAGGAAGGTGACATTGAGCGGCGCCGAACGGATCTTGGCGCCGAACAGCTCGATGATCCAGTTGAGCTTGGGCAATTCCGCGCCGGCGAGGAAGTTACGCGTCTGCGGCGCTTGCGAGGCGGCTGGCTTCAACGGGCCGACCAGCAGGTAAACCATGATCGAGGCGGCGATGAAGTTGAACATGATGGTGGTGATGACGATGTGCGAGCCACGCTTGGCCTGCAGATAGGCCGGGATGAGCGCCCACAATGCGCCGACCGTCGCCGCAGCAATGATCGCCAGCGGGAAGGTCAGCCACCATGGCAGTGTGCTGTCGAAGCTCAGGCAGACGATGGCGATGCCGAGGCCGGCGATGTAGGCCTGCCCTTCGGTGCCGATGTTGAACAGGCCGCAATGCGCGGCCACCGCCACCGAAAGCCCGGTGAAGATGAAGGTGGTCGCATAAAAGAGGGTGAAGGCGATGCCTGTGCCTTTGCCGAAGGCGCCCTCGACCAGGATGACGGCTGCGCGCAGCGGATTCTCGCCGACCAGAAGCACGACGAAGCCGGCGACGACGAAGGCGACGAACAGATTGATCAGCGGGATCAGGCCATAGTCGGCCCAGGCCGGCAGTTTGGCGTAGGGCGCGCTCAAAGTGCTGCCTCCTGGTGCTCGATGCCAGCCATCAGCAGGCCGAGCTCGCCCTCGGTCGCTTCGGGGCCGCGTTCGCCGACGATGCGGCCCGCAAACATCACCAGGATACGGTCGGACAGCGAACGGATCTCGTCCAGCTCGACCGACACCACCAGCACCGCCTTGCCCTGGTCGCGCATGGCGATCAGGCGCTTGTGGATGAATTCGATGGCGCCGACATCGACGCCGCGTGTCGGCTGGCCAACGATCAGAACACCAGGGTCCTGTTCCATCTCCCGCGCCAGCACGATCTTCTGCTGGTTGCCGCCGGAGAAATTGGCGGTCTTCAGCCGGCAGTCGGCCGGCCGGATATCGTATTTGGCGATCTTGTCCCTGGCATCGTTGCGGATGGCATCGATGTTGAGGAACGGCCCCTTCAAATAACGGGGATCATCGTGATAGCCGAGGATCGAATTCTCGTTCTCCTCGAAGGCCAGCACCAGCCCGACGTGATGGCGGTCCTCCGGCACATGGGCCAGGCCGCGGTCGCGCAGTTCGCCCGGGTCGGCGGCGCCGGTCAGGTCGATCGGCTTGCCGTCGAGCATGACCGAGCCGGACACCGCACGCCTGATGCCGGAAATCGCCTCGAGCAGTTCGGATTGTCCGTTGCCGGCGACACCGGCGATGCCGACGATCTCGCCGGCCCTGATATCGAAGGAGATGTCGTCGACCATGGTTACGCCGCGCGTATCCTTCACCGTCAGGTTCTTGACAGCGAGCTTGACGGCGCCGGCCTCGGCCTCGCCCTTCTCGACCCGCAAGAGCACGCGCCGCCCGACCATCAGCTCGGCCAGTTCCTCGACAGTCGTCTTCCTGGTTTCGCGCGTCGCCACCATCGTGCCCTGGCGCATCACCGACACGGTGTCGGTGATGGCCATGATCTCGCGCAATTTGTGGGTGATCAGCACCACCGTCTTGCCCTGGTCTTTCAATTGCCCGAGGATGCGGAACAAGTGGTCGGCCTCGGCCGGCGTCAGCACGCCCGTCGGCTCGTCGAGGATCAGGATCTCGGCGCCGCGATAGAGCGCCTTCAGGATCTCCACCCGCTGCTGCAGGCCGACCGGCAATTCCTCGATGATTGCATCGGGATCCACTTCCAGCCCGTATTCACGCTCCAGCCGCTCCAGTTCGGAGCGCGCCTTGGCGATGCTCTTCTTCAAGAGCGCATCGCTTTCGGCGCCGAGGATGACGTTCTCCAGCACCGTGAAGTTGTCGACCAGCATGAAGTGCTGATGCACCATGCCGATGCCGAGCGCGATGGCGTCATTGGGGGTCTTGATCGAGGCCGGCTGGCCGCCAACGCGGATTTCGCCGCTGTCGGCCTGGTAGAAGCCGTAGAGGATCGACATCAGCGTCGACTTGCCAGCTCCGTTCTCGCCGACAATGCCGTGGATCGTGCCGCGACCGATCTCAAGATTGATGTCCCGGTTGGCGCGCACCGCACCAAAGCTCTTGTTGATGCCGATCAACTCGATTGCGGCTTGCGCCATGCAGCCTGTCCCACTCTTATTTTTTTATCGCTTGGTCAAAACGCCTAGCATGACGCTCCGCCCGTGCCAATTGCGGAGCAGGTTCACTCTCGACAAATCCCGGTGCGCTTGTCAATTTGCAACGTGGCCGGGGCCTTCACATTCGCTAGTATGACGGAGCCGAAATTCGCATCACGGCGCAAGACATCGCGGTCAACGACATCGCGGCGAAGATTGGGGAATTCACATGATCATGCCCGCCGACCGGCTGACGACGCTGGAAATACGCGCCGCCGAGCAGGAGAAGACCATCGAGGAACTGTCCGGCCAGATCGCCGAGCAGTGGAAAGTGATCGAGCGCATGCAGCGCAAGCTCGACGCGCTGACGGATCGCTTCCTGGCGCTGGAGGAGCAGACAGGAGATGAAGTGCCGGTAACCAAGCCACCGCACTGGTGAGGAAAAAGGGAAGGTGCACGCCTTGGTCAGTGAAAGCGATCGCATCGCGCGGGCCGGCGAATATGTGCTCGGTCTTATGAACGACAAAGACCGCGAACGGGCCGAACGTGACCTGGAGGTCGATCCCGCCTTCCGCGACGCGGTCGCGCGACTTGCCGAGCAGATGTATTTCTTCGACCGTTACGGAAAACGCGGCCTGCTGCCTGGCAGGCATTGGGAACTGGTTACCCAACGCCTAGCCGAGTTACCTCAGATGCGCAGCGTCGAGCTCGGCGGCAATGAGGTCAAACCGCGCACGGTGATCCGAAGCCTGTCCCGGCCACCATACGGCATTGGCGTGCACGCGCTTGGCGGCCGGCGCGGAGTTGTCGTTGCCGCCGGGCTGATGGTGGCGTTCGCGCTGGGCTGTCTCGTCGCGAAGCTGCTATAGGCGAGGGCGGCGCGACATCAGCGCCATCTTCTCGCCGTCCGAGCCGCTTATCTCAACGGTATTCCAGCCGAGAGCCGCGTAGAAATCACGCGCATCCCATGTGTAGAGATGGAGCATCTCGACGCCCCGTGACGCCGCATGGGCTTCCGTTGCCTTGACCAGCGCGGTGGCGATGCCTCGGCGTCGATACCTTGCATCGACGACCAACCCGGCCAGCCATGGCGTCAGATCATGTACGGGCTCCAGCTCGTGGCGGACCAGCAGGCATGTCCCGACCGGGGTGTCGCCGATCCGGGCAACGAATGCCGCCTCGAAGCCGTCACCGGCGATCAAGCCACGAAGCCCTGCCGCATCTTCCCCGAGCGTCCTTCCGGTTCCCTCGAAAAACGTGGCCAGGCGCAGCTGGGCTACCGCTGCTACGTCGTGCTCGCCCCTGGGTGCGATCTTCGGCTGCATCTGTATCCCGAAACGGTGGCCGGCACGGAGCGAACGTTTCGCTCGATCCGGTAAAGACAAAACCGCCGGGCTGGCGCCCGGCGGTTTGCAGATCATGCCTGTGTGTTCGTGCCGCTCAATAGGGGCAAGCGTTGTCAGCCGTATAGTCGTGCACTTCGGTCTTGCCGGCAATGATGTCGGCCTTGGCCTTTTCGACGGCCGCCTTCATCTCGTCCGTCACCAGCGCCTTGTTGTTGTCGTCCATGGCGTAGTCGACACCGCCTTCCTTGAGGCCCAGATTCTCGACTCCGCCCTTGAAGGTGCCGTTCTTGCCGTCCATGAAGGCGGTGTAGACGGCGACGTCGACGCGCTTCAGCATCGAGGTCAGCACCTTGCCCGGCTGCAGGCCGTTCTGGTTGGAATCGACGCCGATGCCGAGCTTGCCGGCATCTGCCGCCGCCTGTAGCACGCCGACGCCGGTGCCGCCTGCCGCGGCGTAGATCACGTCGGAGCCCTGGTCGATCTGCGTCTTGGCGATCTCGCCGCCCTTGGCCGGATCGTTCCAGGCAGCCGGCGTGTCGCCGGTCATGTTCTGGATGACATCAGTCGCACCCGCCGACTTGGCGCCGCCGACATAGCCGCATTCGAACTTGCGGATCAGCGGGATATCCATGCCGCCAACGAAGGAGACCTTCTTGGACTTAGAGGCCATCGCCGCCAGGATGCCGACGAGGTAGGAGCCCTCCTGTTCCTTGAACTTCAGCGACCGCACGTTCGGCAGATCGACCTGGTCGTCGATGATGGCGAAGTTCAGGTCGGGGTATTCGGCGGCGACCTTGGTCAGCGCGTCCGTCCAGGCAAAGCCGGCCATGACGATCGGGTTGCGGCCGTCCTCGGCGAAGCGGCGCAGCGCCTGCTCACGCTGCGAGGCATTGGAGACCTCGAATTCGACGTAGGCCGTGCCGGTTTCCGTCTTGAATTTCTCGGCGCCGTTGTAGGCAGCCTCGTTGAAAGATTTGTCGAACTTGCCGCCGAGATCATAGAGGATGGCCGGCTGGACATCCGCGGCGAAAGCCGGAAGAACCATTGCGGTTGCGGCCAGGAGGCCGAGAACGATACGTTTCATGTGATCCACACCCTGTCGGTTATTTTTTCCGTTATGCACCGCATGCCGGCCCGGTTCTCCGGCAGGCATACGACGTCAGCCAGGAGTGTACTCCCTCCCGCTCGGCGGCAATCTGGCATGGCCCGAAACAAAATTCACGCGGAATTTTGACCTTTTGGAAAAGCTTGATGCGGGCAAGCCGCACCGCAGCTTGTCCTTGCGCCAAGTGTCAGGCGGAGGCGGCGGCAGGGATGGCGCAAGCGACGCCGGTGCCTTTGAGGTTGCACGTGCCGTAAGGGTTCTTCGCCAGATATTGCTGGTGATCGGCTTCTGCGAAGTAGAATTCGGCCGCCGGCGCGATCTCGGTGGTGATCCTGCCGTGGCCGGCACCGCGCAGCGAGGTCTCATACGCATCGCGCGAGGCGTTCGCCGCCCGCAATTGCGCCTCGTCGCTCGTGTAGATCGCGGAGCGATAGGCGGTGCCGACATCATTGCCCTGGCGCATGCCCTGCGTGGGGTCGTGGCTTTCCCAGAACAGCTTCAGAAGCCCAGCATAGGAGACGATCTCGGGGTCGTGGACCACCAGCACCACTTCGGCGTGGCCGGTAAGCCCTGTGCAGGTCTCCTGATAGGTCGGATTGGGGGTGAAGCCGCCGGAATAGCCGGCCGCGGTGACCCAAACGCCTTCGATCTGCCAGAACAGCCGCTCCGCTCCCCAGAAGCAGCCCAGTCCGAACATCGCCGTCTCCAGCCTCTCGGGATAAGGACCTTTGAGCGGTCTTTTCAAGACCTTGTGTCTGGATGCGGTCGGGATCGCCTTGGCGCGGCCCGGCAGGGCCTCGGAGGGCTTCGGCAGATTGAGCTTCTTGTTCAGCATGTCGCTGAGAAAGAACATGCGCGGCTCCTCTCCGGGTGAAACGCAAGAAGCCGCATGACGGCGGCTTTGTTTGAGCATCGGATTCCCAAAACCGGCAACCGCTTTTGGGTCCGATGCTCTAGGTGGCGGCGAACTGCCCAGCACGCGGTGGCCGCCTGTAGCCTATCGCATAGAGCAGGAAAGCCAGCACCGCGAACACGGCGAAGCCCGGCTGGTTCAGCACCCAGGCGACGGCGCCGTCCCACAGCAGCGGGCTGGCCTTGGTTCGGATGAAGGTTTCGAAGGCGGCCCTCGTGTCGGGCGAGACCGCCAGCCAACTGGTGTTGAGCGGGGTCAGCACCAGCACGGAGGCCGCCACGGTGCGTGTCGCGTCGAGCACCGCCATGATGACGGAAATCGACAGCGCGATCATTGCGGCAAGACGAAAGACGAAGCGAAACATCAGAACCCTCCTCCGGGCTGGTCCCCTCCCGAGGGGCCTTTCAGAGATAGAATGCGCATGGCTGGATCGCAATCGCCATACGCGAATTTGCAGACCCCAAACTCAGGTCAACAGAAGGCCGGACGACAGTCGGTTGGGTAGCTTTTCATTGACATGTGAGGGCAGCTATGCTAACAATTTCGGCAGGGTGCTGATTTGCGCCGACGACCCGCCGCACAGGCGGGTTTTTGCGTTTGGTGCCTCGCAAACCGACGTGCCGGCCAAGTCTTCAAAGACCGGGTGACCCGGATTCGTTGCCCTGCGCGAATTATGCGGCCGGCTTCCTTTTGCGCCGATGGACACGCCAGACGGCAAAAACGCCGCCGCCAATGGCGCCGATCACCAGGCCGGCCAGGCCGGTGAACACGGCGAAATAGCCGCAGGCGCCCTCGAAACAGCTCATCTCGGTGGCATCAGCGATCACCGAGCCGATGGCGAATCCGCCCACGGCGCCGATGACCGCGCCCAGGACGATGCCGAGCAGCGCGGCGACGACCGAGACGAAGACAGGCGGGCTTTCGGTTTCCGGATTGACATAAACGGCATCGGCTTCGGATCCACGGCGCAGCAGATAGATGCAGAGGAACCCGATGGCGATTTGAGCAGCGGTGATGGCAAGTGCCTGGCCCGAAAAGACGAAATCCGAAATCGTCAGTGCACAGGCCTGCCAGGCCACCAGCCAGACGATTGTGGCGACCTGCCAGATGGTGAACTGACGCGGGAAGCGGGCCGAGCGGCCGAAGGCGAGGCCGAGCAGGTAAAGCCCCCACAGGATGGTGACGATGTCGACGGCGAGCCCGCCATAGACAAGGTAAAACACGCTGTCTGGCAGGCCGGTGGCGCCGACCGCGGGCCAGACGGAGATCAGGCCGTAGACCGACCACGCCATGACGAAGACGAGCCAGCCCACCGGCACGAAGGAAAGCCCGCTGTCCGGCCGCCTGACTGGCGTCTGTCCATTGCTCGATGTCATGTCCGCACGATGCCCCGCAAAGCCTCGGCACCCGACAGGCAACTCCGGGGGAAGTCAAGGGCGGCCGGCCCGGCGGTCGTGCCTGTGCACACCATTGCAGCGGCGGCGCCCGTAAAAACGGGCATGCCGGCCGCCCTGCGAACACTGTGTGGCCGGCAAAGCGAATAGACGGCTGATATGGCTTGGCATTCGGCGCCGGATCGACTAGATGAGCCCCGCGCCTGTTGCTTCGACGGCTCAGGTGCGGGGAAGGGCGTTCGCTGGTTGGCGGCGCCGATGGCGGAAGTTCCGCCTTGCCCCAAGGGAGGTGCATCTCCCCAACCCGCGCGGCAAAACCGGCCGACGTGACATGCATGGACGGAGAGGTGGCCGAGTGGTTGAAGGCGCACGCCTGGAAAGTGTGTTTACGGGAGACCGTAACGCGGGTTCGAATCCCGCTCTCTCCGCCAGTTTGCACCTAGGTGTGATCAAGATCGGCGCGCCCAGGCAATATGATCTGGCGCAGGCTGCCGACGCTCATCGCGATCTCGAGGCCAGGAGGACAACCGGGGCGCTTGTGCTTGGTGCAATCTCGAACACGACCGACGTCCCGTAGTGAATTGCATCGCCAAATCAAAACGGGGTGGTCGATCGTCTCGCCCTAGATCACCGCTTGCTCGAGGAACGGCTCGTTGCGCTCTATGCGCTCGTAACAGAATGGCGACAGATCGAGCGTCTGGAAAGCCCCGTGAACGATAAGTTCTGAAACTCCCCGGCCCACGGCTGGCGACTGTTGCAGCCCGTGCCCCGAGAAGCCGTTGGCAAACATGAAATTGGTCACCTGCGGGTGGAAGCCGACGATGCCGTTGTGGTCGAGCATGTTGTACTCGTAGTGGCCGGTCCAACTGGTCTGGACCTTGAGTGCGTCGAAAGACGGAATGCGGTGCCAGAGTGCCGGCCAGATGTAGTCGTCGAACTCTTCATGGTGCATTTCAAAGTCGTCGTAGCCGGCCGGTCCGTCGCCCTGCGGCGTGTTGCCGGTGAGAAAAAGCTCGCCTTCGGGACGCACGAATGTTCCGGAAAGGTCGATGACATTGGGCATCCGGCCGGGGATCGGGTTGGCGCTGGCGAAGACGAAGCTGTAGCGCTTGTAGGGCGCGACCGGGATCGACAGGCCGGCCATGGCTGCCACCTGCTGCGCGCGCGGGCCCGCGGCGTTGACCAATGTTCCGCAACGAACCGTCTGTCCGGTCGCGAGGCGCACCGAGATGACCCGTCCATCGGCAATATCCAGCCCTGTCGCTGCATTGTCGATATACTCGACGCCGCTGGCGCGGGCGGCTCGGCGGAAACCGTTCATCAGCCCCACGGAATCGAACCAGCCCTCTTCCCGAGCCCCCCAGGAACCGCCGCCGAGATCCTCCACATTGAGCCAGGGGAAGCGATCCTTCAGCGGGCCCGCTTCGAGGAACACTGTGTGGGCCCCAAAACTGCGCTGCAGATCGACGCGCTCGCGGGCCGCTTCGACGCCGTCGGGTGAACAGCAGTAAAGATATCCATGCTCCTTGAAGCCGAGGTCGGGCGCCGGCTCGTCCCTGTAGAAGGGTGCCATGCGCTCCTGGAAGGTGCGGATGACCTCGATGCCGAACTGGCTGATCTTCACATTGATCGGATTGGAATATTGCTGCCGGATCGCGCTGGTGGACAGCGCCGTCGATGAAAACTCGTAACTGCTATCGCGCTCGACCACGAGGATCGAGGCACCGCCGCCCAGCGCCTGGCTCAGCCAGTAGGCCGTGGACGAGCCGACAACCGCTCCGCCGACGATGACGATGTCGTAGGCGTTGCGCGATGGCGCTTTGTAAGGCGGGATCGCCATGGCTCCGACTCCAAGCTACTGGTTGAACAAAGCGATCAGGGCATCCGAGCCCCGCGCAAGAAGGCCAAGGTCCGAACCGACGGCAACCATGGTGAAGCCTTCGGCAAGGTAGCGGTCGGCATCGGCCTTCGCCGGCGCCAGGATGCCGCTTGCCTTGCCTGCCGCCGTTGCGGCCTGGCGCACGGACGAGATTGCCTCCTGGACATGTGCCGCGCCGGGATTGCCCATCGCGCCCATATTGGTGGAAAGATCGCCGGGACCGACGAAGAGAACGTCGACGCCGTCGACCGCCGCGATCTCGGCGGCATTCGCCACGCCCAATTGATCCTCGATCTGCACGGCGAGAAGCTGCTGCTCACGCGCTTTGGCGTGGTAGCCGGCGATGCGGCCGAAGGCGTTGGCGCGGTGACCGACCGAGAAGCCGCGAAATCCGCCGGGCGCATAGGTCATGGCCGCGACGATGGCGCGGGCCTGATCGGCGGTTCGTACATTGGGGATCATCAGGCTGCGTGCGCCGATATCCAGCGCCTGCTTGATCAGATTGGGATCGTCGGAGGGCAGCCTGACGACAGCCTCGCTGTCGAAGCCGCCCATCACCTGAAGCTGCGCCATGATGCTGCGCAGATGGTTGGGGCTGTGCTCGCCGTCGATCAGCACCCAATCGGCTCCGGAGCCGGCGATGATCTCCGTGGTGAGCGCCGAAGCCAGCGAGCACCAGATGCCGATGTGAGCCTGGCCAGCCGCTGTGGCGGCTTTCAGCGTGTTGAGGCGTTCTTGCATCTTGCGATCGTCTCCAATCATCTGGTTGAAATTTGTATGATGTCCTATATCATATGGCTACAAAACGCTGCAAGATGCGATGTACGGACTTTCGAATGGGAGCTGGAGAATGAGGATCGGGTTCATCGGGCTTGGCGTCATGGGAGCACCGATGGCGCGTCACCTGGCCGATGCCGGGCATGAGATCGTCACCGTTCTCAATCGCTCCCCTCTGCCGCAGGGCCTGACCGCATCGGTCGTCGCGTCCGCCGCCGAAGTGGCACGGCGATCCGAGATGGTCGTCACCATGCTGCCCGACACGCCTGACGTCGAACGCGTCCTGTTGGGCGAGGACGGCGTCCTGGAAGGACTGTCAGCCGGCAAGCTGGTCATCGACATGAGCTCGATCAGCCCCATCGCCACGGCGGCGTTCGCGGCGAAACTGCGAGAGAAGGGAGCCGGCTATCTCGACGCCCCGGTCTCGGGCGGCGAGGTCGGCGCCAAGGCGGCAAGCCTCACCATCATGGTCGGCGGCCCGGCCGCCGAGTTCGAGCGGGCGCTGCCGATCTTTGAGACACTCGGCAAGAACGTCACTTTGATCGGCGAGCAGAATGGCGCCGGGCAGACCTGCAAGATCGCCAACCAGATCATCGTCGCGCTCAACATCGAGGCCGTGGCCGAAGCGCTTGTCTTCGCCAGCAAGGCCGGGTGCGACCCGGCGAAGGTGCGCGGCGCCCTGATGGGTGGCTTCGCCGCTTCCCGCGTCCTGGAAGTGCATGGCCAGCGCATGATCGACCGGACCTTCGCCCCAGGCTTTCGCATCAAGCTCCACCAGAAGGATCTCAACCTGGCGCTTGACAGTGCCCGCGCCCTTGGCGTGGCGCTGCCGAACACCGCCATGGCGCAGCAACTGATGAATGCCTGTTCGGCCCATCCAGGTGGCGCCGAGGCCGATCACTCGTCTCTCGTCCGGGCGCTGGAGATCCTCAGCGGCCACGAACTGTCAAAAGAAAAGGAGTAAAAACCGATGCGCGGAACCGGCAAGGCCGAGATCTTCGTGATGCTGGCCCATCCCGTGGCCCATGCCAAGAGTCCCGGCATATTCAACGAGATCTTCGAGCAGAAGGGCCTCGACAGCCTCATGGTGCCCTTGAGCTGCCGCCCGGAGGATTTCGAGACCTTCTGGGCCGGCATCACGGCAGCCGAGAATATCAGGGGCGTGATCATCTCGGTGCCGTACAAGGTTGCGGTCTACCACAAATGCTCCGCCGCGCATGACCGCGCCGCGCGGGTGGAAAGCGCCAACTCGGTGCGACGGCTGCCGGACGGCAGCTGGTATGCCGACAATTTCGACGGCGTCGGCTTCATCGATGCGCTCAAGGCGAACGGACATCAGATCGCCGGCCGCCGCATTCTTCAAGTCGGTGCCGGTGGCGCCGGTGCCTCGCTCGCCTATTGTCTCGCGGAAGCCGGCGCCGACGAAATCCGCCTTACCGACATCGATACGGCGCGTGCCGAGAAACTGGCGGCGCTGGTTGGCCGCGCGTTCCCGAAATGCCGCATCCAGGTCGGAGAGGCCGAGCCTTCCGGCATGCATATGGCGATCAACGCCACGCCTGTCGGCATGCATGCCGGCGATCCGCTGCCGCTTGACGTCAGCCGGCTGACCCCGGATATGACGGTCGTGGACATCATCATGGAGCCTGCGGAAACCGCTCTGCTGCGGGCGGCCAAGGGGGTCGGCTGCCGCGTTCAACCGGGGCGCCCGATGATGGATTTCCAGGTCCGGGCGATGTCCGAATTCTTCGACATCGAAGGCAAGGACCGCGGCCATGGCTGAGACACCGACTGCCGTCGTCATCGGCGGCACCTCCGGCATCGGACGCGCTATCGCGCAGCGCTTCGCAGAAGACGGTTATCATGTGGTCGTCTCCGGCCGGGATGCGACGAGGGGCAATGAGGCGGCCGGCTCCTGCCAGGCGGCGGGCGCGCCGCGTGCGCTGTTTGTCCAGACAGATGTCGCAGATAGCGGCTCAGTCGAGGCTCTGGCACGGATTGTCAGCGACGCGTTCGGCACGCCTCACGTCGTCGTCAACTGCGCCGGCATCTTGCAGAGCGGCAAGTACGTCCTTGATCAGGATTTGGACGAGGACGAGAAGATGTGGCGGGTGAATTATCGCGGCACGCTGTTGGGGTGCCAGGTGTTTGGCCGGCTGATGTCGGCCGCCCGGCGAGGCGCGATCCTGAATGTCGGCTCGCTCGCCTCTTTCGCGCCGCTGTCGCTGCCGGCCTACACGCCGGGAAAGCATGCAGTCCTGGCCCTGACCCAGATCCTCGCCGCCGAACTCGGCCCGCATGGCGTTCGCGTCAATGCGGTCGCGCCCGGCTATACACTTTCCGATGGTTTGAAGACCAAGATCGCCAGGGGTGAACGCAATCCCGAAGCCATACAGGCCACCACGGCACTGCGACGCTTCGTCGAGCCGCGCGATGTCGCCGAGGCGGCATTGTTCCTCTGCTCGGAGCGCGCTGCTTCGATTACCGGCGTCACCTTGCCGGTCGACGCCGGCTGGCTGGTTCAGGCGCCTTACGCACAATATCTGCAGGGAAATCCCATCCGGCAAACGCCGGCTATCTGACAAGGATAATCCAGTGATCAATATCTCGCCAGTGAGCGACATCCAGCGCTTCGACTTCGATACCCGCATCCACCATGGCGTCATCCATAACGGCACGCTCTACCTCACCGGCCAGGTCGCGAGGCCCGGCCAGTCCGCGGCCGACCAGATGCGCGAGGTGCTCGGCAAGATCGATGCGCTGCTTGGCAAGGCGGGCACGGACAAGACCCGCATCCTTCATGTGCAGATGTGGCTGGACGACATCAGGGATTTCGACGAGGTCAATGCGGTGTGGGACGCCTGGATGCCCGGGGAGCACGCACCGGCGCGCTCATCGGGCGAAGGACGGATGGCGAAGCCCGGAATGCTGGTCGAGCTGATCGTCACCGCGGCGGTTTGAATGGTCCTGCCGGTTCGGGCATCATCCCGAATCTGGCGAGAGGGAGACTGATGACGAAGCGCAAGCCGCTTTCCACCGTCGTGGCGGAGAGCCTGTCCGAGAAGATCCGTTCCGGACAGCTGCTGCCCGGCGCGCAATTGCCGACTGAGGCGGAGCTTTGCGCCGAGTACGATGTCAGCCGCACCGTGGTGCGGGAAGCTGTGGCGCGACTGCGTTCCGAAGGCCTGGTGGTGCCGCAGCAGGGGCGCGGCATGTTCGTCAGCGAGACGCCGGCGCCGCGCAACTTCTCGATACCGGACGAAGCGCTCAGGACCTTGCCGGAAACCATTGCGCTGCTCGAGCTGAGGTTGAGCGTCGAGGTGGAGTCGGCAGGATTATGCGCGGAACGGCGCACCGATGCGGAAGCCAGCGCGATCCGCACCTTGATGGAACAGGTCGACGCCCAGCAGGCCGATCCCGCCGTCGTCCAGATCCACTACGACTATGATTTCCACCTGGCGATCGCCAAGGCGGCACGAAATGAATTCATGCACGGTTTCCTAAGCTATCTCGGGCCGATGATCGTGCCGCGCTTCCAGCTCGGCTATGTGGTCACGCCCGAACTCAAGGACAGCTACTACGCGCGCATACACAGCGAACATAAGACAATCGTCGACGCCATCGAAAGGCAGGATGGCCGCGCCGCCCGCCAGGCCATGCGCAAGCACCTGCACAACAGTCTCGGGCGGGTGCGCGCCCTGGCCCGAGCCTCTGGCGTGGAGGCAATCGAAGCCGAGCAGAAGGCGGCGGCGGCCTCACTTTTCACCGACATGAAAAGGCCTGTCTCGACGGGCGGATGAGGCCTCGCGAATTCGATCGCATCGGCGCGCCTGGGCCGAAAATTAGACATCCATTGCGAAAGCCGTGTTTTTTGTTCCGTCACCGGCTGCGCGGGTTTCCCAAGGGCTGAAGGCGCCAGCTTGCCAGCGTTTCCCTGGGTTTTCGGCTGCTGCGGTTATCCGAACACCCCAAGGGATTTTGGGGGCATCCGAAATTTTCGAAAGTTTATCTTTCCTTTTTGCTGGTTTTCTTGGTTTCGCGGCATCGGCCCGGGCCGCAAACTGAAAACAGACAATCAGGAAAGCCCACGTGACGACAGCCTTCATCACCGGTGCGACGAGCGGCATAGGGCGGGCCATCGCGATCGCGCTGAGCGACGCCGGCTACGACGTCTATGCGGTCGGGCGCAGCCAGGCCGCGCTCAAGGAGCTGCAGGCACAGCGGCCCGGCATCGTGCCGATTGCCGTCGACGTCACCGACCGCGAGGCCCTGGAAGCGGCCCTGGCGGATCTCACCATCGACGTGCTGATCAACAATGCCGGGGTCATGCCGCCGCTCGGCAACTTCGCCGATATGAAGATCGCTGACATCGACACCACGCTCGAGGTGAACCTCAGCGCGGCAATCCTGCTCACGCGCCTCGTCGTCCCGCAAATGCGCGAGCGGCAGTCCGGGCATGTATTGTTCACCGGCTCCACGGCGGGCCACGCGGCATACTCCAACATTGCCGTCTATTCAGCGACCAAGGCGGCGATATCAGGCTTTGCAGCAGCGCTGCGCGCCGACCTCTCCCCATCGGGCGTACGCGTCACCGAGATCGTTGCCGGCCGTGTCGAGACGCAGCTCTACCAGGACATCCTCGACGCCAACGCGCGCGCAGCCATGTACGCCAGCAAAGTGGTGCAACCGGATGACGTGGCCAGGATGGTCGTCGCTGTGCTTGGGCTCCCCGCATGGGCCGACGTTACCCGTTTCGACATCATGCCGACTTGGCCAACCTCGCCAAGCGGTACCAAGTAAGGAAAACTGGGATGAAAGATCTTTCCGTTCTGATCGTTGGCGGTGGTGCCGGCCTCGGTGCCCTCTTAGCCGAGATGGCTGTCGAGGCCGGAGCGGCAAAGATCGGCATCATCGACATCAACCAGGAAGCCGCCGAGTCCGCGCTGGCGACCGCGAAGGCCAGGGGACTGCCTACCGCAACCGCTCTTTGCGACATCCAGGTAGGCCCACAGTGCCACGCCGCATTCGAGGCGATCGTTTCGAAACTCGGGCGCGTCGACACGCTGATCAATTGTGCCGCGATATACCCTCGCCGCCCGCTCCTCGAAATCACCGACGCCGACTGGGATGCCTCCAACGGCATCAACATCAAGGGCACCTACCACATGATGGTGGCGGCGGTTCGCCACATGCAATCGCAGGAGCCGAAGAGCCACGTCCGCGGGCGGATCGTGAACCTGACCTCGGTCGACGCCTTCAAGGCGCATCCGCAGAACGCTCACTATGCGGCGACCAAGGCCGCCGTCGTCAGCCTTACCCGATCCTTTGCCCATCACGTGGCGAAGGACGGCATTCTGGTGAATTCGGTGGCGCCGGCGGGCATGGCGACGGAGAAGGCGAAAGCGCTCGGCTTCCTGGAGGAACTGGCCAAGGCGAGCCCGCTCGGCCGCGGTGCCGAGCCAAAGGAGATTGCCGAATGGGTGCTGATGACGGGCAGCCCCAAGAACACTTACATGACCGGTGAAAACGTAATTGTTTCAGGTGGTTACATATACGCCTAAGCCTCTTTCGCCGCGGGCGACTGAACTCTGGCAGTGCATGACCGAGGCAGTGCATGACCGACCGGAACACAAGCAGGGAAAGGAACGGAATTTTCGATGACCGGCAAGCTGCGCCTCCCCTCGCTGAATGCTCTGCGCGTGTTCCACGCGGTCGCGCAGCACAAGAGCTTTCGGCAGGCGGCGGATGAATTGCTGGTCACGCCGCAGGCCGTCGGACAGCAGATCAAGCTTCTGGAGGATACGCTCCAGGTAACGCTGTTCGAGCGTAAGGGCCGGTCGATCGAACTGACCGAGTCGGCCATTCTTCTGTCGCACTATGTCAAAGCCGGCTTCAACGAGTTTGCCGAAGGCGTTCGCCGCGTCACCAAGTCGAACTATCGGGACCGCATCAACCTGAATGCGAGCCCATACTTCGCCACGCATTATCTCCTGCCGCGGCTTTCGTTGTTCCGGGAAATCTTGCCGGGCGCGGACCTGCGCCTGACGACCATGGTCGACCTGCCCGATTTCGGGCGCGACGATATCGATATGACGGTCCAGTGGGGCTACGGCAACTGGTCCGACTATGAAACCACGTTGCTGGTGCCGGATCCGAAGATCATCTGCTGCACGCCGGCGATCGGCGAAAGGATCAAGTCGGCGCATGATCTGACACAGTTCACGTTGCTCGACACCGTCAAGTCGAAGCGTCTGTGGCCGGACATATTGCGCCACCTTGGCGTGGAGCTGACGGACGGCGACCGCAGCATCAGCTTCGACGACGCCGCGACCATGCGCCGGGCGACCTTGCAAGGCATAGGTGTGGGCTTGGTTTCCGTTATCGACGCCGAGGAAGATTTCCGGGCGGGCACGCTGGTCGCGCCGATCGGCCGCGACGCCATTGCCGATATGAAGCCGGAGGAAGTCCCGGGCTTCTATCTTGTCGTCCCGCGCGGACATCTGCGCGTGAAGGCGGTCGCGGCACTTCACCGATGGCTGGCTCAGCAGGATTGGCGCGGCGACCTCACGATTTCCTCGTTACCGAAACCGGCCCCGCTTTCCGACTAGAAGCGGCTTCGAGACCGAGGCCCGAAAGACGCCTTTCGGGCCTCCAACAACAAGAAACCAAACAACCTCAACAGTGGAGACGGAACATGAAAATGATGAAATGGGGGGCTTCGGCCCTGGCCCTTGGCCTCGTGCATTTTGCGGCGCCGGCGGAAGCCGCCGGCGGCAAGACGCTCGAAACCGTCAAGGCACGCGGCATGCTGAACTGCACCGGCCATGACGGCTCCTATCTCGGCTTCGCCGAGGTGGACGACAAGGGCAACTGGAAGGGCATGGACATCGACCTCTGCAAGGCGGTGGCCGCGGCCGTGTTCGGCGACCCTGCGAAGCTGAAAGTCGTTCCGATCAGCTGGGCCCAGCGCTGGCCGGCCCTGCAGTCCGGCGATGTCGACATCATCGTCAAGGCCTCGGGCGGCACGCTCAGCCGCGACACCGAACTTGGGCTGCAGTTCTCCATGTCCTACTATCTCGGGACCACCAAGGTGATGGCGCACAAGGAGCTGAACCTCAAGTCGCTCAAGGATGCCGCCGGCGGCACGATCTGCATTCCCGCCGGCACCTCGCAGGAACAGCAGGTCGCTGCCTATACTGCCAAGCTCGGCATCAAGCTCGAACCGGTGCTCATCGAGAAGACCGAGGAGCTCGAGCAGGCCTATTTCTCGGGACGCTGCGATCTTTATGCGCAGTGGGGTCCGACACTGGCCATTGCGCGCATCGCCAAGAGCAAGGTCGACGACCATGTCATCCTGCCCGACGTGCTCGCCGTCGAGCCTGAAGTCATGATCATGCGGCAAGGCGACGACAACTGGGTCGACATCGCCAACTGGACGCTGAGCACGCTGATCTTTGCCGAGCAGGAAGGCATCACCTCGAAGAACGTCGACGAGATAAAGGCCAAGCCGACTTCACCGCAGGTCGCCAAATTCCTCGGCGTCACGCCAGGCATGGGCAAGGGTCTCGGGCTCTCCGACGACTGGGCCTACAAGGTGATCAAGAACGTCGGCAACTACGGCGAAATCTTCGATCGCGATCTCGGCAAGGACTCGCCCTACAAGATGGATCGCGAACTGACCAATTTGTGGAACAATGGCGGTGTCCTGTTCCCGCTGGTTGTTGATTGATCCGTTCTGAACGCATCCC
This sequence comes from Mesorhizobium sp. LMG17149, assembly GCF_024518695.1. Lineage (NCBI taxonomy): Bacteria > Pseudomonadati > Pseudomonadota > Alphaproteobacteria > Hyphomicrobiales > Phyllobacteriaceae > Mesorhizobium > Mesorhizobium sp. LMG17149. Next base: position 429,082 of record NZ_JANIFL010000001.1, read on the forward strand.
GCTCCAGGTCCCGCCCGGCTCCCGCCGGGCGGGACCGCGCGGCAATTCGGGAAGGATTTCTGAATGGTCAGCCTGCTGAGAAATCAAAAAGTCCGCAACGCACTGTTGCAGATCCTGTATGTCGGCTCGATCGCCGCGATGGTGCTTGCCGGCATTGTGATCGCCAGACAGAACCTGGCGGCGCAGGGGATCACCTCCGGATTCGACTTCCTGTTCAAGTCGACGGGCTGGGACCTGAACTTCTCGCTGCTGCCCGCCACGGCCAACGACCCTTATTGGTGGTACTTCCTCATCGGGATCATCAATACGCTGTTTCTGGGAACCGTCGGCCTGACGCTGGCGACGATCGTCGGAACGATCGTCGGCCTGGCGCGGACATCCTCGAACGAATTGGCCCGGCTGCTCGGCCGCACCTATGTGGACATCTTCCGAAACATCCCGCTGATCCTCCAGGTTTTTTTCTGGTATGCCGTCATCACCCATCTGCCGACGCCGCGCGCCGCGCATGAGGGATGGGGCTTTCTCCTCACCAGCCGGGGGCTTTACATCCCGTTCCCCAATATCAGCAGCGCCGCGCTCGCTGCGGCGACATTGGCTGTGATTGCCGCCATCGCGCTGCCGATCTGGCTGGGCAGGACATCGCGCCTCAGCCTGCCGGTCGGCCAGCGTGGCGGCATTCAGCTTGCCGGCACGGCGGCGGCACTTGCCTGCGCGGCCATCGTTCTGGTGGCCGGCCGCCTGGCCGACTCGCCGCTACTCGATTTTCCGGCGCTGCAAGGTCTCAATCTGCGAGGCGGCCTGCGCATTCCGCCGGAGTTTGCGACACTGGCCATCGCGATCGCCATCTATGGCGGCTCCTACATCGCCGAGATCGTGCGCGGCGGGTTCAAGGCTGTCGGAAAGGGCCAGGTCGAGGCGGCTCTTTCCCTGGGCCTCGGCCCGTGGCGGGTCTTCATGCTGGTGCGGCTGCCGCTGGCACTACGCGCCATGCTGCCAATCCTCGCCAACCAGTATGTCTGGCTGATGAAGGCGACCACAATGGGCATCGCGGTGGGCTTCACCGATTTCTTCATGATCGTGGCGCTGACGATCAACCATTCCGGCCAGACAATCGAAGCGATCGGCATCCTGATGGCTGGCTTCCTCGTCATCAACCTCAGCCTCGCCGCCATCTTCAACCGCATCAACAAAGCAATCGCCCTCAAGGGCAACCAGTTGAGGGGGTGAGGGATGGAAATGGTCGTTGTCGCCCCTCCTGCCATTGGCAAGATCGAGGATCTGAGGCGGCGCTTCTTTGCGACGCCCCTGCAGGCATTGCTGTCGCTGGCTTCCCTGGCGGTCATGGTCTTCCTGGCCTGGAAGCTCCTGAATTGGGCGGTTTTCTCGGCTGTCTTCACGACGAGCGGCGGACCCGAAGCCTGCCAAGCGGCGGCGGGAGCCTGCTGGTCGGTCATTGCCGCGCGATGGCGCATCATCCTGTTCGGCCTCTATCCCTATGACGAGCAGTGGCGGTCGGCCCTGGCTTGCCTGATCGTCGTGGTCATGACGGTGCTAAGTTGCGTTCCAGCCTTCTGGACGGGTCGCCGCATCGCACTCGTATGGGGAGCCGGAACGGCGCTTTTCTACGTGCTGATGAAGGGCGGCGTGCTTGGTCTGCCCTATGTCGGCGAGGAGGCCTGGGGCGGACTGGCGCTGACCCTGTTCATCTTCGTGACCACCTGCCTGATCGGCTTCCCGCTGGCGATCTGCCTGGCGCTGCTGCGCCGCTCCGGCCTGCCATGGATTTCCCGTACCACCGGCCTCATCATCGACGGGGTGCGTTCATTGCCTCTGATCTCGATCCTGTTCACCTTCGCCATCGTGCTGCCGTTCGCACTGCCGCAATGGCTGGTGGGCGACAAGCTGTACCGGGTGATCCTGGGCTCGGCCCTGTTTTTTTCCGCCTACCAGGCGGAGATCGTCAGAGGTGGGATGCAGGGCGTTCCCAGTGGGCAAGAAGAGGCAGCCATGGCGCTTGGCATGCGCTATTGGCAGCGCGTCGGCCGCATTCTTCTACCGCAGGCCATGCGCAATGCGCTGCCGGCGACGATCAACCAGTTCGTGATCTCGTTCAAGGAAACCTCGCTGGTGATCATCGTCGGCTTCTTCGAGATCCTGGCCTCCGGCAATGCCGCCTACGGCACCGGCGAGTGGCGCTTCGCCTATGTCGAGGTCTATGCCTTCATCGCCTTCATCTACTTCATCTTCGTGTTCAGCCTGTCCCGCTATGGCGCTTTTCTCGAGCGCCGTATGTCGGTCGGCGAACGATAGGGGGCGTTTACGTGATTTCAGGAAACCCGCCCCGATCCAGCGGCCCCGCGGTGCTGATCGAAAATCTCGACAAATATTACGGGACATTCCAGGCGCTGCGAAAGGTGAGCTTGTCCGTGGATCGCGGCGAGAGGATCGTCGTCTGCGGCCCGTCCGGCTCCGGCAAGTCCACCATGATCCGCTGCATCAACCGTCTGGAGCAGCACAATGGCGGCCGGATCACCGTGCTCGGCACCGAACTCAACGACGATGTCGGCAACATCGACGGGATCAGGCGGGAAGTCGGCATGGTGTTCCAGCACTTCAACCTGTTTCCACACATGACGGTGCTGGAGAACTGCATGCTCGCGCCCATGATCGTGCGCAAGGTGCCGCGCGCGGATGCCGAGGCGACCGCCCGGCGCTATCTGGAGAAGGTACGCATTCCCGAACAGGCGATGAAGTATCCCGGTCAGTTGTCCGGCGGCCAGCAACAGCGGGTCGCGATAGCGCGTGCCCTTTGCATGCAGCCCGAGATCATGCTGTTCGATGAGCCGACCTCTGCGCTCGACCCGGAAATGATCGCGGAAGTGCTCGACGTCATAGTCACGCTCGCCTCCGAAGGCATGACAATGATCTGCGTCACGCATGAGATGGGTTTTGCGCGCCGGGTTGCCGACCGGGTAATTTTCATGGATGGAGGCGAGATCGTCGAACAGGCGCCTCCCGATGAATTCTTCACCTCCTCCCGCAACGAGCGCACGCGGCAGTTCCTGTCGCAGGTGCTTGGTCACTGATCGATGCAACGATCCCGCGTCAGGCCGCAGCCATGTCCGTGACTGATCCCGTCACCGCCTTGCGCGAGATGCTCGGACCGAAAGGCTGGCTTTCGGGCAGCGATGCAAGGCCCTATCAGCGCGATTGGCTCGATCGCTACGGCGTCGCGGCTCTGGGCGTGGCCAGGCCTGCGGATACCTCCGAAGTGGCCAGTGTCGTAAAGACATGCCACGCGGCCGGCCTGGCGGTCGTGCCGCAAGGCGGCAACACCGGGCTTTGCGGCGGCGCCGTCGCCGATCGGCCGGATGCGGTGATCGTTTCGCTTTCGCGCATGACGGCGATCGGCAAACCGGACTTGGACAGCGGCTCGATCCTCGTCGAGGGGGGAGCCGTGCTTGCCGCGCTGCACGAGGCGCTGGAACCGCACGGCCTGATGTTTCCGATGCATCTCGGCGCGGAAGGCAGCGCCAGGATCGGCGGCCTGGTCGGCACCAATGCCGGCGGCAGCCAGGCGTTCCGGTATGGCATGATGCAAGACCTCGTGCTTGGCCTGGAGGTCGTGACCCCTGACGGAGCGATATGGAACGGGCTGCGCGCGGTGCAGAAGGACAATGCCGGCTATCAGTTGCGCAAGCTCTATTGCGGCGCGGAAGGAACGCTTGGCATCGTGACGCGCGCGATCCTGCGGCTCTACCCGATGCCGCGGCGGCAGGCGAGCGCGCTTGTCGTCATGCCCGATTTCGCCGCGGCGGTTTCGTTTGGCACCTTTCTGCGGGGCGAGGCGGGGGAATTCCTGACCGGGCTCGAGTTCTTCTCCGACATCGGGCTGGGACTGGCCCTGAAACACCTGCCCGACCTAGCCTACCAGTTGGAGGCACGCGGCGAGGTCTATGTGCTGGTCGAACTGGCATCGGGCGCCCCCCGCGTTCCGCTCGACGAGATACTGGCTTCGGCGCTGGAGTGGGGGATGGAGCAAGGCCTGGTGCTGGACGGAGCATTGGCGGCGACGGGCGCGCATCGCGCACAATTCTGGCGGCTGCGAGAAGAGCAGCCGGAAGGACAGAGGCTGGAAGGAGAGCAGCTGAAGCACGACATCTCGGTGCCTCCGGGCGCTATCGCCCGTTTCGTCGAGGCCGGCGCAGAGATCTGCGACGACATTCTTCCCGGCGTGCGGATAAACCCGTTCGGGCATCTCGGCGACGGCAACATCCACTACAATCTGTCGCCGCCGAAAGGCCGCGCCGATTTTGACGGCAAGGCCGAGCGGTTCGCCGAGGCGCTATCGTCGCTCGCCACGCAAATGGGCGGCAGTTTCGCGGCCGAGCATGGACTTGGCCGCGCAAAGATCGCCATGGCCGACCGAAACCGCAGTCCATTGGAAAGCGAACTCATGGCGCGGCTCAAGGATGCATTCGATCCACGGGACACGATGAATCCGGGCGTGCTGGTGCGCGCTGCTCGGCAAAGAAAAACTTTCGAATAGACGGCATTTCTTGATTTCGCCCCGAACCGCCTGCGTGCACCTATGAACCGAAGGCAGGCTCGATCGACCTGCCGCCAAAGTGAGGATGTCGAAGCATGATCCGCAATGGCGGCCGCCTTCTCGTCGAGTGCCTGATCGGGCTTGGCGCGACCAGGAGCTTCGGCGTGCCCGGAGAAAGTTATCTGGCCGTCCTGGACGCGCTGCACGACACGCAGGGAAAGCTGGACTACACGCTTTGCCGCAATGAAGGCGGCGCGGCGTTCATGGCCTCGGCCTACGGCAAGTTGACCGGCTCGCCAGGCATCTGTTTCGTGACGCGCGGCCCAGGCGCCACCAACGCCAGCATCGGCGTTCACACGGCCATGCAGGACAGTTCGCCGATGATCCTGTTCGTCGGCCAGGTCGGCACCGACATGAAGGGCCGCGAAGCGTTTCAGGAAATCGACTACCGGGCGGTGTTCGGCACGGTCGCCAAATGGGCGGTCGAGATCGACGATGTCGCGCGCCTGCCCGAGATTGTGGCGCGGGCATGGACGACCGCATTGACCGGACGACCTGGTCCCGTCGTGGTCGCGCTGCCCGAGGACATGCTGACCACCATGACCGAAGCGGCTCCGCTCAGCGCACCGGCGGCCATTTTCGAGCCGGCGCCGGCGCCGGAAGCGATCGCTTCGGCCTTCAGGCTGCTGGCCAAGGCCGAGAGGCCGGTCCTGCTCATGGGCGGCGCCAACTGGACCGTGGACGGACGCGCGGCGCTACAGGCTTTCGCAGAGGTTTCCGACATCCCTGTCGTGGCGGCCTTTCGCTATCAGGACCAGTTCGACAACCATTCGCCGGTCTTTGTCGGCGAGGCCGGCGTCGGCATGGTGGCGCATGTCAAAGCCCTGCTCCGCGACGCCGACGTGATCCTGGCCGTCAATGTGCGTTTTGGCGAGATGACCACGGACGGCTATACGCTGCTGTCCGTGCCGGTGCCGCGCCAGAAACTGATCCATGTCCATGGCTCCGATCGCGAGATCGGCAAGATCTATGTGCCGGCCATCGGTATCCATGCCGGGCCGAACGCTTTTGCCCGGGCGTTGACGCCCGTCAAAGGCGGCTGGGCGGACTGGCGCGCCGCGGCCCGCAAAGCCTATGAAGGGACATTCGGCGCGCCCGTCCAGCCCGGCCCGGTGGACATGGTGGAGGTCAGCGCCTGGCTGCGCGCAAACCTGCCTGCCGACGTCATTCTCACCAACGGCGCCGGCAATTTCACCGTCTGGCCGAACAAGTTCTTCAAGTTCGGGCCGGACGCACGGCTGCTCGCCCCGCAGTCTGGCGCCATGGGCTACGGCCTGCCGGCGGCAATTGCCGCCAAGGTTGCGTTTCCAGAACGCACGGTCGTCTGCTTTGCCGGCGACGGCGACTTCCAGATGAATTGCCAGGAACTCGGAACCGCCATGCAGGCTGGCGCGCAGCCGATCGTGCTGATCCTCAACAACGGCATCTACGGCACGATCCGCGCCCATCAGGAGCGCCACTATCCGGCGCGCGTTTCGGGCACGTCGCTCGAAAACCCTGATTTCGTGACACTGGCAAAGGCCTATGGCTTCCATGCCGAGCGGGTCGAGGCGACGCGCGATTTCGCGGCGGCGTTCGATCGGGCGCTCGGATCCGTGACGGGAGCGGTCCTCGACATCGCCATATCTCCCGAAGCGCTGACGCCCCGACAGACCCTTTCCCAGATGCGTGACGCCGCGCTCGCTTCCCAGAAGGCCAAGGCATGACCTCCAAAGACGACATCCGTCTCGGCGCGGACATCGGCGGCACGTTCACCGACGTCGCGCTCGACCTCAGGGGAACGATCTTCTCCACCAAGGTATTGACCAATTACGCGGCGCCCGAGCAGGCGATCCTGGACGGCATTGCCGTCGTCACGCGCGATGCCGGTATCGCGCTTGCCGAGATCGGCATCATCATCCACGGCACGACGCTGGCGACGAATGCGCTCATCGAACGCCGTGGCGCCAAGACCGCACTGGTCACCACCGAAGGGTTCCGCGATGTCATCGAGATGCGGACCGAAAACCGTTTCGAGCAGTATGACCTCGACCTGCAGCTGCCGGCGCCGCTAATCCCGCGCGAGCACCGTTTCACGGTAAAGGGCCGGATCGGTGCGGAAGGCCAGGAGCTTCAACCGCTCGACGAAGCCGCCCTGGAAGGCATTGCCGACCGGATCGCGGCCGGCGGTTTCGGCTCCGTGGCGATCGGCTTCATCCATGCCTACACCAACCCTGATCATGAGCGCCGGGCACGCGCTATCCTGTCCCGCAAGCTTACCATCCCGATTTCGATCAGCGCCGAAGTCTCGCCGCAGATGCGCGAGTTCGAACGCTTCAACACGGTCTGCGCCAACGCCTATGTGCGGCCGCAGATGGCGGACTATCTCGCGCGTTTCCAGACTCGCTTGAAGGAGATGGGCGCCGAGTGCCCGGTCTTCATGATCCATTCGGGGGGCGGTCTGATCTCGGTGGAGACGGCCTCGGAATTTCCCGTGCGCCTCGTTGAGTCCGGCCCGGCCGGCGGCGCCATCTTCGCCGCCGACATCGCCAGGCGATTCGGCCTGGAAAAGGTCGTCTCCTATGACATGGGCGGCACCACTGCAAAGATCTGCCTGATCGAGGATTATGCGCCGCGCACCGCCAGAACCTTCGAAGTGGCGCGTACCTATCGCTTCTGCAAAGGTTCCGGCATGCCGATCTCCATTCCCGTGATCGAGATGATCGAGATCGGCGCCGGCGGCGGCTCGATCGCCTGGGTCGACGCCATGGGCCGCATCCAGACCGGTCCCGAAAGTGCCGGATCGGAACCTGGCCCGGCCTGCTACGGCCGCGGCGGCAGGCGCCCGGCCATCACAGATGCCGACCTGGTGCTCGGCAAGCTCGATCCCGACAATTTCGCTGGCGGCGCCATCAGGCTGGACACGTCCGCATCCGAACAGGCGATCCTGCGCGATGTCGGCGAACGCCTGTCGCTCGATGCCATGGCGACGGCCTTCGGCATCTGCGAGGTGGTGGACGAGAACATGGCCAATGCCGCCCGCGTCCATGCTGTCGAAAACGGCAAAAACATTTCCGACAACGTGATGATCGCCTTCGGTGGCGCGGCCCCGCTTCACGCCGCAAGGCTTTGCGAGAAACTCGGCATCGACCAGTGCATCGTCCCCAAGGGCGCGGGCGTCGGATCGGCGATCGGCTTCCTCAAGGCTCCGTTCGGCTACGAAGCCCTGGCATCCCGGCTGACGCGGCTGTCGCAGTTCAAGCCGGCCGAGGCCAATGCTTTGCTCGATGACCTCAAAGTGTCAGCCGAAAGCTTCGTGCGGGCAGGGGCCAACGGTACAATCACATGCGAAATCACCGCCTTCATGCGCTACGCCGGCCAGGGCTGGGAAATCCCCGTGCCGCTGCCGGACGAGCCGTTCGGCAATGATGCCGCAACCACGCTCGAGGATTTGTTCCAGGCGAATTACCAACGCTTCTTCGGCCGCGCCATCGAAGGACTTGGCGGCCTGGAGATCGAGATCGTCACCTGGTCCGTGAAGGCGACGGATGTCCGGCCTCCTGTCGCCAGGCACGAGCTGACCACCGGCAAGCGGACCACTCAGCCGGCAACAAGCCGCGCGGTGTTCGATCCGGCCAGCGGTGCGCCGCGGACCTATGGCATCGTCGAACGGGAGGGGCTGTGCACCGGCGATCGGGTGGCGGGCCCGGTCATCATCGTCGAACGCGAGACGTCCACCGTCGTCACCACGAGCTTCGACGCCGTCATCCAGAGCGACGGCGCGATCCTTCTGATCCGCAAAGGCAGCCAGGCATGAGCGACATCAGTGAAATCCGCATGCAGGTCATGTGGAACCGGTTGATCTCGGTGGTCGAGGAGCAGGCCCTCACCTTGCTGCGCACGGCTTTCTCGACATCGGTGCGCGAATCCGGCGACCTGTCGGCGGGCGTGTTCGATCCCCGCGGCCAGATGCTGGCACAGGCGGTGACGGGAACGCCCGGCCATGTCAACACCATGGCCGAGGCGGTGCTGCATTTCATGAACGAAATCCCGCGCGAAACCATGTTCGAGGGCGACACCTACGTCACCAATGACCCCTGGTTGGGCACGGGCCACCTGCACGACATCACCATGGTGTCGCCGTCGTTCCTGAACGGCGAATTGGTTGCGTTCTTCGCCTGCACGGCGCATGTGGTCGATGTCGGTGGGCGCGGCTTCGGCGCTGACGGCAAGTCGGTCTACGAGGAAGGCATCCAGATCCCGATCATGAAGTTCGCGGAGAAGGGCAAGGTCAATCTCGATCTCGTCAGGATCCTGCGCACCAACGTCCGCGAGCCGAACCAGGTCGTCGGCGATTTCTATTCGCTCGCCGCCTGCAACGAAGTCGGCCACCGACGCCTCGTCGACATGATGAAGGAGATCGGCCTGGCATCGCTGGACGGGCTTGGCGAGTTCATCTTCTCGCGCACACGCGACGCCATGGTCGAACGCATCAAGGCGATGCCCAAAGGCAGCTGGTCGAACGCGCTGGTGACCGACGGCTACGACGAGCCGGTGAAACTCGCGGCGACCGTCACGGTTCGGGACGCCGGCGTCGAGGTCGATTTCACCGGTACCGACCCGATGAGCCGATGGGGCATCAACTGCCCGATCATCTACAGCAAGGCCTATGCCTGCTACGCGTTGAAATGCGTGGTGGCGCCCGATATTCCTAACAATGCCGCGTCGCTCGCCTTCTTCACCGTGTCGTCTCCGGTCAACATCCTGAACGCCGTGCGGCCGGCGCCGGTGGCGCTCAGGCACATCTTCGGCCATATGGTTCCCGATCTGGTGCTCGGCGCGATCGCCAAGGCGATGCCCGGCAAGATCCTTGCCGAGGGCGCCGGCGCACTGTGGAACATCCATATCTCGGTTCGGCCGGTCTCCGGCGGTTCGGGCCGCCGCGCCGAGGTGTTGATGTTCAATTCCGGCGGCATGGGCGCGCGCCCCGGCCTCGACGGATTGTCGGCGACGGCCTTCCCCTCCGGCGTCCATACGATGCCGATCGAGGCAACGGAGCACACCGGGCCGATCGTCATCTGGCGCAAGGAGCTGCGGCCCGATTCCGGCGGCGACGGCGAGTTCCGCGGCGGGCTCGGGCAGGTTATCGAAATCGAGGCGATCGAGGGCCATGAATTCGATTTCTCGGCCATGTTCGACCGCGTCAATCATCCCGCCCACGGGCGCAACGGCGGCGGACCTGGAGTGGCCGGCGTGGTCAGGCTGGACGATGGCACGCAGATGCGACCCAAAGGCTGGCAGCATGTTCCGGCCGGCCGTCGGCTGATCCTCCAATTGCCGGGCGGCGGCGGCTATGGCGATCCGTCCAAGCGCAGCACCGAGGCGCGGGCGAACGACCGCTCCAAGGAATACATTTCGGAGAACGGCAAATGAGCTACATTGCCTCGCGCCTGTCTGCGGTGAAGCCTTCGGCGTCCATGGCTGCTTCGCAAGCAGCCAAGGCCCTGCGCGCCAAGGGCGTCGACGTTATCGATCTTGGCCTGGGCGAGCCGGATTTCCCGACACCGAGCCATATCATCGAAGCGGCGCATTTCGCCGCGAAGGCCGGCCAGACGCTATACACGGGTGCCGCCGGCACGGCCGAGGTGCGCGAAGCCGTGGCCGGCAAGTTCCGCCGCGAAAACGGACTGGACTACACGGCGGACGACGTCGTCGTGGCCAATGGCGCCAAGCAGATCATCTTCAACGCGCTGATGGCGACGCTGGAGTCTGGTGACGAAGCGATCCTGCCGGCGCCCTACTTCGTCTCCTATCCCGAGATGGTGAAGCTGCTCGGCGGCACGCCTGTCGTTATCGAGTGCCCGGAAACTTCCGGCTTCCGGCTGACGCCGGAGCTGCTCGAAAAAGCCATCACTCCAAGGACGAAATGGCTGTTCCTCAACATGCCCGGCAACCCCTCCGGCGCCATATATTCGCAATCGGACCTGCGGGCACTCGGAGCGGTTTTGGCAAGGCATCCGCAGGTGCTGGTGCTTTCCGACGAGATTTACGAGCACATCCTGTTCGACGGACGCGACTTCGTCTCCTTCGGCAAGGCTTGCCCGGAACTCAGGGACCGCACCCTGATCGTCAACGGCGTCTCCAAATCCTATGCGATGACCGGGTGGCGTGTCGGCTATGCCGCCGGGCCGGCGCCGCTCACCAGGGCGATGGCGATCATCCAGAGCCAGTCCTGCACGTCCGTCTGCTCGATCGCGCAAGCGGCGACGGTGGCCGCGCTCAACGGCCCCCAGGACGAGGTGGCACGCTTTCGGCAGGCGTTCGAGGCGCGCCGCGACCTTGTCGTCGACGGCATCAGGCGGATCAACGGTCTTACGCTTTCGCCACCGGAAGGCGCCTTCTATGCCTATATCGGATGCGCCAGCCTGATCGGCCGCAGGACCCCAAAAGGCGTCGTGCTCGAGGACGACACGGCAGTGGCGAATTATCTCCTGAACGAAGGGCGCGTGGCCTCGGTGCCGGGCGCCGCCTATGGACTTTCCCCCTATTTCCGCATCTCGACCGCGACCGGCGAAGAGGTGCTGACCGAAGCGATCGCGCGCATCAACGCCGCCGTCGCGCAAGTGGAGTAAATCATGCCGCATTACGAACGCATCCTGATCACCGGCGCGGCCGGCCGCCTCGGTTCGGAACTGCGAAAGGGGCTGGTGCCGCTGGCAAAAACGATCCGCCTGGCCGGCCGCGAACCGTTCGGCGATCTTGCTCCACACGAGGAAGAAGCGGTCTTCGACCTCGCCGATATGGAGGCGACGTTTGCCGCCACCAAGGATTGCGATGCGATCGTGCATTTCGGCGGCGCACCACTCGAATGCGAATGGCAAACCATCCTGGATTCCAGCATCCGCGGCTCCTATCACATCTACGAGGGCGCCCGGAAACACGGGGTGAAACGAGTCATCTATGCCTCCTCCGTGCATGCCGTCGGCTATCACGAGGTCGAGGCGCATATCGGCGTCGACGCGCCGGTGCGTCCCGACAGCCTCTATGGCGTGTCGAAGAACTTCGTCGAGAGCCTGAGCCGGCTTTACTGGGACAAGTTCGGCATCGAGACGGCGTGCCTGCGCATCTTTTCGTCCTTCCCCGAACCGGCGGACCGTCGCATGCTGTGGTCATACCTCTCCTTCGCCGATTGTGTGCGTCTGGTCGAGGCAGCTCTCACCGCGCCGCGCGTCGGCCATACGATCTCCTTCGGCCTTTCCGACAACAAGGTGAAAACGGTCGACAACAGCGGCGCCAACCATCTGGGGTTTTCTCCGCAGGATAGTGCCGAGCCGTTCCGCGCAGCGGTCGAGGCGAAGACGCAGATTCCGGATCCCAAGGCGCCATCGGTGAAGTATCTGGGCGGGTGGTTCTGCGAGCTTGGCCATCCGGACGACAAACAGGCGTAGCTGCCAATCCGCTCGATGGCGCAGAGCGGAAGCCGAGATGCGGCAGGCGACGGATTCACGCGTGGTGGCGGAGATCGAGGAGGTTGTCGGCGGCGCCGGCTTCGATGTGCCACGCCGACCACGGTCATGGATCAGATCTGGCAGCGGTACCTGCAGACGATGCCGGACTTCCCCCAAGCGTTCATCCACCTTGGGCGTCGAAGACTTAGGCATTTACGTGCTGAGCGTCTTCTCGTCGCACATGTTTCACGCCGCCCACCAGATGGGCCCCCTGAAATATTGACGGTTGCCGGTCGTCATCGGTTTTGGGATTCTCATCTGATCTGGTAGTGGGATCCAAATCACAGGAGATGGCATGCCGAACGATGTAATCGTGCGCGACAGCAATGGCGCTCAATTGAATGACGGTGATTCCGTAACGCTGATCAAAGACCTCAAAGTCAAAGGCACTTCGGAGACGATCAAGCGCGGCACGTTGGTGAAGGCCATCCGCCTGAACGGCAATCCCGGCGAGATCGAATGCAACACCAAGCAAGTGAAAGGCCTGGTGCTCAAGACCGAGTTCGTGAAGAAGGCGTGAGCCTCAAGGCGGCAAGCGATCTCGATGGCTCCTTCGGGATTTGGAGAGCCTGCCGTCGCCAAGGGGGCTGCGGAGCGTTGAGCGTCCGGCACGCGATCGTTGCGCTGCGAATTGATAACTTCGCCGACCAGGCACAATCAAAAAAATCGCCAAGTCCCAAGCTGGAACCTCCGGCCTCGTTGCGCGTTTCACGGCGTCCCGTTCGCGGACCCGCCCGGATATCTCTCCAACCGCGCGAAAAACCAGGAGCCCGCTTCATGCACGACAAGCTGTTTCATTCACCGGTCGCACTGTCGGTCGGCCTCGGCTTCAAGCGCGAGATTGCCTCGCTGGCCGAAATGCACGATTTCCTCACCAATTGGACGACCTCCCGCCGCGGCCCGCTTTACCGAAACGCGGTGGAGACATGTGATCTGGCCGTTCCAGGTTATGTGAGCGTCGAGCAGGCGCGCCGGGCGTTGCTCGAATTCGCGCAAGCCGCCGGCATCCTGTGGCCGGACCTCGAGCCGGTGGCGGGCGTGCACGCCGTTGCGCGTGGCTATGGCGGCTACGCCGCCTGAAGATTGATGTTCTCCGTGGCGGCTAAAGCCACACCACCATAGAAAGCCCGGCTGGCCCTCAGCCGGGCTTTCGCGTTTCCGGCAGCTCGCAAGGAAATCGCAATCCTGTAGCCGTGTGTCTTGGGCGACAATCCCTGCGTGGAGTGTCGGGAAGAGACCGCGCAAAAATCTTTATGAAATTCCTATTTCTTTCCACTGCGCCCCGTCTCGAACCTTTATGGCGATCGGGTCCATATTCCTTTCAGAAAATACAACCGGTTCCGTCGCCAAAGATGCGACGGGACACTTTCGAGATATTGCGAACTCTCCTGTCAAATCCGCAAAGTACAAAAGAACAAAAGGAATAAACACAATGGATATGGCCGTTATCGGAATCGGAATTTTGTTCTTTGCCCTTTGTTTCGCCTACATAAAATCTTGTGACGCGCTCTAGAGCGAGGCTGAAAAAATGATCGTCGACTATATTCTCGGTGGCGGCGTTACGCTGTTCCTGCTCGCCTACCTGACATACGCCCTCGTTCGTCCAGAACGCTTCTGAAGGCACGGAAAGCCACACCCATGACACTGAACGGTTGGATACAGATCCTGGTCTATTGCGGGATCGTCGTTTTGCTGGTGAAGCCGCTCGGCGGCTACATGCACCGCGTCTTCAACGGCGACCGCACGCTGCTTTCGCCGGTCCTTCGCCCGCTTGAGCGTGGGCTTTATCGTATTTGCGGAACCAGCGAACGCGAGGAACAGCACTGGACCACCTACGCGGTCGCCCTACTGCTCTTCAATCTCGCCGGCTTCCTGGTGCTTTATGCCCTGCAGCGCCTGCAGGGCAGCCTGCCTTACAACCCTGCCGGCATGACAGCGGTTGAACCAGGGTTGGCCTTCAACACCGCCGCCAGCTTCATGACCAACACCAACTGGCAGAACTATGGTGGCGAGAGCACGATGTCCTATCTCGTGCAGATGGCCGGGCTGACGGTGCAGAACTTCGTTTCGGCGGCCACCGGCATTGCCATCGCCATTGCGCTGATCCGCGGCTTTGCCCGGGCGTCCGGCAAGTCGATCGGCAATTTCTGGGTCGATATGACCCGCTCCACACTCTATCTGCTGCTGCCGTTCTGCATCGTGCTGACGCTGGTCTATGTCTGGCTCGGCATGCCGCAGACGCTCGGCGCCTACGTCAACGCCACGACGCTGGAAGGCGCGCAGCAGACCATCGCCGTCGGCCCGGTCGCTTCGCAGGTGGCCATCAAGATGCTCGGCACCAATGGCGGCGGTTTCTTCAACGCCAATGCCGCGCACCCGTTCGAGAACCCCGACGCGATCTCCAACCTGATCCAGATGGTGTCGATCTTCGCCATCGGCGCCGCCTTGACCAATGTCTTCGGCCGCATGATCGGCAACCAGCGCCAGGGCTGGGCGATCCTCTCGGCCATGGGCGTCATGTTCATCGCCGGTGTCGCCATCTGCTACTGGGCGGAAGCCGCCGGCAACCCGCTGGTGCATGCGCTGGGCATCGACGGCGGCAACATGGAGGGCAAGGAGAGCCGCTTCGGCATCGCCCTGTCGGCGCTGTTTGCCGTCATCACCACGGCCGCTTCCTGCGGCGCCGTCAACGCCATGCACGGCTCCTTCACCGCGCTCGGCGGCATGATCCCGATCATCAACATGCAGCTTGGCGAAGTCATCGTCGGCGGTGTCGGCGCGGGTCTCTACGGCATCCTGATGTACATCGTCATCGCCGTCTTCGTCGCCGGCCTGATGGTCGGCCGCACGCCCGAATATCTGGGCAAGAAGATCGAGGCCAAGGAGGTCAAGATGGCTATGCTGGCCATACTGTGCCTGCCGCTGGCGATGCTGATCTTCACGGCCATCGCCGTCGTGCTGCCGACCGGCGTGGCGTCGATGGGCAATGCCGGCCCGCACGGCTTCTCGGAAGTCCTCTATGCCTACACTTCGGCGGCGGCCAACAACGGTTCGGCCTTTGGCGGCCTCAGCGGCAACACGCCCTGGTACAACATCACCATCGGCATCGGCATGCTGATGGGACGCTTCCTGGTCATCATCCCGGCGCTGGCCATTGCCGGCTCGCTGGTGGCGAAGAAAACGGTTCCGGCCTCCGCCGGCACCTTCCCGACCGACGGCCCGCTGTTCGTCGGGCTGCTGGTCGGCGTCATCCTGATCGTCGGTGGCCTCACCTTCTTCCCGGCGCTCGCCGTCGGGCCGATCATCGAGCACCTGGCGATGGCTCACGGGCAGACCTTCTGAG
This sequence comes from Mesorhizobium sp. LMG17149, assembly GCF_024518695.1. Taxonomy (NCBI): domain Bacteria; kingdom Pseudomonadati; phylum Pseudomonadota; class Alphaproteobacteria; order Hyphomicrobiales; family Phyllobacteriaceae; genus Mesorhizobium; species Mesorhizobium sp. LMG17149. The sequence continues at coordinate 444,521 of NZ_JANIFL010000001.1, forward strand.
ACCGTCATGTCCTGGTTCAATGCCATACGCCGCAAGGTCGGCCACAGGGACGATCACGGAAAGGAGGAGAGACCTCCTCCTTTCCCGACCCTGTCGACGTTTCTCGGCCTTGCGGCAGTCATGCTCGTCCTCTGGCTGCTGGCCTACGGGCCGCCGCATTTCCTTTCGGCATCCAATCATCGGGTGCCGTCCAACAACACCGAAGCTGGAGCTTCAAAATGAGCAACTCGAAATCAGCCAGCATCATGGATGCCAGCATCCTGCTTCCCGCCATCGGCGGCGCCTTCCGCAAGCTCGATCCGCGCACGCTGGCCAGAAATCCGGTGATGTTCGTCGTTGCCGTCGTCTCGGCGCTCACCACGGTGCTGTTCGTGAAGGACCTGGTCACCGGAGGCGGCAATCTCGGCTTTACGCTGCAGATCATCATCTGGCTTTGGTTCACCGTGCTGTTCGCCAACTTCGCCGAAGCGGTCGCAGAAGGCCGCGGAAAGGCGCAGGCGGATTCGCTGCGCAAGGCACGCACCGAGACCCAGGCCAAGCTCTTGACCGGTGAGGACCGCACCAAATACAAACTCGTGCCCGGCACCAGCCTCAAGGTCGGCGATGCCGTCCTGGTCGAGGCCGGCGACATCATCCCGTCGGACGGCGAAGTGGTCGAGGGCGTCGCGTCGGTCAATGAGGCGGCGATAACAGGCGAATCGGCGCCGGTCATCCGCGAATCCGGTGGCGACCGTTCGGCGGTCACCGGTGGCACCCAGGTGCTGTCAGACTGGGTCCGCGTCCGCATCACCGCCGCCTCCGGCCATACCTTCCTCGACCGCATGATCTCGCTGGTCGAAGGTGCCGAGCGCCAGAAGACGCCGAACGAGATCGCGCTCAACATCCTGCTCGTCGGCATGACGCTGATCTTCGTGCTGGCCACCGCGACGATCCCGAGTTTTGCCTCCTACTCGGGCGGCTATATCTCGGTGACCGTTCTGGTGGCGCTGTTCGTCACCTTGATCCCGACCACGATCGGCGCGCTGCTTTCGGCCATCGGCATCGCCGGCATGGACCGCCTGGTGCGATTCAACGTGCTGGCCATGTCGGGCCGCGCCGTGGAGGCCGCAGGCGACGTCGACACGCTGCTGCTCGACAAGACCGGCACGATCACACTCGGCAACCGCCAGGCGACGCAGTTTCGCCCGGTCAAGGGCGTCACCGAACAGGAACTGGCCGACGCGGCTCAGCTAGCCTCGCTCGCCGACGAGACGCCGGAAGGCCGCTCCATCGTCGTGCTGGCCAAGGAGAAATACGCCATCCGCGCCCGCGACATGGCAACGCTGCACGCCACTTTCGTGCCCTTCACAGCGCAGACCCGTATGAGCGGCGTCGACATCGATGGTTCGTCGGTGCGCAAGGGCGCCGTCGATTCCGTGCTTGCCCATGTCAACCAGTCGGCAGCTGCCGCCCATGGCACGCGCCCAAGCAGCGAATCCATCCGCGATCTCCAGTCCATCGCCGACGAGATCGCCAAGTCCGGCGGCACGCCGCTGGCGGTCGAACGCGACGGCCGCCTGCTCGGCGTCATCCACCTCAAGGACATTGTCAAGGGCGGTATCCGGGAGCGCTTCACCGAACTGCGCCGCATGGGCATCCGCACGGTGATGATCACCGGCGACAATCCGATGACGGCAGCAGCCATCGCCGCGGAAGCCGGCGTCGACGACTTCCTCGCGCAGGCCACACCGGAGGACAAGCTGAAGCTGATCCGCGACGAACAGGCCAAGGGCAAGCTGGTGGCCATGTGCGGCGACGGCACCAACGATGCACCCGCCCTTGCACAAGCCGATGTCGGCGTCGCCATGAACACCGGCACGGTTGCCGCCCGCGAGGCCGGCAACATGATCGATCTCGACAGCGATCCGACCAAGCTCATCGAGATCGTCGAGATCGGCAAGGCGCTCTTGATGACGCGGGGTTCGCTGACGACCTTCTCGATCGCCAACGACGTGGCCAAGTATTTCGCCATCATTCCGGCGATGTTCGCCGTCTTCTACGTCGCACCGGGACAGACGACCGGCCCGCTGCAGGCACTCAACGTCATGCATCTGGCGACGCCGCAAAGCGCCATCCTGTCGGCCATCATCTTCAACGCGCTGATCATCATCGCGCTGATCCCGCTGTCGCTGAAGGGCGTCAAATATCGCGCCATCGGCGCCGGCGCGCTGCTCAGCCGCAATCTTCTCGTCTACGGCCTCGGCGGCCTCATCGTGCCTTTCGTAGGCATCAAGGCGATCGACATGATCGTCACCGCGCTTGGCCTTGCTTAAGGAATTACGCTCATGTTCAAACAGATAAGACCCGTGATCATCATGATCGTCTTCTTCACGGTCCTGACCGGCCTGATCTATCCCTTGGGCATGACCGGCATCGCCCAGGCGATCTTCCCGCGCCAGGCCAATGGCAGCCTGATCGAGAAGGATGGCAAGGTTATCGGCTCCGAGCTGATCGGCCAGGGCTTTGCCAGCGACAAGTATTTCCATGGCCGCCCCTCGGCCGCCGGCGACGGCTACAACGCCGCCGCCTCGAGCGGCAGCAATCTCGGCCCGACCAATCCCAAGCTGATCGACCGCATCAAGGGCGACGCGGAAAGACTGAAGGCGGAGAATCCGAACCAGCCCGTCCCGATGGACCTGGTGACGACGTCCGGCAGTGGCCTCGATCCCGATATCAGTCCCGAAGCAGCCTACTTCCAGGCCGCCAGGGTGGCCAAGTCCAGGGGGATCGATGAAGCCAAGGTCAAGGCGCTTGTCGATGCCCAAGTCGAGGGCAGGGAGCTTGGCTTCATGGGCGAACCGGTGGTCAATGTGCTCGGTCTCAACCTTGCGCTGGACGCCGCGAAACAGTGAATGGTGCGGGCCGGGGATCGACAGTATCCCCGGCGCCATCCATGATCGATCCCGATGCCGGACGACAGAAGCAACGACGCCAGACCTTCTCCCGACGCACTGCTTGACCATGCCGAGCGGGAAGGTCGCGGCCGGCTGCGGATATTCCTGGGTGCCGCTCCCGGCGTAGGCAAGACCTACGAGATGCTGATGTCGGGCCGCGCCAGGCTGACCGACGGCGTGGATGTGGTGATCGGTGTCGTCGAGACGCATGGGCGCAAGGAGACACTGGCCCTGGTCGAGGGTTATGAGGTCATTCCCCGCCGCAAGGTCGACTACAAGGGGCGCATCCTCGACGAGATGGATATCGACGCCATCCTCGCCCGGCGCCCGGCGCTGGTTCTCATCGACGAACTCGCCCACACAAATGCGCCTGGCAGCCGGCACCCCAAGCGCTATCTCGATGTCCAGGAAATCCTGACGCACGGTATCGACGTCTACACGACGCTCAACATCCAGCATGTCGAAAGCCTGAACGACGTCGTCGCCCAGATCACCAAGGTCAGGGTTCGCGAGACGGTCCCCGATTCCATCATAGACCAGGCCGACGATGTCGAGATCATCGATCTCACCCCCGACGACCTGATCAAGCGGCTCGAGGAAGGCAAGGTCTATTTCCCCAACACCGCGCAGCGCGCGATCGAGAACTATTTCTCGCCGGGCAATCTGACGGCGCTCAGGGAACTGGCGCTGCGGCGCACCGCGCAGCGCGTCGACGACCAGTTGCTGATCCATATGCAGGCCCACGCCATTCCCGGACCGTGGGCCGCGGGGGAAAGGGTTCTCGTCTGCGTCGACGCGCGTCCGGGCGGGGCGGCGCGTATTCGCTATGCGCGCAGGCTGGCAGACCGGCTCCGTGCCCCGTGGACGGCGCTGCATGTCGACAGCCCTCGCTCGGCCAGCATGCCCGAAGCGGACAAGGATCGGCTGGCTACGAACCTGCGGCTTGCCGAACAGCTCGGCGCCGAGGTGAACACCATTCCCGGTCAGAACATCGCGCAGGACATTGTTCGCCATGCGACGGCGAACAATTTCACCCATATCGTGGTCGGCAGGCCGACCCGGTCGCGCTGGCGGGAATTGATCGAAGGTTCGCTCACCTACGATCTCATCCGCAATGCCGGCGACATCAGCGTCCATGTCATTTCAGGAACCGAACGCAACGCCGAGGTGACGTCGAGGAGTGTCAAGGCGGCGGACGAGCAGTGGCAGTTCGAGATCTGGCCCTATCTCAAGGCCACGGCCTTTGTTATCGGTTCGCTCGCCTTCGCCGTCGTTCTCGACCAGTTTCTCGACGTTCGCAACCTGGCGATCATTCTTCTCATCGGCGTACTGGCATCGGCGGTAACCGGCGGTCTGTGGCCGGCTCTGTACGCTTGTTTCGCCAGCGCCCTTGCTTTCAATTATTTCTTCCTGGAGCCTCGTTATACGCTGACGATCCGGGATCCGGAGAGCATCGTCGCGCTTGGCGTCTTTCTCGTCGTTGCGGTCATCGCCAGCAATCTGACGGCGCGCGTGCAGCGCCAGGCGGTCGCCGCCCGCTCGCGGGCGCGGGCCACGGAAGACATCTACCTCTTTTCAAAGAAGCTCGCCGGCGCCGGCACGCTCGACGACGTCCTTTGGGCCACGGCCTTCCAGATCGCCTCGATGCTGAAGCTGCGGGTGGTGCTGCTTTTGCCGGAAGACGGGACCATCACCGTCAAGGCCGGCTATCCGCCCGACGACACGCTGGCCGAGGCCGACATCGCCGCCGCCCGCTGGGCCTGGGAGCACAATCGTGCGGCGGGTCGTGGCGCCGACACGCTTCCGGGCGCCAAGCGCCTCTATTTGCCCTTGCGGACGGGGCGCACGGCCATCGGGGTCGTCGGCCTCGACAACGACAAGCAGGGTCCGCTGCTGACGCCCGAGCAGCAGCGGCTGCTTGACGCACTGGCCGACCAGGCGGCGGTCGCCATCGAGCGTATTCAGTTGGTTGCCGACGTCGACCGTGCCAAGCTAGCCGCTGAGGCGGACAGGCTGCGCTCGGCGCTGCTCACCTCCATTTCCCATGATCTGAAAACGCCGCTCGCCGCCATCATGGGCGCGGCCGGCACGCTGCGGGATTTTTCAGCAGCGCTTCCCGAACCGGACCGGGCCGAACTGCTGTCGACGGTGCTCGACGAATCCGAGCGGTTGAACCGCTTCATCGCCAATCTGCTCGACATGACCAAGATCGAGTCCGGCGCGATGGAGCCGAACTACGCCTTTCACTATGTCGGCGACATCGTCGGCTCCGCCTTGCAAAGGGCCAGGAAAATCATTGGCGAGCACAAGATCGAGACCGACATCCCCAGGGATTTGCCGATGTTGAAGGTCGACCCGGTGCTGTTCGAGCAAGCGTTGTTCAATCTTCTCGACAATGCGGCGAAATATGCCCCGGCAAGCTCGACGATTCGCATGCAGGGTTGGACCGACAATGGCTCCGTCCTGCTGCAAATCATGGATGAAGGGCCAGGCATTCCTCCCGGCGATCTGGAACGGATTTTCGACACGTTCTATCGAGTGCGCAAGGGCGACCAGATCCGCGCCGGTACGGGGCTCGGCCTGTCGATCTGCCGCGGCTTCGTCGAAGCGATGGGTGGCACGATCATGGCGGCAAACCGGACCGACGGTTCGGGCGCGGTGTTCACCATCAAAATGCCCAGGCCGGCAAATCCGCCCAATTTCGACGCTTCGAATACCGACGACCACGATGTCGGTGATGTGGCATGACAAACTCGAACGTCAGGATATTGGTCGTCGATGACGAGCCGCCGATCCGCAAGCTGCTGCGCGTCGGGCTCGGCAGCCAAGGTTATGCGGTCAGCGAGGCGCCGAACGCGAAGGTGGCGATCGAGCTGATGGAGGCGGAGAAGCCGGACCTCGTCCTGCTCGACCTTGGGCTGCCCGGCATGAGCGGTCATGAGTTGCTGCGCAAATGGCGCGACGATGGTCTCGACATTCCAGTGGTCATCCTGTCCAGCCGAACCGACGAGGCCGGCATCGTCCAGGCCCTGGAACTCGGCGCCGACGACTATGTCACCAAACCTTTCGGCATGAACGAGCTGGTGGCGCGCATTCGCGTGGCGCTCCGCCACAAGTTCCAGCAACAGGGCGAGAAGCCGATTTTCCAGACCGGCGATCTCAGCGTTGACCTGGTCAAGCGCATCGTCAAGGTCGAGGGCAAGGAGGTAAAGCTGTCGCCGAAGGAATACGACATCCTGCGCATGCTGGTGCAGCACGCCGGCAAGGTGCTGACCCATCATTTCCTGTTGAAGCAGGTCTGGGGCGATTCGACCGACGTGCAGTACCTCAGGGTCTACGTCCGGCAGCTCCGGCAGAAGATCGAGAAGAGCCCCGACCAGCCGCGTTACATCACCACCGAGACCGGTGTCGGCTATCGCCTGCGCGAGGTGGAGTGAGAGCGGCTAAGATCTTGAAGTTTAGCCGATAGCTTCCTGCGGCTGACCAAGCGGTCTGGATACCCGCAAAGCCGCGAGGCAGCCGACAATGCCGAGCGGCACGAAGGCAAGGAACAACCACGACGCGACATTCGCCGCGGCGTCGTGGTTCAGACCTTGCGAAAAGCCGCTGGCGTTGGCGACGATGCCGGCAAGGGCGGCGCCCACGGCATAGCCGATGCGCTGCATGGTCGGCACCGCCGCCGAGGCGATGGTCTGCTCACCCTCCGGGGCGGAGGCGACGATGACGCGCGTCAGGAACGGCCAGGCGATGCCGAAGCCGCCGCCCTGCAACAGGGCACACATCAGGATCAGCGGGATGGAGCCCAGGGGTATCGCATACGCAAAGCCGGCGATGCCGGCCGCGATCATCACCGCGCCGCCGACGATGATCAGCCGCTCGCGCTGCGGCGGCGCGTTGGCGACCAGGATCGAGAGGATCGACCAGGCTATCGATTCGGCGGCGATGATGTAGCCGGTCGTCAATAGCGGAATGTCGTGAAGGCTGGTCAGCAACAGCGGTCCGTAGACGCCGAAGGAACAGGTCGCCACCGAAAAGGCGGCAACCATGGTCATGCCGGCGCCGACCGGCGTGCGCCATGAGAACAGCCGCGCCGGGAACAGCCGCGAACGCGGCTTCAGCGCGTCGATGGTGAAGAACAGCACCAGGCCGATGAGGCCGAAGGCCATCAGCAGCGAAGAGCGCAGCAAGGCGATGTCGACGCCGGCCGAGGCGATCAACACCACGGCGACGGCAAGGCAGCCAAGGGCCGCGAACGGGAAGGGCGGCGCCTTACCCGTGCTCGTCTTGGGTTTCGTCGCCTGCGGCGTGTCGAGCACGAGGAAGCTTGCCAGCGCCATGGCGGCGCCGCCGAGTGTGAAGATGCCGAAGGCCCAGCGCCATGACAACAGCTCGGTCATGATCGCGCCGAGCAATGGTCCGCTGAAGGCGGCGACGCCCCAGATCGCCGACATGATGCCGAAAAGCTGCGGCCAGATGGCGCGCGAGAACAGTCGTTCGACCGAGACGAAGGCCAGCGACACCAGCGCACCGCCGCCAAGTCCTTCGATCAGGCGGCCGGCGAGGAACAGTTGCATGGAAGGCGAGGTGGCGCATATCAGCGCGCCTGTTGCGTAGAGCAGCGCGGCGACCACCATGTTGGTGCGCAAGGGGACATAACTCACCAGTCGTCCGGCGGCCGCGCCGGCAACGATGGCGCCGAGTTCGTAGATCGCCAGCGACCAGCCGACGAGCTGTACGCCCGCCAGTTCGCCGACCATGGCCGGCATCACCGTTGCCACCATCGTTTCGTTGGTGGCGTGCAGCAGGATGCCGAGGCTGATGAAGCAGAAGCGCGCCAGGTCGCCGCTTGCCCACAATACGCGCCAGTCGACCCTGTTTGTGCTGATCCCGGTCATTTCCACCCCCGTCTTGCATATCTCGACGCCAGCGCAGGACGCCAGAAGCCAGTACGGGTTTCCGGCAGGACCATGCGAATCGACAGCGCTGGATCGAGGCGTTGTTGCGCTCGAGGCAGGCTTGTAAAACCTCAACCGGGGTTGAGCTCAAGCGGTTTTTTGAGGGCCGTTCGCGCGGATGCCCCTTCCGTTGGCGGGCTTCGTTGCGCGATCAATTCTCGGTGCTGCGCAGCTGGAATTGGCTGACGCCGATCGCGAGGTTCATGCCGGTCTGCGTCTGCAAGCTGAGCGGCTGCAAGGTGAAGGCCTGAGAGGAGCCGCCGACCAGCAGATTGGCGCCGGCGCCGACGGCGGCCGTCACCTCTGCGCTGGCGCCGATGTAGTCGCCGGCCAGCGCACCCGGCGCATAGATGTTCTTCAGCGGCGTCAGCACGATCCACTGCATGACCGTCTGCTTCGTCGTGCCGATGTCGAGGCCGTATTTGTTGACGGCGCCGAAATAGGCTTCCGGCGCGAAGCTTTTGTCGGCGGGGTTGAAGGTGCAGCTCAGATCCTTGCTCGAGCCGAAGATGAAGCCGGTGCCGCCGCCGATGGCGCAGTCAAGCGTACCGACTTCCATGCCTCGGTCCTGCGCCTGCACCGCTCCGGATAGCGTGGTGAACATGGCGGCAGCTATGGCTGTCTTCAGCATGATGGTTTCCCCCCCCAAATCAAACGGCGCGAAACCATCCTATCTGGTTCCGCGCCGCGGGGTGAGGGGTCATGGAGCGCACGGCTCCATGCAATCACTTGAATGAGTGGATCAGCTGGAGCGAGGTCACAGCCACGGCAAGGTTGACGCCGGTCTGCGCCTGGACGCTGAGCGGCTCCAGCATGACGGCGCTGTCCAGGCCGCCAACCAGCAGATTGGCGCCGCCGCCGGTCACCACGCTCGCCTCGGCGTTGACACCGTAGTAGCTGCCGGCGAGATCGCCTCCGTCACGATCCCGGGTCGCGGCCAGCACGGCCCAGACGAGCTGGCCCTGATGCGTCTGGCCGACATCGAGGCCGATCTTGGAGATGACGCCTGTGTAAATCTCGGACGGCCCGTGATGATGAGGCCGGAAGACACAGGACACGCCCTTGTTGGAAGCGACGATATAAGCGGTGCCGCCGTCGATGGTGCAATCGAGCGTGCCGAGTTGCAGCTTGCCGGCGCTGGCCGGAGCCACCGCGAACATCGTCGTGGCGAGGGCAGCGGCGCAGGCGAGTTTCTTGATCATGGGAGGGTCCTTTCGCAAAATACTTTCAACAACGGCTTGGGTGGGTAGACCGTTCCGCTGAAAACTTGGCGCGATCAAGGCAGGGGCCGAAAGCCTCCTGCCGGGGTTAATGCCCGGTTGCGAAGTGCGTCCTTTAGGACACGCAAAGGATTCCGCGGCACTTGGATGTCACGCGGATTTGTATGGGAAGCCGAAACCGAGATCAGCTGACGCGGGCGAGGCCATCCTTGGCCGGCTGGTAGGTAGGGTCGAGGCGAACGGCTTCCTTATAGGATTTCGCGGCCTTCGCCTTGTCGCCGCGCCGCTCATAGATCAGCGCCTGGTTGGACCAGGCCTCGGCATTCCTGCCGTCGAGCTTGATCGCCATGTTGAAATCGGAAAAGGCGTTGTCCTCGTCGTTGGTCGCCAGATAGGAGAGGCCGCGGCCGTTGTAGGGCTCGGCGGCGTCCGGCGCCAGCGAGATGGCGGTCGAGAAGTCCTCGATGGCGAATTTGTGCTGGCCCTGGCTCTGATAGATCAGGCCTCGATTGTGGTAGGCGCGGGCGTCGGTCGTATCGAGCTGGATTGCCTTCTGGAAGTCGTTGAAGGCGTCCTGGGTGCGACCCGCCTTGCGGTAGAGATTGCCGCGGCCGATATAGGCGGCGTCGTAGTTGCCGTTGATCTGGATCGAACGGTTGTAGTCCGCGAGCGCGGCTTCCTGATTGCCGAGGAAGCGCTGGATGAGCGCGCGGTTCGAATAGGCCTGGAAGAAATTCGGGTTGAGCTGGATGGCTTGATTGAAATCCTTGAGCGCCGCCTGGTACTGACCGCCACGGCCATAGGCCGAGCCGCGCACATTGTAGCCTTCGGGATCCTGGGGATTGCGCTGGATGACCGCCGACAGCGAGGAAATGTTCTCGCTCGACCCTTGCGCCTTGTCGATGTTGTTGAATTCACCGGTCGGGCCCGCCGTTTGGCAGCCGGCAAGCGCCAGTCCGGAGAGCAGGGCCGCTGTCAGGGCGAAACCACGCAATGCGGTCCCGCGCTCCACGCTTGTTGCGTTCATGTCTGCCCTGTCCTCACTTCAAGCCGCGTCGTTCAGGTCCGGCTCCCCCTCCGGACCGGTCACATCAAAACAAAAAGGTGGCGGCGATTCTACATCGCGCCACCTCTGATATCCTTCGAAAAGGACGAAAAATTGGCGTTAGAACCGCGGCGGACGCGGAGCGCCACCTGCACCGCCGGCGGCGCCAGCAGCGACCGGGCGCGGCGTCATCGGCAGCAGGCCTTCGCGCTGGGCGCGCTTGCGGGCCAGCTTGCGGGCGCGGCGGACGGCTTCAGCCTTCTCACGGGCGCGCTTCTCGGACGGCTTCTCGTAGTGACCGCGCATCTTCATTTCGCGGAAAATGCCTTCGCGCTGCATCTTCTTCTTGAGAGCGCGAAGCGCCTGATCAACGTTATTGTCGCGGACGAGTACCTGCACGGGCAATCCTGTCTTTCGGGTTTGATATCAACAGGCAAGCGGCCATAGCCGCTAGCCTCCGCGGCGGTTTACACCACGAATTGGGGCGGCTGATAGCAGAATCATGCCGCGCTGTCCACAGTGGAAATGAATTTGCGGGGCCAGCCGCCGTCTGTTTGCCCTGGGACAAGTGTGCCACTTGCCCATGAGATAAGGAGCCGACTAGGCCGTCGCGAGGTGCAGCAGCTCGAAATCCTCGAAGAACTCGCCGTAGTCGCAGGTGATCTCCTCGCCCACGGCGATGTCGCGGGTCGCGGTGGCTCCGCCATATTGCGAAAAATCCGTATTCGGATTGCTGGAATGGTTCATGAAGCGGCCATTGTCGACTTCATAAACCATGAAACCCGGCCGGTCCGGGCTCGGATAGGCATAGCGGTCGAGCAGTTCCCTGAGATGCGGGGGTGCCGTCTCGTATTTGTCCATGGGGATCAGCCGGTCGAAATCCGGATCGAGCCGCCAGATCGAAGCGCCTTTCCCGATCGGCTCCGCGGCGAACACGCCGACGCCTTCGATCGCGCTCGCAGTCACATAGGTTCTGATCAGCATCATGGTTCCAGACCCGCTTTTAGACAGGAACGGAATCGCCAAATCGCGGCGAAAAATCAAGAGCGGGCGTTTGCCTGGCGGCTATGAACATGCATCCCGCCGCTGGAATCTTCACGTCCGATTGATCGACACGCCGCCATCGGCAAACAGAGCCGCTCCGGTGGTGAAGCTCGAGGCGTCGGAGGCGAGATAGAGCGCGGAACGGGCAATCTCCTCCGGCATCGCGATACGCTTCAAAGCATGCAGGCCTTCGACGAAGGCTCTTGATTCCGGGGTCTTGAAGGTTGCCGCCGGCGTGTCTGTGCCGCCGGGCAGCAGCGCGTTGACCCGCACGCCTTTCGGGCCGTATTCGGCGGCAAGCACCTGTGTCAGTCCGATCAGGCCGGCCTTGCTCGCGGCATAGCTTGTCATGCCCGGCATGCCGACTGTGTGGCCGACGAAGGTGGAAGTGAAGATCAGCGAACCACCGCCACGCTCGATCATTGCCGGCACCTGGTATTTGGCGCCGAGAAACGCGCTGGTGAGATTGGTGTCGAGCGTCTCGCGCCAGCCTTCCAGCGGCAGGTCCGAAATCGGTCCCATCCGGCCGACGGCGCCGGCATTGTTGAAGGCGATGTCGAGCCCACCGAACTTTTCGACCGCCAGATCGACAAGGGCCTTTGCATAGGCTTCGTCCCTGACATCGCCGGCAAGCGCGATGGCCGCGCCATCATTGTCTTCTATCTCGGCGACGAGCGTATCGAGCTCGGCCTGACGGCGGGCGGCGACGATGACCTTGGCGCCTTCCTCGGCAAAGAGTTTTGCCGAGGCCCGGCCGATGCCGGAGCTGGCGCCGGTGACGATGGCGATCTTGTTGGCGAGTGCGAACATTTTTGCATCCTTTCTTCGCGCCGGCCTGACCGGCAGTTGGGATGCTTGGTCGCAGATCGAGGCAAGGCGAGCCACCCGATACGTGCCAAGATGCTGGAAAGCGCCGACGCGCCGGATGCGTCTTTTCCGCCACGGCGCAAAACGGCAAGCGCCGTCGCAAACAGCGCAAGGGTGGAAGCGCTGTTTCGCTAGTGATACACCTCGCGCGCCGGGACCGAATGAACGCCGGCCGCCATTCGCGAAGCCTTTTTGGGGCGAGGTTGGGACGTTGAAGAAATATTCGGTATTCGCCATCGCCCGTGAAGCCATGCGCGGTCACAAGGGCTGGGAGGAACAGTGGTCCTCGCCTGAGCCCAGGAAAGAATACGACGTCATCATCGTCGGCGCCGGCGGCCATGGCCTGGCCACCGCCTATTACCTCGCCACCGTGCACGGCATCACCAATGTCGCGGTGCTGGAAAAGGGCTGGCTCGGCGGCGGCAACACCGGCCGCAACACCACCATCATCCGTTCCAACTATCTCTATGACGAGAGCGCCGGCATCTACGACCATGCGCTGAAGCTGTGGGATGGCTTGAGCCAGGAACTCAACTACAACGTCATGTATTCGGCGCGCGGCGTCATGATGCTCGCCCACAATGTGCACGACGTCCAGGTGCTGAAGCGCCACGTGCACGCCAACCGGCTGAACGGCATCGACAATGAATGGCTGACGCCGGAGCAGGCGAAGGAATTCTGCCCACCGCTCAACACCTCCAAGGATGCGCGCTATCCGGTGGTCGGTGCGTCGCTGCAGCGGCGCGGCGGCACGGCCCGTCATGATGCCGTTGCCTGGGGCTATGCGCGCGGCGCCTCGGCGCGCGGCGTCCACATCATCCAGAATTGCGAGGTCACCGGGGTCAAGCGGGCGGCCAATGGCGCGGTGATGGGCGTCGACACGACGCGCGGCTTCATCGGCGCCAAGAAGGTCGGCGTCGTTGCCGCCGGCCATTCCTCCGTCATCATGAACATGGCAGGCGTGCGCATGCCGCTGGAAAGTTATCCGCTGCAGGCGCTGGTGTCGGAACCGGTCAAGCCGGTGGTTCCCTGCGTGGTGATGTCGAACACGGTGCACGCCTATATCTCGCAGTCCGACAAGGGCGAGCTGGTGATCGGCGCCGGCACCGACCAGTATGTCTCCTATTCGCAGACCGGCGGCTTGCACATATTGCAACATACGCTCGACGCCATCTGCGAGATGTTCCCGATCTTCACGCGCATGAAGATGCTGCGCTCGTGGGGCGGCATTGTCGACGTCACGCCCGACCGCTCGCCGATCCTGGCCAAGATGCCGGTGCCGGGCCTCTATGTCAATTGCGGTTGGGGCACGGGCGGCTTCAAGGCAACGCCGGGTTCGGGCCATGTCTTTGCCCACACCATCGCCAAAGACGATCCGCATCCGATCAACGCGCCCTTCACCATCGAACGCTTCCGCACCGGACGGCTCATCGACGAGGCGGCGGCGGCGGCGGTGGCGCACTGATGATGGCTGAGATGGCTGTCGCGATGCCGCTGATGCTGGCGGGGGAGCAAGTGCTGGCGGGAGAACGGGGCATGTTCCATTTTCCCTCGCCGGATGAAGTGCGCACGCAGCCGATCAGCCGTGCCGGCAACGAAGCCGGCTGGCCGTTTTCGGTCGATGACGGCACGTTGGCCTGCGTCTGGAGCGGCGGCCAGAGGGTGGTGATGTTCTTCGAGGGACGACCCGAAGGGCTCGAAGAAGACGAGACATTCCAGCCGCGTCAAGTCATCGTCACAACCGATCCGATGCAGCTCACCCTCGGCAACATGGCGTCCCGCGATCTGTTTCGTCCCGCTGCAAGCGTGGAAGAGCGCATCCGGCTCGTCGCACCGTTCGCGACCCTGGGACAGAAGCTTTGCGATCAACCGGCGGGCGCCCGCGTCGGCCACGGCGAATTGTAGGAACGAACCAAATGCTTCTCATCCGCTGCCCCTATTGCGAGGAAGAGCGTCCGGAACTCGAGTTCCGCAACGCCGGCGAGGCGCACATCGCGCGCTCGGCCAATATGGCCGGCGAGAGCGACGACGATTTTGAAAAGTTCTTCTTCATCCGCTCCAACCCCAAGGGCATCATTTATGAGCGCTGGCGGCACATGCATGGCTGTGCGCGCTTCTTCAATGCCGTACGCGACACCGTCACCGACAAATTCGTCATGACCTACAAGGCCGGCGAGCCGAAGCCGTCGAAGCTCCCGGGAGTTGCCAAATGAGCGGCGCGTTCCGCATTCCCGGCGCTGGCCGCTTCAGCCAAGCCAAGACCGCGCGGTTCAGCTTCGATGGCCGGTCCTATGCCGGCATCGAGGGCGACACGCTGGCCTCGGCGCTGCTCGCCAATGGCGTCCATCTCGTCGGCCGTTCGTTCAAGTACCACCGTCCGCGCGGCATCCTGTCGGCGGGCGCCGAGGAGCCGAACGCCCTGGTCGAAATCAGGCGCGACGCGGCACGCAAGACGCCGAACGTGCGGGCGACCGTGCAGGAGCTCTATGACGGGCTTGATGCGCAGTCGCAGAACCGCTGGCCGTCACTGTCCTTCGACCTCGGTGCGGTCAGCGATATCGCCTCACCGCTGCTTTCGGCCGGCTTCTACTACAAGACCTTCATGTGGCCGAAAGCGGCGTGGAAGAGGCTCTACGAGCCAAAGATACGCGCCGCGGCCGGTCTTGGCGTTTCCCCGGACCAGCCGGATCCCGACCATTATTCATCGCGCTATGCGCATTGCGACGTGCTGGTGCTGGGCGGCGGTGCGGCAGGCATCGCGGCAGCGCTTGCGTCGGCCGAGACCGGCGTGCGCGTCATCCTCGCCGACGAGCAGGCCGAGTTCGGCGGCAGCCTGCGTTTCGAGAGCGGCGCGAAAATCGACGGCCAGGACGGTTTTGCCTGGGCGCAAGCTGCCGTGGCGAAGCTCGCCGCAATGGACAATGTCCGCGTGCTGTCGCGAACGACGGCGTTCGGCTACTATGCGCAGAATTTTGTGGGGCTGGTCGAGCGTGTCAGCGAGCATCTGAGGACCCCCGGCCACGATCTGGCGCGCGAGCGGCTGTGGCAGGTCCGGGCCAAGCGCGTGGTGCTGGCCTCGGGCGCGATCGAGCGCCACATGGTGTTTGCCGACAATGACCGGCCGGGCATCATGCTGGCGGGTGCCGCGCGCACCTATCTCAACCACTATGGCGTCGCGGTCGGCAGGAATGTCGGCGTCTACACCGCCAATGATTCTGCTTACGCGGCGGCGATCGACCTGAAGAAGGCCGGCGTCAACGTGGCGGCGATCGTCGATCTGCGCGAAAATCCGACCGGACCGGTGATCGACGAGGCGAGGGCGCTCGGCATCGAGATCAATTTCGGCCGCGCGGTGATCCGCGCTGGCGGTAAGCTCAGGGTGTCGTCGATGACCGTGCAGCCGAAGAATGGCGGCGGCGAACGCACCATCGCGGTCGATGCGATCCTGATGTCGGCCGGCTGGACGCCGTCGGTGCATCTGTTCTCGCAGTCGCGCGGAAAGGTCGCCTTCAACGACGAGACCAAGCGCTTCGTGCCGGGCACCTATGCGCAGGACTGCGTCTCGGTGGGCGCCTGCAACGGCACCGACGGGCTGTCGGCGACGGTGGACGAGGCCTATGCGGCGGGCGCCAAGGCGGCGAAAGATGCCGGCGCCAAAGCCGCCAAGAGCAGTAAGCCGAAGGTCGATGCGTCGGAGAGCTGGTCGCGCGGTATGTTGGGCGCGGCGCCCGGCGCCGGGCCGGACACGACTGTGAAGGCGTTTGTCGATTTCCAGAACGACGTCACCGCCAAGGATATCCGCCAGGCGGTGCACGAAGGCATGCGCTCGATCGAGCACGTCAAGCGCTTCACCACCAACGGCATGGCGACCGACCAGGGCAAGACCTCCAACATGCACGGCCTGGCGATTGCCGCCGAGACGCTGGGAAAGCCGATCCCGGAGGTCGGCCTGACCACGTTCCGTGCGCCCTATACGCCGGTCACCTTCGGCGCGATCGTCAGCCATGCGCGCGGTCCGCTGTTCGACCCGACGCGCAGAACCGCGATCCATCCCTGGGCCGAGGCGCAAGGTGCCGTGTTCGAGGATGTCGGCCAGTGGAAGCGCGCCTGGTATTTCCCCAAGGCGGGCGAGGACATGCATGCCGCGGTCGACCGCGAATGCGTCGCGGTGCGCAAGACGGCGGGCCTATTCGATGCCTCTACGCTGGGCAAGATCGAGGTGGTTGGGCCGGATGCGGCCAAGTTCATGGAACTGCTCTACACCAACCCATGGGAGAAGCTGGAACCCGGCCGCTGCCGCTACGGCATCATGCTGCGCGAGGACGGCTTCATCTATGATGACGGCGTCGTCGGCAGGCTGGCCCCCGACCGTTTCCACGTGACGACGACGACCGGCGGCGCGCCGCGCGTCATGAACCACATGGAGGATTATCTCCAGACCGAGTTCCCGCATCTCAATGTCTGGCTGACCTCGATCACCGAGCAGTGGGCTGTTATCGCCGTGCAGGGGCCCAAGTCGCGCGACATCATCGCGCCACTGGTCGAAGGCATCGACATGTCCGACGAGGCGCTGCCGCATATGTCGGTGCGTGAAGGCAAGATCTGCGGCGTGCCGACGCGGTTGTTTCGCATGTCGTTCACCGGCGAGCGCGGCTTCGAGGTCAATGTGCCGGCCGACTATGGCCAGGCGGTCTGGGAAGCCCTGTGGGCCGAGGGCCAGAAGCATGGTGCGGCCGCCTACGGCACCGAGGCGATGCACGTGCTGCGCGCCGAAAAAGGCTACATCATCGTCGGCCAGGACACGGATGGCACGGTAACGCCGAACGACGCCGGGCTCGACTGGGCGGTCGGCAAGAAGAAGACCGATTTCGTCGGCATCCGCGGCCTGACGCGGCCGGATCTGGTCGCCAAGGGCCGCAAGCAGCTGGTCGGCCTCAAGACCAGGGACCCCAAAGTGGTGCTGGAAGAAGGCGCGCAGGTCGTCGAGGATCCGAAGCAGGCGATCCCGATGAAGATGATCGGCCATGTCAGCTCGAGCTATTGGTCGGAAAATTGCGGCCGCTCGATCGCATTGGCGCTGGTCGCCGGCGGCCGCGACCGGATGGGCGAGACCCTCTATGTGCCGATGCCGAATGGGGTGATCGAAGTGGAGGTTACCGGCATGGTATTCTTCGACGAGACGGGAGGGCGCCTCAATGGCTAAGGCCGCTGCAAGGAAGACGGCTCCGGCCGCATCGCCTTCGGTCGAACGCCGTCCGGCGCTGGCTGGGCGCAGCACCACTGCCGCCGCCGTCAAGGTCGAGGTGCTGCCGTCGGCCGAGCGCGTTTCACTGCGTGCGCCGGAGGCTTCGGCCGCAGCGCTTTCGAAGGCGCTCGGCGTGACCTTGCCGAACAAGCCGAAAACCTCTGCCGCGAAGGGCGGGCGCACCGTCTTGTGGCTCGGTCCCGACGAATGGCTTGTGATCGATGAGGCCGGCAACGATCCGCTCGCCGATTGCGCCAAAGTATCGGCGCTGCATTCGGCGGTCGGCGTCTCGCATCGCAACATCGCGATATCGGTGACGGGCACTGGGGCAGCGGCGACGATCAATGCTGGCTGCCCGCAGGACCTGTCGCTCGACGCCTTCCCGGTGGGCGCAGCGTCGCGCACCATCCTGGGCAAGACCGAGATCGTGCTGCTGCGCACGGGTAACGACGCCTTCCGGGTCGAATGCTGGCGTTCCTTCTCGGACTATGTCTTTACTTTCCTGTCCGAGGGATCGCGCGACGCGGCGGTCTGAACTCGGAACGTTTTGCAGGGCACGCTCGTTCTGCATCCGCACGCCGAGGGAGAATGCCGATGCCGTCGAATTCCGCACCGAAGTCGCCGGTCATAAAGACATCGGCCGTCCGCTCGCTCGAACATGAGCGGCATGAAGCCCCGAGCGCCGAAGAGGAACTCGAGGAAGGCCTCGAAGACACGTTCCCGGCCAGCGATCCGATATCCATTACCGGAACCGCCATCCCCGGCGCACCGGCGAAACCGGGCAAGGCCAAGACCGTGCCGGGGCGCAAGAAGCGCAAGACGTAGTATTCCATCGGGCCAGGCGGCATCGGGACCTTCTCAATCCCTTTTGACATGCTATTTAAAGCGCTTTGGGAGATGAAAATGCCGACAAAAGCGATCGTTTGGGGCGAGAATGTCCATGAGCAGACCAACGCCGCCGTGCGCGACCTCTATCCCTTGGGGATGCATGGCACCATTGCCGCCGCCCTCAACCAGGACAAGGGCATCGAGGCGACCACCGCCACCTTGCAGGAGCCCGAGCACGGCCTGAGCGAAAAGCGCCTGGCGGCCACCGACGTGCTTTTGTGGTGGGGCCACGCGGCGCATGGCGAGGTCAAGGACGAGATCGTCGAGCGGGTGCAGAAGCGGGTGTGGGAAGGGATGGGCCTGATCGTGCTTCATTCCGGCCACTACTCGAAGATATTCAAGCGGCTGATGGGCACGCCCTGTTCGCTGAAATGGCGCGAGGCGGGCGAGCGCGAGCGCGTCTGGGCGATCAACCGCGGCCACCCGATCGCGCAAGGCATCGGCGAGTGCCTGGAGATCGGCGAGACCGAAATGTATGGCGAGCCCTTCGCCGTGCCGGAGCCGCTGGAGACGGTGTTCGTCTCCTGGTACGAGGGTGGCGAGGTGTTCCGGTCCGGGCTGACCTACCAGCGCGGCGCGGGACGGATCTTCTACTTCTCGCCCGGCCACGAGACCTATCCGATCTATCACAATGAGGGCGTGCAGCAGGTGCTGCGCAACGCCGTGCACTGGGCGCACAACCCGGCGCCGGCATGGTCCGGCATCACCAATGCGCCGAACGTGCCGACGGATGCGGCCAAGGAGAAGATCGTGCAGAAGGGGCTGCGCCTGCATGCCGACGGCGACAAGGGCCTGAGTTGATTCGGGCCTGAGCTGATTGGGGTGTGAGGTGGCTGGGGGCCTGAACTGATGCATCGAATTCTTCTGCTCGGCACCGGCGGCATCGCCGGACATCATGTCGATGAGTTTGCCGGGATTCCCGGCTGCAGCATCGTCGCTTGCGTCGATCAGGTGCCTGGCCGCGCGGCGGCGTTTGCCGCCGTCAGCAAGATCGGCGAATCTTTCGAGAGCCTGGAGGCGGCGATCGCCTGGGGTCAGTTCGATGCCGCCATCAACGCGACGCCGGATGGTGCGCATATGGCAACGACGCTGGCGCTGCTTGCCCAGGGAAAGCATGTGTTTTGCGAAAAGCCGCTGGCGCCGAACCACGCCGACGCGCTTGATATGACCGAAGCGGCCGAGGCTGCAGGGGTGGTCAACATGGTCAACCTGACCTATCGCAACTCACCGGCGATCCATGAAGCGCGGCGCATGGTGCTGGCCGGCGAGATCGGCGTGTTGCGCCATGTCGAGGCAAGCTACCGGCAAAGCTGGCTGGTCAGCCAGTCGTGGGGCGACTGGCGGGTCGAGGACAAATGGCTCTGGCGCTTGTCGAGCCGGCACGGTTCGACCGGTGTGCTGGGCGATGTCGGCATCCATATCCTGGACTTCGCCACCTATGGCGCCGGCCAGGATATCGTCAGCCTGCATGCCGATCTGGTGACGTTTCCGAAGGCCGAGGGCGAGCGCATCGGCGACTATGTGCTGGACGCCAATGACAGCGTGGCAATGACGGCGCGGCTCAGTTCCGGTGCGCTCGCTACGATCGTGGCGAGCCGCTACATGACCGGCCACGCCAACGATCTGTCGCTGGCCCTGCACGGCACCAAGGGCGCCATCAGGGTCGAAACCGACGGCAAGGCATCGAACCTGTCGGCCTGTCTCGGCGGCGATGTCGATCTTCAGCGCTGGCAGATCTTGGCGCTGCCCAGTGTCAAGCGCAATGCGCGACGCTTTGCCGATGCGCTGGATACAGGCCGGAATGGCGATCCGTCGTTCCGGCGTGCCGCGGACATGCAAAAGCTGATCGACGCGGCCTTCGAGAGTTCAGCGGCGAAGCTGCCGGTTTCGGTCGGCTGAAGCTGGCCGGCTTGTGCCGGCCAGACGCGATCTTTGCTGATGTCAAAATGCGCTTGGTACAATCCACGGATTGATGCTGATGCCGAGCCGCGGGCCCTTGCCTTCAGCGGTGTTTTGCGTGGCACCCTTCTTCTCGACCGAACCGGTCGAAGCGCAATCGAGCTTTACGTTGGTCCTGGTGTCAACGCAGGCCGCCACCGGCGCATGTTTGACGGGATGGGTGGTGTTGGCGGCGAAGGCCGAGCCCGAAAGCGCCAGCACGGCGGCGAGGGTGAGGAGTGTCTTTTTCATTGTCAGTCTCCGGTTTCCGGGTCGAATTCAATTCGTACCGACGGGTGAATTTCTCTCGTACATGTACGATGCGCTGTACATATACGCCCGTCGATCGCGAAGTTCAAGGAAAACCGTACGCGTACAATAAATTTTTTGTTAACCAAGACCCCCAAGGTCTGGAGGAGAATACACAAACCAAAGGAAACGACGTTCAGCAGTTGACCGGTGTCTCGGTCAGAGGCGGGACGTTTTGCGTGCTGAGCGTGGCGAGCGTGAAATCGCACATCCGCTTCACGAAGGCCTGCGGATCGCCGAAGGGGTAAAACGGAAAGGTGATGAGCAGCGAGATCGTGCCGTGGCCGACCGCCCACAGCATGGTGGCGATGGCGCGCGGATCGCCCTGCAATTTGCCGGCGGCAACGCAGGCTTCGACCCTGCTGATCAGCACCTTCATAGCAGGGTTGCTCTCCTCCATTTCATTGTAGCCTTCCGGCAGCTTGGTCTTTTCGGTCATGAACACGGTGCGGTATTCGTTGGGATTGCCGAGTCCGAAAGCGGCATATTCGGTCATCACCGCCTGCAAGGCCTCGATCGGATCGTCGGATGGATGCTCCTCGATGCGGCGGGCCAGCGTCTCGAACGCATCCTCGGCCAGAGCGAACAGGATGTCCTGCTTGTCGGCGAAGTAGGAATAGACAGACATCGGGGCGTAGCCGACCCGCTTGGCCAATTTGCGGATGGTCAGGCCTTCATAGCCTTCTTCCTGGACGAGCTTGTGCGCGGCCTCGACAAGTTCGGAGCGCAGTTCTGCCTTTTGCTTCTCGCGGCGTGTCTGGACGCTCTGCGGCAAGATCTGGTGCCTTTGGTTGGTTGGTGGCTGGCTAAATTATATACGCTGTACGGAAACGGACAAGGGAAGTTCCCAAGCGGTATGCTTCGGATCGTGCCGACGCTTGTCGAGGTTGGCGGCACCCGTGATCAGCACCTTTGCTCCGTCAAAGCGGCCCATCACGCCTCCTTGTCGATCAGCTTCGCGGCAAGGCGCGAAAGCAGCTTTACCGCCTCGCCATAGGTCCGGGCCTTTTCCGGATTGGAGGCGTTGCCGTCCAGCGCCCGCTTGTAGACGCCCTGGCAAATCGCGGCCAGCCGGAAGAAGGAAAAGGCGAGATAGAACGTCCAGTTGCCGATACCGGTGAGCCCGCGCCGCCGGCAGTAGGCGGCGACGTAGTCCTCCTCGGAGGGCAGGCCGAGTGCGGAACGGTCGACACCGCCCAGGCCGCGAAAGCCGGAAGCGTGCGGCAGCCGCCATTGCATGCATTGATAGGCGATATCGGCGAAGGGGTGGCCTGATGTCGACAATTCCCAGTCGAGCACCGCCAGCACCTTCGGCCGGTCGGGCGCGAAGATCAGATTGTCCAGCCGGTAGTCGCCATGCACCAACGAGATCCGGCCATCATCGGCGGGCATATGCGTTTCCAACCAGGCAATCAGCCCGTCCATGTCGGCGACTGCGTCAGTCTCCGAGGCGCGGTACTGGCTGGTCCAGCGCGCCAGCTGGCGCTCGAAATAATTTCCCGGCCGCCCGAAATCGCCGAGCCCCACTGTCCCGACATCGATCTCGTGCAGCGCCGCGAGGGTTTCGTTCATGGCATCGTATATACCGGCGCGTTCTTCGTTGTCGCGAGCCTCCGGCAGCGCCGGATCCCAGAAAATGCGGCCGTCCAGGAAATCCATCACGTAAAACATGCGGCCGATGGGCGAGTCTTCCGCCGACAGGTGCAGCATGGCAGGCACGGGCACGGCGGTGCCGGCAAGCGCGCTCATCACCCTGAATTCGCGGTCGACCTGATGCGCCGATTTCAGCAATTGCCCCGGCGGCTTGGCGCGCAGCACGTAACGGCCGCTTGCCGCCGTCAAAAGGTAAGTCGGGTTCGATTGGCCGGATTTGAACTTCTCGACTGCTGCAAGCTCGGAAAAGCCCGGTATGTTCGCCTCGAGGTAAGGCGCAAGCGCTGCCTGGTCGAGTACGGGATCACTCATGCCGTCTCGGGCTGGCGTTCGATCAAGGTTAGCGTCAACCAGCGCGCGGTCAGTGCCGGCTTCTTCGAACCTTCGATTTCGATCGTCACGTCATGCGCGGTCTGCACCCAGCCCGACGGCCTGACCTTGACGTCGGCCAGCACGAAACGCGTGCGGATGCGCGCGCCCGTTTTCACCGGCGCCAGGAAGCGCAGCGAATCGAAGCCGTGGTTGACGCCCATCTTGCCGTTTTCCAGCGGCGGCATGGTCTCGAAGGTCATCGCCGACAACAGCGACAGCGATAGGAAGCCGTGCGCGATGGTGCCGCCGAACGGCGTTTCGCGCATGGCCCGCTCCGGATCGCAGTGGATGAACTGGTGGTCGTCGGTGGCGTCGGCGAACTGGTCGATCATGCGTTGCGTGACCGCCCGCCATGGCGACACGCCAACCTCCTTGCCGACACTGGCCAGAAGCACATCGAGACTGATCGGTTCCACGCTCATGTCCTCCAGTTCACCCCCGGCTTCTGTGGCCGGAAAATGTCATTCCTTGAACAGGGTCAGCCCATGCTGCACCGACTGTCCGCCGTCGATCGGCAGGATGGCGCCGGTGACATAGCTGCCTGCACGGCTGCACAAATAGAGCGTTGCGCCGGCAATGTCATCCGGTGCGCCGATACGGCCGATCGGAACATGGCTGCCGACGTGCCTGGCCTGCTCATCCGTACTGGTGGCGAATGCCGTCATCCGGCTCTGGAAGGGGCCGGGAGCGAAGGCATTGACGGTGATGCGGCGGCCGGCGAACTCGAGCGCAAGGGTGCGGGTCAGATGATGCACGGCTGCCTTGGACGCCGTGTAGGAATAGGCGTCGTCGGCCAGCGGCTGCGTGCCCATCACCGAACCGAGATTGATCACCCTGGCCGGATCGGCGTCGCTGGCGGCGGCATCAAGCAGCGGCAGCAATTCGCGGGTCAGATGGAAGACCGCGGTGACGTTGACGCCAAACACCTTGGCCCATGCCGAATAGGGGAAGCTTTCCAGCGGCGCGCCCCAGGAGACGCCGGCGTTGTTGACCAGAATATGCAGTTTCCCGGTCCGCGCTTTGACGTCGGCGACGAGTGCGGCAATGCCGGTTTCGCTGGAGACATCGCCGGCGAAGCCTTCGGCCCGGCCGGATGCGCCAAGCTCGTTCAGTTCTTCGGCGACTTTGATGCAGTCATCGCCCTTGCGCGACGCGATCATCACGTTGGCGCCGGCCTGCACCAGCGCGGTCGCCGCCATGCGCCCGATGCCGGTCGCGGCACCCGTCACCAGCGCAGTCTTGCCGGCCACCGAAAACAGCTCGTCCAGATAGCTCATCACAATCCTCCGCGCTCGGCATGCGGGCAAACAGTTCGCGTTGACAAGGCTATCCGAAGTACGGTCATCCTTGCCACTGACAAAATGCCTGGCATGCATGAAGGGTTAGCGACCGATGACGGAGATGAATCTCGGCATGACCGAGCGGCTGAAGCCGATCCACGCGCGCGTCGCGGCCATGGTGCGCGACGAGATCATGCCGCTCGACCATGAATTCCTCAGCGAAGTGGGCAAGGCAGGCAACCGCTGGGTCTACAGTGCGCGCCAGAGCGAGATCCTCGAAGGGCTGAAGAAAACCGCAAGGGAGCGCGGCCTGTGGAACTTCTGGCTGACCGGCTCGGAACGCGGTTACGGCCTTTCCACCGTCGAATACGCCTATCTGGCCGAGGAAATGGGAAAGGCGCATCTTGGTGCGGAGACCTTCAACTGCTCGGCGCCCGACACCGGCAACATGGAGGTGCTGGAGCGGTACGGCTCGGCCGACCTCAAGAAAGCATGGCTCGAGCCACTGCTCGACGGCAAGATCCGCTCGGCCTATCTGATGACCGAGCCGGATGTCGCTTCGTCCGATGCCACCAACATTGCCATGCGCTGCGAACGTCAGGGCGACGACTATGTGCTCAACGGCGAGAAATGGTGGGCTTCGGGCGCAGGCGATCCGCGCTGCGCCATCTACATCGTCATGGTCAGGACCGGCGGCGATGACGAGCCGCAGCACCGCCGTCATTCGATGATCCTGGTGCCATCGGACACAAAAGGCGTGACCAAGGTGCGGGCCATGCAGGTTTATGGCGATGACGACGCGCCGCACGGCCACATGCATCTTCGCTTCGACAATGTGCGGGTACCGGCATCGAACCTGATCCTCGGCGAAGGCAGGGGGTTCGAGATCGCGCAAGGGCGGCTCGGCCCCGGCCGCATCCATCACTGCATGCGCGCCATCGGACAGGCCGAGATGGCGCTCGAGATGCTGTGCCAGCGTTCCTTGCGCCGCGAGGCCTTCGGCCAGAAGCTGGCAAAGCTCGGCGCCAATTTCGACATCATCGCCGAATGCCGCATGGAGATCGAAATGGCCCGGCTGCTCTGCCTCAAGGCGGCGTGGATGATCGACCAGGGCGACGCCCGCGCCGCGGCCCCCTGGATCAGCCAGATCAAGGTGGTGGCACCCCGCGTTGCGCTCAAGGTCACCGACGAGGCGGTGCAGATGTTCGGCGCGCAAGGCATCAGCCAGGATACGCCATTGGCGCGGTCATGGACGCATCTGCGGACATTGCGCCTCGCCGACGGACCGGATGCCGTGCATCGCCGCCAGGTGGCGCGCACCGAGCTGAAGAAATACACGCAAGAAAAGGTCTGAGCGCCGGCATCGTCATCCGGCGATGCCGACAGCCCAAGCACGGAGTGTTCCAATGGCCGTCCCCTCCGAAATGAAGGCGCTGCTGCTGGTCGGCGACGGCTACACCAGGACGCCGAGCGGCAGTGTGCTGGAGGCGATGGAGCCGTATCTCGAGCCGGGCAACATCGCGGTGCCGACACCCGGACCGACGCAGGTGTTGATCAAGGTCAACCTCGCCTCGATCAACCCCTCCGACATCGCCTTCGTCAAGGGCCAGTACGGCCAGCCGCGCGCCAAGGGACAGCCGGCGGGCTTCGAGGGCGTCGGCATTGTCGTCGCCAGCGGGGACGAACCCTATCCCAAAGGCCTGATCGGCAAGCGTGTCGCTTTTGCCACGGGCGTCACCAATTGGGGCTCTTGGGCCGACTATGCCGTAGCCGAGGCCGATGTTTGCATCCCGCTGCTCGACACCGTTAGCGACGAGGATGGCGCGGCGATGATCGTCAACCCGCTCACCGCGCTCGCCATGTTCGACGTCGTCAAGGAGGAAGGCGGAAAGGCCTTTATGATGACCGCCGGCGCCAGCCAGCTCTGCAAGCTGATCATTGGCCTGGCCAACGGAGAGGGCTTCCGGCCGATCGTCACCGTGCGCCGCGACGACCAGATCGCGGCGCTGAAAGCGCTCGGCGCGGCGCACGTCCTCAACGAAAAGGCGCCGGATTTCAAGGCGGCGCTACGCGAGGTGGTGAAGGCCGAGCAGCCGCGCATCTTTCTCGACGCGGTGACCGGGCCGCTGGCTTCCGCCATCTTCGACATTATGCCGAAGCGGTCGCGCTGGATCATCTACGGGAAGCTCGATCCCGAAGCCACTGTTATCCGCGAGCCCGGCCAACTGATCTTCCAGCACAAGCGTATCGAAGGTTTTTGGCTGAGCGAGTGGATGCGCCAATTCCGCGATCGCCGCGGCCCGGCGATCCTAGAAGCGCAGAAGCGTTTTTCCGACGGGCGCTGGTCGACCGACGTGACAGCGGTGGTGCCGCTTGCCGAGGCCATGACGCGGGTGCCGGCGGAACTGGCCAAGCCGAACGGCAAGGTGTTCATCCGGCCTTAGGCCAATTCGAAAGGTTCGAGAAGCTTGGACGCGAGGGGGCCTCGGAGTGCTTTGCGTCAGAGATTGCCGGTTATCCGCCGCCTCGGAACCGTCAGGCCGATATCCGCGTCCATCAAGCCCCCTATGCCATGCCGCTGCGTCCGTGATATGCCGCCGCCATCGAATGCCGGGACAGGCTGGACTGAGCTTGTTCCGGGATTGTGTGGGGTGCCTTGATGACGATTTCCAAGCCGGTTTTCGACCGTTTGGGGTTTGGCCTGTGGATCGGAGCGTTCCTGGTCGTTCTTGCCATGGTCCTGAGGTCGCCGTACACGCGGACGGTGTGGAAGGCCTATATAGATGGCAGCGAGGCGCTTCTGGCCGGTCTGCCGCTCTACGACACCCAATCCGAGATGGGGTATCTCTACGCGCCGGCCTTCGCCGCGCTCTACACTCCGATAGTCAAGCTCGGTCCGCATCTGGGCGGCGTGGTGTGGCACTCCCTCGGGTTTGCGGTGCTGACCTTTGCCGCGATGCGGCAGGTGCGCAAGCTCGGTGGTGGCGAGTTGATGTGGCTGCTTTCTTTCGGCCTCTTCCTCGCTTTGCCGATGGCGCTCGGCGCGATCCGCAACGGCCAGGCGACGATCCTTTTGACCGCCGCTTGCTGGCTTCTCACATTGTCGGCGCTGGAAGGGCGACGGGCGGAGACGTTCTTCTGGGCTTCGCTTGCCATCATCGCCAAGCCGACCGCGATCATAATGCTGTTGTTGGTAGGAGCCCTTCGGCTTCGGTTGATACCGGTGCTGGTGCTGGCGGTGCTGTTCGTGCTCGCACTGCCTTACGCTTTTGCTCCCGCCGGCTATCTCAACGATCAGTATCGTGTCTTCGCCCAGATGTTGACCTCCATGGCCGTCGACAATACCAGCCATTTCGTGTCCACCGATTTCACGGCACCGTTCACCACGATAGGGCTGCCGATACCGGAATTCGGCGCAACGATCGTGCGCATGGTCATGGCCCTCCTTACGCTTTCAGCCGTCATCTGGTTCGACCGCAGGCTCGAAGGGGGAAAGGCAGCGCTGGCGATCTTCCTGACGGCCACTTTCTACATGTGCGTCTTCAACCCGCGCGTCGAGCCCAACACCTTTGCCATGATCGCGGTACCAGCCGGTCTTGCCATCGCCCTGTTGTGGCGCGAAGAACGAGGCGGCGTCCTCGCCTCGGTGCTGTCGATGACGCTGTTCGTGACCGGGCTGAGCGGCGTCGAGCGCCATGTGCACGATTTCCTCTTCCCCTGGTTCCGGCCGGTGGCCGTCACTTTCATCGCCGGTTCGCTGATCTGGTGGTTCTGGGCCAAGGCACGGGAAAAGGTGGTGAATGCGGGAGTCGCGAATGGCTGAGTTGCGACAGAGCCTCGATATCGTTGCGCCATTCTTCAACGAGGCGGCTTCGGCATCGGCCTTCGCGCGCCTGCTCGGCGAGCTCGAAGCGGCCGTGGCACAGCGCTTCGGCATGACCGTGCACAAGATCCTGGTCGATGACGGCAGCCGTGACGATGGCGCCGGACGATTTTCGCAAGCGCTGACGGGATCGTGGGAGATCGTCCGCCTCAGCCGCAATTTCGGCAAGGAAGTCGCTGTGCTCGCCGGCCTCGACCAGTCGCGCGGCGACATGGTGCTGATCATGGACGCCGACCTCCAGCATTCCCTGGACATCAGCCTGAAGCTGATCGCCGAGCTGGTGAACCATCCCGACATCGACGTCGTCTATGCCCAGAACGACCGCCGCGAGGCGAGTTGGCGGCGCAGCCAGCTTGCACGGCTTTTCTACAGCCTGATCAACAGCAGCCAACGTTTCGACATTCCCGAAAATGCCGGCGACTTTCGCGTCATGCGCGGCGCCGTGGCGCGCGCACTGACCAGCCTGCGTGACAAGCGTCGCTTCAACAAGGGCCTGTTTGCCTGGGCGGGCTTTCGCCAGAAAGCATTGCCCTATTCGCCGGAAGGCCGCGCCAGCGGCACATCGAAATGGAGCCGGCTCAACCTGATCGCCTTCTCGCTCGAAGGGTTCACCTCGTTCTCCGTCATTCCGCTGCGCCTGATCAGTCTTAGCGGGCTGCTCGCGGCGTTGGCCGGCGCGCTCTATGGTGCAAAGGTGTTCTTCGAGGTGATCTTCTACGGCATTGCCGTTCCGGGCTACCCCAGCCTGCTGGTTGCCGTCGTTCTGCTCGGCGGCCTCAACCTGACCCTGCTTGGCCTGATCGGCGAATATGTCTGGGTGACGCTCAGCGAGAGCAAGGATCGGCCGGTCTATCTCGTGCGCGATGTCGTGCGCAGCGATGCCCCCGCCGACCGGCCGGAGCCGGGCTCTTCGAACAGATGACGCGGCGCATTCGCCTGATCGCCGACGATTACGGCCTGGCGCCTGGCGTTTCCGCCGGGATTCTCGATCTTCTCGATCGGGGGCGCCTGACCGGCACCAGCTGCATGACCGGCTTTCCCGAGTGGGCAAAGGAGGCAGAGCGCATAAAACCGCTGTGCGGCCGGGCTGCGGTTGGGCTGCACCTCACCTTGACCGACCAGTTGGCCGTCACCGGCCGGTCGGCCCTGGCGCCGGAAGGCCGGCTGCCACCGCTCCGCGCACTGGCCTTGCCTGTTCTGCGCGGCCGCATCGACGACCGCCATGTCCATGCCGAGCTTGACGCCCAGTACAGCCGCTTCGTCGAGGCGCTTGGCCGCCGCCCCGATTTCGTCGACGGGCATCAGCATGTGCATTTCCTTCCCGTCGTGCGCACATGGCTGCGCACGCGTTTTCCAGAAGGCGCCGACAGGCCGGTCCTGCGCGGCGCCCCGGCTATGGCCGCGGGAGCGAAAGTCGCTGCGATTGCCGCGCTCGCCGCCGGGTTCAATCGCTCGATGCGCCGCGCGGGCTTCACCGTTTTCCAGCCGCTCGCCGGCATCTATGACTGGCGGCAACCCGAAAAGTTCGCTGCGGTTCTGCAGGCCGCCGTCGAAGGGTTGCCGGAGCGAGGGCTGTTCATGTGTCATCCCGGCCATGTCGACGAGACGCTGCGCGCGCGCGACATGATGCAAGGTGTGCGCGAGGTGGAATTTGCGGCCCTCGCATCGGACGCGTTCGGAGCCAGCCTGGCCCGCGCCGGCGTCGAGATCTTGGACGGCAAGAGATGAGCGACGCCGATCGGCCCCAGCGTTCGGCCGGCAGCAAGATCGTCCGCTTCGCCATTGTCGGACTGGCGAACACGGCCATCGACCTTGCCAGCTTTTTCCTGCTGCTCAAGCTCGGGGTTCCGCCGGTGCCGGCCAACATCGCTGCCTGGTTCGTCGCCGTCACCTTTTCCTTCGCGGCGAACGGCTTGTGGTCGTTCGAGCGCAATCGAGCCATCCGGCTGCATGACGCGTTCCTTCGTTTCGCCACGCTTGGAGCGCTGATTTCGCTCGGTGCCTCCAGCCTCTCGATCGCGCTGTTCGCCGGCGTCATCGGGGTGTGGCCGGCGAAAATCGGCGGCGTCATGGTGGCGGCGGTGCTGAATTTCCTTGCCGCGCGCTGGTCGATCGAAGGTCGGTTCTTGAGATAGGCGGAACTATTTTTCTTACGAAATTCCGGACGAAAAACCGCTACACACTTTTCCTGGGATTTCTATTCAGCCGGCTCCACATTGGTGTAGGCGGCTTCCTCCAACTCGCGCTTCAGTCGGGCTTCCTCGTGGGTCTTCGGCGTGACGAAGCGGCCAAGCAGGAGATAGGCGACCGGCGTCAGGAACAGCGTCGAGACGGTGGCCAGCCCCAGGCCGCCGACGATGACCCAGCCGAGCGCGACGCGCGCCTCGGCACCGGCGCCGCTCGCCAGCACCAGCGGCAGGCCGCCGAGCACGGTGCAGATCATCGTCATCATCACCGGCCGCACGCGGATGATCGAGGCCTGTTCGATCGCCTCGCGCACGCCAAGCCCGCGGTCGCGCAACTGGTTGGCGAATTCGACGATCAGGATGCCGTTCTTGGCCATGACGCCGACCAAAAGCACCAGGCCGATCTGGCTGTAGGCG
Source organism: Mesorhizobium sp. LMG17149 (assembly GCF_024518695.1). NCBI lineage: Bacteria > Pseudomonadati > Pseudomonadota > Alphaproteobacteria > Hyphomicrobiales > Phyllobacteriaceae > Mesorhizobium > Mesorhizobium sp. LMG17149. Next base: position 474,756 of record NZ_JANIFL010000001.1, read on the forward strand.
TTGAGACTGGTGCCCGAGAGGAGAAGCGCGAAAATCGCACAGGCCAGCCCTAGCGGCACCGTCGCCATGATGATGACGGCGCTGACAAAACTTTCGAACTGGGCGGCCAGCACCAAAAGGATGATGACCAGCGCGAAGCCGAAAATGGTGACCATGGCGCTGTTGGTCTCGCCCAGCGTCGCCGCCTCGGCCAGCGGCAGGATGCGGCTGCCTGGCGGCAGCAGCGGCGTGGCGATTTGCTCGGCGCGGGTGAGCGCATCGCCAAGCGCGAAGTCGCCGCTGAGGTTGGACGTGATCGCCACAGAGGGCTGCTGCTGTTCGCGCGACAGCGACGGCGGCACGGCGCGTTCGGTCAGCGTGGCGATGGTCGACATCGGCACGAAACGTCCGTCGGCTGTTTTCAGGAAGATGTTCTCCAGATCCGTCGGATCGTTGATCGGATTGGTGGTCGAGACCAGCTTCACGCCGTAGCTGCGGTCGGCGATGTAGACGTCGACGACATCGTTGCCGTCGAGCATGGCCTGCAAGGTGTTGGCCAGTCCTGATATATCGATGCCGAGGTCGGAGGCGCGCTCGCGATCGATGGCGACGGCGAGCTGCGGCTGCGTCGGGTCGATGGACAGGCGCGGTGTCTGGAAGCGCGGGTCCTTCTGCATCTCGGCGATGATCTTCACGGCGGCATCGCCGAGCGCCTTGCGGTCGTTGCCGACCAGCGCGAACTGCAGGCCGTTGCCGGCGCCGCGGATACCGAGGCTGTTGGGCTGGACCGGGAAGATGCGCACGCTCGGCACCTGCCTGGTCAGCTGGCTGATCTCGGCCATGATCTCCTGCTGGCTGCGGCTGCGCTCGTTCCACGGCGCCAGCGTCATCACCATGAAGCCGGAGTTGTAGGAGCCGTTCTGGCCGGCATTTTCGAAAGTGCTGCGGATCTCGCCGGAATCGCGCATCGGCTGGATCAGTCTCTCGATCTTCTGCATCTGCTGCGTGGTGTAGTCGAGGCTGACGCCTTGCGGGGCGCTGATGCGCAGAAGTACGGCGGCGCGGTCCTCGGTCGGCGTCAGCTCCTGGCGGATGGTGCCGAACAGCGTGAAGGCGGTGCCGGCGAACAGCACCGCGACCAGGAGTACGATCCATGGCGCGTCGAGGCAGGCGTGCAGGCTGCGCTTGTAGGCCGTATTGAGCGCGCCGCCGATGCGGGCGCCGATGCCATGGTCACCTTCGTGGTGGAGCGATGCGCCGGTCAGCATGCGCGAGGCGAGCATCGGGCACAGCGTCAACGCCACCACGCAGGACAAGAGCACCGACATGGCAAGCACGAAGCCGAATTCGCGGAACAAGCCGCCGGTCTGGCCGGGCAGGAACGAAATCGGCACGAAGACGGCGACCAGCGTCAAGGTGGTGGCAATAACGGCAAAGAACACTTCCTGCGCGCCAAGCACAGCGGCCGCACGCGGTCCCATGCCTTCGTTGCGTCGTCGCACGATGTTTTCGAGCACGACGATGGCGTCGTCGACGACCAGGCCGGTCGCCAGCACCAGCGCGAGCAGGGTCAGGATGTTGACCGAGAAGCCGGCCAGATAGATGGCGGCGATGGTGCCGATCATGGCGACCGGCATCGCCAGGCCGGGGATAAGCGTCGCGCGCCAGTCGAGGAGAAACACATAGATGACGATCAGCACCATGGTGACGGACAGGCCGAGCGCGATCTCGACCTCGTGCACCGCGCCCTTGACGAAGACCGCGTCGTCGCTGGTGATCTTGATCGACATGCCCTTGGGCAGGTTTTCCTGCAACTTGGCGACGGCGGACTGGACGCCGGTCGAGATGTCCAACGTGTTCGATTCCGCCTGGCGGATGACGCCGATGCCGATGCCGGTCTTGCCATCCGAACGCAATGTGGTCTGGCCGACATCGGGGCCGAGTGTGACGGTGGCGACATCGCGGATGCGCGTCGTGCCGCCGATGATGATGTTCTCGAACTCTCCCGGCGTGGTGACGTCGGCAGTCGTGCGGACGATCAGGTCCTGGTTGGTCGTGGTGATCGAACCGGCGGGGGAATCGAAGGCGACCGAGGCAAGGGCGGCCCTGAGATCGGCAACCGTGAAGCCGAGGCTGGCCAGCTTGTTCTGATCGACATCGATGCGGAAGATCTTGTCGCGGTCGCCATAGACCTGGACGTCGGCAACGCCGGGCACGGCGGCCAACTCGTCCTCGATCTGGTCCTGGACCACCACGGTCATGTCCTGGATCGACATGTTGTCCGAGGTCACCGCCAGCCGCATCACCGGGTCGGAATTGGCGTCGGCCTTGACGATGCGCGGCGGATCGGCGGTGTCCGGCATCTGGTTGGCGACGCGGCCGACGGCATCACGCACGTCCGAGGCGGCGACATTCAGATCGACGCCATCGTTGAACTCGATGGTGACGCGGCTTGAGCCGAATGAGGAAGACGACGAGATCGACTTGACGCCGGAGACGCGGGCGACGGCGCCCTCGATGGTGTCGGTCAGCTCGCGATCGACGGTCTCGGCCGCCGCGCCCTCGAAGGTGGTGGAAACGGTGACGACCGCGCGATCGACATCAGGCAGTTCGCGGATCTCGACGCCGTAGAAGGCGGCCAGGCCGGCGACCGCAATCAGTGTGTTCAGCACGAAGGCCATCACCGGCCTGCGGATGAACAGGGCGGTGAAGCCGGTCTCGCTGGCAGTGTTGGCGGGGCTGGTCATGTGCCTGCGGCGGCGTCCGCGGCGCGCTGCTCTTCACCTGCAAGGCGGACCGCGCCGCCCTCGCTGACGCTCTGGGTGCCCTCTGTGACCACCATGTCGCCATTGTCGATCTCGGCGTCGATCAGCACGGTCTCGGTGTTGCGCTGTATGATGCGCACCGGGACCCGCCTGGCTTTGCCATCCTCGATCTGCCAGACATAGGCGCCGTCCGACCCCCACAGGATCGCCAGCGGGCTGACGGCCGGATAGATTTGCCCCGGAAATTTCATGGTGATGCCGAATGACATGCCGGCGCGCAGCGAATCGGCAGGGTTGGCGATCTTGGCCTTGACCAGCAGGGTGCGGCTCTTTTCATCGATGTGGTTGTCGATGGCCGAAACGGTGCCGCTATAAGCGTTGCTGGGATTGGCGATCGGCGTCGCCGTCAATTGCGCACCGACCTTGACGGCGGCGGCGAAGCGCTCGGGCACCAGGAAGTCGACCAGGATAGAGGACCGGTCGTCGAGCGTGGCGATGGCCGACTGGTTGGTGACATAATTGCCGGCCGAGATCGGCAGGATGCCGACGGTGCCGGCGATCGGCGCCAAGATCGACCGGCGCTGCAGTGCAAGTTCCGCATCCTGAAGCGCCAGCTTGGCGCCGGCCAGCACCACCTCGGCGTCAGCCACGGCCACCGGGGTCGCGGCATTGGAGGCACGAAGCGACTTGACGCGGTCGAGCTTGGATTGCGCGTCCTGCAAGGCGAGCTTGGCACGGTCCTGAGAGATCACTTCGGTCTCGGAATCGAGGGTGGCGAGGATCTGTCCCTTATCGACGTGGCTGCCGGATTCGACCAGCAGTTCGGCGAGGCGGCCGGAGCTGTAGGGATTGACGGTCACCGAGGCGTTGGCACGGCCGGTGCCGATTGCCTGCAGGCGGTCGTTGATAACAGCTGAAGTGGCCGCCAGGGCGACCACGTTCACCCGCTGGTTGCCGTTGCGGCCGTCGGCCTGCCTCGCGTTCGCGGCGCCGCTTGCGGCCGGGGGCGTTGCCGCGTAGGCCCAGTCGATGCCCCAGCGTGCCAGCACGTCCGGCGCGCCGGGATAAAAGCGCAGCCAGGCGGCTGCCGCCACCCCCAGCACCACAAGTCCAAAAAGTATCTGTTTCCAGGCGGCCATCGGCACTCCGGTTGGTAAAACAATCCTTCCGTCTACCGGTTTCCCGAAATGAAGCAGACGCAGCGAGGCTATTGTAAGGCAAAGAAGCCGCCTCGATATCGCGTCTTTATGACAATTCTCCGGGGGCTGCGCACATTAAATATATGTAACCTTTGAGAAAATATGCGTAACGCTTTGGATCGTCGCACAGGCACTAACGCAGACTTTCCATCTCGCGAATGCGTTTGGCGCCTTCTGCTTCCAGTTGCCTGGTGACGGCGCCGATCAGCGTTTCGGCGACAACGAAAAGGGCAGCCGAAGAGTCCCATGCCGACGGCACCGCGGTTCGTCCGGCGATAACATGACGAGCAAAGCGGGCGATCGGCGACAGCCACTGGTCGGTGAACAGCACGATCTGGACGCCACGCTGATGCGCCTTCTCGGCGAAGCGGACGAGGCTGTCCTGGTAGCGCCTGATGTCGAAGATCACCAGCACGTCGCGCTTGCCCATGTCGATCAGCCGGTCGCGCCACATGCTCTCCTGCCCGGCGAGGTGAAAGACATCCGGCTGGATGACGGCGAGGTGGGCGGCCATGTAGCGCGCCAGCGGATCGGTGAAGCGACCGCCGATCAGGAATGTCTTGCCGCGCCGGTCGGCGAGCCGGGCGGCGATGTCGGCAAGCTGCCTGTCGGAGAGGTGCCTGAACGTCTCGCGCATATTGTCGAGCGTCGCTTCCAGCATCGGCGACGCCGTGCCGCCGCCGGGCGAGGGCGGGTTGAGCGTCCTTGTTGCCGGCGATTGCAGTTGCGCCGCCAGTTCGTCCTGCAGGCTCGACTGGAATTCCGGATAGTTCTGAAAACCCAGCCGGGCGACGAAACGCAGGATCGTCGGCGAGGAGACGCCCGCCGCGGCCGAGAATTCAGCGACCGTTTTCAGGCCGATCATCGGATAGTTGGCGATCAGTGTCTGGGCCGCGCGCCGTTCGCCGGCCGGCATCGTGCCGAGACGATCGGCGATCAGTTCGGCAATGCTGGAAATCATGTTTTCCCCACCTCTGGCTCGGCCGAAGGCCTTTTCCGAGATCGCATTTGACAAAGCCGGACAAACTGTATGAAATCATCCACAGGGACGCAATGAGGCAAAATACGTAACATACGATACAGCGCTCCCCGGGGACGGCAGAGTATGGAGAAAGCACGGCCCGCCAGCCTTGCATCGTCTGATACCGTGAGGGTGACGAACCCCGCCGGATCGAGCCCATTCGTGCTGACCTGCGATCACGCCTCGAACTACCTGCCGGCCGAATTCGGCACGCTCGGCCTTGCCGCCGAGGACCTGTCGCGCCACATCGCCTGGGATCCCGGCGCGCTGCCTGTTGCCCGCCGCATGGCGCAGGCGCTTGACGCGACTCTGGTCGAGACCCGCATTTCGCGCCTTGTCATCGACTGCAACCGGCCGCTCGACGCGCCCGACCTGGTGCCGCCGGTCAGTGAGACAACGGTCATACCGGGCAATGCCGGCCTGTCGGAAAACGAGCGGGCGGTACGTGTTGCCCTGTCATGGCAGCCTTTCCACGACACGGTTGCCGGTATCATCGACAACAGGCTGTCACATGGTCAGGAAACGCGGCTGGTTTCGGTCCACTCCTTCACGCCGGTCTACAAATCCAAAAACCGGCCCTGGCATATCGGCATCATCCACGACGAGGATCGCCGGCTGGCGGCGCCGCTGATATCGGCGCTGAAGCGGCTTGCCGGCGTCACCGTCGGCGTCAACGAGCCGTATTCGCCTGCCGACCGCGTCTATTTCACGCTGGAACGGCATGCGCGATCACGCGGCCTGCCTTGCGCGATGATCGAAATCCGCAACGACGAAATCGCCGGCGAGACCGGGCAGCGGAAATGGGCGGATCTGCTCACGGGCATTTTTTCGGATCTGGAGCCAGAGGAGGCCGGATATTCCAGATCGCCTTCAGTCGGAAAGTCAGTTCAATCGGCCAATTAGAACCACAGGGGAATGAAAATGGCAGGACCGGATTATACGGACGTTGACAAGAAGGAGGACCTGAAGGTTCTCCACGGCATGGGCTATGCCCAGGAATTGTCGCGAAGCATGAGCCGCTTCTCGAATTTCGCGATATCGTTCTCGATCATCTGCATCCTTTCGGGCGGCATCAACTCCTTCGCGCAAGCCACATCGTCGATCGGCGGCGCAGGTGCGGGCATCGGCTGGATCGTCGGTTGCTGCGTGTCGGGCTTCTTCGCCCTTGCCATGGCGCAGATCGCCTCGGCATTTCCGACCGCCGGCGGCCTCTATCACTGGTCGTCGATCCTCGGCAACCGCTTCACCGGCTGGCTGACGGCCTGGCTAAACCTGTTCGGTCTGATCACTGTGCTCGGCGCCATCAACATCGGCACCGCTTTCTTCTTCGTTGGAACATTCGGAAGCTGGTTCGGCATCACCGGCACGCCGGGCGAAATCGTCGGGTTTGTCGCCTTCATCACCGTGCTGCAGGCGCTGTTCAACCATTTCGGCATCAAACTGACGGCAATGCTCACCGATGCTTCGGGCTTTCTTATCCTGGGCGCAACAGCAGTGCTGATCGTGGCCTGCCTGGTGTTCGCACCGGCAATCGACATCAGCCGGCTGTGGACGTTCACAAACTATTCAGGCGATGCGGGCGGCGGTGTTTTTCCGCAAACCGACTCCATGAGCTACCTGTTCCTGCTCTGCCTGCTTCTGCCCGTCTATACCATCACCGGCTATGACGCCTCGGCCCACACCTCCGAGGAGACCGTCAAGGCAGCACACTCCGTTCCGCGGGCGATCGTTTCGTCGGTGCTGTGGTCGTCTCTGATCGGCTGGGTGATGCTGTGCGCAATCGTTCTCGCGATCCCGGACCTGGCTGCCGGCGCCAAGCAGGGATGGAGCGTATTCTTCTCGACAATGGATGCAATCCTGCCGGTGTGGCTGAAGGAACTGCTTTATTTTGCAATCCTGATCTCGCAATTCCTCTGTGGCCTCGCCACCGTGACCTCGGCTTCGCGCATGCTGTTCGCCTTCTCTCGCGACGGCGGCATGCCTGTTGGCTCCGCGGCTCTCGCCAAGGTCAACCCGACCTGGCGCACGCCGGTCAATGCGATCTGGACGGCCGCGATCCTCGAAATCCTGTATGTGTTCCTTGCCCAGTTTATTTCGATCGGCGGCACCAACATCTACACCATCGTCGTCAATTCGACGCTGGTGTTCCTGTTCCTGTCGTTCACAATCCCGATCGCACTCGGCATGGTCGCATTCGGCACGGCCAAATGGCCTAATCCTGGCCCGTGGAACCTGGGCGCCGGACTGTTCAAGCTCTTCTGTGCGCTGTCGATTGTCGGCATGGTGATCATCTTCTACATCGCCATCCAGCCGCCGAACGACAAGGTGCTTTACATCACCATAGGCTTCATCTTGCTGACCGCCGTGCTTTGGTTCGGTTTCGAGAACCGCCGCTTCCAGGGTCCGCCGATCGGTGACCAGATCGCCAAACGCCAGGCCGCGATCAGGGCAGCCGAGGTGGCTATCGGCGAAGCTGGCGCCTGACATCGCCCAATATGGCCATGGCCGGCCTCGCGCCGGCCATGGCTACGTTTATCCCTTTCAATCGACAAGCGCTGGAGTGCCAAAGGAATGGCCGGAAATTTCTCGTTCGATCAGTTGAAGAAAGCGGTCTCCAGCGGTGAGATCGACACCGTGCTGGCCTGCATCGTCGACATGCAGGGACGGCTGGCGGGAAAACGCTTCCTGGCGCAGTACTTCGTCGATTCCGCGCATGACGAAACGCATGGCTGTAATTATCTGCTGGCCGCAGACATCGATATGGAGCCGGTGCCCGGCTACAAGGCGGCGAGCTGGTCGAAGGGCTATGGCGACTTCGTCATGAAGCCGGATCTCGCCACGCTGCGGCGCATTCCCTGGCTGGAAAAGACCGCACTCGTGATCTGCGACGTGCTCGACCACCACACCCATGATGACCTGCCACATTCGCCGCGCGCCATCTTGAAGAAGCAGGTCAAGCGGCTGACGGAGCGCGGCTATATAGGCTATTTCGCTTCCGAGCTCGAATTCTATCTGTTCAACGAGACATACGATTCCGCCCGCAAGAAGCACTGGCAAGGTCTCGATACCGCTTCACCCTATATCGGCGACTACCAGATCGGTATCACCACCAAGGAAGAAGGCGTCATGCGCCGGCTTCGCAACGAGATGGAAGCGGCCGGCATTCCGATCGAGAATTCCAAGGGCGAGTGGGGTCCGGGCCAGGAAGAGATCAATGTGCGCTATGCCGAGGCGCTCGACATGGCCGACCGTCACGTCATCCTGAAGAACGGCGCCAAGGAAATCGCGGAGTCCGAGGGCAAGGCGATTTCGTTCATGTCCAAATACAATTACGGGCTCGCCGGCAATTCCAGCCACATCCACAATTCGCTGTGGAGCGCCGATGGCAAGACGCCGCTGTTCTTCGATAAGGCGGCCGACTGGACGCTGTCGACGCTTGGCCAGCAATGGGCCGCCGGCCAGCTCAAATACGCCAAGGAATTCACTTGGTTCCTGGCGCCCTACATCAACTCCTACAAGCGCTTCCAGGCCGGCACCTTCGCGCCGACCAAGATCATGTGGAGCGAGGATAACCGCACCGCCGGCTTCCGCCTGTGCGGCGAGGGCACCAAGGGCATCCGCATGGAATGCCGCATCGGCGGCGCCGATCTGAACCCGTATCTTGCGTTCGCAGCGCTGATCGCCGCCGGCCTTGCCGGCATCGACGAGAAGCTGGAATTGCAGAAGCCGTTCGTCGGCGATGCCTATCAGGCATCGCGCCTGCCGGAGATTCCGAAGACGCTGCGCGATGCCACCGAGACGCTTGCGAAGTCGAAGATGCTCAAGCAGGCGCTCGGCGAGGATGTGCTCGAACATTATGTCCACACCGCAAAGTGGGAGCAGCTTGAATACGACCGCCGCATCACGGATTGGGAACTGCACAGAGGGTTCGAGCGGTACTAGGGATGGATTGGAACAAGCGCCATCGCAGCTACGATATGTCAGCGGCGGAGTGGGTCGCGCTTGCTCCAAACGAACTGGATATCGATGCAGTCGGTCTATGGCAGGTTATTCCTGTAGGCCGACATGAATTTGGTCTCGATGGCGAAGATCTTGCGACGTTCACCAGGACGGCTCTGAAGGGCCTCCTGGCGAGGGGAGCAATTCCGATAACCGGTCGGGACAAGAGCTGGGTCGTGGAACACAAGTATGGGACAGGACCGGAAGAGATAATCGAGACTATCGTGAAGATTTGGCTGTCGAAAAATATGCGCGATCCGGATGTTGAAGACGTCTGGTTCGGCACGACAGCTGTGTTGGAAGAATGAAGTTCAGGAGCGTTTAATTGGAAACCGTAAAACTTAAATCCCCGGTCGATGGCTCGATCTATGCCGAGCGGCCCGTGGCAACGGACCAGGCAATCAATGCAGCGGTGGAACGCGCCAAGGCGGCGCAAGAGAAATGGGCTGAGACGCCGATCGTCGAGCGCGGCAAGTACATGCTCGCCATGCTGGAAGCGCTGGTCGCGATATCAGACGAGATCGTGCCGGAGATCGCCTGGCAGATGGGGCGGCCCATACGCTACGGCGGTGAGTTCGGCGGCGTCAGGGAACGCACCACCTACATGGTCGAGATCGCCGAGCAGGCGCTCAAGTCGGTGCCTGCCTCCAACCCGAAGGACGGCTTCCGCCGCTATGTGAAGAAGGACCCGCTCGGCGTGGTCATGGTGATCGCGCCGTGGAACTATCCTTACCTCACCGCCGTCAACACCATCGTGCCGGCGCTGATGGCCGGCAACACCGTGATCCTCAAGCACGCGGCGCAGACGCTGCTGGTCGGCGAGCGCTTCCAGCAGGCTTTCGACAAGATCGGCCTGCCCAAGGGCGTGTTCCAGAATGTCGTGCTGAATCACGCGCAGACCGAAAGGCTGCTCGGCTCGGGCAAGATCGACCACGTCAATTTCACCGGTTCGGTCGGTGGCGGCCGCGCCATCGAAAAGGCTGCGGCCGGCACCTTCATGACGCTCGGCCTCGAGCTTGGCGGCAAGGATCCGGCCTATGTGCTGCCGGACGCCAAGATGGATCATGCGATCGCCAATCTGGTCGACGGCGCCTTCTACAATTCCGGCCAGTGCTGCTGCGGCATCGAACGCGTCTATGTGCACGAAAAGGTCTATGACGAATTCGTCGAAGGCTTCATCGCCGAGACCAAGAACTATGTCGTCGGCAACCCGCTCGACCAGGCGACGACGATGGGACCGATGGCGCAGGCGCGCTTCGCCGACCTGATCCGCGAACAGAAGGCCGAAGCGCTGCGCAAGGGTGCCAAGGCGCACATCAATATGAAGGTGGCTAACGACAAGGCGGGTTCGCCTTATCTAGCACCGGAAGTGCTGACCAATGTCGATCATCAGATGAGCGTCATGCGGGAGGAAAGCTTTGGCCCGATCGTCGGCATCATGAAGGTGCGCAACGACGAAGAGGCGATCGCGCTGATGAACGACAGCCCCTACGGGCTGACCGCTTCGATCTGGACGCGCGATACCGAGCATGCCGTGGCGATCGGCAACCGCGTCGAGACCGGCACGGTGTTCATGAACCGTTGCGACTACCTCGATCCGGCACTGGTCTGGACCGGCGTCAAGGACACCGGCAAAGGCGCGGGCTTGTCGGCCATCGGCTATGACAATCTCACCAGGCCGAAATCATTCCATCTGCGCGAAGCCATCTGATTTATTGAAAGACAAAAATGCCCAAGCTGATCTCCAAATGGAACTATCCCACCACCGTCCGCTTCGGCGCAGGGCGCATCAAGGAATTGCCCGAGGTATTGACGGCCACCGGTATCAAGCGGCCGTTGTTCGTCACCGATCCTGGCCTGGCGAAACTCCCGGTCGTCGCCTCGACCCTAGAGATCCTCGACGATGCGAAGGTCCCTTACGGCGTTTTCTCCGAGGTCAGGCCGAACCCGGTCGAATCCAACCTGACCGCCGGCATCGCCGTGTTCAAGAAGGGCAAGCATGACGGCGTCATCGCCTTCGGCGGCGGTTCGGCGCTCGATCTCGGCAAGCTGATCGCCTTCCAGGCCGGGCAGGTCAGGCCGGTGTGGGATTTCGAGGATGTCGACGACTGGTGGACGCGCGCCAATTCCGATGCGATCGCGCCGATCATCGCCGTGCCGACCACAGCCGGCACCGGATCGGAGGTCGGCCGCGCCGGCGTCATCACCAATGAGGCGACGCACACCAAGAAGGTCATCTTCCATCCGAAACTTCTACCGGCAATCGTCATCGCCGATCCGGAACTGTCGGTCGGCATGCCCGGCTTCATCACCGCCGGTACCGGCATGGATGCGCTGGCCCATTGCCTCGAAGCCTATTGCGCGCCCGGCTACCATCCGATGGCCGACGGCATCGCCGTCGAAGGTGTGAGGTTGGTCTTCGAGAACCTGCCGAAGGCCTATGCCAACGGCGGGGATCTCGTTGCGCGTGCCCATATGATGAGCGCCGCCGCCATGGGCGCCACCGCCTTCCAGAAAGGGCTCGGCGCCATCCATTCGCTTTCGCACCCGGTCGGCGCGCTCTACGACACCCATCACGGTATGACCAACGCGGTGTTCATGCCCTATGTTCTGGCCTTCAACCGGGACTCCATTGAGGAGCGTATCGGCCGGCTCGCCGCCTATTGCGGCATCAAGGGCGGCTTCGACGGCTTCGCCAAAGCCATCATCAAGCTTCGCAAGGAACTGAAGGTGCCGCATGCACTGCCCGGCCTTATCAAGGGGCTCGACATGGACAAGAAGCGTAAGACGCTGATCGCCGATATGGCGGTGGTCGATCCGACTGCCGGCGGCAACCCGGTCAAGCTGACCAAGAAGGCGGCGCTGACCTTGCTCGAAAACGCCATCGCCGGCACGATCTGAGGCGTTTTCCGCGCCGCAAAGTGATCTGAAAAGGGGCTATGAAAACAAGGGGGAGGATGACGGGCAAGGCAAAAACTAGTTAGCCGGAAAAAGAATCGCGGAGCGATTGCTACATCAGGTTAAAAAGAGTTTACTTTTTCGCACTGCGAGCAGCCGCTTTCACAAAGCTTTCATCTGGCTGTCACATGAAAACGATACCGCATCGCAGGCGTCCAACGGCGTCAGTTCAACGGAGAGAACACATGTTCAAATTCACGGGGAAAGTGCTTTCCCTTTCGGCCGCGGCGCTTTTCGCGTCGACGGTGATTTCGTCCGCGGATTCGCTGGACGATCTCGTCAAGGCCGCCAAGGCGGAAGGCCAGCTCACCACCATCGCGTTGCCGCATGACTGGTGCGGCTACGGCGACGTCATTGCAGGCTTCAAGGCGAAGTATCCGGAAATCACCGTCAACGAACTCAATCCCGATGCCGGTTCCGGCGACGAGATCGAGGCGATCAAGGCCAACAAGGACAACAAGGGCCCGCAGGCGCCCGACGTCATCGACGTCGGCCTGTCCTTCGGCCCGACCGCCAAGGCTGATGGCCTGATCCAGCCCTACAAGGTGTCGACCTGGGACTCGATCCCCGACAGCGCCAAGGATGCCGAAGGTTTCTGGACCGGCGACTATTACGGCGTGCTTTCCTTCCAGGTGAACAAGGATCTCGTCAAGGAAGCTCCGGCCGACTGGGCCGACCTGCTGAAGCCGGAATTCGCCAACTCGGTGGCCCTTGCCGGTGATCCGCGTGCCTCGAACCAGGCGATCCAGGCGGTTTATGCCGCCGGCCTGTCGTCAGGCGCCGCCGCTGGTGAAGCTGCCGGTACCGCTGGCCTCGACTTCTTCAAGAAGCTCAATGCCGCCGGCAATTTCGTGCCGGTCATCGGAAAGGCCGCGACGCTCGCCCAGGGCCAGACCCCGATCCTCGTCACCTGGGACTACAACGCGCTCGCAGGCCGCGACACGCTGAAGGGCAATCCGCCCGTCGACGTCGTCGTGCCGAAGACCGGTGTTGTCGCCGGTGTCTACGTGCAGGCGATCAGCGCCTACGCGCCGCATCCGAATGCAGCCAAGCTCTGGCTCGAATACCTCTACTCCGACGAAGGCCAGATCGGCTGGCTGAAAGGCTATTGCCACCCGATCCGCTTCAACGATCTCGCCAAGAACGGCAAGATCCCGGCTGACATCCTGGCCAAGCTGCCGCCGGCCGAAGCCTATGCGTCCGCCGTGTTCCCGACACTCGAGGAGCAGGGCAAGTCCAAGGAAGCCATCACCAAGAACTGGGATGCCGTCGTCGGCGCCAACGTGAAGTAACTCACACCATGCCGGGCGGCTTCGCGGCCGCCCGGTCCTTCTCTCGAAGACGGTAGCCGGCGCATGACTGATATCTCATTGTCCGACCACGCTGTTACCGGGAAGACTGCGCCTCCCGCCGAAGCACGCAGCATGCGGCTGCCGACACAATGGCTTGGTGTCGCGCCTTTCTTCATCTTCGCCATCATGTTCCTCATCCTGCCCACGCTCTATCTGATGCTGGGTGCATTCCAGAACGATGCCGGCGAATTCACGCTCGAGAACATCGCAGCGCTGGCGCAGCCGTCCATCGTTGCCGCCTACTGGATTTCGATCAAGATCAGTCTTGCGTCATCGCTGATTGGCGCATTTGCGGGCCTGGCGATTGCCATCGCCATCGTGCGCGGTGGCCTGCCAGACTGGATACGTTCGGCGACACTGACGTTTTCCGGCGTGGCCTCCAATTTTGCCGGCGTGCCGCTGGCCTTTGCCTTCCTCGCCACGCTCGGCCGCCTCGGCCTTGCGACGGTGATCCTGAACACCGTGTTCGGCCTTAACATCTACGCGCACGGCTTCAACATCCTGTCATTCTGGGGCCTGACACTGACCTATGTCTATTTCCAGATACCATTGATGGTGGTGATCATCGTGCCGGCCATCGACGGACTGAAGAAGGAATGGGGCGAGGCCGCCGCGACGCTGGGCGCGACCATGTCCCAGTATTGGCGCATGGTGGTCATTCCGGTGATCTGGCCGAGTTTCCTCGGCACCGTGATCCTGTTGTTCGCCAACGCCTTCGGCGCCATCGCCACCGCCTATGCGCTGACCGGCTCATCGCTCAACATCGTGCCGATTTTGCTCTATGCACAGATCCGTGGAGATGTGCTGCACAATGCCCATCTCGGTTATGCCATCGCCTTCGGCATGATCGTCATCACCGGTCTTGCCAATGTGTTCTACATCTGGTTCCGGACCCGTTCCGAGAGGTGGCTGAAATGAAGTCGGGAAAGTTCTGGGCCTGGCTCGTCTTTGCTCTTGGCGCGGCCTACTTTTTCATCCCGCTGATCGCGACCGTGGAGTTCTCGATGCGCATGCGGCGCGGGGAGTACTCCTTCGACGCCTACAAGGTCGTGTTGGGCGATGCCCGTTTCCAGGCCACCTTCGGCTATTCGGTACTGGCCGCCCTCTTCACCATCATTCTCGGCGTGCTGATCGTGGTGCCCGCCGCTTATTGGATTCGGCTTCGGCTGCCGCAATTGCGGCCGATCGTCGAATTCATTACCCTGCTGCCGCTGGTCATTCCGGCCATCGTCATCGTCTTCGGCTACATCAGAATGTACGGGTCGAATTCGCCGCTGCCGTTCCTCGCGACCGATACAGGCACCAATGCCTTGCTGGTCATCGGCTATGCAACACTGGCGCTGCCGTACATGTATCGCGCTGTCGACACCGGGCTTCGCACCATCGACGTGCGTACCCTGACGGAGGCGGCACAGATCCTTGGTGCTGGTTGGGGGACGATCATCACCCGTGTCATCCTGCCCAACGTGCTGATCGCGGTGCTCTCGGGCGCCTTCCTCACCTTCGCCATCGTCATCGGCGAATTCACCATGGCCAGCCTGCTCAACCGGCCGGCCTTCGGCCCCTATCTGCAGAATATCGGCGCCAACCGCGCCTATGAGCCGGCGGCACTTGCCATCATCGCCTTCGCCATCACCTGGGGCTGCATGTCGCTGATACAGATCCTGTCCCGCTTCGCGCCGAGATCGGCGAACCGTCCGAACTGAAAGTCAAAGCCATGGCCGACCCATTCCTCTCCATCCAGCACGTTCGAAAATCCTTCGGCGCCACAACGGTGGTCGAGGACTTCAATCTTGACGTCGAGCGCGGCGAATTCGTCTCCTTCCTCGGCCCGTCCGGCTGCGGCAAGACCACCGTGCTGCGCATGGTGGCGGGCTTCGAGGAGCCGAGCGCCGGCACGATCGTCGTCGGCGGCAAGGACATTACGAGGTTGAAGCCCAACCAGCGCAATGTCGGCATGGTGTTCCAGGCCTATGCGCTGTTTCCGAACCTGACCGTGGCGCAGAACATCGGCTTCGGCCTGAAGGTCGCCGGCATGCCGAGGGCGGACATCGATGCCCGTGTCGCCGAGATGCTCGGCATCATCAAGCTGCCGCAGATGGCGGATCGCTATCCCTATCAGCTCTCGGGCGGCCAGCAGCAGCGCATCGCGCTGGCTCGCGCCATCGCGCCGAAGCCGAAGCTCTTGCTGCTCGACGAGCCGCTGTCGGCGCTCGATGCCAAGGTGCGCGTGTCGCTGCGCGAGGAAATCCGCTCGATCCAGAAGAAGCTCGGCATCACCACTATCTTTGTCACGCACGACCAGGAAGAGGCGCTGTCGATCTCCGACCGCATCGCCGTCATGTATGGCGGCAAGGCTGAGCAGGTCGGCACGCCGTTCGAGATCTACAACCGTCCGGCGACCAAGTTCGTCGCCAATTTCGTCGGCACGCTGAACGTGCTCGAAGGCACCGTCACCGATGCCGCTGCAGGCACGGTGCGGGTCAATTCCGAACAGTTTTCGCTCAAGGGCAAGCTCAACGGCTCCAAATCAGGTGACACGCTGTCGCTGGCGCTGCGTCCGGAAGCGATTTCGCTGGGCCGTCAGCCCGGCCGTGACTCCAGCCTTTCGGGAGAAATCTCCGAAGTGCATTTTCTCGGCTCGGTCATCCGGGTTCGCGTCGGCATCGGCGGCAACACGGTCTCGCTCGACACCTTCAACAGCCCGGCAACCCCGCCACCCGCAGTCGGTGAAAAGGCCGAGATCTCGTTCTCGTCGAGCGACATGCTGGTGCTGCACTAGGCTGATGCGCTTGCTCAAAATGAATGGCTGCATCCCGGTCTGCGAAGACGGGAGATGCTTCCGTCCGCGTGGCATGGGCTGCAATGCAGGGAAGTCCGTGTTTAAGCGAGCCCTCTATCGGTGCTTTCGATGTCGGTGCGGTCGGCGCATTTGTCGATTTGGCAGGGCATCGGTGGAAGGCAATTCGAGGCATATTCCCATCGGCTCGAGCTTGCTGGCCAATCAACAGTTTCCAGCCGCTTTGCCACTGCCAGCGTCTCGCATCCCGGCTATAACAGGCCATGGCGCTTTTCGAACTGACACTCGTTCTGCTGTTGATCGCCGTTGCGCTGACGGCGCTGTCGCGGCGTGTGCAGGTTCCCTATCCCTCTTTGCTGGCGCTGGCGGGGGTAGGCATCGCCTTCGTGCCTGGCGTGCCGACCATCGAGATCGATCCGGAACTGGCGCTTGCCCTGTTCATCGCGCCGGTGCTGCTCGATGCCGCCTATGATACGTCGCTGCGTGATCTCAACCGCTACAGGGTCCCGCTTGTGCTGCTGGCGCTTGGTGCCGTCCTTTTCACGACAGCGACGGTCGCGCTGGCCGGCTGGGCGATGGCAGGTCTGCCGATCGCCGCGGCCATAGCGCTTGGCGCCATAGTGGCGCCGCCCGATGCGGTTGCGGCATCGGCTGTGCTTGGCCAGTTCAAGGTGCCGCATCGCATCACTGCCATTTTGCAAGGCGAAAGCCTGCTTAACGACGCCACCGCGTTGCTGATCTACCGGATGGCGATTTCGGCGGCAGCAGGTTCCATTCTGCTGAGCAGCGCCGTTCCGATGATCCTGCTGTCCACGCTCGGCAGTCTTGCGGCCGGCTACCTGCTTGGCCGGGTGTCTCTGATGACGCTGGGCCGGATCGAAGACCCGGCGAGCGGCACTGTGGTGCAATTTGCCGGCACATTCGGGGTCTGGATCCTGGCCGACAGGATCGGACTGTCGGCCATCATCACCATAGTCGTCTATGCCATGACGATCGCCCGCACCGCGCCGCGCCGCATGCCGGCCAGAAACCGCATCAGCTCCTATTCGGTCTGGGAGACGGCGGTCTTCGTGCTCAATGTTCTGGCTTTCGTGCTGATGGGCCTGCAGGCGCGTACGATCGTCGGCCGGCTTGCCGGGCAGGGGCAGACCGATGCGTTCGTCCTGGCTGGGACAGTGCTTGCCATCGTCATCGTCTCACGCCTCATCTGGGTGTTGGGGTGCGGCGCGATCATCAGGTGGTTTGGCCGTTTCGGCGTGGCTGATCGTCAGCGTGACGCTCCGTCGTTTCGTGGCGGCGTGCTGATCGGCTGGTGCGGGATGCGCGGTTTGGTGACGCTTGCGGCGGCATTCGCCCTGCCGGCTGACTTCCCGGCCCGCGACCCGATCGTGCTCGCTGCCTTCACGGTTGTGCTCGGCACGCTGGTGCTGCAAGGCATGAGCCTGAAGCCGCTGCTGCGCCTGCTGAACCTCGACCCTGACGAAACGGTCGACCGCGAGGTCGCGCAGGCGCGCGTCGTGGTCATGCAAGCCGCGCTCGACATATTGAGCGGCAAGACATCGGACGCGGCGGCCGCGGTGCGCGAGCAATATGCCGCTCAACGCAAGATCGCCAAAAATCCCGACGATGCCCAGGCGGCGACCGAATATGACCGCTTGCGTCTTTATGCGATCAAGAGCCAGCGCGACGCGCTGGAGGAATTGCGCCGCAACGGGACGATTGGCGACGAAGCCTATCATCGCCTTGAGGAAGAGATCGACTGGACCGAACTGGCGGCGTCGCCACCCGGCCGTTTCCAGCCGCTGAATACATAAGGCATCGCACGCCGTTTTCCGGCGCACGGAAGATATCGAAGTGCTTCGGGATCGGTGCATGATCCCGGTGAAGGGCAAGGCTGGTCCAAGCCACGTCCATTCTCCTGCACATTGCCACCGTGGCATCGAACCGTTACTGCCAACACGAAATTGAGCCGGATAAGCAATGAAGCTGGTCAGCTACAACATCCAGTACGGGTTCGGCGGCGACGGCCGCTACGATCTTTCGCGCGCCGCGCGCATCGTTGCCGGCGCCGACGTCATTGCGCTGCAAGAGGTCGAGCGGCACTGGCAGCGCAGCAATTTCGACGACCAGCCGGAACTGCTTTCGCGTCTGCTGCCCGAACATCACTGGGTCTACGGCCCGGCCTTCGACATGGATGCCAGCGAAAGGCGCGACGGCCGTCTGGTCAATCGGCGCCGCCAGTTTGGCACCATGCTGCTGTCGAAACTTCCGATCGTCTGGTCGCGGCTACATGCGCTGCCGATGCGCCGCACGCAGCGGCCGCTCAACACCCGCAACGCCGCGCTTGAATGCATGATCCGCACCCCGGCAGGGCCGGTGCGGGTGTTGTCGCTGCATCTCGCCCACATCGCGGCCGAGGAGCGGCTGGAGCAGATCGACTACCTCATGGCCGAGCATCGCCGGGCACCGTCCGATGGCGGACCGTGGAGCGGCGTCGACGACGAGCCCACGCGCAATTGGACCAGCGGCGAAGCGGAGCCGGAAAACCCGCTGGCGGCGATCTGGATGGGCGATTTCAACATGGAGCCGGACAGCGCCGAGTATCGCCGCATCGTCGGCAGCACGCCCTACCATAGGGGTGCCGCCTATCTCAGCGGTTTCGTCGATGCCGCCGCCGTTGCCGGGGAGCCGGTTCCGGACTTCCACACCCATGTGAAGACCATCGACGGCAGACTGGCAAAGCGCCGGCTCGACCATTGCTTCGTCGGCGGCATGTTCGCCGGGCGGGTGCGTTCGATCAGTGCCGACATCGGCGAGGTTGCCTCGGATCATTTTCCGCTGCGGGTCGACATAGACCTGGAAACGCCCGGCATCGCCACATGACGCTTTTCGTCTTCTTTGCAGTGCTTGCCGCCGCTGCCATGCACGCGATCTGGAATGCGCTGGTCAAGGTTCATCTCGACCGCTTCCTGTCGATCACGCTGATGACATTAGGCATGGGCGCGGCGGCACTCGTGGTGCTGCCCTTCGTCGAAGTGCCGAAGGCGGAGGTGTGGCCCTACATCATCGCCTCGGTCATTTTCCACATGGGCTACCGGACCTTCCTGATCGGCGCCTACAAGGCCGGCGATTTCGCACAGACCTATCCGCTGGCACGGGGCACAGCACCTCTGCTCTCGGCCTTTGGAGGCATGTTCGTCGTTGCCGAGATTCCCGGCCCGTTCGCCATGCTCGGTATCTTCCTGTTGTCGGCCGGCACGCTGGTGATGTCGTTTCGTGGCGGCGCGCATCTGGAAAAGCTTAACCTGCGCGCGGTCGGTTTTGCGCTCGGCACCTCCATCTTCATCGCCAGCTATACGCTGTCGGACGGCAGTGGCGCGCGGCTGGCGGCAACCGCGCAGAGCTATGCCGCCTGGCTGTTCATCTGCGATGCTTTTGGCGCGTTGGTGCTGTGCCTCATCTTCCGCGGGCCGAAGGCACTGCCGGTGCTGGCGCGCGACTGGAAGGCAGGGCTGTTCACCGGCGTGCTCAGCGGCGCCGCCTACTGGATCGTCATGTGGGCGATGACCAAAGCACCGATCGCTTCGGTGGCCTCGCTGCGCGAAACCTCGATCCTGTTCGCCATGATGATCTCGGTCTTCGCTCTCGGCGAAAAAATGACCGGCTGGCGCGGTGCCGCCGCGCTCAGCATCGTGGCCGGCGTCGTCGCGCTGAGGCTTGGTTAGGCGCCGCTCAGGTCAGGACGGTCATCACCTGGCCACGTCGTTCCGGGCTGAAACGGATGACGACGATGATGCAGACGGCGACCACGCCTGCGAACAGCGCCAGGGCATAGCCATAGCTGCCTCCGGCGCTTTCCGCGATTCCCGCCTGATAGGGGCCGCCATAGGACGCGGCGAGATTGCCCGCCTGATAAATAAAGCCGGGCAAGGTCGCCCGCACCGCGCCGGGCGAAAGCTCGTTGAGGTGCACGGGGATGACGCCCCAGGCACCCTGGACCGCGACCTGCATGACGAAGGCGCCGATGGCGAGCATGAACGGCGTGGTCGAGTAGGCCCATAGCGGGATGGATGGCAAGGCGATCAGGCATGCCAGCGTGATGGCGTTGACGCGGCCGATCTTCTCCGACAGCGCGCCGAAAGCCAGGCCGCCGACGATGGCGCCGATATTGGCGACGATGGTGATCCAGCTCACCGTATGCGGATCGAAGCCGTGCTGCTTCTTCAGGAAGGTAGGGTAGAGGTCCTGCGTGCCATGACTGAAGAAATTGAAGAACATCATCAGGACGACGGCATAGAGCGCGACGCCCCAGTGCTTCTGCAGCGTTTCCCACATGCCCGGTCTCGCGGTCTTCTGCGCTTCGACGAAGGCCGGCGATTCCGGCACATGCGATCGGATGAAGAGCACGATCAGCGCCGGCACGAAGCTGAGCAGGAACATGGCGCGCCAGCCGATCGTGTAGCCGCCGATCGTCTGCTGATAGAGCAGGCCATAGACCACCGCCGCCAGCAGATAGCCGGCCGGATAGCCGCATTGCAGGATGCCGGAGACCATGCCGCGTGCGCTCGGCGGAATGGATTCCATGGCCAGCGAACTGCCCAGTCCCCATTCGCCGCCCATGGCGATACCGAACAGCGCGCGCAGCGCCAGGAAAATGCCAAGATTGGGCGAGAAGGCGGCCAGCGCGCCGATCACCGAATAGCTGACGATGTTGAGCATGAGGATGGGCTTGCGCCCATATTTGTCGGCAAGCATGCCGAAGAAGAACGCGCCGATGAAGCGTGTCGCCAAGGTCAGGAATAGCGCCTTGGAGACTGCGGGCACGTCGGCGTGGAATTCGGTCGCGATATCGGTGAGCAGGAATGTCAGAAGGAAGAAATCGAAAGCATCGAGCGTCCAGCCCAGGAATGAGGCGAGGACGGTCTTCTTCTGCTGCGAATTAAGGGGCAAATCTTCCTCCATCATCATCGATGGGGGGAATTATCGGCCAGTTCAGGGAAGACCGGTGGTCACGTTTTCGCGTGGCTCATTTGATCGAACGCCAGCTGGAATGGCGGAAGGTGCGATGAGAGCGACCGGTGCCATCTGTCGATGAACTCGATCGTGGCTTGAGGGTGAGGTCTAGATTTCGAGATCAAACACCAACAGTCCGTCCGTGCCGCCTTCCAGGGCAGCAACCAGGCGCGCGCCGGCGCGCTGGTGCGCTTCATGCACAAGATAGGCATCGCGCGCGGCAGCATCGCGGAAATCGATGGTGAAGCCGTGGGTGAAGCCGCGTGCGAACGGCTCCGGGCTGACATTGGCGCTGAATTTTACGGCGTCCATGCCGTCGATCACCTGTCGAAGCGCCTCGAGATCGGAATGGATCGCCATGCGCTCGGTGGTGGCGACATCATTGCGGAATCTAGCGAAAACACAGTGCCTGATCATATCTTACCCCTCAGTGGCTAAGCAGCCCGGTTTCCGGAAAACACCGCCGGCGGCAGCGGCTCGCGGCCAAGGACCAGGTCGGCGCCCCTTTCACCGACCATGATGGTCGGCGCATTGGTGTTGGATGAAGGCACGCGCGGCATCACCGAGGCATCGCAGACGCGGAGGCCCTCGATACCGCGCAGCCGCAGATCCGGCGTCACGACAGCCATATCATCATGGCCCATGCGGCAGGTGCCGACCGGATGGTGGTCGGTCTTGGAACTGCGGCAGGCATAGTCGAACAGCTCGTCGTCGCTGGCGAGCGACGGGCCGGGCAGCACCTCGCGCAGCACGTAAGGGGCAAGCGCCTTCTGCCGCATGATCTCGCGGGCCAGCCGCAGCCCCTTGATCGACATGGCGCGGTCATAGGGATCGGACCAGTAGTTCGGATCAATCAGCGGATGGTCGGCCGGGTCGGCGCTCTTCAGCCGCACGGTGCCGCGCGAGCGCGGCCGCAGGAAAGCCGAGTTCAGGGTGACGCCGGGGTTTTTCAGCTTCTCGACGCCGGCTTCGATGCCGGAGCCCAAGCCGAGATGAAACTGGATGTCGGGCGAGGCGGCTGTCGGGTCGGCGTACCAGAAGCCGCCGGTCTCGAACAGGCTGGAGGCCACCGGCCCCTTCTTCAGCAGCAGATATTGCAGGCCGGCCCAGGCCGTGCGGTGCAGCTTGGCGTAGTTGTCATAGGTGTGATCGCCGGTGCATTCGGCGATGACGAACAGATCGAGATGGTCCTGCATGTTGGAGCCGACGCCGGGCAGGTCATGCACCGGCGTGACGCCGACCGACTTCAGATGGTCCGCGGGGCCGATGCCCGACTGCATCAGGAGTTTCGGCGAGCCGATGGCGCCGGACGAGACGATCACCTCGCGCTCGGCGTGCAGGATTTTCTTCTCGCCGCCTGGCCTGTCGACCAATTCGACGCCGATGGCGCGGCCCTTCTCGACGACGATGCGCGTCACCAGCACATCGGTTCGGACGGTCAGGTTCTTGCGGGCGCGGATCGGCTTCAAATAGGCGACTGAAGCGGACGAGCGCCGGGCATCCTTCTGGGTCAGCTGGTAGTAGCCGACGCCTTCTTGGGCAGCGCCGTTGAAGTCCGGGTTGAAGGGGATGCCCATCTCCTGGCCGGCACGGAAATAGGCTTCGCAGATCGGCAGCGGCGCAATCGGGTTCGAGACGCCGAGCGGCCCCTGGTCGCCGTGAAAATCGTTGGCGTAGCGCTGGTTGTTCTCAGCGCGTTTGAAATAGGGCAACACATCGCGATAGCCCCAGCCGGCGAGGCCCTCTTCCTTCTCCCAGGCGTCGTAATCGCGGGCGTTGCCGCGCGTGTAGATCTGGGCGTTGATGGACGAGCCGCCGCCGACCACCTTGGCCTGCGTGTACCAGAAGACGCGGTCCTTCATGTTTCTCTGCGGCACGGTCGACCAGCCCCAGGAGGCGATCCCCTTCGTCATCTTGGCGAAGCCCGCCGGCATGTGGATATAGGGATGCCAGTCCTTGCCGCCAGCTTCGAGCAGCAAGACCGAGTTGCCCGGATCCTCGCTCAGCCGGTTGGCCAGAACGCAGCCGGCCGGCCCGGCGCCCACGATGATGTAGTCGGTCATGAAACCATCCATTTACAGTCGCGCCACGGAGAGCGCACCGTCGACATTGATGATCGAGCCGGTCGAAAAGCCGAGCTTGCCACCGGCGAGCGTTGCCACCACCGCACCGATATCCGATGCTTCGCCCCAGCGCTTTGCCGGCACCAGACCACCGTCGATGAGGGCGTCGTATTTGGCGGTCACGCCTGAGGTCATGTCGGTGCGGATGATGCCGGGCCGCACCTCGAACACGCCTATGTTTTCGGGAGCCAACCGCAGCGCCAGGTTCTTCACCCACATCGAAAGTGCGGCTTTCGAGATGCAGTAGTCCGGCCGCTCCGGCGATGCCATTTCGGCGCTGACCGAGGTGATGGTGATGATTGATTTCGGGGGATCGCCTGGCGCGGCCAGCATCGCCTTGGCCACGGCCTGGCTGAGGAACACAGTGCCGCGCAGATTGATGCCGAGCGTGCGGTCGAAATTCTCCGGCTTGAGGTCCAAGAGGTCACCGCGCACCACGGCGCCGACGCCGGCATTGTTGACCAGGCAATCGATACGGTCGAAGGCGCGCATCGCGGCATCGACAAGTGCGGTGTGGCTGGCGAGATCGGCGATGTCGCACTGGATGTAGGCAAATTTCGCGCCACGCTTGGTGATGTCGGCGGCAAGTCCGTCAGCGGCTGTTTCGGCAAGGTCGGCGACCAGAATATCGTAGCCGCCATCCGCCAGCGCCTGGGCACAGGCAAGGCCAATGCCCCGCGCGCCGCCGGTGACGATGGCGGAGGGGCGGGTCATTGGAAGCTAGCCTTGCGGATGTCAGCGCCGCCCCTCATCGCCCTGCCGGAGCGTTCGTCGTTCGAAAAGCCAAGCAGTTGGCTTTTCGTCCGCTGCGCGGACCACTCCTCAACCCCCCGTATAGTGACGGGGAGAAGGACGCTCGCGCCGCCGTTCTCGCCAATCGCCAAAGGATCGCCGAGGTTGCGACCAGCTTTCTTCTCCCCGTTTACGGGGAGAAGGTGCCGGCAGGCGGATGAGGGGCGGCGCAAACCGATCATGCCGTAAGCTCCACCTTGCGGATGTGATCGGCAACGCGCAATGCCTGGGCGGCGATCGACAGCGCCGGGTTCACGGCGGCCGAATTGGGCAAGAAGCTTCCGTCGACGACGAAGAGGTTCCGGTGGTCGAAGGAGCGGCAGTAAGGGTCGAGCGCCGCCGTCGCCGGATCGTCGCCCATCTTTATCGTGCCGCATTGGTGCGACGGCGTGCGCTTGTCGAAGGGGCGCGACAGAACGATGGGATAACCGCAGGCGCGGAAATTTTCGCGCATCACCTTGGTCAGCCCGTCGAGCGACCGCATGTTGGAGCGCCGCCATTGCATGACGATGTCCTTGCCGTCGACCATGATGCGGCTTTCCGGATCGGGCAGATCCTCGCACATCAGGTACCAGTCGACGGCGTGGCCGGCCATGAAATCGAGCGCGAATCCCGGCGTGTATTTGACATTGGCCCGCAGCATGTTGCCGTCGATCTTGCCGAGCAACTGGACGTTCCCCAGCGGCTTGCCGCCCTTGCCGTCGGACAGGTAATAGTCGTTCAGCATCAAGGTCTTCTGGTAGACGGCATCGTTGCGACGGCGCGGGTCGATCGCCAGCATGGCGCTGGAATTGTGGTTCATGAAATTGCGGCCGACCTGGTCGGAGCGGTTGGCTAGGCCTTTGCCATCCGATGTGGGCGAGCGCAGCAGGATGACAGCGGAGTTGACCGCGCCGGCCGAGAGGATGACCAGCTTCGGTGATACTTTCTTCAGCTCGCCATTCTGCCGGTAGTGAATGGCTGATATCGTCGTGCCGTCTGGCGAGGCTTCGAGATATTCGACGTAGGCGCCGGTTTCGAGCTTGATGTTCTGGTCGGTGAGGGCCGCCGTCAGCGGTCCCGTTTGTGCGTCGACCTTGCCTTGGCCGGTGTTCGGGAAAGCATCCCAGCCGGTCTTGCCCTCCTTCAGCCAGGTGTCGATGTCGACACCGAGCGGCAGCGAGGCCGGATGCAGGCCAAGGTTTTTCAGCTCGGCGCGGGCGCGGGCGATCGGTGCCTCGTCGGGCACCGGCTTGTAGGCGTAGGGGATCGAATGGAACGGCTCGGTCGGATCCTCGCCCAGTGCACCGCGCACGCGAAACAGCTGTTCGGCTTTCGAATACCAGGGCTCGAATTCGTCATAGGTGAACGGCCATGCCGGAGAGACTCCGCCGAAATGCTCCATGGCCGCAAAGTCCTCCTTGCGGTAGCGGATCAGCACCGCGCCGTAGAACTTCGAATTGCCGCCGACATAGTAATAATTGCCGGGGTTGAAGGCGGCGCCGCCGGCCTCACGCCACATCTCCTTCGGCCTGTAATGGCCGTCGACGAAGATCGAGCGCGTGTCGCGCGCGTGCGGCGTCGCCGGCAACGGCTCGCCGCGCTCCAGCATCAGGATCGAGGCGCCGCTGCCGGCAAGGCCGGAAGCGATCGTAGCGCCGCCGATGCCGGAGCCGATGATGACGATGTCCGGATTTGTCATGGCCTAAATCGCGTCCCGACGCGCTTTAGTTTTTTGTTTTGATGCATGTCGTTGCCCCAAAACCGGATCCACTTTTGGGCGACATACATTAGCGAATACGGGTCTCGGTCGCCGGGTCGAAGAACACCGCCTTGGTCAGGTTGAAGGCAAGCGGCGTGTTGGTGCCCGGCTGGATGTTGGCGTCGGCGCGCAGCCGCGCCACCACGCCCTTGCCGCCGAGATTGGTGACGGCGAAAGTGTCCGAGCCGGCCGGTTCGACGACCTCGATGTGACAGTCGGCGGTGGCGATGTGCGAGGCGTTGCGCTCGGCACCTTCCGGATCGGTCAGGGCTTCGGGACGGACACCGAAGATGATCGGCTTGCCCTGGAATGCCGACAGGCCGGCCGGTGCATTGGCCATCGGCAGCGAGATCGGTTCTCGTGTTTCGCGCTGCAGCACGACGGACAGCGCGTTGCCTGACGTGCCGATCGTCGCCGGGATCAGGTTCATCGCCGGCGAGCCCATGAAGTCGGCGACGAAGAGATTGCTCGGGTTGTTGTAGATTTCGGCCGGCGTGCCGAACTGCTGCACCTCGCCATCGCGCATGACCGCGATCTTGGTGGCCAGCGTCATCGCCTCGATCTGGTCGTGTGTGACGTAGACGATGGTGGTGCCGGTGGTGGCATGCAGGCGCTTGATTTCGATGCGCATGTCGACACGCAGCTTGGCGTCGAGGTTGGACAAGGGCTCGTCGAACAGGAACAGTTTTGGGTCGCGCACCAGCGCCCGGCCCATGGCGACGCGCTGGCGCTGGCCGCCGGAAAGCTGGCTCGGCTTGCGCTGCAAGAGGTGGCCGATCTGCAGCACCTTGGCCACCTTGTCGATCGCCTTCTGGCGCTCCGCCGCCGGCACGCCGCGCATCTCCATGCCGAAGGAGATGTTTCCGGCCACCGTCATGTTGGGGTAGAGCGCGTAGCTCTGGAACACCATGGCGATGTCGCGCTTGGAAGGGTGCAGATCGTTGATGGTGCGGCCGTCGACACGGATTTCGCCCGAGGTGATTGTCTCCAGGCCGGCGATGGTGTTGAGCAAGGTCGACTTGCCGCAGCCGGAAGGGCCGACCAGCACCAGGAAGCCGCCTTTCTCGAGCTCGACATCGATCCCCTTCAGGATCTCGACCTGGCCGAAGCGCTTCCTCAAACCATCAATTTCCAGAAAAGCCATCGGATTATCCTTTGACGGCGCCCGCCATCAGACCGCGCACGAAATAGCGGCCGGCGAGCACATAGACGAGAAGGGTGGGCAGTGCCGCGATCATCGCGGCGGCCATGTTGACGTTGTATTCGACGACGCCGGTCGAGGTGTTGACGACGTTGTTGAGTGCCACCGTCATCGGCATCGCATCGCCGGTGCCGGCGTATGCCGAGGCGAACAGGAAGTCGTTCCAGATGTTGGTGAACTGATAGATGACGGTGACGACGAAGATCGGCATCGAGTTCGGCAGCATGATGCGGCGGAAGATCTGGAAGAAGGATGCGCCGTCGACCTGTGCCGCCTTGACCAGTTCGGTGGGGAACGCCTCGTAGTAGTTGCGGAAGAACAGCGTGGTGAAGCCGATGCCGTAGACGACGTGGACGAAGACGAGGTTGACCGTCGGGTTGCCGAGGCCAAAGCTGGTTCCCGTCGCATTCTGCAGCGTGACGCCGAAGCGGCCAAGGCTGCCGAGGATGGTCGCCATCGGCAGCAGCACCGACTGGAACGGGATGAAGCAGGCGAACAGCATCAGCCCGAACACCAGCGTTGCCCCGCGAAAACGCCATTTGGTCAGCACGTAGCCGTTGAGCGCGCCGAGCATCGTCGAGATCAGCACGGCCGGGACCACCATCTTGATGGAGTTCCAGAAATAGCCCTTGATGCCGGCGCAGGTGAGGCCGACGCAGGTCTCGCCCCAGGCCTTCAGCCAGGGATCGAAGGTCGGTGCCCTGGGCAGCGCCAGCATGTTGCCGTTCTGGATCTCGTCCATGGTCTTGAACGAGGTCACCAGCATGACGAACAGCGGCATCAGATAAAATAGCGCAAACAGCGCCAGCAGCCCGTAGATGACGATGCGGTTGATAACCTTGACGTTGACGCCGCCGGAGGCCTGGCGGGCGGGAATGGTGACGGCGCTCATCGCGGCTTCTCCCGCAGTTCCGAATAGAGATAGGGCACGATGATTGCGACGATGGTCATCAGCATGATCACCGCACTGGCCGAGCCGACGGCCATTTCGTTGCGCTTGAACGTGTACTCATACATGAAGTTGGAGGGCAGCCAGGCCGAGCCGCCGGGGCCGCCGCTGGTCAGCGCCACGACCAGATCGTAGGATTTGATGGCGAGATGCGCGAGTACGATGAAGGCCGACAGGAAGATCGGCCGCAGCAGCGGGATGACGATGCGGCGATAGAGCTGGAAGGTGGTGGCGCCGTCGATCTGCGCCGCCTTCATGATCTCGCCGTCGATGCCGCGCAGGCCGGCCAGAAACATCGCCATGATGAAGCCGGAGGCCTGCCAGACGCCGGCAATGACCACCGTGTAGATGACGAAATCCTTGTTCTTGATCCAGTCGAAATGGAAGCTCGTCCAGCCCCATTGATGCAAGGTCTGCTCGAGGCCGAGGCCGGGATCGAGGAACCATTTCCAGGCGACGCCGGTGACGATGAAGGACAGCGCCATCGGGTAGAGATAGATCGGCCTCAGCACGCCTTCGCCGCGGATCTTCTGGTCGAGCAGGATGGCCAGGAACAGGCCGAGCGCCAGGCAGATTGCGATGTAGAGGAAACCGAAAATACCCATATTGGTGATCGACGTGTACCAGCTCGACGGCGGGTCGGTGTCGAAGGTCCAGCCCCACAGCCGCTGATAGGCGCGCGAGCCGGTCAGGACATAGGACGGGAAGGTCTTGGAATTGGTGAAGGACAGATAGATCGTCCACAGGATGAAGCCGTAGACGAAGACGATGGTGATGGCGAAGCTCGGCGCCAGCACGATCTTCGGCAATGCGTCCTGCAGGCGTGAGCGCACCGAGGCGCGTGGCCGCGCATGCTCCGGCGTCAGCTTGATCTGGCTTGTCGCTACCGTGCTCATGGGGCTCCTCCCGTCGACTCGCGGCCAACCAGCTTCGCGGATCTAAGTTCGCGGATCTGGGCCTTCCCCGCCGGAGCGGGGAAGGCATTTTTGGCGTGGCGCTTACTTGGCGTCGTCGATCGCCTTGACCAGCTCGGTCACGGCTTCGTCCGAGGTCTTGATCTGACCATGGACGAATTTGGAGACGACATCCTTATAGGCATTGGCGACCGCCGGGGGCGCGCCATAGCCCTGGGCCAGCGAGCCGAACAGCGTGCCGCCTTCGTTGGCTGCCTTCAGGTCGGCGATGCCCTTCTTGCCGCAAGCGTCGAAGTCGGTGTCCGGAACGTCGGTACGGGCCGGGACCGAACCCTTGACGACGTTGAAGGCCGACTGGAAGCTCTTCGACAGGGTGGCGGTGGCCAGCGCGACCTGGGCGGCCTTGCGGTCGTCCGGAACGTTGAACATGCCGAACATGTCGGAGTTGTAGATCACCGAGCCGTCGGTGCCCGGGAAGCGATAGCACAGGAAGTCCGTGCCCGGCGTTTTCTTGGCGGCGTTGAATTCGCCCTTGGCCCAGTCGCCCATGACCTGCACCAGAGCATCGCCCTTGATGACCATGGCGGTGGCAAGGTTCCAGTCGCGGCCGGAGAAGTTGGGGTCGACATAGGTGACGAGCTTGGCCAAATTGTCGAACGACTTCTTCATCGTGTCGGACTTGAGCGATGCGTCATCGAGGTCGTTGAAGGCCTTCTTGTAGAACTCAGGTCCGCCGGTCGACAGCACGACCGAGTCGAACATGGTGGCTTCCTGCCAGTTCTGGCCGCCGAGAGCGAGCGGGATCACCCCTGCCGCCTTGGCCTTGTCGAGCAGGGCAACGAAGTCGTCGAAGGTCTTCGGCTCGGTGCCGCCGATCTTGTCCAGGACGGCCTTGTTGATCCACAGCCAGTTGACCGAGTGAACGTTGACCGGCGCCGCGACCCACTTGCCGTCATAGACCGAAAACTTCTGCAGGGCTGCCGGAACGGACTTGTCCCAGCCTTCCTTCTTCGCCGTTTCGGTCAGGTCGCCCATGACGCCGGCAGCGGCGTAGTCGAGCACGGTATAGCCGAGCATCTGCGAGGCGGTCGGATAATTGCCGGCCGCGACCATCGCCTTCAGCGCGGTCATGGCGGCATCGCCGCCGCCGCCGGCCACCGGCACGTCCTTCCAGGCATAGCCTTCCTTGGCCAGGTCGCCCTTAAGGACGTTGAGAGCAGCCGCTTCGCCGCCCGACGTCCACCAATGCAACATCTGCACTTCCTTGACGTCCTCGGCGTGGGCCGTGAAAGCCAGGCCCGACGCGAGAGCCGTTCCGATAAGCAGTTTGCGCAACATGTACTTCCTCCCTTGTTGCATTACACGACCGGTGAAGCCCACCGGGTTCTTCTCAACTCAGCCGACCCACCATCCGGTGCGCTGGCCGCGATGAAACTGAATTGTCTTTTCCTCGGTATAGTCCTCGACGGCGCGTTTGCCGAGTTCGCGTCCGAGACCGGACTGCTTGTAGCCTCCGAAAGGCAGCTCGGGATAACCTTCCATGAATGTGTTCACCCAAACGGTTCCCGAACGCACTCCACGCGCGACCGACATGCAAGTGTCGATGCTGGCGCTCCACACGCCCGCCGACAAACCATAGGGCGTGTTGTTGGCGATGTGCAACGCCTTTTCAATCGATTCAAAAGTCAGCACCGAGAGCACCGGACCGAACACTTCCTCGCGCGCTATGGCCATCTCCTCGGTAACGCCGCGGATGATGGTGGGATCAAGATATTGGCCGACATTGGAGGCCAATTGCTTGCCTCCGCTGTAAACCTGGCTGCCGTCGCCTTCAGCGGCAGAAACATAGCCGGCCACCTTCTTCAGATGGTCGGACGAGATCATCGCGCCGACCTTGGTTTGGTCATCGAGCGGATCGCCGACCGTGACCCTGGCGGCAAGCGCCTTGACGGTGCTGAGAAAATCGTCGGCGATCGCCTCGTGAACGATTAGCCGGCTGCCGGCATTGCAGCACTCGCCGGCATTGAAGAAGCCGCCGAACACCGCCGCATCGGCGGCCGCTTCGAGGTCGGCGTCCGGGAAGACGATCTGGCCGTTCTTGCCGCCGAGCTCCATCGAGACTTTCTTCAGCGACTGCGCGGCGGACGCCATCGTCATCTTGCCAACGCGGGTGGAGCCGGTGAACGAGACCATCTCGACCAGCGGGTGGCTGACCATCGGCGCACCGACATCGGCGCCAAGCCCGGCCAGGATATTGACGACGCCGGCGGGCAGGCCGGCCTGCATCAGGATATCGCCGAGCACGAAGGTCGAGGCCGAGGTCATTTCGCTAGGCTTGACCACCGCCGTGCAGCCGGCGGCGAGCGCGAAGGGCAGTTTCTGGCTGACGATCAGGAACGGGAAATTCCATGGGGTGATGATCGAGACGACGCCGATCGGCTCGCGCAGGACGACGCCCAGCATGGCATCGCCGAGATTGGCGTAGGATTCACCATGCAACGTGCGGGCAAGCGAGGCGGCATAGCGCCAGATGTCGACGGCGCCGCCGATCTCGCCGCGCGCCTGGGCGATCGGCTTGCCGGATTCCAGTGCATCGAGCCGGGCGATCTCTTCCAGCCGCGCCTCGATCAGGTCAGCCGCCTTGAGCAGGATCGCGGCCCGCTCAGCTGCCTTCATGCGCGGCCATGGACCGGTCTCGAACGCCTTGTGGGCGGCCTGCACCGCGGCTTCCACTTCGGCCTCGCCGGCCTGTGCGTAGTGCGAGACGGTGAAGCCGTGGCCGGGGCTATTTCGAGCAATCATGCGGCCGTCGCGGGCATCGACATGCCTGCCGTCGATCAGCAGCCTGTAGGCTTTCGGTGCCGCAGCCGCCTCGGCCGGCATGGCGATCTTGAGTGGGGCGTTCATCTGTTTTCCTCTAGGATCTCGAAAAGGCCGGCTTCTGCTTGGCCTTGAAGGCATCGACGCCGGCCTTGAGATCTCCGGTCAGGGCGATGAAGCCGCTGGCCAGCGCTTCGGTGGCGGCGGCACTTTCCTCGCCTTCGGCGACCGCGATCATCAGCTTGGCGGCTTCGGTCGCCAGCGGGCCGCGCTCGGCGATCTTTTCCGCCCACGCCCTTGCTTCGTCGTATGCCTTGCCAGTCGCGACCACCCGGTCGACGATGCCCAGAGCGAGTGCGTCGGGGGCGAGAAAGATCTCGCCGCCGAGCGCCATGCGGCGCACCGTCTGCGTGCCGAAGCGGCGCACGGCGCGTTGCGTGCCTGACCAGCCGGGTACGACACCGATCGAGGTTTCGGGGAAGCCCAGTTTCACCTGTGTTTCCGCCACGCGAAAATCACAAGCCACAGCCAGCTCCAGCCCGCCGCCCAGTGCATGGCCCGACAAGACAGCGATGGTCGGCTGCCTGAGCCGCGCCAGCCGGTCGAAGACGCGGTGGCCGTAGCGTACCCATTGCACCTGGAAATCGGCGGCACTCATCCGCGCCCAGGCCTCGACATCGCCACCAGCGCAAAATCCCTTGCCTTCGCCGCGCAGCAGCACGACGCGGACGCCCTCGGCCATCTCGGCCGCGTCAAGCGCCGTCTCCAGCGCGCGCAGCATCGGAATGTCCAGCGCGTTGAATTTCTCCGGCCGGCGCAGCGTGACGACGCCGATGGCGCCGTCGGTTTCAAAGGTGACGAGGTGCTCAGCCATGCGCGCCTCCAAGCGAGGCGCCGCCATTCAGCGACAGGCCTATCGGTTGCTCCTGATAGAGGGCTGCCGGTGTCGTCTTGAGGTCCTTGGCAATGCCCAACGGAATTTCCGACTGCGCCAGCACATCGCGCTGCAGATCGATGCCGGGTGCGAGTTCTGTGACGACCAGGCCCTCCGGCGTCAGCCTCATCACGCAGCGTTCGGTGACATAGGTGATGTCCTGTCCCTGCGCGACTGCGCGCTTGCCCGAAAACGAGATGTGCTCGACTTCGTTGACCACCTTCTTGACCTTGCCCTCCTGATCGATGCGGATGCCGCCATCGGCCAATGAGAGTTTTGCCCCGGCGTTGAAGAAGCCGGAAAACACGATCTTCTTCGCCCGCGCGGTGATGTCGACAAAGCCGCCGGCACCAGCCGTGACATGCGGGCGCGCCGAAAGCTTCGAGACATTGACCGAGCCATGGCGGTCGATCTGCAGGAAGGACAATAGCGAGGCGTCGAAGCCGCCCGCCTGGAAATAAATGAACTGGTGCGGCGAGGGCATGAAGGCGTCGGCGTTCGACGAACAGCCGAATTTGAAGTCGAGCAGCGGCACGCCGCCGACCGCGCCCTGTTCGATCACCCAGGTAATCTTGCCGTGCTGTCCTTCCTCGAGAAGGATGCGCGGGACATTGGCGGAAATGCCGAAGCCGATGTTGACGGCCATGCCGTCGCGCAACTCCATGGCGACGCGGCGCGCGATCACTTTCTGGACGTTCATCTCCGGCGTGCGGAAGCTCGACAGCGGCCGGAAGATTTCTCCGGAGATCGCCGGGTCATAGGGTGTCAGCGTCGTCTGCAACTGGTCGGGCGCGACGACGATATGGTCGACCAGGACGCCCGGCACGCGCACGTCATGCGGTTTCAGCGTACCGTTTTCGACGACGCGCTTGACCTGCGCGATAACGATGCCGCCATTGTTACGGGCGGCGAGCGCCTGTTCGAGGCCGCCGAGATAGGCGCCCTCATGCTCGTAGGTGAGGTTGCCGCGCCCGTCGGCCGACGTGGCGCGAATGATCGAGACCTGCGGCACGATGGAGCGGAAATAGAGCCATTCCTCGCCGTCGAACTGCTGCACCGAAACGATCGGCTCGCTTGCAGCGGCGTTCATGGCGCAGCCCTGGTGGCGCGGGTCGGCGAAGGTGTCGAGGCCGACCTTGGTCAGCACGCCCGGCCGCTTGGCGGCCGCTTCGCGGTGCATGTCGAACAGGATGCCGGACGGCACGTTGTAGGCGGCCACCGAATTGTCGCCGATCATCTTCCAGATCTGCGGCGGTTCGGAAGAGGAGGGGCCGGACGGGTAGGAGCCGCACAAAGTACGCTTCAGCAGGCCGGGCTTGGCCAGATGGTCGATGCCTTTGATGCCGTACATGTCGCCGGCGGCGATCGGGTGAAGTGTGGTGATATTTTTTGGGTGGCCTTCCCCCTCGAAGCGTTCGCCGATCGCGGCAAGCACCGCGTCCGGACAGCCGAGACCGCTCGACGACGACACGGATACGACCATGCCGTCCTTGATCAGGCCCGCTGCCTGCGCTGCCGAAACGACCTTGCTCAATTCATGCTCCCCGAACCGGTCGTTCTGTTTCGGGTGCGGCGATCCGGGCCACAGCTTTCCCTGACCACGAGATTGACCGCGCCGATATGGTCCTCAGCGCGCGTGGTGCGCGACTGGATCATTTTCAGCATGACATGGGCGGCGCGTTCGCCGAGGCCGGCCGAGTCCACCGCGACGCTGGTCAGAGCTGGCATGTAATGTTCGGCCTCGGCCACATCGTCGAACCCGACGATGGCGAAATCAACTCCCGGCTCAAGTCCGCGCTTGCGCAGCGCCAGCATGGCGCCAAAGGCGACGGCGTCGTTGAAGCAGAGTGCCGCGGTCGGCGGTTCAGCCATTGCGAGAGCGGTTTCGAGGCACGCGATGCCGCCTCTGCGGCTGGTCTCTCCCTCGACGACCAGTGCGTCGCGGTCGGAGATGCCCTGCGTCTCGCAGGCTTCGCGAAATCCGCCAAGCCGATCGTGATAGACCACCAGGTCGGACGAACCGCCGAAGAAGACCAGCCTGCGATGTCCCTTGCCGATCAGATGGGCGGTGGCGAGATAGGCGCCGCGATGATTGTCGGGCGCGATAACCGGAATACGGCTCTCGGGAAGCCGGCGCATGGCGAAGACCACCGGCAGACCTGCCGTCTCGATCCGCCTGAAGGCGCCCGGCGTCGTGCCGCGAGCCGGCGACACGATGAGGCCGGCGACGCCTTGCTCCATCAACGACTTCAGCACTTCTTCCTGGCGTACCGGATTTTCCGCCGTGTTGGCGATGAACGGCACGATACCGGCCGACTGGAAGACCCGCTCCATCCCAACCGCCAGCTCTGCGAAGAAAGGATTGGTGAGATCGTTGATGACCATGCCGATGACATTGGAGTGCGCCTTGCGCAGATTGGCGGCGCCGCGGTTGTAGACGTAACCGACATCCTCGATCGCCTTGCGCACTTTGCTCGCTGTTTCGGGCCGGATCAGCCCGCTGCCCTGGAGCACGAGCGATACCGTCGATTTGGACACGCCTGCTTCGCGGGCGATGTCGAATATCGTCGCCTTGGCCCGGTTGGCCATCCAGATGCATCCTCCCCGACTGCAGGCCCAAAAGTATTGGAACGTTCTAATCTCTGCTCCGGTCGTGAGTCAATCGGGATTTTTCTCGCGCCTCGAATGCCGATCGTGCGTACTCAAATGGCTTGCTCCATAAGGCTTTTGTGTTGCAATGCAGCATTCTCCCTGCCGTGGAGTTCGAATCTTAAAGGTTCTTGATTTATTGGAACGTTCCATTTAGTAGGGTTGTGAAGGGAGAGATCGATGGACATTGCCTTGCCTGGTGAGGGGGGCGGCAGCACCCGGTACACGCTGGTCGGCGAACCGGTGCAGCCTGACGTCGGCGCGCGATTTTCGCGTATCGCCTATGCCGCCGCGCACGTCGTTGCCGATCCGCTTGCCATGACCGATCCGTGGTCCAGGCCGGTGGTCGACTGGGACAGGACGATGGCGTTCCGTCACCATCTGTGGCGGCTGGGCTTCCGCGTCGCCGAAGCGATGGACACGTCGCAGCGCGGCATGGGTTTCGGCTGGGCGAATGCACAGGAATTGATCCGCCGTTCGATCGCCGAGGCGCGCACCGTCGATGGCGCCGATCTCGCCTCGGGTGCCGGCACCGACCATCTGGCGCCCGCCGCCGCCAGGACGCTGGACGATGTGGTCACCGCCTATGAGCGGCAATTCGCTTTCATCGAAGGCTTGGGCGGCAAGGCGATCATGATGGCCAGCCGGGCACTGGCGGCAGTTGCCAAGGGGCCGGACGACTATGTCAGCGTCTACGACCGCATCCTGTCCCAGGCATCCGGCAAGGTCATCCTGCACTGGCTGGGCGACATGTTCGATCCGGCGCTCAGGGGCTATTGGGGCAGCGAGAATTTCGAGGCCGCTCTCGATACAGTGGTTGCCATCATCGAACGCCATATTGGCAAGGTCGAGGGGATAAAAATCTCACTGCTCGATGCCGGCAAGGAGGTCGCGCTGAGGAACCGTCTGCCGGACGGCGTCGTCATGTTCACTGGCGACGATTTCAATTATCCCGAACTGATCGCCGGCGACGAGAAAAGACACTCGCACGCACTGCTCGGTATTTTCAATGCGATTGCGCCGGTCGCCAACGCGGCGCTGTCGAAACTGGCGGAAGGCGATCGCGCCGGCTATGACGCTTTGATGGCGCCGACCGTGCCGCTATCGCGAAAAATCTTCGAGGCGCCCACCGAGTACTACAAGGCCGGCATCGTCTTCATGGCCTGGCTGAACGGCCATCAGGACCATTTTGCGATGGTCGGCGGCATGCAGTCGGCGCGCGGCATCCGTCACTATGCCGACGTGTTCCGCCTTGCCGACCAGGCCGGATTGCTCGCTGATCCCGATCTGGCGGTGGCCAGAATGAAGAGCCTTTGCACCGTCGCGGGCGTTTGATTTCGGGAAAGTGGTTCTCATCATCGACGTGACAGGCCAGGAATGCCGGACGTCCCTAGAGCAATTCCAGGAAAAGTGTGAAACGGTTTTCCGTCCGGAATTGCGTAAAAACAAGGAGTTAGAGCGGGTCGCCGTTTCCGTGAAACGGTGAACTGCTCTAACGTCTTCGCCACAGCCAAAAAGGCGCGATTGCCTCGTCTGGATGAAAAATGGGCTTGGCCGCTCTTCCCAGGTCGGCAGGTGGCATCCCTGCGGGATCATGATGCGTCAGGTCGAGAAGCGGCGGCCCAAGCCGATCCGGATCGACAGTTTCGGCCGACATGGTGTGTCGCTTGTTCTCGTGCGCAACAAGCCAGTGCAGCGCCTGGACCAGTCCCAGTCCCTCGGCTGTCTTGTGCTGCCAGAGATTGTCACCAACCGAAGACAGGACACGGGCCAGCGACGTCCAGCCTTGCAAGGTAAACATGGCGTAGTGCCTGGGGCGCGTGCGGGACAGTTCCCTGGGCAAGGAGCCGTCGGCTGCGATCTGGGTCGCCAATCTCTCCCGAGCATAGAGGCTGATCTTGGCCAGGGTGGCGCTGTCGCCAAGAAATGTGGCGATCGATGCCCGCTGCAAATCGTAGTACGTTCCTTGGTTGCTGCTGCTGCAGAAGGCCGTCGCGGCTGCCGGCGCGGTGTCCAGCCATTCACAGTAGGAACCGAGCCAGGCTCTGAACGCCTCGCGATCCTCGTCACCCAGTACTCCTGTTCGCTCGATCAAGCGTACGGCATCCAGGAAGAAATAGAAATCCTTCAGCTCGATGATGCCGTAGCCGGCCCCTTCATTGTTGTCGTGGCCCGACCGCACCTGCGCATAGCGCAAATGCGGGTTCATTCTTGTCTTGGGATCGACAAACCATGCGCGAATGAGCCTCGCGGCGTGGACGGCGTAATGACGTCCATCAAGCACGGTTGCGGCGAGCGCAAGCACGGTTGTGTCGTCGAAGACGCGCTGTAAGCGTGTGCGATCGTAGGTTTCGCTTCCTGCTGCATACAATGCCGTGCCGGGCACGCGTTCGCCATCGCGCCTGATATAGGGCAGGCCATCGGGTCTGTCGGGGTCGGGCCACCAGTAAGGCGCCGGGTGAAAATAGTCCTGGGGATCCCCGCTGGGGGCTCGGCCAGTCTTGTCGAGCACGCTGAACGGACCGCGGGCGAGTGCCTGACCGGCCGCGGTTTCGAGATAGCGCAGGATGGGTCCGTCCTTTACCGCGTGGGCGAGGGCGTCTTCGTCATAGAAAGCCAGGCGGGAGGTATCAAGCCGAGCGGCGACTGCCTTGGCGTCACATTGATCGACCATATCGACGATCGCCTGGTCGCGGCTGACCAGACGCGCGACGAAGCCGGCCTTGCCGATCTCCAGATGCGAACGTCCTGAATCCAGGCGCGCCACCCAGCCCGCTTTCTGGAGCAGCCCGGCATCCGCTGCCCGGACCGGGCGTGGAAAATCCCAGGCGTCGTCGCGGTAGCGATCCCAGGGGCCGGGAACTGCCAACCGCCACAGCATCTCGATTTTTGGCCGCCTTCCGTAGCCATAGTTTTCGTCGAACAGTTGCGTGGTATCGGCTCGAAATATGATCTGCGGCTCTTCCTCGGCCGGCGGCTGGAAGCTCTGGTCCAGCAGAAGCGCATTGTCGACAATACGCGCCATGGGCACCACAGCGTAGGGAAGGTGCGGGTTTCTCTCGATCGCGGACCGTATCCGCTGGAACGCAGAGCCTGTCAGGTAGCAGTTCCCGTCCCAGGGCATCAGCCATTTTGCCCTGCCGCGGGCAATCGCGAGCGCGGCGTTGCGAGCCCCATTGTTGTTCATCACATAGAGGTTCTTGCTGCGGCGGATGTGCGTTTCGTAACGCGCGGACTTTCCGCTCGCCCGGCCCTTCTCTGAGAATCTGAGGTCGCCGGCAACAAGCTGGTCGACGTCCCAGGATATCTTCCGGTACGCATCGAGTTCGAAGGGGATTGTGTGAAAATTCTGACGGCGGCTTTCGAGCAGGCCGATGATCCGGGCTTCCTCGTCGGTGTCGACTATCCGATTGACGATCCAGAATTTTTCGCAGGCGTCGAAGACCGGTTCGTTGTCCAGAATGAACAGCACGTTGTCGAATGACTGGCCCTTGCGGTGTCGCGGTTCCAGATCATTGCCGATGATCCGGACGAGCATGAAGCTGTCGGCAATCTGCGAGATCGGCGACGCCGTGTAAGTCTCGCGGGCGGCTTCGATCCGCTTGCCGAGTTCGCGTCGGTATTCAGCGTTCTGCTTTGCGGAAATGAGCGCGTTGCCCAATGTCGACCACGGCGACTGCAATTGCGTGCGCACACGGTTCAGTTCGCGATGTATCTTCGGCCAAGGCGACAGTTTTTCCCTTCTGGACTGTGAACTCATGACGGCACGCAAGGAGACCCGATCACCGCCTCGGGAATGCGCGCAGTTTCGCCAACCATTCCGGCTTCGACCCTGGACCATTTCTGAGTGTGAGGCGACCAAGCCCTGAATTGTCCAACGCGATCAATCATGGAAAACGTCTCTCGCCTGCAATGTTGCGAATGTCCTGTTACGGTTCTGCTGCATCGGTCACGGCAGGTTGCAGGCAACGCCGACAAGACAATGCGATAAATCAAATCCGAAAACCACATAGCATGGCAAATGCCCCGGCATCGGCGATGCGCCTTCACGCGAAGGCAAGCTCGCAAAAAGATTCCGCCGGTGATCGCAATTTTCTTGTGAACCAATTTCTCCCGAGGCGCGACCAAGCGATGTGTCCAAACATGGTCCATCAAGGAGAACGTCTGATGTTTACTGTTTCAAGAAACGTCCTTTTGGCCGCCATCGCCGTTTCGGTGCTGGCCGGCTGCAAGACAACCGCTCCCAGGGAATGCGACAAGCTGAAGCCCGGCGTCACCTACAACGGCAAATGCTGCGGCATCGGCGAGCCTTGCCGTGAAGGCAAGGGCGGCGGCGACAGGCCGGGAAATACGCCTGATCCAGAGCCGCAATGATCTGATTGCCTGTCGCCCGTCCCGGTCAGCACCGGGACGGGCGCACAGCTTTCCGCGACGGCGTTTGCGTCCGGCGTCCGGTCTGCCAGGACCGGTTTGCGAAACTCGCCGGCGCCGCCCTCGACAATGGCGCAGCGGCAAATGTCAACGTCAGCTTGTGGCGGCCGCATTCGGCCGCCATTGCATCGAATGCATGAGTTATCCGCCACCCCCCGCACCTCACGGCCCCAGCCTCGTCCGTCCTGCGTTGTTGAACCCGACAACCCTTTGCTTACTATACGGTTTTTCGGTGCTTGTCGGCTGCCCCCATGCGTGCTTACTTGTGGTTGTTTTCATTCCGGGGATACAATCATGCGTTTTCTACTTGCTGGCGTCGCCATGCTGTCGTTCGCCGCCACTGCGGCTCTGGCTGATCCAGCTTCGGACTTCAAAAGAGCCGATCAGGCGTTGAACCAAACCTTCAAGCAAATCCAGAAGCGGCTTACGGATGATTCCGACGGCAAGGCACGGTTGGTGAAAGCGCAGAGAGCGTGGATTGCGTTCCGCAACGCCGAATGCACGTTTCAATCCAGCGGTGACGATGGTGGCTCCGCGGCGCCGATGGTTGCCGCTGCTTGTCAAGCTGAACTGACCAAGGCTCGCACCAGGCAGTTGAGGGCCTACCTGAACTGCCAGGAGGGTGACCTCTCTTGCCCGGTGCCATCAGAATGATCTGGAGTGACAAAATGCCGAATTTCAAGATGAGATATGTGCTGATCGCGCTTGTGCCGTTGGCGGTTGCTGGTTGCGTCAGCGCTGAGGATCAGCGCGCAATGGATCAGCAACAGTGCGCTTCTTACGGCTATAGGCCAGGAACCAACAGGTTTGCCGACTGCATGATGCAACAGACTTCACAACGTTCAGAAGACGAGCAGCGCTCAATGGATCGCATAGCCGCGCAGGAACAGAGAGACAAGGATCGCAAGGAAGCGCGTCGAAAGAACGACAGCTACATCGACCCAAGGCCGAGTTACGACAAGGACGGCAATCCGAATTTCGACACTCAAGGCAATTACCAAGGGTGTCACGGCGCGGGATGTTTGGTCGACAATCCAGACAATGGCGATGACGATGACCAGTAGGCTGGCTTCGCAAGGGCTCTTCTTCCTGCCCCTATAGTCCGGACCTCAGCCCAAATCGACAAACCGTTCGCCAAGCTCAAGCACTGCATGCGGCGTTGCGCCAGGTGCAGGCTATAAGTCAACCTATGCGAACCGCTCTACCTCTGGGGAACCAGCCGGGAAATGCCGATGCAAGATCTGCTTGTCTGGTTGGATGGTGGGCGTGACAGGGATTGAACCTGTGACCCCTGCAATGTCAATGCAGTGCTCTCCCGCTGAGCTACACGCCCATCCGAAGCCGCGCATACACCATTTTTGATCCAGCGCGTCAATAGCAGGAAAAAGGAAAGAAGGCGTCGTCTCGCCGCAGTGGCGAAGAGGTGCGGCGCCTCGCCTAGAAAACGGCTCAGGCCGCCTGCAGCATCTTTTCGACCTCGTTGACGAGGTCGCGCAGGTGGAAGGGCTTCGACAGCACCTTGGCGTCTTTCGGCGCCTTGGAATCCGGGTTCAGCGCAACGGCGGCGAAACCGGTGATGAACATGACTTTCAGATCAGGATCGATCTCGGTGGCGCGCCGCGCCAGTTCGATGCCGTCCATCTCCGGCATGACGATGTCGGTCAACAGCAGCGAGAAAGGCTCCTCGCGCAGCCGCTCATAGGCGCTGGCGCCATTGTCGAAATCACTGACCTGGTAACCGGCGCGCTCCAGCGCCTTGACGAGGAACCGACGCATATCGTCGTCGTCTTCCGCCAGAAGAATGCGTGCCATGATATCCCGTCCGAATCACCCGCCCGAGGTTGCCGTTGGGC
Organism: Mesorhizobium sp. LMG17149; assembly: GCF_024518695.1. NCBI lineage: Bacteria > Pseudomonadati > Pseudomonadota > Alphaproteobacteria > Hyphomicrobiales > Phyllobacteriaceae > Mesorhizobium > Mesorhizobium sp. LMG17149. The sequence goes on from NZ_JANIFL010000001.1 coordinate 516,249, forward strand.
AAGCCCGTTAACCATCCTGTATATGAGGAGGTGAGGGTAAACATCAAGTGAACGCTGACGGGGATGATCCATATTTGCCGGGCGTGTGCTGCGGCCGAAATGCTGGACACGAGGCTTGCAAGGTGGCACTTTCACATCATGATGCACTGGTGTTTTCGGGTTCGTTCAAATTGAAGACGGCAGCCGAGGATTTTTCGGTCTTTCCACCCTTCGAAATCCGGTCGGGCGTCGAGCAGCGCGTCCCCTTCCTCTTCAACTCACCGCATAGCGGCCGCTACTATCCGGAGCGCTTCCTTGCCATGGCAAGGCTGGACCGCAACGCCATCCGTCGGTCCGAGGACTGCTACGTCGATGAGCTGTTCGGCGGGACCGTCGCGCTCGGCGCACCGCTGCTGGCGGCGAATTTCCCGAGGGCCTATCTCGACGTCAACCGTGAACCGTGGGAGCTTGATCCGCGCATGTTCGCCGAGCCGGTGCCGTCCTTCTGCAACATCCGCTCGGCACGGGTGGCCGGCGGGCTGGGCACGGTGCCGAAGCTGGTCGGCGAGGGGCTCGACATCTATTCCGGCCGCTTGCCGCTGGCCGAAGCGGTCGCCCGCATCGAGGCCGTCTACAAGCCCTATCACGAGACGCTGAAGCGGCTGTTGACCAGAACCCATGCGCGGTTCGGCTTTGCCGTGCTGATCGACTGTCATTCGATGCCGGCGAGCATCAGGGTCGGCGACAGCGGCCAGCGGCCCGACTTCATCATCGGCGACCGTTTCGGCATCTCGGCAACGGCCGCCCTGACCGACACCGCGATCGGCCTGCTCAGCGCCATGGGCTATTCGGTCGCCCACAACAAGCCCTATGCCGGCGGCTTCATCACCGAGCACTATGGCCGCCCGGCGCGCCATCTGCACGCGCTGCAGATCGAGGTCAACCGGGGGCTCTATATGAACGAGCGGACGTTCGAAAAGGCTGCTGGCTTCGATGCGCTGGCCGACGATCTGACGCGGTTCTCAGCCGACCTGATGTCGATGCCCGATCATCATTTCATCGACTTGCCACTGGCCGCGGAGTGAATAACCTGCCGCTGGCCGCGGACTGAATGGCGCCATAAAAAAAGACCGCATCGTTTGCACGATACGGTCGAAGTCTAGGGAGGAAACGCCCAAGGAGGGCATGGACAGGAAACCCTGTCCGAGATTGAGGGTATTGTGCGCTGCACAAATGTCAAGCGACCTTCAGCCTTTTTTAATTCACTCTGATGTGGAAATTGCGTTTCGATGGCGCCTGTGTGACATCCAGGCAACAGATGCCGTCGCGGAAAAATCCTCGACACCCTTGTTTTGGCACGAAATTGGCGGCAAAGCCGGGCTCGGGCATGCTGCAATGCGGGAGAATCAGTTGGACATCAGCATCGATTTCATGCGTCGCATCGCGCAGGCGGCAGCGGCGGAGACCTTGCCGCGCTTTCGTGCCCAAGGTGCGGTCGCCAACAAGGAACAGGGCAGTTTTGATCCGGTCACCGAGGCCGATCGCGAGGCCGAGCGCGCCATCCGGGCTCTGATATCGGCTGAGTATCCCGATCATGGTATTCTAGGCGAGGAGCATGGCAGCGAGAACATCTCGAGCCGGCACGTCTGGGTGATCGACCCGATCGACGGCACGCGCGCGTTCATTTCCGGCCTGCCGGTGTGGGGCACACTGGTCGGGCTGACGATCGATGGCGACGCCGTTGCCGGCATGATGGCGCAGCCCTTCACCGGCGAGCTTTTCTACGCCAACGGCTCGGGCTCCCATTATGAGGGGCCAGGCGGGCCGCGAAAACTGACGACCCGCAAGACGACGAAGTTGGACCAGGCGACGCTGTTCACCACCACGCCGGCCCTGTTCAAGGGCGAGGCGCGCAACCGTTACGATGCATTCGAAAGACAGATCCAGCTCGCCCGCTATGGCGCCGATTGCTATGCCTTCGCCATGATCGCCTCGGGAAGCGTCGACATCGTCGCCGATCCCGGATTGAAGCCCTACGACATCGTGGCGCTGATCCCGATCATCGAAAAGGCAGGCGGCGTCGTCACCACATTCGATGGCGGGCCGGCGGAACAGGGCGGCGATGTACTCGCCGCGGCGACGCCGGAACTTCATGCCGCCGCCATGGCCGCCCTGCGCGGCTAAACGAGCGTCCGCCGCCATTCAGGTGATGCCGACCGCTTGAAGCAGTCGTTTTACTGCCGGCGGCCCCGCTTGGGGAGCGGGCCAGCGACCGGCGCCTGTCAGGCTGTGGGGTCGTCGCTGCCGGGAATGAAAGCGTCGAAAGCGGCGAGCAATTGCTCGCGGTAGATGTCGGCTTCCTGCAGGATTTCGTGGCGGGAGCCATCGATCATCAGCAGCGAACCGAGCCGCAGACGCCTGGCGTAGGCTTCCACGGCCCTGGTCGAGACGACCTGGTCGGCGCCGGCGGCGATGATCAGCAGCGGGACCTGGATCCGAGCCATGAAATCGGGGTCGCTGACGGCTTCCGATGCTTTCGCGGCTGCCTGCAGCCAGCGGATCGTCGGCCCGCCAAGCGCCAGTTGCGGGTATTCTTCATAGATCCGTGTGTTGCGCCGATAGCGCTCCGGGTCCGATGTCAGCTTGTTGGTCTCGAACGGGGCCGTAACCCTCGGCCGCGGACCCCAGGCGGCGTAGAGCCGGCCGAGGCCGAGAGCGCAGAACAGAGAACAGACGCGGCGAACCGTCGAGATCGAGACCGGCAGGTCGGGCAGCGTCAGGAAGGGCGCGATCAGCACCATGCGCCGGATGCGGTTCACCATCGATGGGGCGGCAAGCAGGGTGATCAAGGCACCTGCCGAATGGGCGAGGATGTAGTACGGTCCGCGGCAATCGGGCAGCACGATCTCCTCGAAGAACTGTTCGAGGTCGGCGGTGTAGTCGCGGAAGCTGCTGACGTAGCCGCGCTGGTGATCGCGGATCAGCCGGTCGGAATCGCCCTGGCCGCGCCAATCGAGCGTGGCGACGCCAAAGCCGCGATCGGCAAGGTTGCGGATGGTTTCGAAATATTTCTCGATGCACTCGTTGCGGCCGGTGAGCAGGACCACGGTGCCCTTCATCGGGCGAGCGACCGCGCCGAACAGGCCGTAGCGGATATTCTTTCGGTCACGCGCGGTGAAGAAGCCGCCGGTGGCATTTTCCGGCCGCGGATTGCCCTCGATTTCGTGAAAAAGGGAGTTTTCGGTGAAAAGATCCGTCATTCGGCGCTTCGTGCTCGGCGTCTCGCATGCCCGCCTGCGCTGGCCGGCTCCGCTAAGGTGATAGACGCCCATGCGCCAAAAGCCAAGGAATTCCCGGTGAAGGGGAGGCTGCATCAGGGAAGGCCGGAAGCCGCTTGAAAGCGTGCTTCCGGCCCCTGTCGATCCGGGAGGAAGGGACGTTACACCCGGTCGGCCTCGTTGCGGTGCCTGTTGTGCAATCGGCGCCGCCAGTCCTTGATCCTGGAATGGACTTTAGCGCCGGCTGCCTGAACGCGCGCCGAAGTGCCGGTTCATCTGCCGTTCATCAAGGGTCCGGCCGCCGTGGCTTTTGCCGCCAGGTGAAATCTTGAAATGCTTTCCAGCGCTCCCCAAATGTCTCGTGCGGTCGCCAATGTCGGGGCCGCTGGTCCACCCGAAACGCCGCTCAAGGGTTTCGCACCGGCCATACGCAAACCATGTTGCTCAACAGGAGAACACCTCATGCGTCACGTTGATTTTTCCCCGCTTTATCGCTCGACCGTCGGCTTCGATCGTCTGTTCACGATGCTCGATTCGCTCGCGCAGCCGGATGGCGCGCAGACCTATCCGCCCTACAACATCGAGCGCACCGGTGAGGATTCCTACCGGATCTCGATGGCGGTTGCCGGCTTCTCGGACGAGGAAATCTCGATCGAAGCCCATCGCAACGTGCTGACCGTGAAGGGTGAGCGCAAGGACGAGGGTACCGGCGAAGGCTCCGAGCTGCTCTATCGCGGCATTGCCTCGAGGGCTTTCGAACGTCGCTTCCAGCTTGCCGACCACGTCGAGGTCGTTGGCGCCTCGCTGAAGAACGGCCTGCTCTTCGTCGACCTCAAGCGCAACATCCCCGAGGAGCTGAAGCCGCGCAAGATCGCCATTACGGCGTCTTCGGCCAAGGCCAAGCAGATCGAGGCCAAGACCGCTGCCTAAAATACAAGTCTCCTCCCGAGACGGAAGCGGCGCCGAAAGGCGCCGCTTTTTTGTTGTCGGGGAAATGCGTTATCAGGCGATCAGCTGGCCAAAACGGTCGACTTCATCGGCTGTCGTCGCAAAGCTGGTGACGAAGCGGTAGAGCAACTCGTCCTCGCCGATGTGGCCGTCAAAGCCATGCGGCTTGTGCCAGTCGTAGAAGGCGGCACCCGCGGTCTGCAGCCTCTCGGCCTCGGCCTTCTTGATCACCGCGAAAACCTCGTTCGCCTGCGGCAGCCATGCCAGCTTGGCCGTTGCCGAATCCTCGATCGCGGCGGCAAGGCGTGCGGCCATGGCGTTGGCGTGGCGGGCGGTGTCCAGCCACAGCCCATCCTTGAAATAGGCCTCGAACTGCGCCGCGACGAAGCGCGATTTCGAAAACAGCTGGGCGGCGCGCTTGCGCAGGAAGGCCAATTCCCTGGCACGATCGAGGTCGAACAGCACGATCGCTTCGGCGCACCAGCAGCCGTTCTTGGTGCCGCCGAAGGAGAGGATGTCGACGCCGCGTTTCCAGGTCATTTCGGCCGGTGTCGTGTCGAGTGCGACCAGCGCATTGGCAAAGCGGGCGCCATCCATGTGCAGGGGCACCGAATATTGTTTGGCGATCGCCGAGATCGTCTCGATCTCATCCAGGCCGTAGATGGTGCCGACCTCGGTCGACTGGGTGATCGAAACGGCCATCGGCCGTCCCCAATGGACAATTTCCGGTGCGAAACGGCCGATGGTCCTTTCCAGATTGTGCGGATCGATCTTGCCCAGCGCGCCATCGATCTCATGCAGGCGAGAGCCGCCGGAAAAATATACCGGCGCGCCGCATTCGTCCTCGATGACATGCGATTCGCGATGGGCAAAGGAAATGCCGCCCGGCTTGTTGTAAGCGGTGAGCGCCAGCGAGTTGGCGGCCGTGCCGGTGGCGACGAAGAACACCGCGACCTCGCGTTCGAAAATCTCACTGAAGCGCTGGTAGACTGCCCGGTCGAGCGCACCGTCGCCATAGGCGGTGGAAAAGCCGCCGGCATTGGCCGACAGGCCAGCGGCAATATTGGGATGGGCGCCTGCCCAATTGTCGGAAGCGAAGAACATGCATCTGCCTATGTCTTGGGAGATCGGGGTTTTGGGGAAATCGGGTTTTGGGGAAATCAGTCTGAAGTTGACCGGTTTCGCGAGCGGACCGCAAGGGGCCAGGCGCCGGAAAAACAGTAAAGCCAGCCAACCGGCAAAGCCCAGGTCGACGACTGAAGCTTACGTTTTTCCCGGACTTGACGACATTTTCTGTCGCGAAAAGCCCAAGTTTTTTGTGAATCGGTCTTGTGTGCGTCCCAGATTTCTGCCATAAAAATTTAGGACAGTAGTGCTGTCTTATTTTGTCGCACAAAACGAGCCGGATTGGCGTATCATTGGGCCTCTCCGGCTGTTGCCGCGAGCGACAGGTGGACAGCCAGACTCTGGCCTGTACGATTACCAGATGCGTTCCATGCGGAAAGCCGCCTGGTTCGGCAAGGATTTCGCAAGACGTGCCACAAGGATCAGGGTGAGCCAAGCGCTTGCCGAGGCAAACCAGCGCCTGAATGGCTGGGAATGGAGGACAGGAGATGACGGACATGACGCACTCTGCGACGAACGGCCAGGCCGCGCAGACGAAAGCGGCAACCGTCAAAACCACCTTGCGATCCAATATTAGCCGAACCGCCAACGGCTTTTCCGCCCAGGGCCTCTACGATCCGCGCAACGAGCATGACGCCTGCGGCGTCGGCTTCATCGTCAATATGAAGGGCGTGAAGTCGCATCAGATCGTCAAGGACGGGCTGGCTGTGCTCGAAAACCTGACGCATCGCGGTGCCGTTGGCGCCGATCCGCTGGTCGGCGATGGCGCCGGCGTGCTGGTGCAGCTTCCCGACCAGTTCTTCCGTGAGGAGATGGCGGCCCAGGGCATCGAGCTGCCGCCGGCGGGTCAGTACGGCGTCGGACACTGGTTCATGCCGCAGGACGCGGCCCTTCGCGCCCATATCGAGGACATCATTGTCGAATCGGCGCAATCCGAGGGGCTTCCGCTCATCGGTTTCCGTGACGTGCCCGTCGACAATTCGTCGCTTTCGAAGGCGCCTGACATCGTGGCATCCGAGCCGTTCCATCGGCAGATCTTCATCGGCCGCACGCCAGACATTACCGATGACGAGGAATACGAGGCCAGGCTCTATCTGCTGCGCAAGGTCATATCGGGCCGCATCTACGCCGAGAACGACAACAAGGACATCGGCGCCTATTGCGTGTCGCTGTCGGCGCGCACCATCGTCTACAAGGGCATGTTCCTGGCCTACCAGGTCGGCGCCTATTACAAGGACCTGATCGATCCGCGCTTCGAGACCGCGCTGATCCTCGTCCACCAGCGCTTCTCGACCAACACCTTCCCGTCTTGGAAGCTGGCGCATCCCTACCGCATGGTCGCCCACAATGGCGAGATCAACACCGTGCGCGGCAACAACAACTGGATGGCTGCGCGCCAGGCGTCGGTTGATTCCGAACTGTTCGGCAACAACATCTCGAAGCTGTGGCCGATTTCCTATGACGGCCAGTCCGACACCGCCTGCTTCGACAATGCGCTCGAGTTCCTGTTCCAGGGCGGGTACAGGCTCAGCCATGCCATGATGATGCTGATCCCGGAAGCCTGGGCCGGCAACAAGCTCATGGATGCCGATCGCAAGGCCTTCTACGAATACCATGCGGCATTGATGGAGCCGTGGGATGGGCCGGCGGCGGTGGTCTTCACCGATGGCCGCCAGATCGGCGCCACGCTCGACCGCAACGGACTGCGCCCGGCACGCTACATCGTCACCGACGATGATCGCGTCATCATGGCCTCGGAAGCCGGCGTGCTGCCCGTGCCCGAGGAGAAGATCGTCAAGAAGTGGCGGCTGCAGCCCGGCCGTATGCTTCTGATCGATCTGGAGAAGGGGCGTATCGTCTCCGACGAGGAGCTCAAGTCGGAGATCGCGACCAAGCATCCCTACAAGACCTGGCTCGCCAACACACAGCTCATCCTCGAAGATTTGAAGCCGGTCGAGCCGCGCGCGCTGCGCAAGGATGTCAGCCTGCTCGATCGCCAGCAGGCGTTCGGCTACAGCCAGGAAGACACCAAGCTGTTGATGTCGCCGATGGCCACGACTGGCCAGGAGGCGGTGGGCTCGATGGGCACCGACACGCCGATCTCGGCGATGTCGGACAAGTCGAAGCTGCTCTACACCTATTTCAAGCAGAACTTCGCCCAAGTCACCAATCCGCCGATCGATCCGATCCGCGAGGAGCTGGTGATGAGCCTGGTGTCCTTCATCGGGCCGCGGCCGAACATCTTCGACCTCGTCGGCAATTCGCGCCGCAAGCGGCTCGAGGTGCGCCAGCCGATCCTGACCAATGGCGATCTCGAAAAGATCCGTTCCATCGGCCACACCGAGGACCGCTTCGACACCAAGACGATCGACATCACCTATGGCTCCGCCGAAGGGGCCGCGGGCATGCAGGGCGCCATCGACCGCCTGTGCGAGCGGGCCGAGGCGGCGGTTGCCGGCGGCTACAACATCATCATCCTGTCCGACCGCCAGGTCGGGCCGGACCGCATCGCCATTCCGGCGCTCCTGGCGACGGCCGCGGTCCATCATCACCTGATCCGCAAGGGACTGCGCACCTCGGTCGGCCTCGTCGTCGAATCCGGCGAGCCGCGCGAAGTGCATCATTTCTGCTGCCTTGCCGGCTATGGCGCCGAGGCGATCAATCCCTACCTCGCCTTCGATACGCTGCTCGACATGCACAAGCGCGGCGAACTGCCGAAGGAAGTGGACGCCTACGAAGTCGTCTCTCGCTACATCAAGTCGATCGGCAAGGGCATCCTCAAGGTGATGTCCAAGATGGGCATCTCGACCTACCAGTCCTATTGCGGCGCGCAGATTTTCGACGCCATCGGCCTGAAGACCGATTTCGTGCAGCAATACTTCACCGGCACCGCGACGCTGATCGAAGGCGTCGGCCTGGACGAGATCGCGACCGAGACGCTCAGCCGCCACAATGACGGTTTCGGCAACGACCCCGTGCTGCGCAACAGTCTCGAGGTCGGCGGCGAATACATGTATCGCATGCGCGGCGAGGCGCATATCTGGTCGCCCGACGCGGTCGCCACCTTGCAGCACGCCGTGCGCCAGGGATCGTGGGAAACCTTCAAGGACTATTCCGCCCAGATCGACAGCGAGACGGCCCGCGCCCAGACCATTCGCGGGCTGTTCAAGATCAAGCTGGCCGGAGAAACCGGCCGCAAGAAGGTGGCGCTCGACGACGTCATGTCGGCGGCCGACATCGTCAAGCGGTTCTCGACCGGGGCGATGTCGTTCGGGTCGATCTCGCGCGAAGCGCACACCACGCTGGCGCGCGCGATGAACCAGATCGGCGGCAAGTCGAACACCGGCGAGGGCGGCGAAGAGGCCGACCGCTATCTGCCGCTGCCTGGCGGCGGCAAGAACCCGGAACGCTCGGCGATCAAGCAGATCGCCTCGGGCCGTTTCGGCGTCACGGCTGAGTACCTCGTCAATTCCGACATGATGCAGATCAAGGTGGCGCAGGGCGCCAAGCCCGGCGAGGGCGGCCAGCTGCCCGGCCACAAGGTCGACGCGACCATCGCCAAGGTCAGGCATTCGACGCCCGGCGTCGGCCTGATCTCGCCGCCACCGCATCACGACATCTATTCGATCGAGGATCTGGCTCAGCTGATCTACGATCTGAAGAACGTCAATCCGGCGGCCGACGTGTCGGTCAAGCTGGTGTCGGAGGTGGGTGTCGGCACGGTTGCGGCGGGCGTTGCCAAGGCACGCGCCGACCACATCACCATCTCGGGCTATGATGGCGGCACCGGCGCTTCGCCGCTGACGTCGCTCAAGCATGCCGGCAGCCCGTGGGAAATGGGCCTTGCCGAGACGCACCAGACGCTGGTGCTGAACGGTCTGCGGTCGCGCGTTGCGCTGCAGGTCGATGGCGGCTTGCGCACGGGGCGCGACGTCATCATCGGCGCGCTGCTTGGCGCCGACGAATTCGGCTTCTCGACCGCACCGCTGATCGCGGCCGGCTGCATCATGATGCGCAAGTGCCATCTCAACACCTGCCCGGTCGGCGTCGCGACGCAGGATCCAGTGCTGCGCAAGCGCTTCAAGGGCACGCCCGAGCATGTCATCAACTTCTTCTTCTACGTGGCGGAAGAGGTGAGGGAGCTGCTCGCCGAGATGGGCTACACCCATATCGACCAGATCATCGGCGACACAGATCTTCTGGAAAAGCGCGACCTGATCGTGCACTGGAAGGCGCGCGGGCTCGATTTCTCGAAGATGTTCTTCAAGCCGGATGCGCCGCATGAGGCCGTGCACTGGACCGAGCGGCAGAAGCACCCGATCGACGACGTGCTCGACCGCAAGCTGATCGAACTGGCCAAGCCGGCGCTGGAGAGCAAGCTGCCGGTCAAGATCGAGGTCGATATCCGCAATGTCGATCGCTCGACGGGCGCCATGCTGTCGGGTGAAGTGGCCAAGCGCTTCAAGCACAAGGGCCTGCGCGAGGACACGATCCAGGTGAAGCTGACCGGCACTGCCGGCCAGTCCTTTGGCGCCTTCCTGGCGCGCGGCATCTCGTTCGAGCTTGTCGGCGCCGGCAATGACTATGTCGGCAAGGGCCTGTCGGGCGGACGTATCGTCATCCGGCCGCCGGAAGAGGCCAAGATCGTCGCGGCGGAGTCCATCATCGTCGGCAACACGGTGCTCTATGGCGCAACCGAGGGCGAGGCCTATTTCGCCGGTGTCGCCGGCGAGCGTTTCGCCGTGCGCAATTCGGGCGTCGCCGCCGTCGTCGAAGGCGTCGGCGACCATGGCTGCGAGTACATGACGGGCGGCATCGTCGTCGTCATCGGCAAGACCGGCCGCAACTTCGCCGCCGGCATGTCGGGCGGCGTCGCCTATGTGCTCGACGAGGCGGGCGATTTCGCCGAGCGTTGCAACATGGCGATGGTCGAGCTGGAGCCGGTTCCCGAAGAAGACGATCTGATGGAAAGGCTGCTGCACCATGGCGGCGACCTCGATCACAAGGGCCGCGTCGATGTCTCCGGCGACATGACCAGCCATGACGAGGAGCGGCTTTACCAACTGATTTCCAACCATGTGCATTACACCGGGTCGGTACGTGGCCGCGAGATTCTCGACGACTGGACGATTTTCCGGCCGAAGTTCCGCAAGATCATGCCGGTTGAATATCGCCGTGCCCTGATCGAGATGGAACGCATGCGCATGGGCGTCGCGGCGGAATAGGCTTTGCAATTGCCGGGGAGCCCAGGTTTCCCGGCCCATCTTCACCGACAGTTTGACCTCCGGCGCAAGGTTGCCATGGCTGCCTCAAGGGGTTAACGGGTGCGGCGAAAACCGCACCATCTGGACAGCAGGAACTGGACTATGGGCAAGGTAACAGGCTTTCTCGAAATCGACCGGCAGGTGCACAAGTACCAGCCGGCCTCCGACCGCATCCGGCATTTCCGCGAGTTCACGCTGCCGATGTCTGACAAGGAGGTCGAGAAACAGGCCGCGCGCTGCATGGATTGCGGCATTCCGTTCTGCCACGGGCCGACCGGCTGCCCGATCCACAACCAGATTCCGGACTGGAACGACCTCGTCTACAATGGCGACTGGGACAACGCGATCCGCAACCTGCATTCGACCAACAACTTCCCGGAGTTCACCGGCCGCATCTGCCCCGCACCCTGCGAGGAAGCCTGTACGCTGAACCTCGAGGACATTCCCGTCGCCATCAAGACGGTCGAGCAGGCGATCGCCGACAAGGCCTATGAAACCGGCCATATCAGGCCCTATCCGCCGGAGAAGAAGACCGGCAAGCGCGTCGCCGTCATCGGTTCCGGTCCGGCCGGTATGGCGGCGGCCCAGCAGCTTGGCCGCGCCGGCCACGATGTTCATGTCTACGAGCGCGAAAGCCGGCCCGGCGGGCTGATGCGCTACGGCATTCCCGACTTCAAGATCGAGAAGCACTATATCGACCGGCGCATCGAGCAGATGCAGGGTGAGGGCGTGACCTTTCATTGCGGCGTCAATGTCGGCGTCGACAAGCCGGTTGCCGAGCTGCTCGCCGAACATGATGCCGTGCTCTATTGCGGCGGCTCGGAAACGCCGCGCGCGGCCGGCATTCCCGGCGACGATCTCGGCGGTGTGCATGACGCGATGCCCTATCTGGTGCAGCAGAACAGGCGGGTCGGCGGCGAACCGATCCAGTCGGTGGCGTGGCCGTCGCATCCGATCATCGCCGGCGGCCAGCATGTGGTCGTCGTCGGCGGCGGCGATACAGCGTCCGACTGTGTCGGCACGGCCTTCCGCCAGGGCGCGGTGCGTGTCACCCAGCTCGACATCCGCCCGCAGCCGCCGGAGAAGGAAGACAAGCTTTCGGTCTGGCCCTACTGGGCGACGAAGATGCGCACCTCGTCTTCGCAGGCCGAAGGCGCGGAGCGCGAATTCCAGGTGGCGACGCTCGAATTCATCGGCGAGGAAGGCCAGCTGACCGGCGTCAAGTGCTGCGAGGTCGACGACAAGCGCAAGCCGATCGCCGGCAGCGAATTCGTCATCCGCGCCGATCTCGCCTTCATCGCCATCGGCTTTGCCGGGCCGGCCGCTGCCGGAGTGGCGAAGGAGCTAGAGGGTGAGATGAAGATCGCCACCGACAGCCGCCGCTCCAGGAATGTCGAGGCCAATGACCGCGACTACAGGACCAGCGTCGACAGGCTCTATGCCGCCGGCGACGTGCGTCGTGGCCAGTCGCTGGTCGTCTGGGCGATCCGTGAGGGCCGCCAGGCGGCGCGCTCGATCGATGAGGCACTGATGGGGTCAAGCGTTCTTCCGCGCTGAGCCCGTTTGGAAACTCTACTCCTACGGCCATCTGACGGCGTTTTCTGCGCTTCCGAGGAGCGAGTTTCGAAACGGCCTCAGAGACCGCGCTGGGATACTAACGATTGATTGCGGTCGTTGCGTCGGTCGCGGCCGCGGCCTTCGGCGGCCAGGAGAAATCGTCGGCGCGGCCCGGCGAGGCCACGGATGCCTTGCCCTCGACCACAAGCTTTTCACCGGGCAGGTCCGGATTTGCCTTCGCCGGCGGGGCCGCGCCAAGCAGCTCGGAGCCGCCGTCGAGTGCCGGATCGCTGAGCAGCATCGGCGCGGTGCGGTCGATGACGATGGGTGCCGCGGCCGGCGCCGGCGCCTCGACAGGGGCGCCCGCCGGAGCGGACGGTGTGACCACGCTTCCAGGCGCGGTCAGGCCGAGGATCTTCAGCAACGGTTTTTCGGTATAGAAGGCGAGCTTGCGCTTGCCCGCCCTCGAGACGTTGATGCCGTCATCGGCGCGCAGCCGCACCGGCTGGCCGTTGATATCGGGGCCGCTGGTGACGAAAGCACCGTTCTCATCGACGAAGCCGTCCCAGACGTCGACGAATTCACCGCCATGGCTTTCAGCCGCCTGATGATAGATGTCGTTGAAGGCCAGCATGTCGGAGGTCATCTTCGGCACCCGGAACGCCGGCATGCCGACCCATAGGAAGGGTACCTTTGCCTCCGCGACAGCTTTGCCGAACGCCTCGGTCCGGCGCTCATATTCCTTGGTCCAGGTTTCAGAGCGGGGCTGCTCGCGCACGTCACCCACCTTCATCTGCTGGCGGTCGTTGGAACCCAGCATGACGATCACGGCGGCAGGTTTTTCGGTCTCGATCAGCGATTTGATCTGTTCGGGCCAGTTGTAGAAGTCGTCGCGTACGAAGCCGGACGAGCCATTGCTGCGAACGACGATCCTGACGCCGGCATTCTCGGCAAAGGCGGTATCGAGGCCTTCGGCGAGGCCGGCCGCCATGAAGTCTCCGACCACCAGCACGGTGCGGGCCTCCGGTGCCTTGTCGACCACCGGGATTTCCGGCTCCGCCGGCGGGCGCGGAGCGCGGGGTTTTTTCGCTTTGGGCCTGGGCCTCGGCTTCTGGATGTCCTGCGGCGGCTCGATCCGCTCGCTGCGGCGTGGGAACAGAAGGTCGCGCAGCGACCAGCCGCGGTTTTGCTGCTCCTGCGCCATGGCCGGCGCATGAAAGGCGCCAGCCACACCGACGGTGAGCACGATCACGGCCAGGATGAGCACCGGCATGCGACGAACAAGCCCTGCGATGCGCGCAGCCGAAGCCAATCGTTTCCTCCATCCCTTGGCGCAGCAAATGCCGCGCCAACCAGATTGCTACAGTGTCCTTTGCGCGCCCGAAAGGCCGCGCGGCACCGCAGGCGGCTCTATTTCTGCCGGAGCCACTTCAGCACTTCCATGCTCGGGTAACCGTCCTGGGTCAAGCCGGCCTTGGCCTGGAAGGCCAAGATGGCTGATTTCGAGCCGTCGCCGATCTTGCCGTCGAACTTGCCGTCATAAAGGCCATGTTGGGAAAGCCGCTGCTGCAGCTCCTGCCTTTCCTCGAAAGTGAGCTTGGTGAAAGGCCGCTTCCAGTCCTGCACGAGACCGCTGGAGCCGGCGATTTCGTCGGCAAGAAGGCCGACGGCCAGCGCATATTTGTCGGCGTTATTGTAGGCTTTGATGACCGTGAAATTCTTGATCATCAGGAAGGCCGGCCCGTTGCGGCCGTCCGGCACCTTCAGCGTCGCCTTGTCGGAGCCGTTCTTGAACGGCTTGCCGTTGGCCCTGACCACGCCGAGCGCCTGCCATTGCGACAGTGTTTTCGAGCCGCCGGGAAGCTTTCCAGCGGGCAAAGCAACCTCATAGCCCCAGGTCTTGCCGGCCTGCCAGCCATTCTTCTTCAACAAATTGGCTGATGTCGCCAGCGCATCGGGGATCGAATTCCAGATGTCGCGTTTGCCATTGCCGTCCATGTCGACGGCATAGTGCAGATAGCTGGTCGGGATGAACTGGGTATGGCCCATGGCGCCGGCCCAGGATCCGCTCAGATGGCTTTCGTCGATATCGCCGGTCTGCAGGATCTTCAGCGCGGCGACCAGCTGGGTGCGGGCGAATTTCGCCCGCTTCGGATCGGCATAGGCCAAGGTCGCCAGCGAGCGCACGACATTGCGCATGACGTCGTCGCGCTTGAGGATCTCGCCATAGTTCGATTCCATCGACCAGATGGCCAGCAGGATGTAGCGGTTGACACCGAACCTGGCCTCGATCCGGTCCAGCCACGGCTTCCATTTCCTGGCCATCTGCTGGCCGACGGCGACCGACTGGTCATGGACGCGGTTGTCGAAATAGTCCCAGGCAGGGGCCGTGAATTCAGGCTGCGTACGCGCCTTCTCCAGCACCACCGGATCGATATCCCTGATGTTCCTGAAGGCCTGGTCGTAGAGGGCGCCGGAAACGCCGCTCTGCACGGCGGTGGCGCGGAAGCCGGCGACCCACTGCCGGAAACCGGCATCGGCGAAAGCGGGGCCAGGCATCAGCAGAGCGAGCGATAGGCTGGCTGCCGCCATGACGCTGGTAAAAATTTTTGCGGCATTGCGAACGGACATCTTTTCCTCCTTCTCTGTCTCAGGAAAGACCATTCATCGCCGAACCAGGTTAGGAATTAGTTTACCATAGGCGCCACCGGGAACGAAAAGACGCTTCGAAGCTTTACCGGTGGACATTCCTCTCAGTTGCCCAGTAGTCCCGAATTCCGGCGTGAAAATGTCTTGGAACGGGGATTGCGGAGCTGGCCCTCAAACGGATAATTGAAAGCATGAAGAGAGTTCGCAAGGCAGTCTTCCCGGTCGCCGGTCTCGGCACACGGTTTCTCCCGGCCACCAAGGCTGTCCCCAAGGAAATGCTGACCGTCGTCGACCGGCCGGTGATCCAGTATGTGGTGGATGAGGCACGCGAGGCCGGCATCGAGCATTTCATCTTCGTCACCGGCCGCAACAAGGCCGTCATCGAGGACCATTTCGACATCCAGTTCGAACTCTATGACACGCTGGCCCAGCGCGGCAAGGACGACCAGCTCGCCCGCCTGCAACGGCTGCAGCCGGCGCCGGGGCAGACCAGTTTCACACGCCAGCAGGTACCGATGGGACTTGGCCATGCCGTCTGGTGCGCCCGCGAGCTCGTCGGCGACGAGCCCTTCGCGCTGTTGCTGCCCGACATGATCATGCAGTCGGAGAAGAGCTGCACGAAGGCAATGGTCGAGCTCTACGAGGAGACCGGCAACAACATCATCGCGGTGCAGGAATGCGCTCCCGCCGAAACCCACAAATACGGCATCGTCGGCCGCGGCGAGGACACGCATCACGGTTTCCGCATCACCGAGATGGTGGAAAAGCCGAAGGCCGGCACCGCGCCGTCCAATCTTTACATCAACGGCCGCTACATCCTGCAGCCGGAGATCTTCAAGATCCTTGAAGGCCAGGAAAAAGGCGCCGGCAACGAGATCCAGCTCACCGACGCCATGCTGAAGCTGGAAAAGCAGCAGCCTTTCTACGGCTACCACTATCGAGGCCGCACGTTCGACTGCGGATCGCCGGAAGGCTTCGTCGAGGCCAACGTCGCCTTCGCGCTGTGGCGCAGCGACATGAACGAGAACATGGCCGGTGTGATCCGCACGCTTCTCGATGAGATGAAGCCATCCGAGCGCCGCGGCGCCGCATCTTAAGTCGATGTCGATGTTCAGCCGGTCCGCGGAAGGGCCGGTCTGATCTCAACGCACGTTGGGCACGCAAGTCCTCAGCGCTGCACTTTCACGCCGAGGAAGATGCTGTTGGCGGTGTAGTCCCGGCCCGGCAGATTGCTGGTCAGCTTCTCGGTCCTCACCCTTGTGGTGAGGCCGGCGTAGCGGTTCAGCCACCAGGTCAGTCCGGCCTCGGCGCTCAACACCCTGTCATGGCCATCGATGCCGATGTAGTCACGCCAGTCGAGGCCCAGAGCCGCATTGGCGGTGAGGTTGGCGCGAATCTGGCGTTCGCCGGTCAGGCGACCGGAATAGAGGATGTCGCCGCTTTCGCCCGATGTGGTCGTGGGCTCGACGGTGGTCCGCCCGGTCAGGCCGATCGTGGTGCCGCGCTCCGGTGACCATTTGAGGTCGGCGTTGACGGTGGCACCGGAGATTGCATCAAGGTTTTTGTCGTCGATCGCTTCCCTGAGCCAGCCGGCCGAGAATTCGCCCGACAGCTTCTCGCCCATGTCGAGTGCAAGGCCAGCGCGGGCGCCGAGCCGCGTCGACGAGCGCTCGAAGCCTTCATTGTCGATGCGTTGATCATAGGTCCGGCGGCCGACCTCGATTTCGGTGAAGGGGGTCAGGGCAGGGGAGATCTCGTAGCCGGTGCGCAACGTCGCCGTGTAGAGCGTGGAGTCCTGATCCTTCTGCGACAGCGAGGTGCCGTCCGAGAGCTTGGCGTCGCCGTAAAAATCGTGCGAGACCGCGCCGGTCAGCGTGTACTGCATCTTGCCGAGATGCTTTTCGACGGCGAGGCTGCCATCGATGGTCTGCCGCAGCGGCTGCTTGCTGACGCCGGCAATGGCGTCCGGTGATGATGCCGATTCCGGCACGGCCTCGTAGCCGAGCTTGGCGATGGCGCGCAACTCATTGTCGAGGTCGACATTGAGCTGGCCTTCGATGCGCCCTTGCGCGTCGTGAACCGGGTAACCGGAGACGGTCTCGCGAAAAAGGCCATAGCCGTCGATCGTGGCTGAGTTCTCGCGCCAGTCGGAGGCGGCGGAAAAGCGCAGCGCTGTCTCGGACAGCAGCGCCGACGTGCCGGCACTGCTCGAATCGCCGTTCGAGGTGGCGGTCAGGCCCTGTTCGATCGTCGGCCGGATGACGAAGGAGCCCCATTTGACGCCGGTGGCGGCAAACGGATCATCCTCCGGTTTCTTCTTCTGGCCTTCGATGGCGTCCGTGCGCTCCGCGCCTGGGTCGAGCTTCTGCCTGTCGGCACTGTCGATGGTGAGGGCGCGGCGGTTGGCCGTGTCCGCATCGGTGTCTTCACCATCGGTGGCGTCCGTCGTGGAGGCGGTGATGTCGGAGGTGTCGGCCGTCGATTTCTTCTTCTTTTTCGACTTGTCGGCAGCCTTGTCCTTGGCCTGGTCAGCCGCATTCTGCCCGGCGGTCGATGAGCGGCGGCGGGGCTTGGGCGGCGCCGCGATGTCGGCGGACGTGTCGTCAGTGGCTGCCGGCGGGTCGAAGAGGCTGCCGGTCGCGATGGCATCGCCGGTATCCGTATCGTCAGGCACAGCACCGGCGCTGGCCGGCAGATAGGTGCGGGCCGGCGCATTGTCCTGCGCGGCATTGGTCGGCTGTTGACCCTGCGCTGCCAGGGCCAGCTGTCTCGCCTTGCGCTGCTGGTCGGACAGGATCGCCGATTCCGAAACCTCGCCGCGCAGTTCGGTTTCCTGGGCATGGAGCGCAGTCGGGCGCAGCAAGGCAAACATGCTGGTTGCCAGCAGCAAGGCGCAGACCGCCTTGCCCTTTCTTCCTGTCGAATTTTCTGGCTGGGCCCCGGACATCGCCACCACTGCTTGCGCGGCGCACGCGCGCCATACTTACCGAACCGTAAATGGGGATGGTTAACGGAGGGTTGAGGCGGCGGCCCGTCAACCAGCTGAAGCGCTGATTTCCAAAGGGATTCATACCGCCTGCGTTAAGCTTTTGGTTTTGGCGCCTGCCGTCATCTAAAACCACCGCACGATCGGGCATGCCTTGGGCCATTTCTGTTGGACAGCGCGCCGGCAAAGCGCTAATCGCATCAGCCATGCATGCGGGATCCCTGGATAAGAAACCTTCGGACAGGCAAGCCTCGATCGCTTCGGCGCTGAGGACGGTGGCGACAGAACAGGCTGGTGTCGCAGCCCTCGCCGAGGCCTTGGAGAACGGATTGGCCGGGCCTTTCGCCCAGGCCGTCGAGACGATCTCGGGGATTGAAGGCCGGCTCATCGTCACCGGTGTCGGCAAAAGCGGCCATATCGGTTCGAAGATCGCGGCGACGCTGGCCTCGACAGGCACGCCGGCTTTCTTTGTCCATCCCGCCGAAGCCAACCACGGCGATCTCGGCATGATCGCCAGGGACGACGCCATCATCGCTATGTCGTGGTCGGGCGAAAGCAAGGAACTGATGGGCATCGTCGCCTATTCCAGGCGTTTTTCCATCCCGTTGATCGCCATCACCGCCGGAGAGACGTCGGCGCTGGCGCGGGCGGCGGACGTGGTGCTGCTTTTGCCACGCGCTCCTGAGGCCTGTCCGCACGGCCTGGCGCCAACGACATCGGCGCTGCTGCAACTGGTGATGGGCGACGCGCTGGCGATCGCGCTGCTCGAAGCACGCGGCTTTACGCCGGATCATTTCCGCACCTTTCACCCGGGCGGCCAGCTCGGCGCCAACCTGACGCAGATCCGCGAGATCATGCATGTCGGCGACAGGCTGCCGCTGGTGGTTGCGGGCACCGGCATGCAGGACGCGATCCAGGAACTGTCGCGCAAGGGATTTGGCTGCGTCGCGATCACCGGCGCAGACGGTGCGCTGGTCGGCATCATCACCGATGGCGACATCCGCCGTCACATCGGCAGCAATCTGCTGGCGATGACGGTGGATCAGGTGATGACAAAAGGCCCGAAGACCGCGACGCCGGACACGCTGGTGGCAACGGCGCTGCAGACGATTAACAATTCAGCCATCACCAGCCTGATGGTGGTGGAGGGCCGGAAACCAGTCGGCCTCATCCACCTGCACGACCTGCTGCGTATCGGCGCCGCCTGAACGTTCAGACAGCCTCGACGGTCAGTTCCAGATCCGTATCGGCCGCGCCCGTCACGCGCACTTGCGTGCCGGCCGGCAAATCCGGGCCGGAGACACGCCACAGCGTATCGCCCAGCTTGATGCGCCCGCGTCCGTCCCGGATCGGCTCGGCAAGTGTCGCCATCCTGCCGACCATTTGCGCGCCGCGCCGGTTGAGCAGCGGCTGGTCGGTCGGGTCGTTGCGGCTGCCGACCAGCTTCTTGCCGACATAGGCCGAGACCAGCGACAGCGCCAGGAAGGCGAGGACCTGGACCTGCCAGGTCCAGAAGCCGGCGTCCCAGACCAGCAGCGACACGGCGCCGATGATCAGCGCGGCGATGCCGATCCACAGCATGAAGATACCCGGCGCGATGACTTCCATCACCAGCAGGATGAAACCGAGTACCATCCAGTTCCACGGGCCGAGTTCGGAAACGATGCGGTCGATCATTGGTTTCGACCTCAGTTGTCGGTTGGGCGAACGACCGGCGGGCGCGCGGCCTGCCTCTGCGAGCCGGTCGTGCCTTCGCTGCGGAAGACTTCCTTGGCGATTTCGCCAATGCCGCCGAGCGAACCGATCAGCGACGATGCCTCGAAGGGCATCAGCACGATCTTGCTGTTGGTGGCCGTGCCGATCCTGCCAAGCGCTTCAGTGTATTTCAGCGCTACGAAGTAGTTCAGCGCCTGCACATCGCCTTTGGAGATCGCTTCCGACACCACCTGGGTGGCGCGGGCTTCCGCCTCGGCCGAACGTTCGCGCGCCTCGGCATCGCGGAAGGCGGCTTCCTTGCGGCCCTCGGCCTCGAGGATCTGCGACTGCTTGAGGCCTTCGGCGGCAAGGATCTGGGCACGCTTGTTGCGTTCCGCGGTCATCTGCCGGCCCATCGATTCGATAAGGTTGGCCGGCGGGTTGATGTCCTTGATTTCGACGCGGGTGATCTTGATGCCCCACGGGTGGGCTGCCTCATCGACGACACGCAGCAGGCGCTCGTTGATGGCGTCGCGGTTCGACAGGAGTTCATCGAGATCCATCGAACCCATGACGGTACGGATGTTGGTCATCGTCAGATTGAGGATGGCGTTCTGCAGGCCGGAAACCTGGTAGGCGGCCTGCGCCGCGTTGAGGATCTGGAAAAAGGCGATGCCGTCGACACCGACAATGGCGTTGTCGCGGGTGATGATTTCCTGGCTCGGAACGTCAAGCACCTGCTCCATCATGTTCATCTTGGCGCCGATACGGTCGATGAACGGGAAAATGAAATTGAGGCCTGGGCTCAGTGTCTTGGTGTAACGGCCAAAGCGCTCCACCGTATAATTGTAACCTTGCGGGATTGTCCTGATGCCTTTGATCAGCAGCACCAATACCAGAAGTGCAAGTGCACCAATCGCAATATCGAAACCACTGAAATCCATTTGGCTCTCCCTCAGACGAAGGCCGCACAAGCCATTCTCGCGCCGCCGACTTCACCAAAGACTTAAGTGTATTTCAGATGCGTTACAATCAGGTGATGATGGATTGTTTATAGGGTTGCACTCAGCGGTTGAAGGCAAACAATCTTGCATCCATGTCATCCAGCCCGTTGATCGAAGCCGGGACAATCTCGGAAGCGACCTGCGAGAAGGTGATGCCGTTGCCGCCGTAGCCCATCACCGCATGGATGCGCGGGTGGCGGGGAATGGCGCCGATATAGGGCAGGCCGGTGGTCGTGGTGCCGAACGAGCCGGTCCAGGCAAAATCGGGCCTGGTGTCGAGATGCGGAACTATCAGGCCGAGTTTCTCGGCGATGCGTGTGCTCTTGTCGGCGATCAGCGCGTCGCGCCGCGCTTCGTCGATAAAATCCTCGTCCTCGCCGCCGCAAATGACCCGGCCGTCGACCGTCGTGCGCATATACAGATACGGCTCCGACGCTTCCCAGATGAACGCTGCGTCCGGCCAGAGCTTTCGCGGTTGCGGGCGTGTCGCAATCGCCCATGTCGAGATGATCCGGTGGGCGGTGGCCGGCACGATGTCGACAAGTTCGTAGCCGGTGGCCAGAACAACATGTCGTGCGGTTATGGTCGGGCCATCCCTGGTCGCGACGACAACAGCTTCGGCGCTGTCCTCGATCATTGTGGCTTCGACGGGAGCATAGAAGCGTGCCTTGCGCTCCAGGGATTTCAGCAGCAGCCCAGCCGTCAGCTTGCGTGGGTCGAGGGCGATATTGCCGTGGCCGAGAATGGCGCCTTCGCGGTCGATGCCGAACTTCTCGGCTAGCTGTTGTCGGGTTAAGCAGATGGCGCCGATGCCGGCTAGCCGACGTGCCTCGGCCTCGTCGCGCAGTTCCGGCGGACCAAGCATCGTGCCGGCCAGATAGAGTGACGGCATGCGGCTTAGGCCACAGTTGATGCCGAGTTCGGCAATGCGTCCGGCGAGATTGGAAACGGCGAGCCGCGAGCGTCGCCAGGCCTGCTGGGCCGAAGCTCTGCCGACCATCTTCGAGAGCGTGGAGAGAGGCTGGTCTATTTCGAATGCCACCAGTGCGGTGGTTGCGGCCGTCGAGCCCTTCAGCGGGCCGCGCCGGTCGATGCAGATGACCCGATGGCCATCGGCCGTCAGCGCCTCGGCCATCATGGCGCCGCTGATGCCCATACCGACGACCAGCACATCCGTGTTGACGTCCCGGATCAGGCCGTCCGTCGGCACCGCAGGCGCGCGATAGGCCGACCAGACGGGCTGGCCAGTTCTGAGGTCGAGTTTGCGGGGCATCGCATTCTCCGGAGGCGCGCCTTAACGCCCCGGAGCTTGTGTTGTTCCGGGTTAGACCCAGCCGGACAGTTCGCGCCGCACCATCGCCTCGATCACCGCCATCCCTTCCGCGCTATCGTTGAGGCAAGGTATATGGGCGAAATTTTTGCCGCCGGCATGGTGGAAGGTTTCAGCCGCCTCGCGGCCGATCTCGTCCAGCGTCTCGATGCAGTCGACGGAAAAGCCGGGATTGACGATAGCGATCGACTTGACGCCGTCCTGCGCGAGTTTTTCCACCGTCTTGTCGGTGTAGGGCTGCAGCCATTCCTGCGCGCCGAAGCGTGACTGGAAGGTGATGATCAGTTTCTTGTCATCCCAGCCGAGCCGTTCGCGCAACAGCCGCGTCGTCTTCTGGCAATGGCAATGATAGGGGTCGCCCTTCTCGAAATACGGTTTTGGAATGCCGTGATAGGAGGTGATGACCACCTCCGGCTCGAAGTCCAGCGTCGCCAGATGCCGTTCGATCGAGCGCGCTAGCGCCTCGATGTAGACCGGCTCGTCATAGTAGGGCGGCACGCTGCGGACGGCCGGTGCGCGGCGCATCTTCATCAGCGCGCGAAACAGCTGGTCGTTGGCGGTTGCCGTGGTCGTCGCCGAATATTGCGGATAGAGCGGGAAGGTAAGGATGCGGTCGCAGCCCTGGTCGACCAGACGCTGGGCAATGCTTGCAGTTGAAGGGTTGCCGTAGCGCATCGCCCAGTCGACGACGACATCAGGCAGGTCGCTCAGCGCTTCGGCCAGCTTTTCGGCCTGGGCGCGGGTATAGGTGCGCAGCGGCGACTCGTCCTTCTCCCGGTTCCAGATACGGGCGTAGTTGGCGCCCGACTTCTTGGGCCGCCTGGTGAGCACAAGGCCATAGAGGATCGGATACCAGATCGCCCTGTTGAGCTCGATGACGCGCGGGTCGGACAGGAATTCACGGAGATAGCGCCACATCGGCTTGAAATCGGTGCCGTCGGGCGTACCCAGATTGACCAGCATGACGCCGATCTTGCCCGCCTTGACCGGCGGATGCCCAGCGGGCAACGGGCCGGGCGCCTTTGCGGCCTTGGGTTCGGCGGGGGTGGGAAGCGTCATGAGGGTTCTCCGGAAGACGCGAACCTAACCATCTTGCGCGCGCATTCAATGCAGCGTCTGGCCGCACCTTAAAGCGGATTGTCTGAATGGATTCAGACGACCCGCTTTAAGCCTTTGTTTTTATGCGCGTCGTTCTCCCAAAACCGAGGTCACTTTGGGGCGACATGAATTAGCCCGAAAACAGGACGCCCGTCCGGTTTTCGGACGGGCGGTGTCATTCAGGCATATAGCGGGGCTATTGCGGCGGGATGGTCAGCGTTGCGCCAACAGGAAGCCGGCGCGGCTCATAACCCTTGTTGGCGCCCGAAATGACCTTCCATTTGTCACCGTCGCCATAGGCCTTCTTGGCCAGATCCCAATAAGTGTCGCCGGCAACGATGACATGGCTGGCTTCGGCCGGCACGGCCTCCGCTGGCTTTGCCGGCTCGGCCGGTGCCGGCGCGGCTGGTGGCGCTGGCGGGGGAGGTGCTCCTTCCGTCGATATGGCCGGTGGTGTGTTGGCGATATCGCCCGAGTTGGCCGGCAATTCGGGCATTGCCGGTGCCGCATCGGCAGGCTTGGCGGCTTCAGCCGGTGCGGGCGCCGGCGTGGCCGGCGCTGCTTCGGCTGGCTTGGCCGGATCGGTTGCCGGGGCCGCAGGCGCCGCGGCGACGGTCGCGGCTATTTCGGTGATGCGGCCGTCGAGCTTCGGCGTGTAGGGCCGATGGGCGCCGAGATAGTCGGCGACCACCTGTTCGAGGCCGGGGCCGTAATCGTAGGCATTCTTGGCCTTGTCGGCGAAGATCTTGTAGCCGTCGCCGCCCTGGCGGACATAGTTGTTGGTTGCGACCAGATAGTCCTTGTCCGGCTTGATCGGTGTCCAGGCGCCGCCTTCCATGACTTCCACCGACTTGACGCGGCCGGCATTGGGCGCAACGGATTTGTCGAAGGAATATTTCAGGCCGGCGATCTGGGGGAAGCGCCCGGCGCCGTCCTCGACCTGGCTAAGGCCGCCCTCGAGGCCGGCCACCAGATCCTTGCCCGAAATCTGGAAGGTCGCCAGCGTGTTCTGGAACGGCAGCACGGTCAGCACTTCGCCCATGGTGACGGTGCCCTTGTCGATCGAGGCGCGCAGGCCGCCGCCATTGGAGATGACGATCTCGACGCCCTGTCCCTTGACGCGGTCGAGGATGGCGTCGGAGACGAGATTGCCCATCGCGCATTCGCGGGTGCGGCAGCTCTCGCGACTGCCGTCGATGACGTCGGTGGTTTCCGCCACTTCCTTGTTCTTCAACGCCTCGATCGGCGCCCCAAGCTCCTTGATACGGGCGAGCACGGCCGGGTCGGGGGTGATCGACTTGTCGAGATAGATCGGGTTGCCGCTGGCCGATTTGACGACGCCATTGTCGTCGAAAACCACCTTGAACTCGCCGAGGTATTTCGAATAGGACGCCGCCTGCACCACCGGCACCTTGTAGCCGTCCGGATTGTCGACCATCGTCGGGTAGGGGCCTTCCGCCTTGGGGTCGGTGTTCGACAGCAGCGAATGGCTGTGGCCGCCGACGACGACATCGATGCCCGGGATCTTGGCAATGACGTCACGCTCGCGCCTGTAGCCGATATGGGTCACGGCGATGATCTTGTTGACGCCTTCGCCCTTGAGCTTCTCGACTTCGGCGGTGATCGACTTGACGTCGTCCTCTATTGCGACGTTGGGTCCGGGGGAAGCGAGGTCCGGCGTGTCGTTGGTGATCGCGCCGATGATGCCGATCTTCTGGCCGCCGACCTCGACGACAACAGATGGCTTGACGCGGTCGCCGAGCTTGGATTGCGCGTTGGCCTTCACATTGGCGCCGAGCACCGGGAACTTGATCATGTCGAGGAACGGCGCCAGGGCCGCCTCGCCGTCGTCGAATTCATGGTTGCCAAGGGCCATGGCATCGAACTTCATGTCGTTGAGGAATTCGCCTTCGACCTTGCCCTTGTAGGTCGTGTAGAACAGCGAGCCCTGGAAATTGTCGCCTGCGCTGAGCAGCAGCACGTTCTGGCCTTGCAGCTTCTTGCGCTCCTGGGCGATCGCGGTGATCAGCCGGCCCGCGCCACCGATGCACTCGCCCTTGGTTTCCTCGTCCGCCGAGCAGGTCGATTCATATTTGTTGTTGCCTTCGATGCGGCTGTGCCAGTCGTTGATATGCAGGATGTTAAGCGTGTAGTCGGCAAAGGACGTGCCGGCCGACAGACCGAGGGCTGAGGCTGACAGGGCTGCAATGGCGGCAAGCTTCTTCATCTTCGTCTCCCGGAAAGCTGATCAGAGGCCATTAGCGCTCTTGCTTGACTGGAACATAACAGCCGGCGCTTCGGCCATGTTCCCATCGCGTTCTGGATGACGCAAGCGGAATCCGGGACCCTTTGCCGGCATAAAAAAGGACGGCGGCCAACCGGCCCGCCGTCCTTGAGAAACGAATGGTCGTGGGTTCAGACGCGCCTTGTCAGCACGAAATTCTGACCGCTGGAGCTGGTGCAGTTGAGCTGGCTTGTCGACACCATCAGGCAGTTGAAGCTGACCGCGGTCTGGCGGATCAGCGAGGTGCCGTTGATCTGCACCGATGTGGCGCCTGTCATCGTGTAGCTGCCGTCGGCAAGCTTCTGGCCGGTGTCGGTGGCGACCGTCGTGAAAGTACCGCCGGCGAAGGTCGACAGGCCGGTGCCCTTGGCGTCGATCCATGAGCCCTCGACACCTTTCGGCGCCGCTGCCATCGGCGGTTCATCAGGGCCGCTGGTCGCACAGGCGGCGAGCATCGTCGCAATGGCACCCGCCACGCTCATCGAAAGAATTTTGCGCGCAATGATCATGTGAAAATCCTCTCCTCTCGCATCGGCCCGAAAATCGGAATCGATTTTCGACAAGCACGAGGCGTGCATCCAAGTTTCCAGAGCGACATGCGTCCAGATGAATGCGTGTCGTTGTGGTCCGCATCCCTTCAATCGCCCGATTTCCGGGCGATTGCAAGGCGGTGAGGCAGGTAGGCGGTGCTGCTATCGCACAAGGATGTTGCGGAACTGCCACGGGTCGTTCCGGTCGAGGTCTTCCGGGAACAGGCCGGGACGGTTATCGAGCGGCGTCCAGTCGGTGTAGTAGCCCTTGACCGGTCCGAGGTACTGGGACTGCACTTCCAGGCACCGCCTGTAGTCCATCTCGTCGGCTTCGACGATGCCGGCCTCGGGGTTTTCCAGCGCCCAGACCATGCCCGAGAGCACCGCCGAGGTGACCTGCATGCCGGTGGCGTTCTGGTAGGGCGCCAGCTTGCGCGCCTCGGCGAGCGACAGCTGCGAGCCGTACCAGTAGGCATTCTTGTCGTGGCCGTAGAGCAGCACGCCGAGTTCGTCGACGCCGTCGATCAACTCGTTCTCGTCGAGCACATGATGCACCGGCTGAGGCTTGCCGGCGGCGCCGAACATCTCGTCGAGCGACAGCATCGCGTCGTTGCAGGGATGATAGGCATAGTGGCAGGTCGGGCGGTACTGGACCTTGCCCTTCTTCGAACGCACGGTGAAGAAATCGGCGATCGAGATCGCCTCATTATGCGTCACCAGCAGGCCGTATTGCGCGCCGGGAGTCGGACACCACGAGCGCACGCGCGTGTTGGCGCCCGGCTGCTCCAGATAGATGGCTGCCTTCGAGCCGTGCTTGTGCTTCTTGGCGTTCTTCGGCATCCATGTCTCGTGTGTGCCCCAGCCAAGTTCCGCGGGCTGCAGGCCCTCGGAGATGAAGCCTTCGACCGACCAGGTGTTCCAGAACACATCCATCGGTTTCGGCTTCTTGGCGCGCTGGGTGTCGCGTTCGGCGATGTGGATGCCCTTGACGCCGGCCTTCTTCATCAGCTTGGCCCAGCCCTCGCGGTCGTCCTGCGCGGGCTCCGAGAACTCCAGGCCAAGATCGGTGGCGAGATTGACCAACGCCTGCTTGACGAACCACGAGACCATGCCTGGATTGGCGCCGCAGGTGGAGACCGCCGTGGCGCCGCCGGGCTTGTCGTGCTTTTCCTTGAGCAGCGACTCGCGCAACGCGTAATTGGTGCGGCTGGCGTTGTCCGCCTTGGCGTCGAAATAGAAGCCGAGCCACGGCTCGACGACGGTGTCGATGTAGAGAACACCGAGCTTGCGGCAGAGCCGCATCAGATCCACCGAGCCGGTATCGACCGACAGGTTGATGCAAAAGCCCTGGCCGCCGCCATTGGTCAGAAGCGGGGTCAAGAGCTTCTTGTAGTTCTTCTCGGTCACCGCTTCCTGGACGAAGGCGATGCCGCGCTCGTCGAGCAGCTTGCGGTCGGTGTCGCGCGGGTCGATGACCGTCATGCGCGACTTGTCGAACTGGAAATGGCGTTCGATCAGCGGCAGCGTTCCCCGGCCGATCGAGCCGAAGCCGATCATCACGACAGGGCCGCTGATCTCACCGTAAACGGGCCAGTTTTCATTCGCCATTTATCGAGCACTCCTTCAAAACCCAGGAAACTGGGAAAACATGCGCAAGCCGGGGATTTTTGCCCGGCGGCCATGCGCTACATCACAGATCATTGTCACAAACCAGCGAAAAGCGCCAACCAGCGGCTAGCTGCGTTGGCTACGTGGTTAAGGCTGAAACCGTGGATGAATGGCTCTACCCGAACCAAAGTTAGCTCATTTGCCAAGCGCAAGCGACGTGCCCCGTCCGTTCAACGGATTTTTGCCCTCGGCGCAGCTGTGGACGCCCGAACCACCAACTCCACGGGCAGAACGACTTGGCGGGGCGGTTGGTTGTCAAGAACCATGCGGGCGGCGAGCCTGCCTTTTCCGATCACGTCTTGCGCGACAGTCGTCAGCGGAGGTGTGGTGCGCGCGGATTCAGCAGTGCCATCGAAGCCAATGACCGACACGTGGCCCGGCACCTCTATGCCGCGACAAACCGCCTCGTCGAGTATTGTGATCGCCTGCCAATCCGACATGGTCAGGATCGCGGTTGCTTCAGGCACATTGTCGAACACCACCGCTCCAGCAGATGGATCGCCGGGCGTCGTCTCGATAATCGGGACATCGTCGATCGACAGGTTCGCCTCCGCCAAGCCCTGTTTGAAACCGTCAAGCCTTTCGTCATCGAGTGAGAAGCCGGCAAGAAGCGGGCGCTTTGCCTGTCCGGGCATGTGCACGATGGGAGGGCCTGGAGTTCTCCGTATAGACAGGATGGCAAAATGTCGGTGTCCCAGCCCAGTCAGATGCCGGACGGCAGCGACCGCGCCCCTCCTGCCGTCGATCTTTATCGAATTGATGTCGGGACCTGCGTCGCTTTCGAGAATGACGAAGGGCAGGCGCCGCCGTTGTGCCGATGTTATGAGACCGATGTCCCCGCTGTGACCAAGGATGAAGCCGTCAACGAGGGCCTCGCGGATGCTGGCGAAGCGGGTATTATCGGTGCCGTTTACAAGGCTGAGCGTCGTTCCGGCCTCGTCGCAGGCGAGCGAAACGCCCAGCACCAGCTCGCGGCCATAGGGACTTCTCATCACCTCGGCGATGGCGTAGGCGCCAGGTGGCATGAACCCGATGGCATTGAACTTGCCATCCCGCAGCAATCGACCCTTTGGATCGGGGCCGCCAAATCCAAGCGCTCGCGCAGCCGCTTCGACACGTTGGCGCAACTCAGGCCTAACCAGTTCCGGCCGGTTGAAGACGTTGGAAACAGTGCCCCGGGAGACACCGGCAGCCTTGCCCACGTCGGCTAGCGTTGGCATTGCGATTCACCCATTTCCCTTCAGTTAGACCATTTTTTGGAGCGCTCCAAGAATTTTGTTGACTCGAAAGTGGAAAGGGCGGATCGTATCACTTGGAGCGCTCCAAGTAAGCGTATCTGGCATTTTCGCGGCTGAAACATCGAAGATCGTCAAATGGCTTGGTCCCAACGGCCACGCCCAGGGAGGGTGTTATGGCAGAAACCAATGTTTTTCCCGCCTCGCTTATCGGTAAGACTTTCGACTGCGTTTTCGGCCCGTTCATACCTCGGCTGACGTTTTTTTCGCCGGAGGAATTACATGTGCAGGCGTCGATCGGAGCCAGCAAAATTGACGAGGTGGTCAAGATCGACATGACCAGCGTACGCCCGAACCTCGTGCTCATGAGCTGGACGGAGCAGAGCGGCAACTTCATCGTGCAGTTGCAGGATCATGAGAAAGGGATCGTCCACAATTATGCGCGGCTGGCCGACGGGCAGCTCTTCTGTGCCCAAGGCGCCATTCAAGCCGTTTCGCCTGCGTGACGCTCCCGCGTCGGGGCCGGCAAAGTGCGGCATCGACCGGCATACTGCTGTTTCCTAGGTGAAGTACTTCGGATTACGATCTGCTGAATTGCCGTCATCGATTTCCCTAGTGAAGGAGGAAAGTGCGATGGAACTCGCTTACGACAGTCATCTGCTTGCCCGAATTCTGCTGAGCGTCGCGACCGTGGGTTACGGTGTGGTGACGATCAAAGCCGACCTCAACGCCACCCACGCCACCAATCCGCTGTGGACTCCGCACGCCCGGTTTCACGTCGTTTGGCAGGTGCTGAGCTACACCGGAGTCGCGCTGATTGCGCTGGGGCTTATCTGGATTGGAGGGCCACTCCAAGCCGAGCGGCTCTATCTCGCCGGGGGATTGGGCGTGGCCATGTATGGAGCGTTCTTCGTGGCCATGCTCTCACGACCGATCTATGGCGGCGTGCTCTACGACGAGAACGGCTACCTGCCATTCCGACCGCCGTTCGGACCGGCGGGTTGGCGGTGGGATGTCAACGTCACCGTCTTTACCGCGATGTCCGCGATCCTGCTGCTGGGCTTGGCCGCGATTTAGGACAGCGCCAGCACCCCGAGCCGGTCGACCAGCCGATCGCGGTCTGATGTCAGGCCCTTATAGTCGAGCTGGGCGAGATCGAGCGCTTCGAGTTGGGCGGCGAAAGACGCCGCGAGCTTCGCCCGATCCGGGTGCCTGGCCAGCACGGCGAGCGGGTCGAGATGGATGCGGATGGTGAACAGGATATCGCGTGAAACAGGCAGTTTGCGCAGGGTCTGCCGCTCGACGCGGATGAAGGCATGGGCGTCGATGTCGCCATCGGGAAAGCGCGACGGCCGGTTGGTGGCGCGGTCGATGCGCTGCAGGTCGGAAAGCGGATGGTAGAGCGCGTTGTCGGACTGGATCGACCAGTTGTAGCGCTCGACGGCCTGCCCCTGGAGGCCATCGAACATCCGGTTGATGAGTTCCGCCGGACGCGTGCCCGGGCCAAAACCCGGCACCGGCGCGTGGATGTCCTGCAGCGGCTTGCCGAATTTTTCCAGGAGCGACCAGGACGAGGGAAAGCAGAGCGAGCCGGCAACCAGCCGCCAGCCGCTGTCGCCACGGCGCATCAGGATGAGGTCTTCCTGGACGAGCAGTGAGGCCCTGGCCAGCGGCGCCTCGGCGAGGGACGCAGGCAGACGGCTCGCCGCGCCCGCCACCTCGACGCCTGATCCGCCGAGCCGATGGGTTTCGGGGAACCTCTCCAGGAGATGCGCAGCGAGCAAGTCGAGCACTTCCTGCTGGGCATCGCGCGTGCCGTCCTCTTCGACGAAAACGCGCTCTGGGATTTCGGCATAGAGCCGGTGCTTCTCGGCGAGATACGGCAGCAGATGGCCGTCGATCTCGATCCAGTCCGCCGGATCGAGCGGCTTCAGCCCGATACTGAACAGTTTCGACGAGCCGTCATAGGGCGTGTGGGTGGGGAGCGTATGCTCTGGGGGCGTGTGAGTGGGCACAGTCGTCCTGTTTCAGGTCAGTCTTGCGGGGATCAGTCCGCGCAGCGAATTGCCGACGAACAGGGACTTGGCGGATTTCAGATCGTCCAAGCTGTAGATCGCTTCGCGGGCGCGGCCTTCATCCAGAAGCTGCGCGCGCAATACACCAGGCAGCAGGCCGCAGTCGAGCCGGGGCGTGGCCAGCACGCCGTCGCCGAGATCGGCAAAGACATTGGTGATCGTGCCTTCACAGATCTCGCCGCGCTCGTTGGCCATAAGCACCTCGTCGGCCTGGGTGATGAGGTGTTCGGCGCGGGCACGCGTGTAGAGCTGCCGCCGGCTGGTCTTGTGGCGCAGCAGCGTGTCGTGCGAATCGAGCCTCGTCCGCGCCAGCCGCAGCATCCAGACCTTGTCGGCGGCGAGCGGTTCATAAGGCTGCGCCGAGGCCGCCACCTCACCATCGTGCGACAGGACGAGCCGCGTGCGCATGGCAACGCCGGAACCGCCGACCGCGCTGCTCAGTGCCTCGCCGACCTTGCCTGGAGCACAGCGGAAGCCGAGCTCCGCCGCCGAGCCATAGAGGCGCGCAAGATGGCGATCGAAGCGCAGGAAGCCCGGGCCGGGTTCCCAGCGCATGGTCTCGATCAACTGAAAGTCGGCGGTGTTCCCGTCGCGAAGCGCGCTTTCAGCAGACACTCCTGATACTCCTCCTGCGCCGTCGAATCGAAGACGACGCCGCCTCCGACATTGTAGACGGCCTCGCCGCCCGAAAAGAGCGAGATGGTGCGGATCGCCACGGAAAAGCGCATCGGGCCGCCGGGCGCGATCCAGCCTATGGCGCCGCAATAGGCATCGCGGGGCGTGCCTTCCAGGTCGCGCAGGATCTCCATGGCACGGATCTTAGGCGCGCCGGTGATCGAACCGCAAGGAAACAGCGCCGCGAAGATCTGGCGGATCGAGAGACCCGGCAGCAGTTTGGCCCTGACGTCGCTCACCATCTGATGCACGGTCGGGTAAGTCTCGATGCGGAACAGCGCCGGCACGTCCAGCGTGCCGACCTCGCTGATCAGCGAGATATCGTTGCGCAGGAGATCGACGATCATGCGGTTTTCGGCCTGGTTCTTTTCGTCATTGCGCAGGAAGATCTTCTGCCGTTCGTCCTCGGCCTTGGTCGCGCCGCGCGGCGCCGTGCCCTTCATCGGATGCGTCTCGATCATGCCCTCGGCGTCGATCTCGAAGAACAGTTCGGGCGAGCGCGACAGCACGATGGGTTCACCGAGCGCGATCAGCGCGCCATATTTCACCGGCTGACGTTCCGTCAATGCATCGAAGGCGGCCAGCGGCTCGCCTGACCATTGCGCATGCACGGGAAAGGTCAGATTGCCCTGGTAGCAATCACCTTGCCGGATGTGCTGGTGCAGCCGCGAGAAGCGTTTTTCATAATCCTCGGGCGACCACGTCGCACGGGCGTCGAAGATCGGGCCGTTGGTCGCCGTGGTGTCGCGCGGCGGCACCGCCTCTTCGACCGGGGCATCGAAAACCCCAAGGCACACGAGTGGGGCCCGGCGTTCATTCGGCAGCAGGGGAACGAGCTTGGGTTCGAGCAGGTAGCCCGCCTCATACGAGAAATAGCCGGCAAGCCATTTGCCTGCATCATGCGCGGCTTGTGCTGCTTCCAGAGCCGGTTCGAAATCCCCTGCTTCGTGCGCCACGATGATATCGGCCGGCCGGTCGAAAACGAGCTGGCGCGCGCTTTTGTCATTGCGAAAAATTGCGGCGGGCAGGGACATGGGACTCATGCTGCGGTCTATGAAGCATCAACCGCTCTATATGGGGTGCCGCCCGCGCGCAATCGAGGGAACGGCACGCTGCCTCTTAAAGCCGACGTTTGGGCCAACTCAGGAACCAAGAGCAAACGGCGGCGCCGATATGGCGCCGCCGCTTGCAATCTTCAGGTCTCGCCTGGCGATCAGCTGTTGCTGGAGGTTCCGGCTGTTGGAAACTGTTTGGCGAATTCCTTCTCGTTGCCGGCGGCGAGCAGCTTGGCCTGCTCGATCCAGCGTTCGCGCGCGATGCGGCCGTCGAAATTCATGATGTCCTCGATCCGTTTGATATCGGCCGTGGTCCAGGACGCGATCTGGGCGAAGTTGGTGACGCCTTGCGCCTTGAGCAGCTTCTCGTTGACCGGACCGATACCGATCAGCCGGCGCAGATTGTCGGGCTTGCCGGATGCTGGACCGGCTGCTGGTTTGGCTGTTGCAGGCTTGCTCGTTGCGGATTTGGCTGGAGCCGAGGTTTTGGTGACGGCGGGTTTCGCCGCCGCCTTGGCAGAGACCGGCTTGGCAGAGACCGCTTTCGCAGCGGCGGCCGGTTTAGCCGGCGCGGGCTTTGTGGCGGCGGATTTGGCCGGCGCGGGGGTCGACATCAGGGCCGCCGGCGCCTGGCTTGCCGGCTTTGCCGCGCTGCTTCCGGCGGCAGGTGCGGCCGGCGCGTCGCGCAGCCGGCGCTCGAGGTCGGCGCGGGTCTTGCCGCATGCATCGAGTTCGCCGGTCAGGCGGTCGCTGTCGGTGCGCAGCCTGTCGCGTTCGCTGCGTGTACGGTCGAGGTCGCCGCGCAAGCTGTCGAGTTCACCGCGCAGGCGCCCCCAAAGGAACCAGCCGACCAACACGCCTATCAGGAACGCCAGGACCACGTAGAAAAAAGTGCCCATTGTCTCTCTCCAGTCAGATCCGTCTGCCGTGGGTCATGACCTTCGGCGAAGGACTACTCTTGGTGGTTCCGCGGTAAGCAGAACAGCCGGCTTCGGTTCGAGCTGCGGCGATCGGCTTTGCTTGCCCATGGCCAACGGCCGTTGTCGCGTTCGCCTGAGCGACACGGCCGGCTGAGATTTCTCCTCGCCGATCCGCATGCGCTCCGGCTGAGCTTGGAGCGAAGGCTATCATAGAGCTTGTGGAAAGCTATCGGAAAACTTCGGTGGAGAGTACTTCAAGAACAGATATTTAGGGTGATAGTAGAGCTGTCCCAACATGCATTCCGGCTAAACTGTTAGAGCGATGCCTGAGGGACGCGTTTCAAGCGTCGAGCGCTTCCAGCTCGTCGATCAGGCCGCTGATGACGCCAAGTCCGATCTGCCAGAAGGCGGGATCGGTGGCGTCGAGCCCGAAGGGCGCCAAAAGCTCGGAATGATGTTTGGTGCCGCCGGCGCGCAGCATTTCGAAATACTTGTCCTGAAAGCCGCGCTCGGCGTTCTGGTAGACCGCGTAGAGCGAGTTCACCAGACAGTCGCCGAAAGCATAGGCATAGACGTAAAAGGGCGAATGGATGAAGTGCGGGATGTAGGTCCAGAACACCTCGTAGCCTTCGCGCAGCTTGATCGCGGGACCCAGACTTTCGGCCTGCACTTCGAGCCAGAACTGGCCGAGCCTGTCGGAGGTCAGCTCGCCGTTCTTGCGTTCGGCATGCACCTTGCGCTCGAATTCATAGAAGGCGATCTGGCGCACGACCGTGTTGATCATGTCCTCGACCTTCTGGGCGAGCATGGCCTTGCGCTCGCGCCGGTCGGTGGTCTGGTCGAGCAGCGAGCGGAAGGTCAGCATCTCGCCGAAGACCGATGCCGTCTCGGCCAGCGTCAGCGGCGTCGAGGCCATCAGTGCGCCCTGGCCGCCGGCCAGCACCTGATGCACCCCATGGCCAAGCTCGTGCGCCAGCGTCATCACATCGCGCGGCTTGCCCATGTAGTTGAGCAGGACATAGGGATGCGCCGACGGCACGGTCGGATGCGCGAAGGCGCCAGGCGACTTGCCGGGCCGCACCGGCGCGTCGATCCAGTTGCGGTCGAAGAAGGTTCGCGCGATCTCGGCCATGTCGGGCGAAAAGCGCTGATAGGCGGACAGCACGGTGTTCCTGGCCTCGTCCCAGCCGATGATCGCCTGGGGCGTATCCGGCAACGGCGCGTTGCGGTCCCAGTGGTTCATCACCTCCATGCCGAGCCAGCGTGCCTTCATCGCGTAATAGCGGTGCGACAGGCGCGGATAGGCATCGCGAACGGCGGAAGCCAGGGCGTCCACCACGCTGCGCTCGACGCGGTTGGCGAGATGGCGTGAATCGGCGATGTCCTCGAAGCCGCGCCAGCGGTCGGATATCTCCTTGTCCTTGGCCAGCGTGTTGGTGATCAGCGTGAAGGTGCGCAAATTTTTGCGGAAGGTCGTGGCCAGCGCCTCGGACGCCCGGCGGCGCACTTCGCCGTCGGCGTCCTGCAAACGGTTCAGCGCCGGCTCCAGCGTCAGTTCCTCGCCGTCGATGTCGAAGCGAAGGTCGGTCATCGTCTCGTCGAACAGGCGGTTCCAGGCGCCGCGCCCGGTGATCGACTTTTCGTGGAAGAGTTGCTCGACGCGGTCCTCGAGCTGGTAGGGCTTGTCCTTGCGCAGATCGAGCACCCAC
Source organism: Mesorhizobium sp. LMG17149 (assembly GCF_024518695.1). Taxonomy (NCBI): domain Bacteria; kingdom Pseudomonadati; phylum Pseudomonadota; class Alphaproteobacteria; order Hyphomicrobiales; family Phyllobacteriaceae; genus Mesorhizobium; species Mesorhizobium sp. LMG17149. The sequence goes on from NZ_JANIFL010000001.1 coordinate 551,313, forward strand.
GGCCGGTAGTGGCCGAAGGCGGGGTCGCCGGCGAGCGCGCCTTCGATCGACGTATCGTCGATCAGGTTGAGTTCGAGCGCGAAGAACAGAAGGTGCGCGCTGGCGTCGGTCATCTTCTCCTGGACGTCGCCATAGAGCTTGGCGCGCTGGGGATCAGCGGTGTTTCCGGCATAAACCAGACCCGCATAGGAGACGATGCGGCCGATCAGTTCCTCCAGCGCCTCGTAGGCGACAAGCGCCTCGCCCAGCCTGCCGGCGCTGCCGCGCTCGGCCTCGGCGGCCAGCGTGCCCTTCCAGCGGCTTTCGAAGCTGGTCGCATCAGCGGCGGCCTTGGCGATGTCGCGCTTCAGCTCGGGCGCGTCCATGCCGGCATAGAGGTCGGCAAGGTTCCATTCCGGCAGGTCGCCCAGCTCGGCCGCGCCCTGACCGGACGCCGGCGCCGCCAGCCGCCGTGCGGAACCCATGTGCCCAGAATCCTTATGCATTGCCGACACCTTCCGTGGCCAAGGTTCAAGGAGAAACGAGAAGCCGGTCAAATCCTAAGGAATTCATTCACCGGGTTTTTTGAAACCTTATTTAGAACCCTGTGCCAAGATGGTCCACAGGGCAGGATTCCTCGGGCGGGCATAGTCGTATCAGTCATGACAGGTTCCATACTCATAGTCGATGACGATCCGGTGCAACGCCGGCTGCTCGAAGCGGCGGTGACGCGGTTCGGCTACAGCGCAATCGTCGTCGACGGTGGCGCGGCCGCCCTCGATATCCTCGATGGACCCGGCGCCCGCGAGGTGTCGGTGGTCATCCTCGATCTGGTCATGCCCGGTCTCGATGGTATCGGCGTGCTGAAGGCGATGCGCGAGCGCGACATCAACGTGCCGGCCATCGTGCAGACCGCGCAGGGCGGCATCGAGACCGTGGTTTCGGCGATGCGTCATGGCGCCTTCGATTTCGTCGTCAAGCCGGCGTCTCCCGACAGGCTGCAGGCGTCGATCGGCAATGCGCTCAAGGTCGAGGCCGTCGAGGGCGAGGTCAAGCGCACGTCGCGCCGGCGCGGCGGCCTCCTGACCTTCAAGGACATGATTACGCACAGCCCGGCCATGGACAGGGTGATCCGTCTTGGCCAGAAAGCGGCGGCATCCAACATCCCGATCCTGATCGAGGGCGAGTCCGGCGTCGGCAAGGAACTGGTGGCGCGCGCCATCCAGGGCAGTGGCGACCGCCGCTCGAAACCCTTCGTCACCGTCAATTGCGGCGCTATCCCCGACAATCTGGTCGAATCGATCCTGTTCGGCCATGAAAAGGGCTCGTTCACCGGCGCCACCGACAAGCACACGGGCAAGTTCGTCGAAGCGCATTCGGGCACACTGTTCCTCGACGAGATCGGCGACCTGCCGCTCGACGTGCAGGTCAAGCTGTTGCGCGCGGTCCAGGACGGCGAGGTCGATCCGGTCGGCGGACGATCGACCGTCAGGGTCGACATCAGGCTGATTTCGGCGACGCACCGCAACCTCCTGCAGCAGGTCAAGGACGGCAAGTTCCGCGAGGATCTGTTCTATCGGCTGAACGTCTACCCGATCTTCGTGCCGCCGCTGCGCGACCGCCGCGACGACATCCCCTATCTGGTCACCCATTTCATGGAGAAGGTGGCGCCGGCCGACCCGCACCGTCGCCTGCAGGGTATTTCGGCGGCAGCGCTCGCCGTGCTGCAGGCCTATGACTGGCCTGGAAACATCCGGCAGCTCGAAAATGCCGTCTTCCGGGCCTCGGTGCTTTGCGAAGGCGATGTGCTTTCCGCCGAGGACTTCCCGCAGATACGGGCGCAAGTGGAAGGCACCGTCAACCTGGATATGGACGGCGATGCGCCGGCGCCCACCCAGTCTTTGCAGGAGCGCGATGACGAAGCCTTGCCCGGCGACGGCGGCCCAGCAATCGCGTTCGATCCGCCGGCAAGGCTGCAGCCGCGCTTCGGCACGTTGCGGGCGCTCGACGAGCGCGGCAATGTGCGGGCACTGGCCGATGTCGAACTCGAGATGATCAAGCTTGCCATCGATCACTACAACGGACAGATGAGCGAAGTCGCCCGCCGACTCGGGATCGGTCGCTCGACGCTCTATCGCAAGCTCAAGGAACACGGCATCGATCCGGAGACGGGCCGCGTAGACCGGCTCGCCTCCTAAGGGCGATGCCGGGCTGAGCTTCGGAATCCGGCTTGCCGCAAGGCCGACGCCAGCTTGCAATGCCGCAGCAGGCCTTGTATCGCCGTTTCGGCGGCATTGTGGCTGTGTCATGGACAGCTCTGTTCACGCATTAAGGCTAACGGTAACAGATCGTGTTCGGGCCGAAGGCGGAAATCTGATCTAAACCAGCGGTTTACCAAGAAACCTTGTGAACAATTTTTGACGGGATATCGCCACGGTGTTACCGCATTTCGGCTTCAATAAGCGATGATTAACCATTAGGATCGATATTCGGGTGTGCTAATGCCACATCCGTTTGGACAAATCCGGGGACAAACGGCAGCCTGCAAGGCCTTTTGATTTGAACAGAATCGAACGACACACAAACAGGCGGCACCATCATTTGAGCGTCTGGCCGAAGTGGCTGGCAGTGTTGGTTGTCGCTTTTGGTTTTGTTGCCGCGGCTGCGAGCGGAGCCAGCGCCGAAACACGGTCGCTGAAGCTTTATCATCTCCACACCCACGAGAAGGCCGAGATCGTCTACAAGCGCAACGGCCGCTACGTTCCCGAGGGTCTCAGGAAGATCAACATCATTTTGCGCGACTGGCGTCGCAACGAGCCGACCAAGATGGATCCGCGCCTGCTGGATCTGGTCTGGGAAGCGTATCGGGAAGCCGGCGCCACGGACTACATCCAGGTCATCTGCGGCTATCGCTCGCCGTCGACGAACTCGATGCTGCGCGGCCGCAGCAGGGGCGTCGCCGAGAAGAGCCAGCACATGCTCGGCAAGGCGATGGATTTCTATATTCCCGGCGTGCCGCTTAAGAAGCTGCGCAACATCGGTCTCAAGATGCAGGGCGGCGGCGTCGGCTACTATCCGTCATCCGGTTCGCCGTTCGTCCACATGGATATCGGCAATGTGCGCCATTGGCCCGGTATCAGCCGGCAGGAACTGGTCAGCCTGTTCCCCAATGGCAAGACGCTGCATGTGCCGAGCGACGGCAGGCCGCTGCCCGGCTTTGAGCAGGCGCTCGCCTCCTACAAGGCGCGCAAGGGTTCAGGCTCGCCGGCCATCGAGATGGCCAGCGCCGGCGGCAGCGGCAAGAAGTCAGGTGGCTTCCTGTCGGCATTCTTCGGCGGCGGCGACGACGAGGCCGAAGACAGCGCCGATGTCCAGACCGCTTCGGCGGCCCCCCCGCCCAAGGCGAGAAACCTGAAGCCGGCAGCGGCAGCCAAGACCAGCAACCTCCCGGGCATCGCCATCGTGGCGCCGGAGAATGCGCGGCGCGCCGAGATTCCGCAGGTGGCCGAGCAGCAGGCTCCGGAGCCGGAAGAGGACACGCCGGAGACGATCATCGCCGCATTGCCGGCCCGAAGCGTTCCGCTGCCGGATTTCGCACCGCGGCCGAAAGCCGATGTCGGCGCTCAGCAGCCTGAGAATGTTCCTTTTGCGATGGCGGAGGCGACAGCCACCACCGAGCAGGCCGTGGCGACCGCGCATGCGCCGGCGAGCGTTCCTTTCGGCTTGGCCGACGCAACGGCTTCGGCTAATCCGGCCCAGGTCGCGGTCAACAACATACCGTTGCCGACATGGCGTCCCGACAATTCGCTGCCGGCCGCTCTGGCTGCGCCGCCCAGCAAGGATGTGCTGATGGCGCTGGCCGAGACGGCTGATCAAAGCAAGACGGCGACCGATGCGTTCTCGGTGCTGCCGACGGCGCGGCCCGAGATGGCCAGGCCGGATGCGGTCAAGGCCGTGCTCGACGAGGCCAATGCCCAGATCGGTGCGGCCGATTACCAGCTTGCTTCCCTGTCCGGATCCGAGCCGCGTTCGGCGTTCAACGATCCGGGCACCAACGCCGCATCGCCGCGCGATGCTGTCGTTGCCCGCCCGGCCGGTTCCGATCCGGCCGCCGCGATCGGCGCCGGCGTCAAGACGACCCGCAAGGAATCGAGAGCCACCGCCCGCGACCTGAAGCCAGGCCCCAAGGCCATGGTGGTTGCAGCCGCACCGCAGGCCGCCCGCTGGGCATTGACCAGCGGCGAGCATGTCGCCACCGTTTCAAGCGCGACGACGGCGCCGGGCTACGCCTACAGCATCGTGCACACGCCGCCGAGCGAGGTCTACACGGCCGGCTTCCAGCCGAGCAGCCAGGTGGCCGATGCCAACCGCTTCACCGGCAACGCCGTCAAGTTCATGTCGGTAGCCCGCTTCCAGACCAAATGACGGCAAATCAATCGACAAAGCCGCGCCGGGCAACCAGCGCGGCTTTTTGCTGTTCAGCGAACCGGGCCAGCCCGCACGGTCACGCGCGGCTGAACTTCTCGTGAAGCCGGAACGGTCGGCCTATTCCCCGGGTTAATACAGGTTCGTTCAAACCCGGGGAGATCCATGAAGAACATCCTATTGGCATCGGTCATCGCATTGGCAACCGCTTCGGCGGCTATCGCCCCTACGCAGGCCGAGACCATTGTCGTCAAAACTCATGACCATATGCACATGAAGAAGCACTGCCGGACCAAGGTGGTCACAAGCTGGAAGCATCACCACAGGGTGGTTGAAAAGGTCCGGGTCTGCAGCTGATCAGCTTCGGAGCCGATTTGGCAAACCCGGTCGACGCGAGTCGGCCGGGTTTTTTCATGCCGTGGCCGAAGCCTTATTTCGCAAGCTTGCTCGCCGCGCGCGCCAAGGCTTCGATCTCGTCCCACTTGCCGGCCTTGACGAGGTCATCGGGCGCCACCCAGGAGCCGCCGACGCAGACCACGTTGGGCAGGCTGAGATAGTCGGCCGCGTTCTTGGCCGAGATGCCGCCGGTCGGGCAGAATTTCACATCGGCGAGCGGCGAGGCGAAGGCTTTCAGCGAAGCGATGCCGCCCGACTGCTCGGCCGGGAAGAATTTCAGGAAGCGCAAGCCGGCTTCCCGTGCAGCCATGATCTCGCCGGGCGTGATGGCGCCGGGCAGCAACGGAACATCGCTGCCGGCGGCTGCCGACAGAAGCTCGCGGGTGATGCCGGGGCTGACGATGAAGCGCGAGCCCGCGGCAGCCGCCTCTTCGAACTGCCTGGCATCGAGAATGGTGCCGGCGCCGACGATGGCGTCCTCGACTTCCCCAGCGACCCGCCGGATCGCTTCCAGCGCATCGGCGGTCCTCAGCGTGATCTCGATTGCCGGCAGGCCGCCGCGCGCCAGCGCGCGCGCCAGCGGCACGGCATTGGCGATATCAGAGATCTTCAGCACCGGGATGACCGGCTGGCCGTTGAGGAGCGACAGGAGTTTTTCGGTCTTGCTGGGCATGTGTCTCTCCGTGGCGTGGGCAATTCAACCGATTAGCAGAAGGCCGTTTTCCTGTCCACGAAACCGGCCGTGTCGCGATGTCACGTGTCGCCCATGCTCGCCAAGCTTAGCGCGGCTGCCAGCTCGGCGGTGCCGGCAGCTTTGTCAGGATAGGAATTTTTTCTTGACTGCCTGATCTCAGCTATGGTACAAATTCGCCCATGGTGCAGATTTGCGCCCGTGACCTCCGAACAGGATGCCTGCTATTGCCTTGAATAGGCTTTCGTGAGCGTCTAGTGGCTTCGGCAATGACATCACTTCCACCCTTCCGCGTCGCAGCGCTCTACCGGTTTGCCCGGCTCGACGCTTTCGAAGAACTGCGCGCGCCGCTCGCCGCCTTCTGCTGCGGGCGCGGCATCAAGGGCACGCTGCTGCTGGCGCATGAAGGCATCAACGGCACCGTCGCCGGCAGCGAGGCGGCAATTGCCGAACTGATCCTGTATCTCGAAGCCATCGAAGGGCTGGCGGGCCTCGAGGTCAAGTACAGCGCAGCCGCGGACATGCCGTTCCACCGCATGAAGGTGCGGCTGAAGCGCGAGATCGTCACCATGGGCGTCGACGACATCGATCCTTCGAATAGTGCCGGCACCTATGTCGCGCCGGCCGACTGGAACGCTCTGATTTCGCAGCCCGGCACTGTCATCATCGACACGCGCAACGCCTACGAGGTGTCGATCGGCACATTCAAGGGGGCGATCGATCCGGCCACCGCAAGCTTTCGCGAGTTCCCGGCCTGGGTGGAAGCGCACCGGGCGGAGCTCGAAGGCCGCAAGGTGGCGATGTTCTGCACCGGCGGCATACGCTGCGAAAAGGCAACCGCCTATGTCAAATCGCTCGGCTTCGAGGATGTCTTCCATCTCAAGGGCGGCATCCTCAAATACCTCGAAGAGGTCCCGGCCGAACAGAGCCTCTGGCAAGGCGAATGCTTCGTCTTCGACGAGCGCGTTTCGGTGTCGCACGGCCTCGCCGAGGGCGAAGCGGAACTGTGCCGCGCCTGCCGGCACCCGCTGACACCGGGCGACCTGACGTCGCCCAAATTCGCCGCCGGTATTTCCTGCCCGCATTGTTTCGAGGCGCGTTCGAACGAGGACCGCCAGCGTTATGCCGAGCGCCAGCGCCAGGTCGAGCTTGCGCAGGCGCGGGGCAGGGGTCCGCATATCGGCTCCTGATCCGGGCATCGAGCTGCTGCAAAGCGGCCGCCTGTCATTGCAATGTCAAGTTTCGGGACCTACGTCTTCGACGTTCGAAACCTGCCCGTTCGGCCGGGCAAATCCTGGAGGCACTGAATGTTCGATCCCAAGAAGCTTCTCGACGATCTGCTCGGCTCGCAAATCCCCGGCACCAGCGGCACCGTCCGCGACAAGGCGGGGCAGGCCGTGCAGATGGCCAAGGACAATCCGCTGGCCGCCGGCGCACTGGCCGCCGTGCTGCTTGGAACTGGTGCCGGTCGTAACGTGACGGGCGCCGCGGTGAAGCTTGGCGGACTGGCCGCCATCGGCGGCCTCGCCTACAAGGCCTACCAGAACTACAAGGCCGGCAACGCACCCGCCGAAGCACCGGCGGCCGGCGAACCGGAATTGCTGCCGCCGCCCAAGGACACCGCCTTCCACCCGTCGCAGGCGCCGCAAGGCGAGGACGAATTCACGCTGACCCTGATACGGGCGATGATCTCGGCGGCAAAAGCCGATGGCCATATCGACGATGAAGAGCGCCAGAAGATCGCCGGCAAGCTCAGCCTGGCCGGCATAGACTCCGATGCCGAAAAGTTCCTGATGGCGGAGTTGGCAAGCCCGCTCGACCTCGACACGCTGGTCGCCGGCGCCAAGACCGACGCGCAGAAGCTCGAACTCTACACGGCGTCGCGCCTGACCATCGATCCCGACACCCGCGCCGAGCGTGGCTATCTCGACCTGCTTGCAGGCCGGCTCGGCCTGCCGGACGCGCTGGTCGACCATGTCGAGGCAACGGTTTCGGCGGCCAAGGTGCCGGCCAAGGCAGGGACGTCACCCAATCCGCGCTGGTAGGCCAAAACGGCACAGGAGGCGCTTTCCGGGTTAACCTCTCGTTAACCCAGCAAGCGCATCATTCAACACAGTCGGATCGGCTTTTCCTCCTCCCAAGCCCGGTTCAGATCAGGGGCGGTCGCCAATGGCCGCCCTTTTTGTCGGCCCGATCGGATGGACACGCTTGCCATCGCCGCCGTCATTTGCGATGCCTTCCTTTTTCGAGCCAAATCCCGAAAATCAGTCGAGCAAGCGCAGCGCTGCCGGAGGACAACAGCCATGACCGAGCAAAGAACCGCCATCGTCACCGGGGCCGGCACGGGCATCGGCAAGAGCGTCGCCACGGCGCTGCTCAAGGCCGGCTGGAACACGGTATTTTGCGGGCGCCGCAAGTCGGTGCTGGATGCTGCGGTCGCCGAGGCCGGCCGCACCGACGCCAAGGCCTTGGCGGTAGCCTGCGATATCAGCAAGGCAGGCGAGGTCGACGATCTGTTCGAGACTGTGGCGGCGGCCTTCGGCCGTGTCGACCTGCTCTTCAACAATGCCGGCATGGGCTACAAATCGACGCCGATCGACGAGATACCGGTCGAAGTGTGGAACGATATCGTCGGCGTCAACCTCACCGGTTCGTTCCTGTGTGCCCGTGCCGCCTTTGGCGCCATGCGCAAGCAGAAGCCGATGGGTGGCCGCATCATCAACAACGGTTCGGTGTCGGCCTATGCGCCGCGCCCGGGCTCGGTGCCCTACACGGCGACCAAGCATGCCATATCAGGGCTGACCAAGACGCTGGCGCTCGACGGCCGGCCCTTTGACATCGCCTGCGGCCAGATCGACATCGGCAATGCGCTGACCGATATGGCGCAGGCGATGACGGTCGGCGTGCCGCAGGCCAACGGCTCGATATCAGCCGAAGCGGTGATGGATGTTCAGCGCGTCGCCGACGCCGTCGTCCACATGGCCAGCCTGCCGCTCGACGCCAACGTGCTGTTCATGACCGTCATGGCGACCAAGATGCCGTTTGTCGGGCGTGGGTAGTCATTCTCCCAGTAGCTCTGTGCCGGGCAGATAGAGCGCGATAGGACGGATCTCGTAGACGGCGGTCGGATTGACGCGACGAAAGTCGCGCGCGATAGCGATGGCATCGTCGCGCGTCGGGCAGTCGACGACATAGAGGCCGAGAAGCTGTTCCTTGGTTTCGGCGAAGGGGCCGTCGACGATCATGCCGTCGCGCAAGGTGCAGGCCGATTGTGTCGCGCCAAGCCGCGCTGACGGGCCAAGGCTGCCGTCGGCATAGAGCCCTTCATGGATCTTGAGCAAGTCAGCCATCAGCGCCGTATCTTCCTGCGGCGTCAGCGCCTTGATTGCGTCTTCCACATGATAGGCAAGGATTGCATAGAACATCCGATGTCACCCCTCTTCGATCCTGATCCGAGGACCGTAGCCGTTCTCGACATGCACGCCCAGTCTTGGCCGCGCGCCTCCGGACGGCTCATGACACCGTCATGCCACAGCCGCAAATTGTCCGGAAGAGGACAGCGGGCCGCTTTCAGGCTTACTTCGCCAGGAAGGCCCCGATCCGTTCCAGCGCCCGCAAGATGTTCTCCTCGGAATTGGCGTAGGAGAGCCTGATATAGCCTTCGCCGAGAATGCCGAAATCGGGACCGCCGATCAGCGCCACGCCGGCCTCGTCGAGCAGCGCCGAGGCGAGTTTCTTGGCTTTCCAGCCGGTCTTCGAGACGTTGGGGAAAGCGTAGAACGCGCCTTTGGGCGTGATGCAGGACATGTTGGGCAGCGCGTTCAGCCCCTCGACGACGATCTTCCGGCGGCGGTCGAAGGCGCCCATCATCTTGTCGACATCGTCTTGCGGGCCGTCGATTGCGGCGATGCCGGCGAACTGGCTCGGCGCGTTGACGCAGGACCAGCAGTTGACCGCCAGCTTGCGCACCTTGTCGTAGAGATGGGCGCCCTTGTCGCCATTCGGCCAGATCGACCAGCCCATGCGCCAGCCGGTCATCGCCCAGGTCTTCGACCAGCCATTGAGCACGATCAGCCGGTCGCGGATCTCGGGAAAGCCGAGCAGCGAGCAATGCGTCTCGCCATCATAGGTCATGACGTCGTAGATCTCGTCGGAGAGGATGGCGACGTGCGGATGCGCCTCCAGCCCCCTGACCAGTTTCTCGATCTCGGCACGCGGCGTGACGCCGCCGGTCGGATTGGCGGGCGAATTGAGGATCAGCAGCCTGGTCTTCGAGGTGATCAGCGCCAATGTCTCCTCGGCCGAGAAGGCAAAGCCGTTTTCCTCGCGCATCGGCACGGGAATAGGGGCTGCACCGGTGAACTCGATCATCGAGCGATAGATGGGGAAGCCTGGATCGGGATAGAGGATTTCGGCGCCAGGTTCGCCGAACATCAGGATCGTGGCGAACATGGTTGGCTTGCCGCCGGGCAGGATCATCACCGTTTCGGGCGATACTTCGACACCGGTGGTGGTGAGCGTGCGGCGCACCACCGCCTCGCGCGTCGCCAGCAGGCCATTGGCCGGTGTATAGCCGTGATGGCCGTCGCGCAGCGCCTTGATCGCCGCCTCGACGATGTGCTGCGGCGTCTTGAAGTCGGGCTGGCCGATGCCGAGATTGACAATGTCGCGGCCTTGTTGGGCAAGTGCTGTGGCCCTCGCGAGCACGGCAAAGGCGTTTTCCTCGCCAAGGCGGTCGAAGGCCGAAATCGTGTGGAGCATTTTTCCCGTCCGTGTGGTTCTTGCTGTTGGGTCGCGTTTTTGTGAGCTTCGGCTGGCAAAAGTCAAACGGATTGGAGCTTTCGGTGTCGGAAAATCTCAGGGATTGGCAACCGCGCCCGCGGCCCGAACGCAAGACCATCGACGGAAGCACTGTCCGGCTCGAACCGCTGAGTGCCGCAAAACATGGCGATGGCCTCTATGAAGCGTCCTCCGTGTCCGACATCGACGGCCGCTTCGCCTGGTTGCCCGATTATCCGCCGGAGACCCGCGCCGCCTTCCAGCCATGGCTGGACAAGGTCGAGGCCAGCGAGGATCCGCTGTTCTTCGCCGTCATCGACAAGGCCAGCGGCAAGGTCGCCGGACGCCAGACGCTGATGCGCATCGATCCGGCGTACGGCGTCATCGAGATCGGCAACATCTATTGGGGACCGCTCATCTCGCGCAAGCCGGGAGCAACCGAAGCGCAGTTCCTGTTCATGAAATACATCTTCGACGAGCTCGGCTACCGCCGCTACGAATGGAAGTGCAACAACCGCAACGAGCCATCGAAGCGGGCCGCCGAACGGTTCGGCTTCAAGTTCGAAGGCATTTTCCGCCAGCATCTGATCGTCAAGGGTGAAAACCGCGACACTGCGTGGTATTCGATCATCGACAAGGAGTGGCCGGCGCTGCGCCGTGCCTACGAGGCATGGCTCGATCCGGCCAATTTCGATGGCGACGGCCAGCAGAAGCGACGGCTCGAGGATTGTCGCGCGGAATTCGGCGCCTAGGAGTTCGCCATTGGCACATACCCACGATCACAGCGGGCACGATCACAGCGGGCACGATCACATTGGGCACGATCATGGGCCCGGCCATGTCCATGGCTCGACCGACAAGAAACGCGTTCTGATCGCAGCCTGCCTGACCGGCGGCTTCATGGTCGCCGAAGCGCTTGGCGGCATCCTCACCGGCTCGCTGGCGCTGCTGGCCGATGCCGGCCACATGCTCGCTGACTCGATCGCGCTCGGCCTTGCCTGGTATGCCTTCCATCTGGCTGGCCGCCCGGCGACCGTTCGCCTCACCTATGGCTTCGGCCGGGTCAAGACGCTGGTGGCCTATACCAACGGCATTGCCATCTTCGTCATCGCGCTGTGGATCGTCTATGAGGCGTGGGGGCGCCTGCAGGCGCCGGCACCGGTGCTTGGCGGGCCGATGCTGGCGGTGGCGATCCTCGGCCTGCTGGTGAACATCGGCTCGTTCTTCGTGCTGCATGGCGGCGACCGCGAGAGCCTGAACATGCGCGGCGCCATCCTGCATGTGCTTGGCGACCTGCTCGGCTCGGCCGCGGCCATCGCGGCGGCGCTGGTCATACTGGCGACCGGCTGGACGCCGATCGACCCGATCCTGTCGGTCCTGGTCTCGCTGCTGATCCTCTACACGGCGTGGTCGCTGATGCGGGAAGCCGCCCATGTCCTGCTCGAGGGCGTGCCGCCAAGCCTCGACCGAGATCTGATCGCCAGGGATATCGAGACGACGATCCAGGGCGTGCGCGAAGTGCACCACATGCATGTCTGGTCGCTCGACGGGACCAGCAGCATGGCGACGCTGCATGCCTGTCTCGACGAGGGCGTCGATGCGCATCAGGCGGTGAGTGCCGTCAAGAAGCGGCTTGCCAGCGAGCACGGCATCAGCCATGCCACCGTGGAACCGGAATTCGGCCAGTGCGCCGACGATGGCGAGCACGACCATGGGCACGAGCACGAAGCGGCTGCATATCACGACCACCATCACTAGGACCGGATCGATTGATGTCGATTGGTCCTGCCTCGGGAGTTGCAAAACCTTGAAAACCAGCTTGATGAACACCCGCTGCCGTGGTGCGGCGTGATGGATCGTGACACCAGGAATGCTCTTATCGCTGCAGTGTGGATCATGCTTCTGTTTGGTATCGGCGCCTACTATCTGCCGACCGTAATGCTGGCACTCGGCAACCTTTCGACGGTGCTGGCCGGCGCCTTTGGCATCGTCTTCGTGCTGGCGTTCTTCTCGGTGTTCTGGTTGCGGGCCCGCAACCAGCGCAAAAATCAGGGTAAATAGGCAAGGGATTTTCGATATGCGCATTCTGATCACTGGCGCCGCGGGTATGGTCGGCCGCAAGCTCATCGCCCGGCTGGCCAAGGACGGCACGCTGCGCGGCCGCAAGATCACGGCGCTGGATTTACACGATATCGTGCCACCACAGGCCCCGAGCCTGGATGGCGTCAGCGTCACGCTGCACACTGGCGATCTCGCCGAAGCAGGGGCCACTGAGCGCCTGGTCGCATCGCGCCCCGACGTCGTGTTCCATCTTGCCGGCATCGTGTCGGGCGAGGCGGAAGCGAATTTCGATCTCGGCTACCGCGTCAATCTCGATGGCACGCGGGCCCTGTTCGATGCCATCCGGCTGGCGGGCTTTGCGCCGCGCGTCGTCTTCACCTCGTCGATCGCGGTGTTCGGCGCGCCGTTCCCGGATGTCATTCCCGACGACTTCCATCCGACGCCGCTGACCTCCTACGGCACCCAGAAGCAGATGAGCGAAGCGCTGCTGGCCGACTATACCAGGCGCGGCTTCTTCGACGGTATCGGCATCCGGCTGCCGACGATCTGCGTGCGGCCGGGCAAGCCGAACAAGGCGGCGTCCGGCTTCTTCTCCGGCATCATCCGCGAGCCGTTGAGCGGCCACGAAGCGATCCTGCCGGTGCCGCGCTCGGTCGTGCACACGCATGCCAGCCCGCGCTCGGCGGTGAACTTCCTGATCCATGCGGCAGGGATCGACGGCAGCGCAGTCGGGCCGCGCCGCAACCTGACGATGCCCGGCGTTGCCGTCACCGTCGGCGAGCAGATCGAGGCGCTGGAACGCATCGCCGGGCCGAAGGCGGTAAGCCTGATCCGCGAGGTTCCGGATGACACGATCTGGGCGATCGTCAAGGGCTGGCCGACGCGCTTCGAGGCAAAGCGGTCACGGGAGCTCGGCTTCAGCGCCGAAAAGAGTTTTGACGAGATCATCCGCGCTCACATCGAGGATGAGCTCGGCGACAAGATCGCGGGTTAAACTCCGAACCTCGTGGCGGCGGCCTATCCGCCGCTCGCCAAACTCGCCGACAGCAGCAGCAGTCCGAACAGGAACACAAACGCCGCGCCGCCGATCTCGACGATCGAGTGGATGCGGTTGCCCATGCGGCCGTCGCCGGCGAAATACACCGCCCAGTTCTTGGCGGTCACCGCCAGTGTCGCCAGTGCCGAAACGGTGATGGCCGTGCCAAGCGACATCGCCAGCACCGACAGCAGGCCGCCGAGCCAGAGGCCGTTGAGCAAGGCGAAGCTCAGCACGATCAGCGCGCCGGAGCAGGGGCGGATGCCGACCGCCGCCACCGCCGTCCACGCCGTGCGCCAGTCGAAGCGGTCGCCCGACAGCAGCGCCGGATCGGGTGCGTGCGAATGGCCGCAGGTGTCGCAGACTTCGCCCGCCGCGTGATCGTGATGAGCGTGATCGTGTTCGGCATGATCGTGATGATCGTGCGAAGGGCCGTGCACATGGTCATGCGCGTGTAGCGCGTGCGAATGAGCATGCGCCGAATGGCTGTGAGCTGCATGGGAGTGACCGGCATGCGAATGCGCGCCGTGAGAATGGCCCCCATGAGAATGACCCCCATGAGAATGACCGGCGTGAGAATGGCCGGCATGAGCCGCCGACAGGCTGTAGGCCGGGCCCTTGCCGAACAGACGCAGGACGGCGGGGCCGAGTTTGCGCCACAGCAGCCAGGCGCCGAACAGGGTGACGAAGACAAAGCTCATGATCTCCATGAACCAGGCCGCGTCCGTCATCGAGACGGAGGTGCCGCGCAGGACGAAATAGGCGACCCCCATCACCGCGATCGCGGTCAGGCCCTGCAGCAGCGCCGAGACGAAGGACAACAGGATGCCGCGCCGCAACGCCACCTCATTGGCCACCATGTAGGACGAGATCACCGCCTTGCCGTGGCCGGGGCCGGCAGCATGGAAAATACCGTAGGCGAAGGACAGGCCGACGAGTATCCAGATCTTGCTGCCGTCCTGGCGCATCGCCTTCATCGCCGTTGCCAGCGCGCGGTAGAATTCCTGCTGCCTGAGATTGATCCACATCAGGATATGGGCGAACGGGCCGGTGGTGGGCGCCATGCCGTCATTGACGCCGATGCCGAGCGAACTCTGGGCATGAGCGGCGTCGGCGAAATGCATCATGGCGACAGTGAGGGCCAACAGGCCGAATGCCAAACGCAGGGACGGTTTCGTCACCGGCTTCATCCTTCTGGCTGACAGGTCAGTTCGAGCTTGGTGGCGAAGATCTTGCTCATATCGGTGCCGGTCGGATCGTTGAAAAAGGCATCGGTGAGGGTCTTCTGGTTTTCCTTGATGGCCTCGTCCGGGTCCGGACGGACCACCTTGCTGGTGCAGTTCGAGGGCAGGCCTTCAACCGTGATGTTGGAGTCCTCGGTGAAGTCGATCGCCGTGTAGAATGTCGGATCGTAGACGCCGATATCGATCTTGCCGTTGAGCTTGATCGGCACCTTCGGTTCGGACTCGAACAGGATGATCAGTTGATCGTTGTCGAAATTGGCCATCAGATGCGGCGGCGGCGTCATCGCCACGTCCTTGCCGTCAACGGTGACGAGCTGGAAGTAATTGAACTCGGCCAGCGAGGCATGAACGGTGTCGGCGACTTCCTTCAGCTCCTTGTCATCGAGCTTCAGGTCGGAGTTCTTGTCGAACTCCATCATCACGGTCGAGGAAAACAGATCGTCGAAGCGCCAGAGATGACGCAGAGCCTTCACGCTTTGGTGATCCGGGGAGAGAATCACATCGAGGCGGGCCTCGGCGAAGACATGCGGATGCACGTAAGCCGGTCCAGTGGCGGCAAAAGTAGCCGCCAAGGCCGAAGCCAGCATGATTGCGTGCCGTTTCAGATTCATTCTCGGTCCATAGGCCTCGGAAGAGTTGCCGAGAGTTACCAGAAAGGGGGCGAAATTGGGACCATGAGACTATCGATGCCGGTCAGCCAGCCTCGCGCGTCCTGAACCACTGCACCAGGAAGTCGACGAAGACGCGGACTTTCGCCGGCAGATAGCGGCGGTGCGGGTAGACGGCGAAGATGCCGCCGCCCGACAGGATACGGTCATCCATCACCGCCACCAGCCGGCCGCTCGCGAGGTCGGGCGCGGCGATGAAATCCGGCAGGACGGTAAATCCGAGGCCCGCCACGGCCGCGGCTCTCGCCGTCATCGGGCTGTTGACCTCGACCGGACCGGACACCGAAACGCTCACCGGATCGCCATTGTCGCCCTTGAACGGCCAGTTGTTCAGTCCGCGGCCATTGGTGTCGACGATGCAAGGCATGCGGCTGAGATCCTGCGGCCTTGTCGGCATGCCATGCCTGGCGATCAGTTCGGGGGAGGCGCAGAGCTTTATCGAAAACGGCGCCAGCCGCCTGGCGATCAGCGACGAGTTCTCCAGCCGCGAGATGCGCACCGCAAGATCGAAGCCCTCCTCGACCAGATCGACGAAGCGGTCGTCGAGCTGGATGTCGAGCACGATGTCGGGATGCTGCTTGGCGAAGTCGATCAGCGACTGGCCGATCGGCGCGTCGGCGAAGGTGCGCGGCGCCGACAGCTTGATCCGGCCGCGCACGTCGCCGGAGGATTCACGCACCGCGTCGGCCAGGCTGTCGACCTCGCGCACGATCTCCGAGGCGCGCCGGTAATAGGTATGGCCGGCCTCGGTCATCGAGAACTGGCGCGTGGTGCGGTTGAGCAGCAAAGCGCCGAGTTCGTCCTCCAGCTCGCGCACATATTTCGACAGCAAGGCCTTGGAACGGCCGATCTTGCGCGCCGCCGCCGAAAAGCCCTCGGCCTCGACCACGTCGATGAAGGCACGCATGCGCGTCAGTGTGTCCATGGTCAGGCCTTTCGTGCCGCGTCGAGAAGTTTCCGGCCGAGCCGTATCAGGGCAATGTCGCTGCCGGAAGGGCCAAGCAGCGACAGGCCGAACGGGGCGCCGGCGACCGAGCCGACGGGCAGCGTGATCTGTGGAAAACCAGACAGGCCGGCCAGGCACAGAAGTTGGAGCGCCCGTTCGCGATAGGCCTGGAACTGCTCCGGCGTGCTGTCCACGTAAGGCGCCGGACCAGGCACGGTCGGCAGGACAAGGAAGCCGTTCCTGCCGAGCAGGGCGTTCAGTTCGCCGCGAAAGGTCAGACGTCGCACCTTCTCGGCCTGGGCTGTCCTGTCATCGACGGCACGCCCAAAGCCGAAACGCTCCTCGACACCGGGGCCGAGGCCGCGCTCGCCGCTGGTGATCCATTCGCCATGCACCGCCCAGGCCTCCCTGGCCTGCAGCCGGCGAAAGCACCAATAGAGTTCATCGGGAGATGAGGAGAAGCGGATTGCCGGCGTCGCCGGCACGCCGAAGACCGCGCCCGCCAGCCCCTTCATTTCACCATATTCGGCCAGCGCCGGGCGGGCGACCAATCCATCCAGCCAATCCAGCGCCAGCGGCCGGTCCAACACGTGCTGGTGCGGATCGCGGCCGAGCAGCAGCTTGCCGACGGTCTCGTAGGTCTCGATGTCGTCGGCGAACCAGCCGAACGTGTCGAGGCTCGGCGCCAGCTTCATCGTGCCGTCGAGCGGAATGCGGCCATGCGTGGTGCGCAGCCCGATCAGTCCGCAAAAGCTCGCCGGGGCGCGGATCGAGCCGCCGGTGTCTGAGCCGGTGGCGATATCGGCCAGCCTGCCCGCCACCGCCGCCGCCGACCCCGATGAGGAGCCGCCGGTGACGCGGTCGGGTGCCGCCGGGTTCACCGGAAACGAGAAATGCGCATTCTGGCCGAACAACGCGAAGGCAAGCTCGTCGGTCTGCGTCTTGCCGACGAAGCGTGCGCCAGCATCGAGGATCATCTGCACGGCGGGTGCGGTGCGCGAGGCCGCGTGGCTTTCGGCGAATTTTTGCAAATTGCCGCAACCGGTGCGGTAGCCGGCGACGTCGTAGATGTCCTTGACGGCCAGCCGCAGGCCGGCCAGCGGGCCGAGCTGGGCATGTGCCACTGGCATCTGGCGAAGATCGAGAAAGGCGTTGAGAGGGCCGTGCGTGCCTGTCATCGTTCGATATCCGGATACGGTTGCCGCACCATTGTTCGACGCCAGAAATTTTACAACCTGCGATACGATTTTTATTGATTGTGAAAGTCTTCGCCCTTATATCGCGCTTGCCCAAAGTCGCACGTGCCTGTGGGTGTCCGCCGATCCTCGAATGGTGAGGGAAATCGGTAAGGTAACTGGAGCCAACCCCTCCAGTCGGTCTAGCGGCCAACCGCCAGCCCGAGGACACCTTGAAGCAACGACGGTGCGGGCCTTTCTGGTGTTCTGCCGGTTGTCCAAAAACCGGGGTTACTGAAGAGGCACACCTTCATTGCCGGCAGTGCGGACGGGTCTCCCATCCAAGCCAAGGCAGACAAAGCGAACCGAGGCCGGGCAAGGCCAAGGTTCACCGCCGCGAGACGGCGCTTTATGGTTCCGGGGTCTCCACCGGCTGGTTCCATGGATATCCGTCCCGCCTTTGTCCACCGCGTGTTCGCGAGGCTGACAGCCCGCGTCCCGCAGCCTTATTGCGCGCCGAAAGGCGCTGATGGAGAGACCCCGATGGCCACCCAGCGCATCCTTGACTTCCTCGCCACCCGACGTCCGTCCGGCCCCTGCCTCGTCGTCGACCTCGATGTCGTGCGCGACAATTTCCGCGCCTTCGAGAAGGCGCTGCCCGATTCCAAGATCTACTATGCGGTGAAAGCAAACCCGGCACCGGAAATCCTGCGCCTGCTTGCTGCGATGGGCTCGTCCTTCGACACCGCTTCCGTTGCCGAAGTCGAGATGGCGATGGACGCCGGTGCGCCGGCGGACCGCATCTCCTTCGGCAACACCATCAAGAAGGAGCGTGACATCGCACGCGCCTACCAGCTCGGCATCCGCCTGTTCGCCGTCGATTGCGTCGAAGAGGTCGAGAAGATCGCCCGCGTCGCTCCAGGCGCGCGCGTGTTCTGCCGCGTGCTGACCGATGGCGAGGGCGCCGAATGGCCGCTGTCGCGCAAGTTCGGCTGCGTGCCGGCGATGGCCGTCGACGTGCTGCGCCATGCCAAGGGGCTCGGCCTCGACGCTTATGGCGTGTCGTTCCATGTCGGCTCGCAGCAGACCGACCTGACCGCCTGGGACCGTGCGCTGGCCGACGCCAAGGTGGTGTTCGCGACGCTCGCCGAGGAAGGCATCGTCTTGAAGATGGTCAATATGGGCGGTGGTTTCCCGACGCGCTATCTGCGTGACGTGCCAGCCGCCCAGGCCTATGGCCAGGCGATCTTCTCGGCGCTGCGCAAGCATTTCGGCAATGCGCTTCCCGAGACCATCATCGAGCCGGGCCGTGGCATGGTCGGCAATGCCGGCGTCATCAAGTCGGAAGTCGTGCTGATCTCGAAGAAAGCGGCCAATGACAATGTGCGCTGGGTGTTCCTCGACATCGGCAAGTTCGGCGGTCTTGCCGAGACGATGGACGAGGCGATCCGCTACCCGATCGTCACGCCGCATGACGGCACGGAGACCGCACCTTGCGTGCTCGCCGGCCCGACCTGCGATTCGGCCGACGTGATGTACGAGAAGACGCCCTATCCGCTGCCTTTGTCGCTGACCATCGGCGACGAGGTGCTGATCGAAGGCACCGGCGCCTACACGACCACCTACTCGGCGGTCGCCTTCAACGGCTTCGAGCCTCTCCGATCCTACGTGATCTGACGGCGCTTCCTCAGCGCATTTTCGGACGGCGAACCGGACACAACTTCGCCTGAAAATGCGCTGAGAGAGCCGATCAGATCATCCCCGGTGGGCGCGTGTCGTCCACCCGGGCTCGCCTGTGGAACAGATCTCCGCTCGCCAGGGATTGCGGAAATGGAAATGTCAGTTGAAATGGAAATGCCAGTTGAAATTGGGGGCCACGCACCGGCCTCTGTGATGGTCGCCGAAACCGCCGCCGATGTTGCGGCGCGCGAGGCGTTGCTCGATCGGGCCATGGGGCCGAAGCGCAGGAAAAAGTCGTCGGAGAAGCTGCGGCGTGGCCGGCGGCCCTCGGAAGGCCTGGCCTTCGTCGCCCGCGATGCTTCGGGCGGCGTGGCCGGCACCGTGCGGCTGTGGGATGTCAGGCTGGGCGAGGGCGGTGCGGCCGTGCTGCTGCTTGGCCCGCTTGCCGTCGACCCGTCGCTCAAGAATGCCGGCATCGGCTCGGCGCTGATGCGCCATGCCATCGCCGAAGCGGCGCGTCTCGGCCATGCCGCTATCCTTTTGGTCGGCGATGCGCCCTATTACGCGCGCTTCGGCTTCTCGGCCGAGAAGACCGGTTCACTTGCCATGCCGGGACCCTATGAGCGGCACCGCCTGCTGGCGCTGGAACTGGTGGAAGGCGCGCTTGACGGCGTGCACGGCACGCTGAAGGCGGCCGGCCGCAAGCTGAAGGCGCAGGAACTGATATCGGCGGCCTGACACGAAGCCGGCAGCATTTCATGCAAAAACGCCGCCCGAAAAGGCGGCGTTTTTGCGCTTGGTGGGTGCCGCTTGGGCGGCTGGATGCCTTCAGCCGATCAGCTGGCTGAGCGCCATGGCGACGGTCATGTCGCCTTCGACCTTTATCTTGCCGGTCATGAACGCCATTGTCGGGTTCAGGTCGCCAGCGATCAGCGAATCCAGATCGTCGAGCGAGAGCTTGATGGTGCAGTCGGTGGGTGCATCGGTGTTCGAGACGGTTGCGCCGTCGATGACGATGACGCCGTCGCTGCCGGTGTCGAATTTCACGGAACGATCGAACCCGCTGCTGGCCACGCGCGACTTGATCTTCTCGGCAATCTCCTGAACGCTCACGCTGTTCTCCTTGTCTGGTTGCATCTGTCTCGCAACGGCGCTTCGATCCAGCCGAAGCCCATGCCGCGGTTTCGCGATCACGGTCGCTGCCGCATATAGCTTTGGGTTGACGTTTACGTCAACGCGAATTCGGGCGGTTGGTTCCTGCCGTCGCGGCAGGTGAGCCCCGATGAGGCCGGGACTCCGAGCCGGGGCAACTCAGTGTTCCTTGAACGCCTTGGTCATTTCGCTCGCCGTCTCGCTTTTCTTGCGGCGCAGCCAGTTGTCGCGGATTTCGTCCTTCGACAGGAAATTGACCTGGTCGATCAGAACCTCATGCACCAAGGGCGCGCCGACACGCGCGTTGACGGTATCGCGGATTGCGGCGCGGAAGGCATCGAGATCGATGGTCGCCTTGTTGGTGAAGTCGATCTGCGGATTGGAATAGAGGTAGGAATAGACCTGGTCGGTGATCAGCGCTTCGGCCGGAATGGACAGCTTCTTTATCTGCTCGGGTTCGACGGTGTAGACGAGCTTGGTCAGGAAATAGCCGCCGATCTCAGAATCGCGGATCAGCGGCACCGAAATGATGTCGGTCTTGACGTAGTCGAGACCGCCCAGCATCGGCTTCGGCGTTTCGCCGACACCGCGCTCGCCGGCCGCCTGAAACGAATAGAACACGGCGCCGAGGGTTGCGGCGCAGATCCAGACGGCGATGGCGATGACCTTGATCATCGGCTCTTGTCGGTCCCTTGCGAAGGCGACGCGGCACTGCGCCGTTGCTTCGGCAGTATCTCCGAAGTGTCGCTTGTGTTCGGCATCATGCCTTCATCCAGCCGAACTCGCCGGCGGAATAGGTGCCGTCGGTCTCGGCGCGCTGGATGGCGTGCCGCAGCAGGCTGGCGACTTCGTTGACCGCGCTGAGATGCGCCAGGATCGCCGCTTCGTTCTTCGCCAGCTTCTGGCGCAGCCGGGTCAGGCCCTCGCGGTGCTGTTCGAGGAATTCGGCTTCGCTGCCGCCCTTCATGGCGCGCGTCAACTCGTAGAGGTAGCGGCTCTTGCGGGCGTTCGACGCCTTGAGATCATAGTTGGTCGCGTTGCGGATGCCGGCGGTCTCTTCCTCGACCACTTCCTCGATGCGACCGATGATGGCGGCGAGGTTGCCGGGCCGCGCGAACGGGATCGGCGCTTCCGACGCGGTCGTGCGTGCTGGCAGGTTGGGGGTGGATTCTGAAAAGTCGGCCATGGCGTTTCCCAGTTTAGATCTTGATGTTTGTTTTTATGGTCGTCTCGTCACCGGTCATCGACCCCGCAGCTTTGCGCTGCAACTGGTGGACCAGCGAGGTCGACAGGCTGTTTTGCTGGTCGATCTCGGTCTTTTCCAACACGCCCGAGACCGGACCGACCGGAACCACGCGCTTGCCTTCGAGATAGTGGTCGGCAAGCATCGACTTGGCGATGCCGATGCCGCCGCGTTCGGCCAGCACGTCGGCCACCCGCTCGGCAAGCTGCGATTTCCACATGTCGCCGGCCAGGCCCTTGCCGTAGACGCCCTCGGTGTCCTTGGGCAGCATGTTCTGGATGAAGGTCTGCAGCACCATCGCCTCGAACTTCTTGAATTTGTTGGCCGGGTCGGTTGCAGCGGCGGCCTTATCGGCGGTGGCGCGCGACAGGATCGAGCCGGCATCGACGGAAGCGGCGGCGTCGAGTGAAAACGTGCTCGCAGCGCCGCCGGCCCGCTTTGCCAGCGCGGCGCGGGCGGTCTCGATATCCGCCGGGTCGGCGGCTCGGGCCACATCCATAACGATGTCGCTGGGTGGAGAAATCGCCAAGAAAGTCCGCCTTTTACCGGTTTTCCTTAGCCAGACCATGCCTCAACAAGCTTGTGGCAGGCTTGCGGGAAGGAGAGGGAGCGGAGTGCGCGGATCGGATCGAAGCTGCCGGCTTCGCGCCATCGGGCAGATTTTTCCATCGTCGCCTTTGGCCGGAAGCTGACGATCAGCTTGGCACCCACGAGCTTGCTTCGACGGTCCGCCGAGGGTGGGATTTCCGCCTCAGCTTCACTCCTTGACCGCCCCCGTCATCGAGGAGACGTAGTGCTCGACAAAGAATGAATAGAGCACCACCACCGGCAGGGAGCCGATCAGCGCGCCTGCCATCAGGGCTCCCCATTCATAGACATCCGAACGTACGAGCTCGGTAAGCACGCCGACCGGCACGGTCTTGTTTTCGGACGACTGGATAAAAGTCAAAGCGTAGATGAATTCGTTCCATGACAGGGTGAAAGCGAAGATGCCGGCGGAAATCAGGCCGGGCACCGACAGCGGCAGAACTATCTTGGTCAGGATTTGCCAGCGGCTCGCGCCGTCGATCAGCGCGCATTCTTCCAGTTCGAAGGGTATCGAGCGGAAGTAGCCCATCAAGAGCCACGTGCAGAATGGAATGAGGAAGGTCGGATAGGTGAGGATCAGCGCGAACGGCGTATCGTAAAGCCCGAGGTTGAACACCATTACCGACAGGGGAATGAACAGTATCGAGGGCGGCACGAGATAGGCCAGGAAGATCGCCAAGCCGACCTGCCGCGCCCCGGAAAACCTCAAGCGCTCGATCGCATAGGCAGCGAACACCGCCGCCAGCAGCGACAGGAAAGTTGAGGCGGTCGAGATGATGATCGTGTTGAGAAGCCAGCCCGGATAGGATGTGTCGAAGAGCAGATACCGAATATGCTCGAGTGTCGGATTGACGACCCAGAACGGATTGAAATTGGCATAATCCGTCATCTCGAGATTGGGTTTCACCGCCGTGATCGTCATCCAGTAGAACGGGAACAGCAGCACGATGACGAAGATCAGGAGCGGCAGATAAACGGTGACCACGCGCCGGGGCAGGCTCTGGAGATAGCCCATGCCGCCTTCATCCGTGTTCGGACGATTGTTCGTTTCGATCGCGGCCATGTCAGTCTCCACCGCCCTGCTGCCATTTACGACGTTGCAGCCCGAAATAGCTGAAAAGGATCGCCGCTAGCAGGAACGGGATCATCGCCACCGCGATTGCGGCTCCCTCGCCAAGCTGGCCGCCGGAAATGCCGCGCTGGAACGAGAGCGTCGCCATCAGATGGGTGGCATTCACCGGCCCGCCGCGAGTCAGCACATAGATCAGCTGGAAATCGGTGAAGGTGAACAGGACCGAAAAGGTCATGGTGATGGCGATGATCGGCGTCAGCAGCGGCAGCGTCACATAACGGAACAACTGCCAACGGCTGGCGCCGTCGAGCGTCGCGGCCTCGTAAAGCGATTGGGGAATCGTCTGCAGGCCGGCCAGCAGCGTGATGGCCACGAAAGGAATGCCGCGCCAGACATTGGCAGCGATCACCGAGGCGCGTGCGTTCTCCGGATCGCCAAGGAAATTGATGCGGTGATCGATCAGTCCCATTTCCATGAGCGCCCATGACAGGATGGAGAACTGCGAATCGTAGATCCACCAGAAGGCGATGGCCGAGAGCACCGTCGGCACCACCCACGGCAGCAGGACAATCGCGCGGAAGAACGATTTGAAGGGAAGGTTCTGGTTGAGGAGGAGCGCTAGCCAGAGGCCGAGCGCGAATTTCAGGATCGAGGCGCTGATCGTATAGAGCAAGGTGTTGAAGACGGAGAGCCAGAAGACGGCGTCGCTCCACAGATATTCATAGTTTTCGATGCCGATGAAGATGCCGGGGCGGCCGAT
This sequence comes from Mesorhizobium sp. LMG17149, assembly GCF_024518695.1. Classification (NCBI taxonomy): domain Bacteria; kingdom Pseudomonadati; phylum Pseudomonadota; class Alphaproteobacteria; order Hyphomicrobiales; family Phyllobacteriaceae; genus Mesorhizobium; species Mesorhizobium sp. LMG17149. Next base: position 575,208 of record NZ_JANIFL010000001.1, read on the forward strand.
GCGGGCGTCGGTGAAGCCGAGCCAGACGCCGAGCCCCAGCGGATAGGTCAGGAAGACAAGCAGCAGTGCAGCCGCCGGAAGCATGAAGCCGAAGCCAAGTGCGTTCCGGCTTTCGCTCCAGCGCGATAGAAGCCGTGAGAAGATCGAAGGTCGCGGCTGGATAGCAGCTGACGGCACGGCCATGGGTTGGCTCCTGCTGAGGTCTCATTGATAGGCCGGATCGGCCGCGACGCAATCCGAGGCCAGCCGGGCAGCGGCGCTGCCCGGCTGAGCCGGCTCAAACGCGATAATAGCGATTTGCCCGCTTCTCGGCCTCTTCCATTGCCTCTTGCGGCGTGGCCTGGCCGGTCACCGCTTTGGCGAACATGTCGACCAGCACGTAGTCGGCCATGGTTGCCGCCGAGGCATAGCCGAGCGGCCCGGCATAGCCGTTAGGCCGCAGAGTAGCCGAAGCCTTGGCGTAAGCGGCGTTGTTGGGATCGGCAGTCCACACGGGGTTGTTGTCGAATGCCTTCAGTGTCTGGCAGCAATATCCGGCCGAGGAGGTGATCCAGTCCTTCATTTGCGGTTCCTCGAACATGAACTGCAAATACGCCTTGGCCGCGTTGGGGTAGGGCGTGTAATTGAAGATGACAGCCGTGGTCACCTGGAACAATTCGACGGATTTGCCGACAGGACCGATGGGCAGGTTGGTCGTGCGTATGTCCTTGGCGATTTCAGCCAGCTTTGGATCTTTGTCCTTGTTGATCTTGGCCGTGTTGTAGGCAGAAATTCCATTGGCGATCACGCCCAGTTCGCCGGCCAGGAAGGCGCGGTTGTTGTTGACGTCGAGCCAGCTTTCGGTGCCTGGAATGAAGGTCTTGTAAAGCTCCTGCGCATATTCGATCGCCTTGAGGGTCTCGGGGCTGTTGATCGTTACCTTGCCACTCTCGTCGACCATCTGGCCGCCATGGCTCCACAGCAGCCAATGAGCATAGTTGTTGCCGTCGCCGACGCCATGACCATGCGTGAAGCCGGCCGGATGTCCCTTCGCTTGCAAGGCCTTGCAAAGTTCCAGGAAGCCTTTCGTGTCCTTGGGAAACTCCGAAAAGCCGGCCTCTTTCACCCAGCTTTCCCGATAGACGATGGCATTGCCGATCGTGGCCAGGGGCAGGCCGACGAACTTCCCGTCGCGTGTCGCATATTGCTTAGGTCCCTCGTGCCAGCCGCCATATTTCGAGCCGAGATACTCGCCCAGTTCGCTCACGTCGTGCAGCTTGTCGGGATATTGGTGCGGGTCATCGAACCAGACGAACATCAGGTCGGGGCCGGACCCGACATTTGCTGCGACCGCCGCCTTGGGACGAATGTCCTCCCAGCTTTCCTTGTCGACGCGAACCTCGACACCTGTCGCCTCGGTGAAGCGTTTGGTGTTGGCCAGCCATTGGTCCTCATCGCCCTGGACGAAGGGCGACCAGCGCAGCAGTCTAAGCTTGGCGCCATCCTCGGGTTTGTATTTCAGTCCGTCCTGGGCAAGGGCCGGAGAGCTGATGAACCGACTTCCCAAGGCACCCGCCGCCGCGCCGGCGGTGGTGCGGATCACGTCGCGTCTGGTGAACTTCATGCTCGTTTCCTCCTGTTGTTGTCCTTGCCTGTGGTCCTACTGATCGATACGTGTCTGGAATCTCTGTCCGGTTTCTGCGTGAAAGAGATGGATAAGGCTGGGCTCGGCCGTAAGCCGGATGGTTTCGCCCGGCGTAAAGGAATGTCGTTCCCGGAAATTCGCGACGATCTCTTCGCCGCCGGCTGTCCGGCCGATGAGCTGCACTTCGGACCCGGTTGGTTCAACCACCGCGACGGTGACCGGAATGCCCTGGTCGTCGGACAGCCGCAAATGCTCGGGCCTTATTCCCAGCACCACAGGCTCGCCGTTGCGGATGGAAAGTGCCGAGGCCAACGGGACCGAAATCCCCCCGGCGCCGCGGAACGAGGGTGAGCCGTCGGTAGCGATCTCGCCCCTCAGCAAATTCATGGCCGGCGAGCCGATAAAGCTGGCGACAAAAAGATTGTTCGGCCGGTCATAGAGTTCCAGCGGCGGCCCTATCTGCTCGACGATGCCGTCATGCATGACCACGATCTTGTCAGCCATGGTCATGGCTTCGATCTGATCGTGAGTGACGTAGACTGTCGTGGTCTTCAGGCGCTGGTGCAGTTCCTTGATCTCGGCGCGCATCTGCACCCTGAGTTTGGCGTCGAGATTGGACAGCGGTTCGTCGAAGAGAAAGACCGCCGGATCACGCACGATCGCGCGGCCCATTGCGACGCGCTGGCGCTGGCCGCCGGAAAGCTGCCGAGGATAGCGCGCCAGCAACGGTACCAGCCCAAGGATTTCGGCTGCGCGGCGCACGCCGGCATCGCTCTCCGGCTTGGAAACTCCTTTGAGCATCAGCGAGAACGCCATGTTCTCGGCGACGGTCATGTGTGGGTAGAGCGCATAGTTCTGGAAGACCATGGCGACGTCGCGCTCCTTGGGCGCAACGTTGTTGACGACACGTTCGCCGATCGCGATCTGGCCGCGTGAAATCTTTTCCAGGCCGGCGATCATTCTGAGAAGGGTTGATTTTCCGCAGCCCGACGGTCCGACCAGAGTGACGAACTCGCCGTCCTCGATGTTCACGCTGACCCCGTGCAGGATCTCGACAGCGCCGAATGATTTATAGACTTCGCCAATTGCGACAGACGCCATCGATCCTCCCAACAAATTCCCGCGACGTCGTCGAAGGAACAACGCTTCCGCTAGCGACAGCCCTGGCTCCTCCCAGGCTCACGCTAGGCCGAAACGGTAGCGCTACCAAACCGGGCTGTAAAGCGTTTACGGGAAAGCCGAACCTTGGAGGGTCCGCTTCGCGCCACACAATCCTCCCAGCTACTCCTGCGTCCGCTTCTGCGTGATCAGGTCCAGCCGCTCGCGGTCGGAGCGTTCGCGTTCGTCGCGGTTGCGTACGTCCTTGTAGGCGCGCTCGACCATATTGGTGCGGGCGGTCGCCGCGGCGATGAGGCTGGCTTCCTGCCTGGCGCTCGCCAGGTTCGCTTCCTGGCGCACGACCGCCTGGGCAATGCGGCGATGGTAGAGATCGGGAAACAGGGCGGAGAGCGTATCGGCCTGGTCGAAATGGCCGACCAGTTCCTTGGCCTCGGCCTCGGCGGCACTGGCCGCCGCAAGGAAGGTGGCGTGGCGGGTTTCGTGCAGCGCCTTCAGCTGTTCCTGAACCTTGACCAGCTTCTTGAGGCGGTCCTTGCGCGTGCTCATTTCTATCTCGCCAATGTCAGATCGACGAAGCCGTCGACGAACAGCGACAGCATGGTGCCGACGGCGAAATAGAAGATGATCATGCCGCCGGCGATGATGAAGGGCTGGGAGATGAAATAGATCGGGATCTGCGGCGTCAGCTTGTTGACGAAGCCGATCGTCAGATTGACGAGAATAGCATAGGCGACGAACGGGCTGCCGAGGCGGATGACCAGGAAGAACGTGTCCGACACCGTGTCGGTGACATCGACGAGGGCGGCCTGCGGGTTGAAGAAGACGTTGACCGGCGCGACCGTGTAGGAGGAAACCAGCGCGCGTATTATCTCGTGGTCGAAATCGAAGACGAACAGCATCAACAGCGCCGAGAACGAGATGATTGCGGCAAGGGCTGCCTGGGGTTCGGGCTCCTCGATCGCCGGTCCGCCGGTCCCGCCATAACCGACCAGCATGGCGATGGCCGAGCCCATGAAGCGCAGGGCTTCCATGTAGAGCCTGGTCATGGCGCCGATCAGGCCGCCGACCAGAAGTTCCGAGATGATCATCGGCACAAGGATCTGCGGGCGCGGGTCGACGAAAGGAAAGATCTTGTCCCACAGAAAGGCGAGCAGGCCGCCGGTGGCGGCGACCGCCACGAACAACCTGACCTGGACCGGGACGCGGGCGCTGGAGAGGCCCGGCATCAGCATGAAACAGGCGCCGATGCGGCAGAAGGCGAGGAACGCCGCGATGACGACGCCTTGCGACAGCACGCTCACGATATGGTTCCGAGCACCTTGATCTCGACGCCCTTGGCGATTTCGACATGGCTGAGCACCGGAAGTGTGGTGAACAGGCGCTCGATGATCATGCGCACATAGGGGCGGGCGTCGGGCGCGGTGACGAGGACGAAACGCTCGCCGGCTTCCAGATACTTCTTGATCGCCTTGGTGGCGTCCTGGCCGAACTCCTCGAGCTGGCGCGGGTCGATGTCGAATTCGCGCACCTCACCCTTGGCGTCGCGCTTGAGGCTCTGGTGGAAGGCGAGATCCCAGCGGTTGCCGAGGCGCAGCACTTTCAGCACGCCGCCCTCGGACAGGTCGCCGCATATCTGCTGGGCCATGCGGATGCGGACATGCTCGACAATCTGCTCGGTGCGGCGCACATGCGGCGCGATCTCGGCGATCGCCTCGATGATCAGGTGCAGATTGCGGATCGAGACGCGCTCGGCCAGCAGCAGCTTCAACACCGCCTGCAGGCCGGGATAGGAGATGTGCGTGGTGCAGATCTCGTCGGCGAGCTTGCGGTATTCCTGGTCCTGGCGTTCGAGCAGCGCCTTCATGTCCTTGTAGGACAGAAGCTGCGGCAGGTTGTTGCGGATGACCTCGGAGAGATGGGTGAGCAGCACCGACATGTTGTCGGCGAAGGTGTAGTTCTCGCGCTTCAGATCCTCGGCGAAGGCTTCGACCACGGAATAGGCGCGCATGCCGAAGGCCGGCTCGCGGATTTCCTCGCCCGGTATCTCGGGTATGTCGCGGTTGCCGAGCAGCACCATGATCTCGCCGACGCGCATCTGGTACTCGGCCACCACGGTGCCGTGCACCTTGATCTGGTAGCTCTTCGGCGGGATGGCGAAATCGTCGGCGACGCGCACTTCCGGCACGACGAAGCCGTACTGGGTGGCGAATTTCTTGCGCATCTTGCCCATGCGGAAAACCAGTTCCTGATGCGACGTCAGCAGCCTTGTCGACAGCTGCTTGCCGATCAAAAGTTCGATCTCGGCGGTGGCGAGCGAAGCCTTGACCGAGTTCTTCTCCTCTTCGACCTTGGTCGCCTTTTCCTGATCCTTGATCGCCTCGGCTTCGGCGACGGCGCGGTTGGCGCGCATCGGGATGACGTAGCCGAGACCGGCCATGCCGGCGGCGAGCGCAAAGAACGGGAACAGCGGCAGGCCGGGCATCAGGCCGAGCAGGACCAGCAGCGATGCCGCGACATAGAGGGCGCGCGGGTGGGCACCGAGCTGGCCGAACACCGCCTGGTTGGTCGAGCCGCGGGTGCCGCCCTTGGAGACGAGCAGGCCGGCGGCGAGCGACACGATCAGTGCCGGGATCTGGGTGACGAGGCCGTCGCCGACCGACAGCTTGATGAACACGTCGGCGGCTTCGCCCATGCCCATACCGTGCCTGATGTAGCCGATGGCAATGCCGCCGACGATGTTGATGGCGGTGATGATGAGGCCGGCGATGGCGTCACCGCGCACGAACTTCGAGGCGCCGTCCATCGAGCCGAAGAAAGAAGATTCTTCTTCCAGCTCGCGGCGGCGCAGCTGCGCGGTCTTGTCGTCGATCATGCCGGCGGAGAGGTCGGCGTCGATCGACATCTGCTTGCCTGGGATGGCGTCGAGGGTGAAGCGCGCGCCGACTTCGGCGATACGGGTGGCGCCCTTGGTGATGACGATGAAGTTCACCACGATCAGGATCATGAAGACGATTAGGCCGATGACGAAGTCGCTGGCCATCACCAGCTTGGAGAAGCCGGCGATGACATAGCCGGCGGCATGCGTGCCCTCATTGCCATGCGACAGGATCATGCGCGTGGTGGCGATGTTGAGCGACAGCCGCAGCATGGTGGCGATGAGCAGCACGGTCGGGAACGACGAGAAATCGAGCGGCCGCTGGATCCACAGCGCCACCATCAGGATCAGCACCGAAAGCGCGATCGAGAAGGCGAGGCCGATGTCGATGAGAAAGGCCGGAATCGGCAGGAACAGCACGGCCAGGATGATGACGATGCCGATGGCGAAGAAGACGTCGCGGCCGTTCTTGGCCACCGCGCCGGGCTGAATGCTTTCGCTGATCGCCATATCGTCCTCAAACCCCATAGACTGCCGAGCGCGCGACAGCCCTGTGAGGGTAGCCCGCCAAGCTTGCGCGAGGGTGGGAGACTGGCTAGTTCCAACGATCATGCGCAGGCCGCCGTGCCGGTCGGCCTTGTAAAGAAGGGGAAAACCGCATGCTTCTGATCATCGGCACCATCCGCCTGCCGCCAAACAAATTGGAGGAAGCCAAGCCCGCTATGGAACGCATGGTTTCCGGCAGCCGTGCCGAGTCCGGCTGCATCCAATATTCCTATGCGCAGGATGTTTTCGATGCCGGGCTCATCCGGGTCATGGAAGTCTGGAGCGACAGGACGGCGCTCGAGGCGCATTTCGCCTCGCCGCACATTGCGGACTGGCGTGCGAGCTGGCCGGCGCTAGGCATAGGCGAGCGCAACCTCGTGCTCTATGAAGCCGGCGAGCCCATGCCGACCTGAACGGTCCGTCAGCCGATCGATATCGCGCCCGCTGTCGCCAATGTGGTGTCTGTCGGCATTGTGGTTGCCATGCCGTGCCGCCGGGCGTATCAGGCTGGCTTTCCACTGCCTTTCGATATCGGCGAGCCGCCCGGGTGCTTTCCAGAAACCACAGCGAAGTCTACGCCCGCCGGTTGTGCGCGGTGCTGGTCAGGTCGTTGCCTCTGCTCGAGGCACGCGGCATCGTGGTGGTCATCCTCGCCGGTGTCGTAGGCGTGATGGCTGGCATATTGGTCACGGCGATGAGCCAGATCGTGCAGGACCTGCACGGGCTGCTGTTCGGCGTTCAGCCAGGCGGCCGGCTTTCCGGCATGTTCTCGCTCGCCAATCCGATGCAGGCGCTGATACCGGCGATCGGCGGCATGCTGCTGGGGCTGACGGTGGTCTGGCTCAGGATACGGAAATTCCGCACGCCGATCGACCCGATCGAAGCCAATGCGCTCTATGGCGGGCGCATGTCGCTGACTGACACCTTCATCATCGCCGGCCAGACGATGATCTCCAGCGGTTTTGGCGCCTCGGTCGGGCTGGAAGCCGGCTATACGCAGGTTGGCTCCGGGCTGGCATCGCGGCTGGCGGGCATCTTCAGGCTGCGCCGCAACGATGTCCGCATCCTGGTCGGCTGTGGTGCGGCCGGCGCCATCGCCGCCGCCTTCGATGCACCGCTGACCGGCGCCTTCTACGGCTTCGAACTGGTCATCGGCATCTACTCGGTTGCCAATGTCGCGCCAGTCTTGACAGCCGCGATCTGCGCCTCGCTGACGGCCGAGATGTTCGGCGGCGTGCCGTTTCCGCTCGAGCTTTCGGGTCTGCCGGCGCTCACCGCCAGCCAGTATGTGCCGTTCCTGCTGCTCGGCCTGCTCGGCGGTGCCGCCTCGATCGCCATCATGCATCTGGTGACACTGATCGAGCGCGGTTTCGCCAGGCTGTCGATCGATGCGGCGCTGCGCCCCGTCATCGGCGGAGTCATCGTTGGCTTGTTGGGGCTGATCACGCCGCAGGTCCTGTCCAGCGGCCATGGCGCGCTGCATCGCGAATTCTCGATGAATTACGGGCTGGCCGTGGTGGCGAGCGTCTTCGTGCTCAAGCTGGCGGCGTCAGCGGTCTCGCTGGGGTCGGGTTTTCGCGGCGGATTGTTCTTCGCCTCGCTGTTCCTCGGCGCGCTGCTCGGCAAGGCGTTCGCGGATGTGATGATTGTCGTCTCGCCGGCAACCGGCATCGACCCTGCCGTCGCCGCCGTCGTCGGCATGACGTCGCTCGCCGTCGGTGTCGTCGGCGGTCCGCTGACGATGACCTTCCTGGCGCTGGAATCGACCCGCGACCTGACGCTGACCGGCGTCGTGCTGGCCGCCTCGATCATGTCGGCCATCCTGGTGCGCGAAACCTTCGGCTACTCGTTCTCGACATGGCGCTTCCATCTGCGCGGCGAGACCATCCGCAGCGCCCACGATGTCGGCTGGATGCGCAGCCTCACAGTCGGCTCGATGATGCGCAAGGACATCAAGACCATCTATGCCTCGACGACGCTGGCAGCCTTCCGCAAGCAAGTGCCAATCGGCTCTGCCCAGCGGGTCATCGCGGTCGACGCGGGCGACCACTATGTCGGCGTGCTGATCGTGGCCGAACTGCACAGCGATCCTTCCGATGGCGAGGTGCCGGTGCGCGATCTTGCCAAATACAAGGACGCGGTGCTGGTGCCGAGCATGAACGTGCAGGCCGCCGCGGAAACATTCCAGCGCGCCGGCGCCGAAGAACTCGCTGTCGTCGAGGATTTCACCGACCACATCGTCTTGGGGCTTTTGACCGAAGGCCATCTGATGCGGCGCTATGCCGAGGAACTCGACAAGGCGCGCCGGGATCTGTCAGGCGAGGGCTGACGGGACGGCCAAGCGGGGGCCTGCGACAGTGGTTGCGGAGCCCTAATGCTCGATCGGTCCCTTGGCCATCACAAGCGCTGTGCCGGCGGTGGTCGGGCGTTCGATCATGCGCCGCACGCGGGGCGGTTCGTCGCCGCTGTGCAGGGCCCGCACGCGTTCGCCGATGACGGCGTCGGCATGGGTGATGCGTCCATTGTGCCTGATATATTCGATCCAGGTCGGCGTGTGATAATGCTCGATCCATACGGTGGGATTCTCGAGATCGCGCGCCAGCGTCCAGTTGCGGGCGCCGTCACGACGGCGGATGCGGCCGCGTTCGGCCATGATGGCGAGGAACTCCGGTTCGTCCTCGTGCCGGATCACATACTCGATCATGATGGCGATGGGACCACTGCGCGGCTTCAGGTCAAGCGCAAGGTGCGGTTCCTTGAAGCGATTGAGCGGGTCGAGGTTGAGCACCTGCTGTTGCGGCAGCGGGAGCAAAAGACCGATGGCGCCGCCGGCCAGCATGGCGACGCTGGCTGCGATCAGCGCGGTTTCGGCGCCGTGCGCATCGGCGACGACACCCCAGATCCAGCTGCCGAGCGCGATGCCGCCGAAAGTCGCGGTCTGGTAGACCGACAGCACCCGGCCGACCACCCAGCGCGGCGTCGCCATCTGCACCGTGACGTTGAAATGCGAAAGCGCGATCACCCAGCAGGCGCCGCCGACAAGCAGGCCGAGCGACGTCTGCCAGGCATGCTGGCTGACGGCGGCATTGAATGCGCAGACAGCGAAGCCGGCAAAAGCACAGCGCACCATCGTCTCGCTGGACAGCAACTGCCGCAGCCTGACGCTGATCAAGGCGCCGCCGACCGCGCCGATGCCGAAGGCGCCGAGCATGATGCCATAGGTGAGCGCATCGCCCTTGACGACATCGCGCGCCACCAGAGGCAGCAACGCAAGCACAGCGCCTGCACTGAAGCCGAACGCAGCACCCCTGACCAGCACCTTGCCGATGTTGGGCGACATGGCGACATAGCGCAGGCCGGCGCCCATGGCAGCCCCCAGCGACTCGCGCGGCAAGGTCGATACCGGCACGTCCGGCTTCCAGCGCGCCAGCACGACGATCAGGCCGATATAGCTCACCGCGTTCGCCGCGAAGGCGGCCGCGGCACCGGCCGCGGCGACGATGATGCCGCCGATTGCCGGACCGACGCTGCGCGTCAGGTTAAAGCCCATCGAATTGAGGGCGACGGCTGCCGGCACCTTGTTGCGGGGAACGATATCGCCGACGGAGGCTTGCCATGACGGGCTGTTGAGCGCGGTGCCGCTGTCAATCAGGAAGGTGAAGGCAAGCAGCGTCCATGGCGTGATCAGGCCTGAATAGGTGAACAGGGTCAGAAGCACCGACACCACCAGCATGAAGGTCTGGGCGACCAGCATCACCTTGCGCCGGTCGAAACTGTCGGCGATGGCGCCGGCGACGAGTGCAAACAGCATGATCGGCAAGGTGGTCGAAGCCTGGACCAGGGCCACCTGATAGGGCGAGGTGGCGATCGTGGTCATCATCCAGGCGGCGCCGACACCCTGGATCAGGCCACCGAAATTCGAGACGAGGCTTGCGCCCCACACGGCGCGGAAAATGCCGTGCCGGAAGGGCGCCAGCGCCGAGACGCTCTCGCTGTCCGGCTTTTCGTCAATCATTTGGGGTTCCTGCCATGTCGTGCCTGCTCGTCAGACAATCCGTTTGCGCAGACCGTTTGCCGAAAGTAGGGCATGGCGCCGCAAAGGGCAAAAAAGCGCATGGTCCAACAATGGGATAGAGGCGGTCCAGGCCTTGTCCGCCGTGGGTCCGGAGGTGCCGCGGGGATCGGCGGCGTCTGTCCTCAGACAATTGCGAACGGCATGCCGCGGCACACCATCCTGGAACAGGCTCAGAAGCCGTTCTGGATGCGCTCGAAGATGACGTTGGTGAAGGCCGATATCTGGCTGCCGATGAAGGGGCCGGTCAACGCCACCACCAGCATGATCGCGACGATCTTCGGCACGAAGGTCAAGGTGATCTCCTGTACCTGCGTCAGCGCCTGGATGAGGGCGATGCCGATGCCGACCGCCATGGCGACCAGCACCACCGGAGCGGACGCGACGAGCACCGTCCACACCGCGTACTGGACGATGTCGAGAGCGTCGGCCTCATTCATGGGACTGGCTCTCTGCCGAAAGCGTCAGCTTGCTGCCTTGACCGAGACTCCCGGACCGACCGCGACTTCGGTGCCGTTCTGCAGCACGGCGATGAGACCGTTGCTGGCGAGGCGCACCGAAGCCACGGTGCCCGTGGTCAGGCCGTCGGCGGAGGTGATCGAGCGCCCGATCAGTGCGTCGGCCTGCGACAGCGCCGAGGACTGCATGATCTGATTGAGCTTGGTGTTGGTCTGCACCGACTGCTCGACCTGAGAGAAGGTGGCGAGCTGGGCGACATATTGCGTCGAATCCATCGGCTTGGTCGGATCCTGGTTCTTCATCTCGGCGATCAGAAGCTTCAGGAAGGACTGGTAGTCGACCGCTGTCTTCGAGGTCGAGGCCGTGGCCTGATTGGCGCCGGTCGGAATCGTCGTCGTCATGTCCACGTTCATCAGTATCGTGCTCCCACGGCCAGCGGGCGCTCGGCACCCAAAACATCGTCATTACCACCCAGCGCGCGGCGTTCGAGCGGATAAAGCGCGCGGATCGCCTTCAGCGCCTCGTAGATATGATCCTCGCCGACCATGCGGTCGATCTGTTTCAGCGCGCTGCAGATCTGGGTGTCCTCGAAGCTTGCCAGAAGCAGCGGCAGCGAACGGCGGAACATGTCACGCGCGGCTGCGGCGCCGGCCGGATTCATCAGCATGACCTGCAGGATGAAATAAAGCTGCTTGAGCGGCGTGGAGGCATCGTCGGCCTGGATCACGTGGCTTTCGAGCAGGAACTGGACGTCGTTCATCAATTCGACGGTGACCTTGCGGTCGACCCGGATGACGGCGCCGTTGATGTAGATCTTTTCGTTCGGCTTCAGCGATATCTTCAGCGTGTTGGTCATTGAATGCCGTCCCTGATGATCTGGGACACCTCGATCAACCCTTCGAAATTGTTGGTGCGGCCCTGACGGATGTCCTCCGCCTCGCGCAGCAGCCACAGGCCGATGGAAATGAGGTTGGCGCGCAGTTCCTTGGGCAGGGCGTTGTCGCTGGAGCCAAGATCCTCGACGAAGGCGGTCCAGACGCGGTTGGTGAAGTGAAGCGCCTCGATCGCCTCCATCGAATCGTGGCCGGCCGCTGCTGCCGCCGCCAGCATGTCGATCGAGCGGGTCAGAAGCTCCCGCTCGCGGTCCTTCGCGTCGGCAACGGAGTTGCTCTGGATGTCGGCGTAGGAGAATTGGTACATCGTTGGGGCTCTACCGTTCCGTTAAGCGTTGTCAGGTCAGGTAATTCAACAGGCTGAGCTGCTGCAGGCGTGCGGTCAACGCGAAAGACGTTTCGATGTGCTGTGTCAGGTCCGCGACCCGTGTCGCGGCTGCCGCCGGATCGACGGCTTCCAGATCGAGAATGTGCCGTTCGAAAAGGTCGACCTGCGTTTTCATCCGATCGTTGGCATCGGAAACCCGCTTCTGGACGATGCCGGTCTCGGATTGAAGCTGGCCAATGCCGCTCAGCGCTTCGCCAACCAGTGTGGTGGAGCGGCTGACAACCGTATTCTTCGCCGCCTGGCTGATGTTGCTGGACATCAGGCTGCTGACCATGGCTGCGGCCATGGCGAGTTTCTGAATGCCATCGCTGTTGGCGCTGGTCGAAGTCGGTGTGGTTTCGTTGAGTGCGATGCGGCTGACGATCTGCTGGTCGGTGGCGTTCGACCAGTCGCCCTGCCAACCCGCGCCCGTGAACAGCGGCGCGACATCGTTGGTGATGAAATCGTCCATCTGGGCGGCCGTGATGTTGGCCGCTGCCGGGTCGTCCTGGGTGAAACCGAAATTGGTGAGGAAAGCGGTATCGAATGCAGCCTTGGCGGGAGAGCCGGCAGCCGTGAAATCGTTGATCGGCTTGACGTCGGTGTTGGTGCCGGCAAACAGATATTCACCATTGACGCTGGTGTTGAGGATCGAGGTCAGCTGCTGGATGGTCGCCTTGCCGGAGTCCCGGGTGAGGCTGTTGGACGAGTCGCTTGAGGAAGCGGTGGTCAGGGCGGACAGGAAGGTCTGAGCGGCGCCGGAGAGCTGGCCAAGCGAGGTCTGTGTCGAGGAAAGCCTCGCGCCGACCAGGCCGTTGGAATCGATAATGACGTTGAGCCGGTCGAGATCGCGCGAGAAGGTGACGGACTGGGCGGTCCGCCCTCCGAGAGCCAGCCCGACATCGGCGACCCTGCCGGTCGACGCTTCCTTCGTGGCTTTGACGAGTTCGGCCTGCATGCGCATCTGCTGGGAGCGCATGGCATTGGAGATTGCGGCCGAGGAGACTGAAGTCATGGAATTATCCCACCGCGTTGAGCAAGGCCGTCAGCATGTCGTCGACGGTTTTCATCATCCGGGCCGATGCCTGGTAGGTGTGTTCGAGGTCGAGCAGCAACGACATTTCCTGGTCGACATTGACCCCGGTCGCGTTGGACAGCGCTTCGGCGCTGCGCGATGCCAGTGCTTCCTTGGCATCGGAGGCGGTCGAAGCCTGCTGGCGCACGCCCTCGAACCAGCCGATCGAACTGGCGGCGTAGTCGGATACGCTGGAGGTTGCCGAAACGCCGGCGGCGGGGTCGAAAGTCATCGGCTGGTCGAGCCGGTCGCCATAGGCGACCAGAAGGGTGGAATAGGACGCGCCGCCGCCCGTGTTGGCGACATAGGCCGCACCATTGGCGCCGCCGTCGCGCAGCAGCGTCGGGTTGCCGCCGGTGCTCGGGTCCATCGCTGCATTGACGCTGATGGACGCGGCAAGGCCGGTGACCAGCGTGCCGGCGGCCGGCACGGCCGGCGCTCCCGACCAGGTGAACAGGCCGGCGGCATTGGCCATCGAGGGTGCGGTCTCGGCAAAAGCGGTGATCAGGCCACGCGCGGTCTCGTCGAGCTGGCTCTGCATGGTCGAGGCGACGCCGTCGCGCAATTGCAGCAGGCCGGCAAGCGTGCCGCTGGCGCTGGTGTTGCCACCGGCTCCCGCCGAGATCGGCACGTTGTCGATGTAAACGGCATTGCCGGCGGCACCCGCGGTATAGCCTGCCGACGCCGCGAAGGTGACCGTGCGCGGTATCGTCTCGAACAAAGTCGTGCCGTCGCCGGTGGTGATGACCATGTCATTGTCGCCTCGCGTGAAGGTCGACACCGGGACATAGTTCGAAATCTTCTTCAAAAGCGCGTCGCGCTGGTCGAGCGCATCGGAAACGTCGGTGCCGGAACGGGTTCCGGACATGACCGCCGTGTTGGCATCCTGGAACTGGCTGAGCAGCGAGTTCAGGTCGTCGACGGCGGTGGCGATCTGGCCGTCGGTCTGGGTGCGGAAATCCTGGACTGCCTTGGAGCCCTCGTTGAGCGAGCGCACGACCTGTTTGGCGGCGTCGATGACCGAGGCGCCGAGGTTCTGGTTCGACGGCGAGGTGGCGTAGAGCTGCAGCGCCTGCTGCAGGTTGGCGATCGCGGTCGAGGGCGAGGACGCATTGTCGACGCCATTGACCGCGACGCCCAGCTGATCCATGCCGCTGTAGAGCGCGTTCTGCCCGCTCCAGGCCGATAGCGCGCCGAGATTCTGGCGAAACAAAAGCTCGTTGGCTGCGCGCTGGATATCGACCGAACGCGCGCCCGGCGCCGTGCTGGTGACGACGGCCTGGCGCCGCGAATAGTCCGGGTTGGAGGCGTCGGCGACGTTGCGCGAGACAACGCTTGTCTGTCGCGCGGTGTTCATAAGCGCCGACTGGGCGATACTCAATGCGGTAGACAGTGACATGCGGGTCTTTCGCGGGCGACGCCCGTCTTATCTCTTCAGGTTGACAAGGACGTCCATCAGATCGGAACCGGTCTGGAAGACTTTCGAATTGGCGGTGTAGCTGCGCTGCGCCGCGATCATGTTGGTCAGTTCTTCGGCGATGTCGACGTTGGAATTCTCGAGCGCGCCGGAGATGATGGAGCCGAGTTTGCCTTCATTGGCAAAGCCGACACGAACCGCGCCGGACTCGGTGCCCTGCGAATAGACGTTGCCGGGCAGCGCGGTGAGCTGGTCCGGGCTCTGCACGTCGGCCAGCGGAATCTTGTAGAGCGGCTTGGTCGAACCGTCCTTGTACTGTGCGTAGATGGTGCCGTCCTTGCTGATCTGGACCTTGTCGATGGTGCTCGGCGCGTTGCCGTTGACCTGGGCATCGGAAACCGTGAAGCCGGCGCCAAGCTGGGTCAGCGCAGACAGATCGAGCGAAAAGGCGGCGCCGTTGGGCACGGTGAGCGAGACGCTGTCGACGGCGCCGGTGAGCTTGCCGGTGGTGGCGTCGAACGTCAGGTTGGCCGAGCCCAGCGCGCCACCGGTATAGGGGAATGCTGTCCCGGCCGTGGCCTGCGACTGATCGAAGACCGAGACCTGCCAGGTGCCGGCGCCGGTGTTGGTGAAATAAACGTCGAGCAGCTTCTTGTTGCCGAGATTGTCGTAGGCAACCATGGAGGATTTCGAGGTGTACTGCGCGCCGACAGCATTGGTGGTGGGCAGATTGCCGGCGGCGATCGGTGTCGCGCCGGCCGGCAGGTTGCCGGCATAGCTGCCCTCGGTGCTCGGTGTTGCGGTCATTCCCTGGTCGGAGATGACAACCGGGACCAACCCCTCGAAGCCATTGACCGTCGCTGCCGGTACGCCGTTGTCGTAGCTGTACGCCATCAGCTGGAAGCCGGCCGAGTTGACAAGTCTGCCTTGACCGTCGGGAACGAAAGCGCCGGCCCGGGTCAGGTAGGGGGTGCCGCTCGGATCCTGGACGACAAAGAAGCCATCGCCGCTGACGGCAAGGTCGGAAACCGAGGTCGTGTACTGAAGCACACCCGGATCGCTGACCGCCTGGCGGATCGTCGTGGTGACGCCGCCGGAATTGTAAGCACCGCCGGTCGACGGCATGACCAGCGTCGAGAATTCGGCGGAGGAGCGCTTGTAGCCGGTGGTGTCGGAATTGGCGATGTTGTCGGCGACCGTCGATAGGCGGTTTGCCTGGGCGTTCATGCCGGAAACGCCGGTCCGCATCATTCCGTAGAGGCTCATCGAAACGTCTCCGCTGTGTCCATGCTGCTGGCTACGAGGCTACGCATGTTTTCTTGCGCGAGGCTGGCGCGGCGCTGCATCAGAAGACGAGCCGGTAGCCGAGGAAACGCTTGGAATCGATCGGGTCGGTGCCCAGCTTCTCGCGCAGCTTCTTGCGCAGTTTGCTGATGTGGCTTTCCACCACGTTCTCCTCGACCTCTTCGTCGAAGATGCCGTAGATGGCGTTGAAAACCTGGGTCTTGGTGACACGGCGCCCGCGATTGCTCGCCAGATATTCGAGGATGCGGCGTTCACGGCGCGGCAGGGGGAGGGGCTGACCGTCGATCTCGGGGTCGCGGCCATCCATGAAGATGCGCATGGCGCCGATCTCGGTGTAGGCGACGTCTTCCTGGGCGCGGCGGCGGATGGCGGTGATGCGGGCCAGGATCTCGCGGATATGGACGGGCTTGCGAATGACGTCGTCGACGCCGCTCTCGAACAACCGGAGCGTGTTCTCCAGCGAATGCTGTTCGCTGAGCGCAATCACCGGGGCGCCGGTGCGGTCGCGGATCTGGCGCGGAGAGATGGAACCCTCGCGGCAGTCGCCGATGAGGAAGGCCCGGACCGAGCGCAGATCGGTGTCGGCGGCCGAATTCACCCACTCACCGAATTCGCCGGATGCAAAGCCTGCACAGGCGATGCCCTCACGATCGAAAAGTGAATTGTATCCCTCTGTTACGAGCTCGCGCTCGTCAACGATCACAATCATCGGCCCCGCCTTCCGAATCAAATCATTTGCCCCGTGAAGAGAGGCGTATCCGCTGGCGGGAATCCTGAACAACCGTCATTTCTTGTAGCTAGTTTCTTGGGAGTCTGGAATCGTTTCGGTTGCATTAGCGGGCGGCCAGATGTGCTTTCGGCGGCAAGTTCTGACCAAGTCAAACCAACAATTCGGGTTGTACGGTTTGTCTATTAGTAACGGGAAATGCGCTTACGGGTTGCAAAAGCCGCGGGCGTTCGAGGTCCATTTTCCAAAGCCGGTGGCGACCATGTTGGCAATGACGCGGCAGACATAGATCTTCTGCGCCGGGTCGTTGTCGGGACCGGCATGATAGCGGGCCACGGCCATAGACCAGGTCTCGTGACGGGCATGAAGGCTGGCCAGGAAGCGCGCCGCATAGTCGACGTTCTGGCGTGGGTCGAGCATGTCCTCGACGCTGCGAAAATGCGATGCATGGTAGTGGTGGTTGATCTGCATGCAGCCCAGATCGATCAGGGTCTTGCCCTCGCGCCGGGCATTGGCGAAGGCGGCAAGGGCCTCGGTCCGGCTCCTCGGAAAGACTGCTTTTCCTTCTATATTCAAGGCATTGGGTTGAAGGCTGCCCTTGTTTCCGGTCTCCGTCAGGCCAACGGCATAGAGGATGCCGGCGGGTACGCCATAACGATCGGCGGCGCGCAGGATCTCCGGCTCGCAGGGATTGGCCGCGGCTGCGGCGGCGTTTGCCGCGCTAGATAAAGATATCGCCGCCAGCGCGCTCGCGAGCAGGCGAAGTGCCGCGGCCGTAGTCCTGCGCGTCATCGTTGCGTTTCCCTGAGGATTGCTGGCCCGGTTGCTGGCCGCCGGCTCCACCATTGCCGCTGCCCGAATTCCCCGGTTGAAAGGATGCTGGATCGCGGCCCGTCGCCGCCGCCATAGGAGCGGTTGCATCCGTCCGGGTTGTAGCGGGAACTGCTACCGAAGGTTGCAGTATCGTGACCTTGTCAACCTCGAAGCCGAGCCCCCGCAGCGACTTAACGATGGCCTCGCTGTCGGCCGACAGCCGACGATAAGCGTCGTGTGTTTCAGGCTTCAGCTCAATCGAAAGTTGTTCCCCGGAGAGGCGAAGATTGGCCGTCACCATGCCGAGTTCGGCGGGGTGGAGTTCGATCTTCAACACATGTGTCGGAACGGCAACAGAGCTGGGCAGATGGGTGGATGTGGGTGAGGCTGAAAGCGCCTTTTGCGGCCCGGCGTCGGCGGCTATGGCGTTGATCACATTGAGGGCTGCCTGGCTGATGGGACTCTGCGGCGGTGCGGGGAAGCTCCGTTCCGAGACGACGTCGATGCGCGCAGTGGACAGCGACTGTTTTCCCGCTTCTGGACGCATCGAGGACTGGACATCCTCGATGCTCTTCATCGCATTCGCGGCGTGCTTCGACCGCACGCCGGGCACATCGGCAGCCGGCGCGTCCGGCAGCTTCTGGGCCGCCGCCGCGGCGTCGCGTTTTGTCGCGCTGGAGGCAGCGCTCGGCGACTGACCGTCAAGCGCCGTCAAAGGTCCGTCGACGATCGACGCCTGCTCCGGCTTCGACATGGTTTCGAGTGCTTCGCGTCCGCCCGCGGCTTTTGGCCGGTAGGTCTTTGGCAGTGAAGCCTGCCCATCGAGCGCCGGGTCCGACGGATTCTCGCCGGTGGTCGTATTGCCCCCGGCTGCCTTGGCCGTTGTCGAGAAATGCCGCAGGTCATGAAACGCGATCAGCAGCGGCAGGTCGTCCTGAAGCGGCTCGGCGTCCGGCGCCGTCTCTTCAGCGTCGGCCTTCGCGTTTGCTTCCAAATCGTCCTTGCCGGTTTTCACGTTTGCCACTTTGGCCGAGATGGTCCTTGCGGGCTCGGCCGATGCTGGTTCGGCCTTGGCGTCATGCCCGGCAAGGCCGGCCGCGAGCTTGCTCCAGCGCTGGTCGCGCGATCCCGCCTCTGTCGACGGCTGCCGTTCCGGGCGGGCAGCACCGGCATCGTCGCGCAGCATCTTGCCGAAGCCGGCGTCATCGTTCCTGCCGTTCGCGGCCGGCTGCTCCGACGTCGCGCGCGTGGAGGCAAATCCTGGCAAGGCCGAGCCGAGGCTGGTGGTCATTTGGGGGCGGCTCCAAGCATCTGGTCGATCAGGTCGAGCTGTCGACGTGTTCTGGTCATGGCGGCGTCGGTCGGATCGGCGGGCTCTGGACCGGCTGCGGGTGACGGTGCCGACGCCGGCATGACAGTCGCAGGGTCGGGGGATGCCGCTGCTGCCGTGTCCGGCGCATTGGCGGCTGGTCCGCTGGAGGCCGCGGTGACGGCGGGTTGCTCCGAGATGGCGCCTTCGACCGGTGGCAGACCACTGTCATCGGCGCCTTGCGCCGTGGCGATCTCGGGCACCGGCTGCGCGGCGGCGGCAGGAACTGGGGCAGGCTTTTCCGCCGGAAGGGCGGTGGGCGGCGCGACGACCTCGCCGGCAATGGCCTGCGCGGCGTCGAGCAAAGCGCGGTCGCCCTCCGATAGCCGGCTGCGGTCGATCTTGCCGAGCTTGGCACGAACGTCCTCGATTGTCCCCGAGGTGACGGTGGAAAGGCTGGCATAGAGCAGGGCGCGTGGATCGTCCTGATTGGTGTTGCCGTCGCGGCCCTGTTCCGCCCGCGCCGAAGCGAAGGCCGACAAGTCGTTCAGGCCGTCTATCGCGGCCCGGCGGGCGATGCGCAGATAGATCACCTTCTCGCGCTCGGGATCCATCATCGAGGTGATGTCGCCCAGCTTGTCCTGGCTGATCGACATGTGCAGCGCGATGACGCCGGAGACGAAGGAGTCGGCGAACTGGCTGGCATAGGGCGAATAGAGGTAGCGCTCGACATATTGGGTGGAAGCAAGGGCGAAGCGTGCCGCGTCGCCTTGCGCGACTGCAAGGCCGACCGAACGGCGAAGTGCCGCTTCCTCGACCAGCGTGCCGGGGCTGAGCAATCTTGCCTCGTCGAGCAGACGGAGTGCGGTCGCCGGCTGATCACCGGCAAGCAGTGAGCCTTTGACCAAAGCGAGGAAGGCGCCGAGATCCGGAGGCAGCGCCATGGGATCGATCGGCCTCAAGGCTTCGATAGCCTCGCCGGGCCGGCCGTTGAGGTAATCAATCACGCCTTTGGCGATGGCAAGGCTTTGCGGATCCGTCGTAGCGCGCGACGTGGCCGCTTCGACGGTCACCGGGTTGCCGCCGCTCATGCCGTAGACAAGCAGAGCTCGAAAGTTCTTGGGATCTTTGTAGTCCTCGGCATTCGCCGCCCGCAGGCGCGCATCCGCCATCTCCAGCAGCTTGGCCTGCATCGGCAGGGCGGCATGATCGCCGGCGGCTATGCGGTCCTGGATGAGTTGCAGCGAGCGCACCAACTGATACGGCTGCAGCGCGTCCTGGGCGAAACCGGCCGACGGGTGTCCGCCGGCCAGCAGCAACAAACCAATCAACCGGCGGGTGACGGCCGCTCGCTTCATCCGCCGGTCGCCATCAGGATCTCGATGCGACGGTTCGCGGCCGCCAATGGATCGGCTGCTACCTTCGGCTGGCGGTCGGCGAAGCCGGCGACCTCGGTGATGCGGCGTTCGTCGACGCCGCCGCGCACGAGCATGTAGTAGGCGGAATGCGCGCGCGCCGTCGACAGCCGCCAATTGTCGTAGCTGTCGCCGCGGAACGGCCGGGCATCGGTGTGGCCGTTGATGCTGATGGTGCCCTTCTGGCTGTTGATGATGCGGCCGATCTTCTCCATCGCCAGCACCAGTTCGCGTCTCGGCAATGCCGAGCCGACCTCGAACATGCCGAAGTCGAGCTGATCGGTGATCGAGATGACGATCCCCTTGTCGGTGGCTTCGACCGAGACGCCGTCGTGCAGCTTGTCGCCGGGCTTGAAGGCATCGGCCAGCTGCCGCTTGACGTCGGCAGCTGCCTTGACGGCAGCCGCGGTTGGCGCCTTCTCGCCGATGTCGGGCCTGGCGGCCTTTTGCGCCTCAGGCTCTGCCTTGGCTGCGTCGGCGACCGTGGTGCCGTCCGGTTTGGTCTCGCCGGCCATTGCCGTGGCAGGGTTCGCGGCCTGCTTGCCGGTCGCGTCCTTGGCCAGCGGCTCAAGCGGTGCGGCCGCGACAGGCGGCACGGCTTTGACTTTGAGCACTTTCGTTTCGGCGGTCTTGTCGCCGGGCTTGGCCGGATCGCCCTCGACCTTCGTGCGCTCGGCGCTGGCTTCGGCGCCGGGCGCCGCTACCTGCTGCGACCAGAAATCCGGCTCGAAGGGATCGCGGTAGGAGGCGCCACCGGAGGCGCCGGTAGCCGGGCCGGCAGCCTGCACGCCGCCGTCGCCTTTCTGGCTGACATTCTGCATGACGCCGGTATCCGCGGCGATTTCCGAAAGCACCGCGTAGGGATCGGCGAAGAGATGGTCGTCGGAGCGTTCCGCCTGCTGCGGCTCCTGCTTGTCCTGCTTGCGGTCCGACGCGCCCGCGCCGGCATTGCCGTTCTGTCCGGCTTTGCTGGTCGCCTCTTGCGGATCGTCTGCCGTCAGCCCCATGGCGCGCGGTCCGTCGCCGAGATCCTCCAGGCCCTTGCGGCTCGAATTGCGGTCGACCAGCTTGACCGGGTTGAAGTAGCTGGCGACGGCTGCCTTGGTCTGCTCGTTGGCGGCGTTGATCAGCCACATGACCAGGAAGAAGCACATCATGGCCGTCATGAAGTCGGCGAAGGCGATCTTCCAGACGCCGCCATGGTGGGCCTCGTCATGGTCGTCATGGCTGCGCCGCACGATGATGATCTCGTGGCGGCCGTGGTCGGCGTCTGCGACGCTCATGCCAGGACCTCCGAGAGGACCGTCGACCATTCGGCCATGCGCGTCTCGAACACTGCTTCGTCGATGGCGACGGTCAGGTCGAAGCCTGGCGCCTCGACAAAATCGAGATTGGCGGCGCGGGGTCCGAGCGACGCCTTCAGTGTTTCGAACATCGAGAGCGGGCCGCGCACGACGATGCGCACCGCTTCGGCATCGCCAACCGCTTCGCGAACGGCGGCCGCCAACGCATCGATCGAACGTTTCTGCAGATCGTCGCTGACGATGCCGCCGATCATGCGGGCGACCGAGGCGGCGACAAGTCCGGTGACGCGCGCCTCCATCGCATCGATGCGCAACGAGACCGCCTTGCCGACATCGTCGCCGAGGCTTTCGAGAAATATCCTTGCTTCCTCGGCATTGGCCTGGCGTTCGGCTTCGAGCGCGGCGTCATGCGCAGCCGACAGGCGAACCTCCAGCGCTGCCTCCGCCTGGGCAACCGCCTCGGCGATCAGCGTGCCGATATCGGCCTGCGGCGCCAGCGTCTCGGGCTTGTGTTCGGGATCGATTGCTGCCCGGGACTGGCCGGCACGTTGCGCGCGCGTCCCGAAATCAGGCAGAAGGTCGAAGAGGGCTACGGAGGGCATGGTTTACACCGCCACTTCCTGGGCGGCCCATTTGCGCAGGATCTGCGCGGTGCGCTCCTCGTTGAGATCGACCATCCTGGCAAGCCTGTCCTGCGGCGCCGGCCGGATCTTCTGGCGAAGATCGTCGAGCGGCGTGGGGCCTGGGCGTGTGCCTGGCAAGGTCCCAATCGCGGCACTGTCGGTGGCCGCCATTGCCTCCGGCGTCGGCAGCGAGCGCTGGACGTCGTCGAAGCTGGGACCTGCCAGGGCCGGAGTAGCCTTTGCCGTCAGCGCCGCGGCCATCGGCCTCAGGCCGAAGAAGGCGACCAGGAACACCACGACGATGAAGGCACCGGCATTGATCATCGTGCCGGCATGCTGGCCGATCGAATCGAGCATTCCCGCCTGCGGGATCGCCTCGCCATCCAGGCCGTCGATGAACTCGACCGCCGAGACGTCGATGATGTCGCCGCGCTTTTCGTCAAGGCCGGTAGCGGACGTGACCATCTTCTGGATCTCGGCAACGCGCTTGGCGATCTGCTCCGGCGTGGCGTCCTTGCCGAGGATGGCCGTCAGCCGTTGCTGATTGACGACCACGGCAATCGACATCTTGGTGACGGTGTAGCCGTTTGAGACCGTGGCGATCTTCTTGGAATTGATCTCGTAGTTGGTGATCTCTTCCCTGCGGTCGTTCTGCGAGGAGGATTGCGGACCATCGGTGGCGGTTGCCTGGGTCTCGGGCAGGTTCTGCTCGACGCTGGCCGGAGTGGAAGCCTGCTTCTGGTTGTTGTTCTCGTTGGCCCGCACCGACTGCACCGAGCGTTCGACGCGGGAATTCGGATCGAAGATGGTCTCTTCCGTCTGGCGGGTGTCGGTGTTGACCTCGGCCTTGACGCTGGCGCGGAAATTGTCGGGGCCGAGATAGGCCGTCAGCGCACGGCGGATGTTGTCTCCGATCTGCGCCTCCACGGTCTGCTCGACGCCGAGCGTGCGGGCGGCGCTGGTGTTGGAAGGATCGTCGCCGGCGGCCAGCAGATTGCCGCTGGAATCGAGAACAGTCACCTTGTCTGCCGACAGGCCGGGAACGGCGGCGGCGACGAGATGGCGGATCGACATGGCGCTCTTCTCGGCGTCGATGCCGGCGTAGCGGATGACCACGGAGGCCGAGGGCTGCTGCTCGTCGCGGCGGAAATTGGCGCGTTCGGACATAACGATGTGGACCCGCGCAGCCTTGATGCCCGATATGGACTGGATGGTGCGGGCGATCTCGCCTTCCAGCGCGCGCACGCGGGTGATCTGCTGCATGAAGGAGGTGAGGCCGAGCGAGCCGACATTGTCGAACAATTCGTAGCCGGCATTGGCGCTGGTCGGCAGACCCTTTTCGGCAAGCAGCATGCGGGCCTGAGCGGTGGTGCCGGCCGGCACCAGAACCGAGGTTCCATCGGCGCCGACATCGAAGCCGATGCCGGCTTCGCCCAGCACCAGGCCGATCTGGTTCACGTCGGCGCGGTCTAGTCCCACATAGAGCGTGTCATAGGCGGGGCGGTTGAGATAGACCGAGGCGATGCCGATGACGCCCATCACCAGAACGGCGATGCCCGCCAGCATGGCGAGGCGCTTCACGCCAAACCCGCGGAGATTCGAGATGATGCTCTGGATCTGTTCCGGCACGGTTCAACGACTCCCAGCATGATTGTCCGCCGGAACTCTAGTCTTCGAAGCTTGTGCGAAAATGAAATCGGGCCGCGCTGGCGGCGCGGCCCGATTATCTGATGGAAAGGACGGCGCCGGTGGCGCCCGTGATCAGCTCTTGAACAGAGACAGGATCGACTGCGAGGCGCTGTTGGCGATCGACAGCGCTTGAACGCCGAGCTGCTGCTGAACCTGCAGTGCCTGGAGCCGGGTCGATTCCTTGTTCATGTCGGCATCGACAAGCTGGCCGACGCCGCGGTCGATGGAGTCCATCAAACTCTGGGTGAAGGTCTTCTGCAGGTCAATGCTGCTCTTGGCGGAACCGAGGATGGTGGCGGAGTCGGTCAGCTGGGCCATGACGTTATCGATCCTGTTCACCATCTGCGTGATGATGTCGTCGGTAATGCCTGGTGCCGTGATATCGAGGTTGTAGGCGGAGATATTGTCGACCTTGGCGACCGCTCCCGCCGCCGTCTGGCCGGCGGTGTTCGCGGCGATGTCCGTTCCTCCGCCCGCGATCACGCCCGCATAGGCGTTGTCGTACAGGGTCTGGGCGGCGCCCGTGGAATAGATGGACGTCTGGCGATCGAGGGTTCCGTAATTCTTGACCTCGGCGGCGAGGCCGTAGTCGAAAAGCTTGGTGCTCTCGACATCGATATCGATCGTCCCGATCGAGATGGCGCCGGATGAGGAACGATTGAATGAGGACACGATCTGGGAGTCGGGCTGGACGCCGTCATTGGCGGCCGCAACCTGCTTTGAGGTCACCGCCAGGAAGTTCGAGCCTGAAAAGGTGGCCGCATCGGCGAACGACTTCATCTGCGCCTGAAGCGCTTTGATCTCGGTCTGCGTCTTTGCCTTGGCTGCGTCCGTCTGGCCGACGGTCGAAAGCAGCTTGGTCTTGATCTGGCCGATCGTTGTCAGCACATTGTTCATGCCGGTGTAGGCGGTGTCGACTTTCGAGGCGCCGAGGCCGAGTGCATCCTGCACGGTCGAGAGGGCCGCGTTGTCGGAGCGCATCGTGGTGGCGATCGACCAGTAGGCCGCGTTGTCCGAAGCTTGCGAGACACGGTAGCCCGTCGATATGCGGGCCTGTGTCTGCTCGAGTGACTTGTTGGTGGCGCTGAGGCTTTGAAGCGCGGTTAACGCCGCGGCGTTGGTCATGATACTCGCCAAGAAAGTCGCTCCTTCTCAAAGGCCGGCATGCTCAGACATGCCGGATAGGCCTGCTTCAACCGTGGTATCGTGCCAGTAGGGCCGATTCGCCAACCGTTGTAAGCTATTGGTTAACCATAATTAGCGGGACATGGTTAACAGCCTGTTAAACGCGGCCTTTCGAGAGTTAACGACAGAGCGTTGCGCGCGGTCCTAGCAAACGAAATCGGGCCGCGCTTTTGGCGCGGCCCGATTTTAGTGCAAGTTGGCGGATGCGATTAGCCGCGGAAGAGCGACAGGATCGACTGCGACGAACCGTTGGCGATCGACAGCGCCTGGATGCCGAGCTGCTGCTGGACCTGCAGGGCCTGGAGGCGGGTCGATTCCTTGTTCATGTCGGCATCGACGAGCTGGCCGACACCGCGATCGATGGAGTCCATCAGGTTCGAGGTGAAGGTCTTCTGCAGGTCGATACTGCTCTTGGCGGCGCCGAGCGTGGTGGCGGCGTTGGTCATGGCCTTGAGCGCGGCATCGACGACGTTCATCTGCTGCGCGATCTGGCTATCGCTGGCGGCCGTGCCACCCGAGAAGATAGTCAGCGAGGCAACCGAATAGGTGTCGGTAACCGCTGCGGCAGCGCCCAACGTCGGTGCCGAGGCCGTGGCAACAGCAGCGCCCGTGGTGCCGAGGCGGGCCGTGTCGAGAATACCCTTGGCGGTTGGTGCCGCGCCGGCATCGTACAGCTTGATGCTTTCCACATTGACATCGATCGTCGAGATCGAAGCCGCGCCGGTCGCGTCGCGGTTGAAGGCCGAAACAATCTTCACGTCGGCCGCGGTGCCTGTCGCAGTGGACACCGAAAGCATGTTGGTGCCGGAGAAGGTGGCGCCATCGGCGTAGGCCCTCAACTGGTTCTGAAGGGCGGCGATTTCGACCTGGGTCTTTTCTTTGGAGGCGTCCGTCTGGCCGTAGGACGCGACCAGCTTGGTCTTGATCTGGTTGATCGTATCGATCGCGCTACTCATGCCGGTATAGGCTGTGTCGACCTTAGAGGCGCCGAGGCCGAGAGCGTCCGAAACGGTGGACATTGCCTGGTTGTCGGAGCGCATCGTGGTGGCGATCGACCAGTAAGCGGCGTTGTCCGAAGCCTGCGAGACCTTGTAGCCGGTCGAGATGCGGGCCTGGGTGTCGGTGAGGGATTTGCTGGTGGCGTTGAGGCTCTGCAGGGCCGTCAATGCGGCGCTGTTCGTCATGATGCTGGACATGGTACTCGGACCTTGATTTTACAGGTATTTTTTACATACCGGCTCTACCGGTATGACGGTGCGGCATCATGCCCATGATCTCTCAAAATCGATCACCCGCCATCTGCGAGCGAATATGCGGGCAAGTCCCTACCAAAGGGCTAAACCGGACGGTTAATCGAAAATATATTGCTGGGATTTCGAGCCGGCGCGGCAGGGTCAGTTGAAGGAGCGCACCAGGCTGCCGACAAGCAGGTTCCAGCCGTCGATCAGGACGAAGAACAGGATCTTGAACGGCAGCGACACCACTGTCGGCGGCAGCATCATCATGCCCATCGCCATGGTGATGGTGGCGACGATCAGGTCGATGACCAGGAATGGCAGCACGATCAGGAAGCCGATCTCGAAACCGCGCCGGATCTCCGAGATCATGAAGGCCGGCACCAGGATGCGCAGGTCGACGGTGTCACGCGAAACGGTCTGTCCGCGCTCGCGGGCAAGGTCGGCGAAGAGGTCGAAATCCTTGTCACGCACATTGTGCAGCATGAAGGTGCGGAACGGGTCCGAAATCTTGTCGAAGGCTTCGGTCTGGGTGATCTGGTTGTCCATCAGCGGCTTGACGCCGGTGTTCCAGGCCTGATCGAAGGTCGGCGCCATGACATAGAAGGTCATGAACAGCGACAGCGAAATCAGGATGAGGTTTGCCGGTGTCGACTGCAGGCCGATTCCGGCGCGCAGGATCGAGAAGGCGATGACGAAACGGGTGAAGCTGGTCACCATGATCAGCAGGCCTGGCGCCACCGACAGAACGGTCAGCAGGCCGAACATCTGGATGATGTAGCCTACGGTGGTGCCGTCGGCCTTGCCGATGCCGCCGAGATCGAGTTGCTGCGCCGTCGCGACGGACGTTGCGGCCGCGATCATCGCCGTGGCGAGAAGGAACTTTCTCATTCGAGCAGCAATGTCCTGATAAGAATCTGCTTGGCGTGACCCTGGCTGCGGATCGAGGCGCGTTCCTCAAGATCGGCCTTCAGGTGCTGGTAGCCGCTGGCGCCCTCGATCTGATGCATCTTCAAGGTGCGCACCAGGGCCAGAAGATCCTGGTGGATGTCATCCGACATTGCCTGTGGCTGCGGCCCGTCATAGACGACGGACACCTCCATTCTGATCCAGGTATCGGCAGGCGAGGCGATGTTGGTGGTGATCGGCGCCAGCACGACAAGCATCGGGCCCAGGCCTGGCTGCTCGGCCGCGGTGGGCTGCATGATCTTGCCTTCGTTCTCAGGCGCGACCGGTACCGACGCCGGTGCGCCGACGCCTTTGAGATAACCGCCGGACATCCAGCCCATGCCGATGGCGGCCGCCGTCACAACCAGCAGCATGCCGGCCTGGATGGCAGGGGAGGGACCCTTGCGCTGTTGGACCTGTTCGATATTTGCCACGGCGCCCTGCCCCGATCCTAGAACGGAAGAACCTGGTCGAGAATCTGCTGGCCGTAGGCAGGCTGCTGGACCTCGGTGATGCGACCGCGTCCGCCGTAGGAGATGCGGGCCTCGGCGATACGTTCGTAGGGGATGGTGTTTTCGGCGCCGATATCGGCCGGCCGCACGATGCCGGCGAGCGTCAGCACCCTGAGCTCGGCGTTGACGCGCACTTCCTGCGATCCGGTGATCATCAGATTGCCGTTGGGCAGCACATCGGTGACGATCGCCGCGACATTGAGCTCAAGTGTCTCCGAGCGCTTGATCTCGCCGTCGGCAGTCGTGTCCGTGGTGGAGCTGAGAGCCCCAGCGCCCTTGCCGGCGGTGCTCCACTTGTCCCACTGCGCGCTGAGGTCGTAACCGAGCTTGCGATTGGCGGTGCGGCTCCTGTCGTTCTGGTTCTTGAAGTTGGCCCGATCGTTGATCTTGATCTTGACCGTCAGGATGTCGCCCTGGGACAGCGCCCGCGGGTCGGTGAACAGCCGGCTCTGGCGGTCGTCCCACAACGAGAATTTCTTGACCGGCGCGGGCGGCGTTTGCGGGTAGCGATAGAGGGAGCCGGTACTGCCGCCATCGATGCCGGAGCCGACCGGGGACAGAGCCGGCTCCCTGCCGACCTCCTTGAGGTTGGTTCCGCAACCCGACAGCACGGTGACCGCGCACAGGACAAGCATTTTCCGGATCATGACGGATCTACCCTTCGGGCTGCGCTGGCCATAATGCCGGTGAGCGTCGCCGCCGCCTTCTGGTCCATTTCGTTGAGGATGACGCTCGCCTTGCGTGAATCGAGCTTCATCAATATGGCCGCAGCCAGATCGGCATTGACGATGGCCAGCCGCTCGGCGGCGGCGTCGGGCTTCATGCCGGCGTAGATCTGGACGACGCCGTCCTCTGCCCGGGCCAGGAAAACCTCGCGTCGCTTCAGCCAGGTCTCGTATTCAGCTTTCTTTGCATCGAGAGCTTTCATGCGCTCGTCAATGCCGGCCTGGAGCTGCTTCAGTTCCTCCGCCTGCAGGACATAGCGGCGGTCGCGGGCGGCGTCGGCGATGTTTGAGCAGAAGCGCTCGATCTCGCTTTGGTCCGGCGCCTTTTCCCGCGTCAATTGCTGCGGCGCCGCTGCCACCGGTGCTCCCGGCAGGACCTGACGGACCGTCTCCTCGCCGCGTGCGGTGTCGCCGGCAAAGGGCAGAGCCGCGAGAATAGCGGTCGCGAGCAGGATCGCGGCTTTGCGGTGTCTGCCGTCATGGCGTGGGAAGGAGCGCGTCATCGGCATCGCCTATTGCAGAACCAGGTCGGCCTGCAGAGCCCCGGCCGACTTGATGCCCTGCAGGATGGCGATGATGCCATCCGGCTTGACGCCGAGGCGGTTGAGGCCGGAAACGAGGGTCTGGAGATCGGGTCCGTCAAGCACGGCAACGCGGGCGTCGGGCCGGCTGGCGTCGATGGCGGTGAACGGTTCGACGGCGGTCTCGCCCTTGGAGAAGGGCTCGGGCTGGACGACGCGCGGCGCTTCGGTGATGCGTACGGTGAGCGTGCCGTGGCTGATGGCGACCCGCGAGATCTTGACATCATTGCCGATGACGATGGTGCCGGTGCGCTCGTCGATGACGACACGGGCCGGCGTGTCGGATTCGACCACCAAATTCTCGATCTCGGCATAGAAGCGGGCCGCCGAGACACCCTTCGGCCTTCTGATCTGCACGGTGCGCGAATCGCGCTCGGCCGCCACCCGCATGCCGAAGCGCTGGCCGGTGTAGTCGTTGATGGCGTCCGCTATGCGGATAGCGGTCGAGAAATCGGGATTGCGCAGTTGCAGCGTCAGGATCGCCTGATCGTCGAACTCGGCCTGGACAGCACGCTCGACGATGGCGCCGTTCGGCACGCGGCCGGAGGTCGGCACGCCTTGCGTCAGCTGCTCGGCCTGTCCCTGGGCGGTAAAGCCGGACACGATGACCGAGCCCTGGCCGACGGCATAGATCTCGCCGTCCGCCGCCTTCAGCGGGGTCATGATCAGCGTGCCGCCGGAAAGCGAGGTCGCGTCGCCCATCGAGGAGACGTCGATGTCGATGCGGGCGCCCGATTGCACGTAGGGCGGCATGTTGGCGGTGACGATGACGGCGGCGACATTCTTGGCACGCGCACTGCCGCCTTCGGTGGCGATGCCGAGATTTTCGAGCATCGCGCGGATCGACTGTTCGGTGAATGGCGAGTTGCGCAGGCTGTCGCCCGATCCGGCAAGGCCGATGACCAGGCCGTAGCCGACGAGCTGATTGTCGCGCGAACTCTGCAGCTGGGCGATGTCCTTGATGCGCGCGGCGACCTGGCCCGGCGGCAGCGAACTTGGCCCCGTCGACACCCGGAACATGCGGCTGGTGGTGGCCGGATCATATTCGGGATCGCTGTAGACGCCGCCATTCTTGGCGGCGAGCTCGCGCTTGGCCTTCGACGTCAGGCCATCGGCCAGCGCCGGCTGCAGGCCAAGCACGGCTGCCAGTATCAGGGTAAGCCCGCGCATCATGAAGCGCTGACCTGGATGGTTCCGTCCGCCATCACCGTGCCGGACAGGATTTTGCCGCTGTCGATGTTGCGAACCTTGACGAGGTCGCCCGCAGCTCCCGGCTGCAGCGTCACGGCGGTGGCCGAGATCGTCAGCCCGCCGGCGATGAAGAAGATCTGCACGGAAGCACCCTGTTCGACCAGCCAGGCCTCGCGGATGGCGGTGGAAGGAATGTAGCGGCCGGGCAGCAGCGTGCGCTTGGCGACCTTGCCATCCAGTTCTTCGGCTCGCGTGGCGACCGCCTCCGGCTTGTGCTTGCCGACGATAAGGGTGACCTGTTTCAGGGCAGCCAGGTTGATGGTCTCGCCGGGATAGATTACCCGGCTCGGAATAAGCACCACCTCGCCGCCAGCTTGATTGCTGGCGATCCGGGTGGCCGATTGGTTGGTCGACTCCTGGGCAAAAGCCGGCATCGTGCCGGTCACCAGCGCAAGGACGAGCGCGGTGCGGCGGAATGCGGACAGGAGGCCGGGCGTCGACATCATGCGTTACCTGATGTTCTTGGAGACCACGGAGGCCATGTCGTCGGCGGCCTGGATGACCTTGGAGTTCATCTCATAAGCGCGCTGCGCCGAGATCAGCTCGGTGATTTCCTTGACCGGGTCGACGTTGGAGGCTTCGAGATAGCCCTGCTGGATGGTGGCAAAGCCGGGATCGCCAGGCACGCCGACATTCGCCGGCCCCGAAGCCGTGGTTTCCTGGAACAGATTGTCGCCGAGCGGCGCCAGGCCGGCCTCGTTGGCGAAATTGGCGATCTGAAGCTGACCGAGGTTCTGCAGGTCGGTCTGGCCGTCGATGCGGGCGAAGACCTGGCCGGTCTTGTTGACGATGACCTCGACGGCATCCACGGGAACATTGATTGCCGGAATGACGGCAGCGCCGTCGACCGTCACGAGTTGGCCGGTGGCGTTGGTGTTGAAAGCTCCGGCGCGGCTGTAGAGCGTGCCGCCGTCGGCACCCTCGATCTGAAACCAGCCCCTGCCGGTCAGCGCCAGGTCGAAACTGTTGCCGGTGCTGGTCAGTTCGCCCTGGGTGTGCACGTTGCGCACGGCCGTCGTCTTGACGCCGAGGCCGATCGAGACGCCCTCCGGCACCAGCGAGGCGTTGGAGCGGTTGGGCACGCCTTGCGTGCGGTCGACCTGATAGAGCAGGTCGGAGAATTCGGCGCGGGCGCGCTTGTAGCCGGTGGTGTTGATGTTGGCGATGTTGTTGGCGATGACTTCCAGATTTGTCTGCTGGGCATTCATGCCGGTGGCGGCGATGGCGAGTGCTTTCATGGCGGAATTCCTCAGATGCCCATTCGGCTGACTTCGAGATAGGCGGAAACCACCTTGTCGCGTATGGCGACGGCGGTCTGAAGCGCCTGCTGCGCGCTCATCACGGCGTCGACCACCTGACGGGTGTCGGCGTCGCCCTTGAGCGCCTGCAACGATACCTGCTCGGCATTCTGCAGCGTGTTCACGGTCTTGGAGGCTGCCTGGCTCAGCGCCTCGGCAAAGGAGGTGCCGACATTGCCGCCGGCCGAGGGTGTCGCGCCGCCCTGGAGCAGGCTTGTGGCCGCGTCGTCGCCGCCGATCGACGGCTTGAACTGAAGCGCTCCGATACCGCTGATCATTACTGGTTCCTCATCAGGTCGATGGTCATGGAAATCAGGTCGCGGGCCTGCTTGACCACCTGAAGGTTGGCCTCGTAGGAGCGATTGGCCTCGGTCATGTCGGCCATTTCGATCAGCACGTTGACGTTGGGCATCTTGACGTAGCCCTTCTCGTCGGCGGCCTCGTTGCCGGGCTGGAACTCGACTGGAAAGTCACTGGGATCTCGATCGATCGAGTTCACTGCAACCGTTGAACTGCCGGAGGCCCGGTCAAGCTCAGAGACGAAGCTGATGGTCTTGCGGCGATAAGGATCGGAGCCGGGCGCGGTGCCGGTCTACTGGGCGTTGGCGAGGTTTTCGGAAACCACGCGCAGGCGCTCCGACTGGGCGCCGAGGCCGGATGCTGCGACTTTGAGGGCTGCGGTCAGTGCGTCCATGGTCAGCTCTTCACCGCCATCATCATCATCGTATGAAACGCCTTGACGATCGCTGTGTTGAGCTCGAAGGAGCGGCGCACCTCGCCGGCTTTCAGCAACTGGTCTTCCAGAACGACCGAGTTCTTGGACGGCATGACGACGCCGTCATTCTCCTGCGGCTTGATGGTGAAGCCGGCATTGGTCGCTGCGTTGCCGAGATGGCCGGCCTGGGTCGCCTGCAGCGATACGGCAGCGCGGTCGAGCACCTTTTCGAATGGCTCGACATCGTTTGCCGTATAGCCTGGCGTGTTGGCATTGGCGATGTTGCCGGCGACTGCCGACTGGCGCACGGCCAGCCATTGCGCTTGCTTGGCGGCGAGGTCGAAAAGGGAAACGGGCTCCATGGGAATCTCCGAGCAGGTACCCAGAGACTAGGCCGCCAGTCTTGCGCGGGCCTTGCGGATGGCGGGAGCCGGAGATCGTTTATCTGGAGAGTTCGATCACCCGGTCGGCACTGGTGACCATGACCCATTTGCCGTTGCGCTGCTCGATGGAGGACACCTGACTGGAGTCAGGCAGTATCGAGCCGCGCTGGACGATCCAGAGGCCAGCGTCGTCCTGGATCATGGCACGGCCGTTAGCGACATGAACCATGCGGAATTTCGCCGCGTCGGCCGGAAACGGTTGCTCGTCGGGTGCGGCTGCGGGATTGGCGTCGTCCCGCACCGTCCCCGTGGCAAGAAGATCGAGATTGGCCGCGGGAATATCCTTTGCCGTCAGCGGCGCGCTGCGTTGCGCGACCACGCCGCCGCCCGCTCGCCCGGAATTGGAGCCGGTGCCGCCGAACTTCATCGCCTGGACGCCAAACTGGTCCTGGTTGAAGAAGATGTACCAGGGAAACAGGGCGCAGATCAGGCCGAGCGTGATGCCGAGCGCGGCTATGACGAAATCGCTGCGTCGGTCGGACTTCTTCTTCAGTCGGGGAAACGGTGCCTTTGGCGGCTGCGGCCATTCGGTGCGCGGGAACAGCCCGTCGATCAGCGAGTCGCGGCTGGCCTGCGTCATCTCGGCAGCCACCGCCTGGGGAGCCCGGGGCAGAGCGGGTTCGACGGGCCTGGCCAGATCAGGATCGGCTTTGCCAGCTCGTGGCAGGATTGGCTTGACGGCTCTGGCCAGAACGGCCTCGGCTTTGGCTGCGATGTCACGGGCGGCCTTTGCCTTGGCGGTTCTCGCTTCGTCAGCCTCGGCTTGCTCCACGGCGTTGGCCTCGGCGATCATGTCGCGCAGGATGCGCTCGGTATATTCGCGTTCAGTCTCCGGCATCGGCGTTCAGCTTGCTCTTGAGGTGGCGGGCGAGATCGGAGAACGGGTCGGTCGACGGGCGATCCTTCGGCGCTTGCGTCAGCGCCTCATAGATCAGCGGCACCTGGCGCACGGCGATGTCCAGTTCGGCATCGGCGCCCCCCTGATAGGCCCCAAGCAACCGGATATCGCGCGTGTCCTCGAAGCGCGAGATCATCGACTTCAGCCTTGTCACCAGCGCGCGCTGTTCTACGCTCCAGGCCTTTCCGGCCAACCGCGATATGGACGACAGCGGGTTGACGGGGGGATAGCGACCCTGTTCGGCGATCGTGCGGTCGAGCACGACATGGCCGTCGAGGATGCCGCGCACGGAATCGGCGACCGGATCGTTGTGATCGTCGCCGTCGACCAGCACGGAAATGATGGCGGTGATGGATCCTTTGCCTTCCCCGCCCGGCCCGGCGCGTTCGAGCAGCTTGGGCAGTTCGGTGAACACCGAGGCCGGATAACCGCGCGCGACCGGCGGCTCGCCGGTCCCCGTCGCCACCTCACGCAGGGCGTGGGCGAAGCGGGTGATCGAATCCAGCACCAGCAAAACGCGATGCCCCTGGTCGCGAAAATGCTCGGCGACGCGCATGGCGGTGTCCGGCGCACGCCGGCGCATCATGGCGCTTTCGTCGCTGGTGGCGACGACGGCGACGGTCTTGGCCATGCTGTCGCCGATCGTGTCCTCGAGGAATTCACGGACTTCGCGGCCGCGTTCGCCGATGAGCGCCACCACGACGGTATCGAATGCGTCGGCGCCGGCGAGCATGGCGAGCAGCGTCGACTTGCCGACGCCGGAGCCGGCAAAGATGCCGAGGCGCTGGCCGAAGCAGAGCGGCGTGAAGATGTCGATGATCTTGACGCCGGTCATGAAGGCAGTGCCGACGCGTTGCCGCGCCATGGCTCCCGGCGTCGTCTGGGCGCCGCGCGATGTGTCGTCTCCCCGGGCGAGCGGCGGGCCGCCATCGATCGTCCTGGTGAGTGCGTCGATGGTGCGGCCGCGCCACGAGGCATGCGGCGCCACCACGAGCGGACCTCGGCGGAAAACGGCATCACCGATGCCGGAATCGGCGCTGCGTTCGAAGGGTGCCACGACGGCCTCGTCGCGGCCGATCTTGACGATCTCGCCGCGCCGCGCACCAGCATCGCCGCGCTGCTCGACGATGTCGCCCAGCCTGGCGAAACCGGAAAGGCCGTGCACCTTGTAGTGCGTGGGCGTGACTTCGATGACGCGGCCGCCGCGCTTGAGCAGCGCCTCGGCGTCGGCAAAACGCCGCCAGACCCGTTCCAGCGCGGCAAGCCGGTCTTCCGGCGCCGGCTGGAGTTGTCTTTCGGGTGCGCGCAGGGATGGCTGGTCGAGCGACATGGATTATTTCGAGCCGAGCGTCTTGATCGCCTCGTCGGTGGAGGAGTCGGTCTGCCGCATCAGGGCGGCGGTGTTCTCGAAGGCGCGCTGGACCATGATCAGCCGGGTGATCTCCAGCACCGGATTGACATTGGACTCTTCGAGAAAACCCTGGGCGACGCCGACATCGGAGCGGTCGGTGACAGGCTCCGGGGTGCGTGCCGGAACGATGCCGGAATTGCCGTAGCGGACGAAGTTCGGGCCTGGGTCGAAATTGTAGAGACCGATCGAGCCGACAAGCTGATCGTTCTGGCGCAACGAACCATCGGCCCCGGCCTTGGGTGGGCCGTTGCGGGGATCAAGCTGGATCGGCGAGCCGCCGGCATCGAGCACCGGGTGGCCCTCGATCGACATCAGCTCGCCGTTCTCGTTCATCGAAAAGCGGCCGTCGCGGGTCATGACGGTGCCGACCGGCGTCTCTATGGCAAACCAGGCATCGCCCTGGATGGCGAAATCGAAGGGATTTCCGGTCTCGCTCAAGGCGCCGTGGGCGCCGGAAAGGTAGGTCTTGCCCGGGGAGGCGAAGGATACCGATTTCTGCCCGGTGCCGGAGACGACGTCCTCGAACTTCACGCCGGTAGCGCGAAAGCCGATCGTCGAGGCGTTGGCGACGTTGTCGGCGATGGTGTCGAGGCGCCGCTCGAGCGCGATCTGCGACGAAAGGGCGACGTACAGGCTGTCCCGCATGATGGCCTCAGAACCTCAATTTCTGCACGGCCATCATCAGGTCGGTGGAGATGCCGACGGTGAGTGGCTGGGCAAAAAGCACGCTGACCGAGGTGACGGCCGATGAAGTCGGGTGGTTGATCTCGTACATGCTGGTGAAGCGCGTCAGGAACTTGCCGAGTTTCTCGGGGTCGGAGAAATCCGAGATGTCGAGTTTTTGCTCGAACAGCTGCGCCTGCTTGTCGACGTCGGCGGTGGCGAAGGAATCGGGCAGGCCGAGCACGGTGCGCACGACACTGGCAAGCGCGGTGTCGGCCAGCACGTCATACCAGCTGGTGATGGTTGGGGCCTTGCGATCGAAGTAAAGCGCCAGCCGCACGCCCTGGTTGGCCTGACCGGCATCCTCTTCGAGGGCCTGGCGCATGTATTTGTCGACGGTCGGCTGCTGCGCCGGATTGATGGTGGTGGTGTTTTCGCCATAGGCTTCGAAGTTGAAGGCGGAGGCAAGCGCGGCATAGGTCTTGTCCGTCATCTTGTTGGCGACGCTGTCGGGATCGCGGACGCCGCCCTGCAGAACCCGCTTGATGAGATCCTTGTCCTCCGTCGCGGAATCGAGACCGAATGACGCCAGCGCGTATGTGTAGAGCCGGTTGTTCGACATCAGATCGTCGATCGACTTCACCTTGGTGATGTTGGCGAGATAGTATGTCGTCTCGCCCTTCACATAGGCCGAATTGGGATCGAGGCCGGCGATCTGGGCCTGGATGGCATAGTTCTTGGTCACCAACTGCTGTGTCTTGTTGTAGATGGTCGCATCGGCGCCGTTGGCGGCGAAGTTGAAGGCGCTGACGAATTCGGCGTAGCGCTTGTCGGTCAGCTTGTTGGCGAAGCTGTCGGGATCGGAGACGCCTTCCTTGAGTGCCTTGACCATGAAGGCCTTGGCGTAGTCCATGTCCTCCAGCCCGTAGGCCTTCATGGCATACTTGAACAAACGGTCGTTTTTGACGAAATCGTCGATCGATTTCACCTTGGTGATATTCGCGAGATAATATTTGGTGTCGCGATCAACCACGGGCTGCTGCTCGATCCTGTCGATCGATTTTGAAATGTCCTTGGTGATGAGCTGGTAGCTGGTAAAGGTGTTGAGCAAAGACGTGCCTCCGGCCGAAGCTATGCCGGCACAATACCCCTACTTCCTTGCGCGAAACTGAATCGCTTCCAAGCCCTCGATTCAAGCCTCACACAAGGCACGGGGACTATCCCTAGCTCCTGATGTGAAATGCGGAAGGACCTGTCGTGGGCATTCTGATTGGACTGGTGGTAACGCTCGGCTGCGTCCTTGGCGGCTTCATGGCCATGGGCGGCCATCTTCACGTGCTGATCCAGCCATGGGAGGTCGTGATCATCTGTGGTGCGGCTTTTGGCACCTTCCTCGTTGCCAATCCGATGAAGACGGTCAAGGACACCGGCAAGGCCATTCTCGAAGCCTTCAAGCAGGCGGTGCCGAAGGAACAGGACTATCTCGAGACGCTCGGCGTGCTGCACTCGCTGATGCGCGAGCTGCGGTCGAAATCCCGCAGCGAGGTCGAGGCGCATATCGACAATCCAGAAGAGTCGGCGATTTTCCAGGCGTTCCCAACCGTGCTGCACAATCATGACCTGACGCATTTCATCTGCGACTACTGCCGTATCATCATCATCGGCAATGCCCGCTCGCACGAGATCGAGGCGCTGATGGACGAAGAGATCCAGACCATCAGGTCCGACAAGATGAAGGCCTATCACGCGATGGTGGCGGTGGGCGATGGCCTGCCGGCGCTCGGCATCGTCGCCGCCGTGCTCGGCGTGGTCAAGGCGATGGGCGCGCTCGACCAGTCGCCGGAAATCCTCGGCGGTCTGATCGGTGCCGCACTTGTCGGAACGTTCCTCGGCATCTTCCTGTCCTATTCGGTGGTCGGGCCTGTCGCCACCAAGATCAAGACGGTGCGCGAGAAGAAGAACCGCCTCTATATCATCGTCAAGCAGACGCTGCTGGCCTACATGAACGGCGCGCTGCCGCAGGTGGCGATCGAGTTCGGCCGTAAGACCATCTCGTCCTATGAACGGCCGACGATCGATGCCGTCGAGCAGAGCACGATGAATACCGGCACCGTCGAAAAGAAGGCCGCCTGAACGATGCGCGATAGATCGGTCCCAGCACTGTCATGACCAGTCCGGGCAGCCCAGCGGAAGCGCGTTCGCTGATCATCGAGCGTCTGGTCGGCGACAGCGGCGAGGCCGCGCAGGTCATCGACGCAGGCCGCGCCATGGCCGAACGCGCCGTACCGCTGTTGCAGAAAAGCCTGACCAGCGAGCTTGGCGTTCCGGTCGTCGTCGACCTCAAAGCGATCGAGGTCAGCCGCGTTCCCGAGGCGCGTTCGCGTGCCGGCGACACGTTTGCCATGACCGTGATCGGCTCGTCGGCGTCCTCCGATGCGATGACCCTGGTGATCGATGCTCCGGCGATCGCGATCATGGTCTGCACGCTGTTCGGCGGCGACCCGGATCTGCCGGCATCGCCGATCGAACGCGATCTGTCGCAGATCGAAATCGATGTTTCGACCATGGTGTTCCAGCAGGTCGCGCAGGCCCTCAACGGATCGGGAAAGCGCTCGCTCGACCTGCGCCTGCCCGCGCCGCGAGCAATGTCCGGCACCGAGGCGAAGCGGTATGTGCTGCGCGATGGCGCGGCAATCCGCATCGTGCTTGGCATCTCGACGCCGGCCGATAGTGGCACCGTCACGGTGACGATGCCGCAGCGCGTCGTGCTGGCCAGCCGCGACGGAGCCGTGCCTGTCAGCGACGACGATCACGGCCCCAGCTGGCGCGCCCGCTTTTCGGAAGAGGTGATGCGCTCCACCGTGGCGCTCGAGGCCACGATGCCGCTGGCGCGGCTGACGCTCGGCGATCTCGCCGGTTTCGAAATCGGCGACGTCATCGAATTCGAGGAGACGGCCCAGTCCCAGGCGCGTCTCAGCGCACGGGGCAAGACGCTGTTCGTATGCGAGTTCGGCAAACTGGGACAGAATTACACCGTCCGGATCAGGCATCCTTACGACGCCGGGCAGGACTTTATCGACGGGCTGATGCCGGCTGCCGCCGGACGCGCCTGAGCATTTGGAGACGATCATGGCCAAAACCAAGGCGGAAGCCGACCTCGACCAGCCGGACGAGCAACTCGATCGCGCCATCGAAGAGTTGCGCGGTGTCCTGCATGAAGAGGAGCAACGCCCCGATGCGGCCTTCAGGGCGGCCTCATCAGCCAATTCGAGCGTGATCATGAACATCCCCGTCGATGTCCAGATCATCCTCGGCAGCACCGAGATGCCGGTCTCCGATCTGATGGCGCTGCAAAAAGGATCGACCGTGGCGCTCAATCGCCGCATCGGCGAACCTGTCGACGTCGTGGTCAACGGCCGCAAGATCGCGCGCGGCGAGATCACCGTGCTGGAAAGCGATCCGTCGCGGTTCGGCATCAGGCTGACCGAAATCATCGCCGGCACGAAGGGCGCCTAGACATGGTTTGCGGGGCTTGCCGGTGGCAGCGGAGGCGAGTGGCATGACGACGCCGGTGACCTTGACCCGCGCGCAGAAGGCGGCCGCCATACTTGTGGCTATGGGCAAGCCGTCGGCCAGCCGCCTGCTGAAATTCTTCAAGCAGGAAGAACTGAAGGCGCTGATCGAGGGCGCCCGCCTGCTTCGGACGATTCCGCAAAGCGATCTTGAGCGCATCGTCGCCGAGTTCGAGGCCGAGTTCACCGAAGGGGCGGGATTGCTCGATTCCGCCGACAGGATGGACACCATCCTCAACGAATCGCTCTCGCCCGAAGAGATGAGCGCGATCATGGGCGACAAGAAATTCGAGGTCGCACCGGAAGGTCCGCCGCCGATCTGGCCCGAGCTCGAAAAGCTCGAACCGGCGCGGCTTGGCGCCTTCCTGGCCGGTGAGCATCCGCAGACGGCGGCCATGGTGTTGTCGAAGCTGGCGCCGCAGGTGGCGGCCAACGTGCTGCTGACACTGACCAAACCGATGCGTGGAGAAATCATCAAGCGCATGGTGACGATGGCCAATGTTCCCGACGCTGCCGCCAGGATCGTCGAAAACCGGCTGCGCACCAGCGTGCTGGCGGAAACCTTGACCAAGGACACCTCGGCTGGGCAGGCGCGTGTCGCCAGCGTTCTCAACGAACTCGACAAGCCGCTGCTCGAGGAGGTCATGCAGGATCTGGAAGCCGCCGGCACGCCCGATCTCGACGGTGTGAGGGCCCGGCTGTTTGCTTTCGACGACTTGCCGCTGCTCGC
Source organism: Mesorhizobium sp. LMG17149 (assembly GCF_024518695.1). Classification (NCBI taxonomy): domain Bacteria; kingdom Pseudomonadati; phylum Pseudomonadota; class Alphaproteobacteria; order Hyphomicrobiales; family Phyllobacteriaceae; genus Mesorhizobium; species Mesorhizobium sp. LMG17149. Next base: position 615,007 of record NZ_JANIFL010000001.1, read on the forward strand.
CCAGAAAGCGCGGGTGCTGCTGTTCGACGGGCTGTCGACGGAACTGGTCACGCTGGCCCTGCGCGGCACTTCGGCCGCACTCGCAGAATCGGTGCTGTCGGCCATCGGCGCCCGCTCGCGGCGCATGATCGAAGCCGAACTCGGACAGGGCTCGGACGGGGTCCCTCTCGCCGACATCACAGCGGCCCGCAAGACGATCGTTACGACGACGATCCGGCTGTCGCGCGAAGGCGCCTTCGAACTGCCCTCGACCCAAGACGCCGCCTAAGGCCGCGCCATGGCTGACGCGGTCGACAAGGATTCGAAAACCGAAGAGGCGACGGAAAAGAAGATCCGCGACACCATCGAACAGGGCAAACTGCCCCATTCGCGGGAGACAGCGCTCTTTGCCTCGTTCGTTGCCATACTGGTGTTCACCGTCTTCTACGCCAAGGATGCGATCATCGATCTCGGCATGTTCCTGTCGATGTTCCTGGAGAAGCCGGAAGCCTGGCCGATGGACACGGAGACCGACGTCATCGCGCTCTACAAGATCGTCCTCCTCGAGGTTGGCCGCGCCGTCCTGAGCCTGATGGTGCTGCTGACCGTCGCCGGCGTCGGCGCCTCGGTGTTCCAGAACATGCCGCAATTCGTAGGCGAGCGGGTCCGGCCGCAACTCTCGCGCATTTCGATCGCCAAGGGGTGGAACAGGCTGTTCGGCATCCAGGGTTGGGTCGAGTTCCTGAAGTCACTCGGCAAGGTCGGGTTTGCCATCGTCGTGCTGAGCTTCACGCTGTCGGAAGACCACCGAAAGCTGCTCGCCGGGATGATCACCAATCCGGTCGCATTCGGTCTCGTCATCCGCGGCATCGCCGTCGACATCCTGGTGGCGATCGTCTTCGTCATGGGGCTGATCGCGGCAATCGACATCGTCTGGTCGCGCTTCCACTGGAAGCAGGATCTGCGCATGAGCAAGCAGGAGGTCAAGGACGAGTTCAAACAGTCCGAGGGCGACCCGATCGTCAAGTCGCGGCTGCGCTCGCTGGCGCGCGACCGGGCGCGCAAGCGGATGATGACGGCGGTGCCGCGCGCGACGCTGATCATCGCCAACCCAACGCACTTCTCGATCGCGCTGAAATATGTGCGCGACGAGGACTCGGCACCCATGGTGCTGGCCAAGGGGCAGGATCTGGTGGCGCTGAAAATCCGCGAGATCGCGCGGGAACACAACATCCCGGTCTTCGAGGACGTGGCGCTCGCCCGCTCCATGTACAAGCAAGTTTCGGTCGATAGTGTGATCCCGTCACAATTCTACCAGGCCGTCGCCGAACTGGTGCGGATCGTCTACTCGAAAAAGGCTGAGCGCAGACAGATTTCATGAACCGGCAACCGCACGCAAAATCTCGCGAGATCATAGTCGCCAGCGCCATCGAGCAGGTGGTGGGGGAACTCAGGCTGATCGATGTCGCCGACTACATCGCCTTTATCCGGCTGGAGCATTTCGCGTGCCTGTCGGACCTGGTCGATTCAGCGGTCGAGTTGTTCTTCATGCCGGGCACTCTGCGGCTCGGCCATGGTGGTGAGGCGCATGTCGACTGGAGCGGCAGCCCGCGCATCGTGCTCGATCTGGAACTGAGGCCGCCCGGCGTCACCGTCTATTTCCAGCTGACGCTGAGCGAGCTCGGCGCTTCGGTAGCGGTCAACTACGTGTCGTTCGAGAAGCCGGGCGAAGACCCGGAGCACAATACGGCGCTGCTCGAGGCGGTGATCGAACAGGCGCGTATCCGCAAGGTCGAGCCGCTCGCCTATCGCTGAAGTCGGTCGCTATCGAGCTGCCTGTCGAAAACCCCTATTCGATCAAGCCCAGCCGCAGCGCCTTGGCCACGGCCTGGTTGCGATTGACGGCGTTGAGCTTCTGGGTCGATTGGGTCAGATACTGGTTAGCGGTGTGCACCGATAGTTTCAGGAGCCGCGCGATCTCTTCGCTGGTGTTGCCGTTGGCGGTCAGCTTAAGGCATTCGAGCTCGCGCTTGGAGATTGCCCGCATGCGGCCGGTATCGCCCGGACGGATGCGGGCGACGGCGGCGAACAGCGAAAAGCAGCGGGCGTGTATTTCGTAGAGCGCATCCTGCTGCAAGGTCATCTCCGAGCCCAGGAATACGACAAGACCGCATTGGCCGCGGTCGGCGTGCACGGGAAAAGCGATGCCGCTGGTTCCGGGCACCAGCGCCGCCATCTGCTCGGTCCAGGCGAGAGTGGTAAACAGCTCCACCATGGCAAGGACGCCGTCATCCGTCCACCAGCGCGGTTCGGTCGAGAGGCGGGTGTGGCGCACGATCTCCTCGCCGTTGGCGCCTGAGATGAACTTGGTCGCCACGGCAATGCCCGGATAGTCGGAATCAAAGCATGGCACGAGCCGCGCCCGCTCGGGCGAGGGGCTTACGAAGAAGAGGCCGAAAGCCGAGGCATTCATGTCAACGGCGATCCAGCGGCAGCGGCGCACGGCATCGGGAATGGTGACCGCGTGATGGGTTTCGGAGCCAAGGGTGAAGGCTCCGAACGGGTTGCGCTGCTCGTTGAAAAGGGCTTCGGCCGTTTCCTTGATATCGGCGTGTTTCAAATGATGCCGCTCCTGATCGCCGTGGCGATGGCCATCGCGCGGTTGCTGGCCGCGAATTTCTGGATGGCGTGGGTGATGTAGCTGTTGACGGTGTTGGAGGAGACGCCAAGGATGACGGCGACCTCGTCGGTGGTCTTGCCTTCGGAAACCCAGAACAGGCATTCGCGCTCCCGATCCGACAACGGATCCTGCATGGCGGCAGCGGCAATCAGTTGCGGGATGTGCGAGAGCGCGTAGCAGCATTTCAGTTGCGCCCGCATCAACGCCGGCTGGTCGATGCTGCCGGCGGTCGCCGCAGAGAACAGGGCGAACAGGCGCTGGCGACCGACATTGAGGCGCAGCGAATAGATTTCGGCATGGCCGAGCACGTCGAGAAGGCGGGCTTCCTCTCCGGTGATCAATCCGTCTGTTTCTGGTGCCCGGGACGCCACGAGCGGATGTGGACGGATACCTGGCGCGACGGTGAGCGCGCCTTGCGCGAGCCCGGCGATCAGCCGCTTGCCGATCAGCTCGATGGCATCGAAAATCCAGTTGGAGGAGACGATGCGCGCATCGTTGCGGTCCTGGTCGTGGACAATGGCGACCAACATGTAGCTGTCGGCGCCGATCTCGGCGGTCAGTTGCATGAAAAAGCTGGTGAGATCGCCGCGCGACGTCAGGCGCGAGCCCAATGTGTCGGATTGAAGAAGTGCGGCGGGACTGCTCATTCTTGTTGCTTTTGGCCGGAATCGTTTCTGCTGTCCGGATGCTGGAAAGCCAGCCGCCGAACCCGAATACGCATTACTTTGACGAAGACACACGCGTGGCGCAGGGCTGCGCCGAACCAAATCCCGAATCCATTCAGGGAACGCGAAGCCGTCCGCGTCTGGTGCCGGAAAAGCTCCGGAACAAGAGACTTTGGGTGGTCGCCGCGCCCCCCGAGGACCGGCTGATTCGGGTCTAATCTACCCGCAGTTGAATCTGACATCAAACGCGATTTGACAAAATCGAATCCGATGGACTCACGTGCGACTCAGAGGTCGGTTTTCGCGCCTCGGACAGAAGACCGGGACGCGAAAATCTTCGCCGGCCATTTCGGCGGCCGGTTGATTTCCCCAGGGCGCATATAAATGGACGGGCGCGCCGGTTGCTGGCGCCGAAGGCTGGTGCCTTGGCCCGATAGTGGGAACCGGGCGATGTTGCCGCCCGGTCCCGGCCGTCCCTTGCTTATGCCTGTCGTTGTCCCAAAACCGCCAGATGCTCCTGGACGACAGGCATTTACCGATCCTCGAACCCGGTCAGCACGCCGACCGCGTTGATGCCGATCTCCTCGACGGCATAGCCGCCTTCCATGACGAACAGCGTCGGCAGGCCGAGCCCGGCGATGCGGCGGCCGATCTTGGGATAGTCCGATGTCTTCAGCTTGAACTGGCTGATCGGGTCCTTCTCGAACGTATCGACACCCAGCGAGACGATGACGACATCCGGTGCATAAGCGGTGAGCCTGGCGCAGGCATCCTCGAGCGAGGCGTTCCATGCATCCCAGTCGGTGCCGAAGGGCATCGGATAGTTGATGTTGAAGCCTTCGCCGGCACCCGCGCCGCGTTCGTCGGCATGGCCGAGGAAGAACGGGTACTCGACCATCGGATCGCCATGCAGATTGAGCACCTGGACGTCTGCACGGTCGTAGAAGATCTCCTGCGTGCCGTTGCCGTGGTGATAGTCGACGTCGAGGATCGAGATGCGTCTGGCGCCCTGGTCGCGGAACCATTGCGCGGCGACGGCGGCGTTGTTGATGTAGCAATAGCCGCCCATGAAGCCAGCCCCGGCATGGTGGCCGGGCGGACGGCAGAGCGCGAAGGCAGAAGCCTCGCCATCCTTGACCAGGCCGGCGGCGGTCAGCGCCACATCGTAGGAAGACTTGATCGCAGCCCATGTGCCTTCGACGAAGGTGGCGCCGGCATCGAAGGAATAATAGCCGAGCAGTGCGTCGACGCGCTTTGGCGGGACGTCGCCGCGCAGGCCGCGCGTCGGCCAGGTGAAGGGCATCGCCGTGCCCGTGAGGCCTGCTTGCAGCCATTGCGGCCAGACCGTCGGGAGAAAGTCGATATAGTCTGATTTGTGGATGCGCTTGGCGGCGGCGAGGTCATGTTCGTGCGGCGCGATGATGGGGCCCAGTTTCTCGCTTTCGACCCGTGCCTTGATGAATTCGGCCCTCGATGGCTTTTCGAAACCCGGCACGATGGCTGATGTGACCAGTTCCATTTGCCCGGCATGGCCGGCGTGAAGGGGGGAGAAAACAGTCTTCATAAATTCCTCTCGAAGTGCGAAATCAGTCAAGATTCAAGATTGAGATAAGGGCTCACCAGAGCGAGCCACATTCTTTCCACATCGTCCTCGATGAGGTCGTATGTCTTGCGGTCTCTTTTCAGCCCGACAAGCCGGCAGGCGTGCCCGACATCCATCATCAGCACGCCGAGCCGGCTGGCGATCTTGTCTTCAAGCGCCGGGTTCACATGCTGCAGCCATGCGGCGTAGAGCGCGATGATCTGCTCGTCATATTCGTTCTGGATCGGCCTGAGGTCGGCATTGCCTGAAATGGCCTCGATCACCGGCATCAGGCTGGCGTTTTCGAGGTAGAGTCTGGACGTGTCGATGAAGAGCTTGCGCACTTCGCGCCGAAACTCTTCACGGTTGGTGGGCGGGGCGACCTTGATACGCTTGGCTATCACCTCGGGAAAGGATGACAGCCAGCGCCGGGCAAGGTCCAGAAGAATGGCTTCCTTGTTGGGAAAGTATTGGTAGATCGAACCAACCGACAAGCCTGCGCGCTGCGCAATGGCGAGCGTCGTCGGTGTTTTGGTTCCTTGCTCCCGCGTCAAGACCAGCGCTGCGTCGAGAATCCGGTCGACCACCTTGCTGGAGCGTTGTTGCCGCGGCTGTTTGCGCGGTTCGAGCGCTATCCTGGTTTTGCGGTCGAGACTGCGCTTCACTGTCCGATGTCCTCGTTCCCCGCCCGGTCTCAACATGGTGGGAGCTTGCTGTCCACAATACATTCCAGATTCGGTATGTTGACAAACGCGAATAATCAGTCGCATTCTTTATCCACGCTGCTTCTGGGGATGACAAGGTGAATTTCCAAGACAGCGCGCTGGCATTCTTTTTCGTCCCATGGCGCCGCTCCGGTGGAGTGGCAGGTCGTTGGACAAGAGGTTGTCGGTCCCAGTCAGTCGTCAAAAGCGCGGAGTTGCGATGTCTGTCACAGGTGCGGGTCACAATGCGGATCTGATCGTCATCAACGGTCTCGTGCAGACCATGGACGACGACAATCCCACCGCCGAGGCTGTCGCCGTCAAGGATGGCGCAATCGTCGCCATCGGCAGCCGCGCCTCCATCGAAGAGTTCAAGGGACCGGCCACCAGGGTCATCGACGCCAAGGGCGGTTCGGTGGTCCCGGGGTTCATCGAAGCCCATATGCATCTGTTTTCGGGCGGGGCTGAACTTGCCCACCTTCAACTCACCGGTATTCATGGCTTCGAGGCGCTGCAGAAGGCGATCCGCGACTATGCGCCGACCCGGCCCGACGCGAAGATGCTGGTCGGCCAGGGCGTCGACTACACCGTGCTCGGCAGCGAGCGCGTGACGCGCCATCACCTCGACGCCATTTTGCCCGATCGCCCGTTCTGCATGGCGGCGCCCGACCATCACACCATGTGGGCCAACACCAAGGCGCTGGAAATGGCCGGCATCCTGCAGGGGCGCACGCTTGGTCCGGGCAATGAGATCGTCATGGGTGACGATGGTCTGGCCGCCGGTGAATTGCGCGAAGGCGAGGCCTTTGGCCCGGTGCTCGATCTTGCCGGCGAAGGCCGGGTGCGGCTGGGGCTGTCGACCGGCGGCGAGCCGGACCCGATGCCGACGACGGCGGAGCGGGACGCCGACCGCGACATCATGCGGCGCGGGCTCGCCTGGTGCGCCCGCCACGGCATTACCTCGATCCAGAACATGGACGGCAATCTCTATCAGCTTGAGCTGCTGGCCGAGATCGACGCCGAGGAAGGCTTGCCCTGCCGCGTTAAGATCCCGTTCCACTACAAGAATTTCATGACGCTCGACATGCTCGACAAGGCGTCCGATATGGCCGAACGATACAACAGCGAATGGCTGTCGTCGGGCATGGTCAAGGTGTTCTACGACGGCGTTCTCGATTCCTGGACAGCTGTCATGGTCGAGCCCTATGCCGACCGGCTCGACTGGGTGGGCGAGCCGCTGTTCACGCCGCAACAGTTCATCGATCTGGCCGTCGCGGTCGACAGACGCGGACTGCAGATCGCCGTGCACTCGATCGGCGACGGCGCGGTGCGCGCGGTGCTCGACGGTTATGAGGCGGCGCAGAAGGCGAACGGCAAGCGCGACAGCCGTCACCGCGTCGAGCACATCGAGGTCACCACCACCGCTGATGTGCCGCGTTTCGCCGAACTCGGCGTCATTGCCTCCATGCAACCGCCGCATCCGCCGGGCGCAATGGATTTTCCACTGGAGCCGACGGTATCGCGCATCGGACCGGCGCGCTGGCCGCTGAGCTATGCCTGGCGGACCTTGAAGGATGCCGGCGCGCATGTCGTCTTCGCATCCGATTGGCCGGTGTCGCCGATCGATCCGATCCTGGGCATTCAGGCGGCAGTGTTGCGCAAACCGTGGGCAGAAAGCGACCCGGACCAGAGTTTCTCACTGCATGAAGCGATCGCCGGTTACACGATCGAGGGCGCCTACGCCGAATTCGCCGAACACCGCAAGGGCACGCTGAAATCAGGCTACATGGCCGATCTGGTGGTTTTGTCGATGGATATCGAGAACACCGCCCCGGCCGACCTGCACAAGGTGCGGCCGGTGACGACGATTTGCGGCGGCAAGGTCACCTATCAGGCCTGACTATGGCATGGGGCTTGCAGGCCTCAATGACTGATTGAACTGTGACCCAATGCCGGGCTTGCCAACCCACCGGCCATGTGGTCACATCGAACAGGGGAAGAGCTCCGCCAGCAAGAGCGGGGTCAACAGTGAGGCGTAATCGTGCCGGACAAACCGGATCGGAATGCGATTGAAGTAGTAAACGTCAGCAAAATTTTCGGATCAGGTGAGGGGCAGGTAGCTGCCCTCGACACGGTCTCGGTATCCATCCGCGAGAACGAATTCTTCACGTTGCTGGGGCCATCCGGCTGCGGCAAGACGACGTTGCTCAGGCTGATCGCCGGCTTCGACTTTCCAACCGCCGGTGAAATCCTGCTCTACGGCCAGGACATCGCGCCGCTGCCACCCTTCAAGCGGCCGGTCAACACCGTGTTCCAGTCCTATGCGCTGTTCCCGCACATGACGCTCGCCGACAATATCGGCTTTGGCCTGGAAATGCTGGGCAAGCCGAAGGCCGAGATCAAGGCGCGCGTCGCCGAGATGCTGAAGCTGGTCAAGATGGAGGCACTCGCCGGTCGTCGTACCAGCCAGATCTCCGGCGGCCAGCAGCAGCGCGTGGCCTTGGCCCGCGCCTTGGCGCCGCAGCCGAAGGTGCTTTTGCTCGATGAGCCGCTGTCGGCGCTTGACTATAAGCTGCGCAAGGAGATGCAGATCGAGTTGAAACGGCTGCAGCACGAGACCGGTATCACCTTCATCTTCGTCACCCACGACCAGGAAGAAGCGCTGACCATGTCAGACCGCATCGCGGTGATGTCATCGGGCAAGATCCTGCAGGTCGGTTCGCCCTGGGATATCTACGACAAGCCGGCGGAGCGCTTCGTCGCCGACTTCATCGGTGAAACCAACTTTCTCACCGCCGCGGTCTCGAACATCGGCAATGGCAAGGCGCGCGCCACACTCAAATCCGGCGCGACCATCGAGGCGACCGTTGCCGAGGGCTTCCAGCCTAAGGACAACGCCACCGTGGTGGTGAGGCCCGAGCATGCCAAGCTGACCAAGGACAAGGGCGAATTGTCCGGCACTGTCGACAACATCGTCTATTTCGGCACCGACACTCATATATATGTGCGGCTCGACAGCGGCGAGGTCTTCACCGTGCGCCAGCAGAACACGCGCAGCGCCGGTTGCGGCTTCGAGCGCGGCGACAAGGTCGGCATCGTGATCGGCAATGACGCCGCGCAAGTGGTGAGGGACTGATGGCGAGCGCGGAAGAAGTCGCCAAGGAAGCCGAACGCAGAGATATCCGCGATCGGTGGGTGCTGTCGGCGCCGGCACTGATCATCATCTTCCTGGCGGCGTCCGGCCCGCTGCTGATCGTCGTGATCTATTCCTTCCTGACGCCGGGGCCCTATGGCGGCGTGGTGTGGAAATTCTCCACCGATGGCTGGCTGTCGGTGCTGTTGCAGCGCGACATCTTCGACGACACTCTGGCCTTCGCCGATGCGCATTTGTCGATCTTCTGGCGTTCGATAAGCCTGTCGTTCTACACCACCGTGCTGACGTTGTTCTTCGGCTTCCCCACAGCCTATTTCATCGCCACGCGACCGCCGAAGACGCGCGAGGTCTGGGTTTTCCTCGTCACCATTCCGTTCTGGACGAATCTCCTGATCCGCACCTTCGCCATGCAGCAGGTGATCCGCAACGAAGGGCTGGTCAACACGGCGCTGATGGCGCTCGGCATCATCAAACAACCGCTGCAGATCATGAATACCGACGCGGCCATCTTGCTCGGCATGATCTATGTCTACCTACCTCTGATGGTGCTGCCGATCTACGCCTCGATGGAGAAGCTCGACTTCCGGCTGGTCGAGGCCGGATATGACCTCTACGCCGGTCGCTGGCAGGTTCTGCGCCGCATCGTCTTCCCGTTGATCAAGCCCGGCGTCATAGCCGGCTCGATACTGGTCTTCATTCCCTCGCTTGGTGCCTATGTCATTCCGCGGGTGCTGGGCGGCGGCAAGAACATGATGCTCGGCAACCTGATCGAACTGCAGTTCGGCGCGGGCCGTAACTGGCCGCTTGGCGCGGCCATCTCAATTACGCTCATGGTGCTGGTGATGATCGCGCTCCTGTTCTACGTGCGCAACGCATCCCGGTCGGAGGGCGCCCATGGCTAAGCGTCCGTTCGACATCCAGGCGCAACCCGGCTTCGGGTTCATGGCGCTTCTGACCTTCTTCGCGCTCTATCTGCCGATCGCGGCGCTCGTCACCTATTCGTTCAACACGGCGGATTCGCTTTCGCGCTGGGATGGCATCTCACTGCGCTGGTTTATTTCGGCCTGGCACAATTCGGCTGTGCAGGACGCCTCCGTCCGCTCGCTCGTGCTGGCAGTCTCGGCCGCCGCGCTGTCGACGATCGCCGCCACCATGGCTGCTCTGGCCACGACCCGCACGCGGCCCTATCCCGGCCTTACCTTCAAATACGCCTTCATCAACCAGCCGCTGATGGTGCCGGAGATAGTCACCGGCGTCGCGCTCCTGATCGTGTTCTCGCGCATCAAGGTCTGGACCGGTTACTCAGGACTCGGTTACCTGATCGCCGCCCACACCGCCTTCTGCATCCCGTTCGCTTACCTGCCGATCCGGGCGCGGCTGGACAGCATGGACCTGACGCTGGAGCGCGCAGCCGCCGACCTATACGCCACGCCCTGGAAAGCCTTCCGTTTCGTGACGCTGCCGCTCTTGAGGCCGGCCATCATCGCGGGCTTCATGCTCGCCTTCGTCATTTCGCTCGACGATGTGGTCATCACCGAATTCGTCAAGTCCGGCGGCCAGGATACGCTGCCCACCTACATGCTCGGCCAGTTGCGGCGCGAAACGAGCCCGGAAATCAATGCGATCGCCACGGTATTTCTTGCGCTGTCGGTGGTGCTCGTAACCGTGTTCTACTTCGTCAATAGGCGCAAGCCATAACCAACGATTGCCAAACGGGAGAATAGCAATGAAATGGAAGACCACGGCTGCCACGGCGGTATTCGCAATGTTTGCCTTTGCGGGCAGCGCGTATGCGGAAGGCGAACTCAGCATCTTTAATTGGGGCGACTACACTAGCCCCGAGATGATCAAGAAGTTCGAGGATACCTATAAGGTCAAGGTGACGACCACCGACTACGACTCCAACGACACCGCGCTAGCAAAGGTACGCGCCGGTGGTCATGGCTTCGACATCGTGGTGCCGTCGGCCAACTACGTGCCGATCTGGGTGAAGGAAGGGCTTCTGCTTGAGGCCCGGCCCGACCAGATGGAGAACTTCAAGAATGTCGACGAGCGCTGGGTGAACGTTCCCTGGGATCCGGGCCGTCATTATACGGTTCCGTGGCAGTGGGGCGTGACCGGCATCGGCGTCAACACGAAGGTCTATGACGGCGACATCAACACCTCGGCCATCTTCCTCGATCCGCCGAAGGAACTGGTTGGCAAGATCAATGTCGCGCCGGAAATGAACGACGTGCTGTTCGCCACCATCAAGTATCTGGGCGGCAACTGGTGCACGGACGACAAGGAACTGCTCAAGAAAGTGCGCGACAAGCTGGTGGAGGCCAAGCCCAAATGGCTGGCCATGGATTATAGCGTGACCGATAAGCTACCGGCCGGCGACTATTCGGCCGTCTACTACTGGAACGGCGCCATCATGCGCTCGCGCATCAAGAACCCCGACATCAAGTTCGGCTACCCGAAGGAGGGCTTCCCCTTTTTCATGGACAGTGTTGCCATCCTCAAGGATGCCAAGAATGTCGACAACGCCAAGCTGTTCATGAACTTCATCATGGATCCCGAGAACGCCGCCATGATCTCCGCCTTCGCCAAATATGCCAATGGCATCAAGGGCTCGCAGGCATTCTTGCCAGCCGACATGAAGGATGCGCCCGAACTGGTGGTACCGCCAGAACTGGAGAAAGCGGGGGAGTTCCTCACCCCTTGCTCGCCCGAGGTGCAGCAACTCTACACGCGCATCTGGACGGACGTTCAGAAATAGCGGCACTCCGCCTTCTTCCGCGCGAGTTGGAAGACGGCGGGTCAAGGGCCGTATGAGGGGTAGCGCTGAATTCGCAGCGTTCGCGCCGCCCCTCACCTGGCCTGCCGGCATTGCTCTTCGCCATGCGTCGGGCGTTCGTCACTCGAAAGGCCCAATCGGGGGCTTTTTCGTCCGCTGTGCAGACCGCCCTCATTCAAGTGAACTGAAGAGCGGCATGCGGCGGCAGGGGATTTTCATGCAGTCATACCGCAACAGCGACGCGCAGCCGCCGATCATGCAGGGCTCGCCGCCCGCCATGGTACCGCCGAAGCTCGACTGGGACCGGCCGCCGTGGAACCGCTGGGCGTTCCAGCACATCCGTGAAATTCTGCCGACCGCCGAAGTCTGGCGCGGCAATGGCCATCGCCACCGCTTCGAACGCGCCGAGGCCGATCTCGACGGGCTGGCGGTCGAGGACAGCGAGGGCATGCCGACGACGCTCGCCGGGCTGCTCGACGAGACCTATACGGACGGCTTTCTGGTGCTCAAGGACGGCAAGGTCGCCTATGAGCGCTATTTCAACGGCATGGATGAGCGCACGCTGCACTTGTCGCAGTCGATGGCGAAGTCCGTTACCGGTTCGGTGTTCGGCATACTGGTCGGGCGCGGCCTGATCGATCCGGCCAGACTGGTAACAGATTACCTGCCGGAACTCGGCGTTACCGGCTGGACCGGCGCCAGCGTCCAGCATGTGCTGGACATGACCAGCGGCGTCCGTTTCTCAGAGGAATATACCGACCGCTATTCCGACATCGGCCAGGTCGATGTCGCCACCGGCTGGAAGCCGGTGCCGCCGGACAGCGATCCGGCCTTTCGTTGGCCCTCGCACATGTTCGAGCTGATCCTCGGCTTGAAGGACACGATCCGCCCGCACGGGGCTCAATTCGAATACCGCTCGATCGAGACCGACGTGCTTGCCTTCATCATGGAGCGGGTGACGGGCAAACGGCTGCCGCAGGTGGTTTCGGAAGAACTCTGGCAAAAGCTCGGCGCTGATGAAAGCGCCTGCTTCACGGTCGACAGCGCCGGCTATGCGGTGGCCGACGGTGGCTTCAACGCGACGCTGCGCGACTATGGCCGCTTCGGCCAGCTGATCCTCGACAATGGTGGCGGCGTCGTGCCGGCCGGCTGGGTCGAGGCGACGCGCAACGGCAGGCATGGGCCGGACTTCAGCCCCAGCCTGCCGGAGGGCAGCTATCGCAACCAGTTCTGGATCGAGGATCCGCGCTCGCGCGCACTGATGTGCCGCGGCGTGTTCGGTCAGATGATCCATATCGACTGGAACACCGGAATGGTCGTGGTGAAGCTTTCGACCTGGCCGGATTTCGCCAATGGTGCCTATTCCATAGCGACGCTGAAGGCCGTGCACGCTATCGCCACGGCACTTCGCTGAGCCCCACAAAGAAGAAACGACCCGGAAGGAAACGCCATGACCGGCAAGACCGTGTTCGAGACCCGCTATGGCTTCCGGCGCAACCAGGTGGTGCTCGCCAACTGGCGCGAGAACCCCTTCAACCGGTGGTCGTTCCAGAACCTCGGCGAACTGGTGCCGACCGCCCGCGTGGCGGCGACGTCGGGCGTTGTCGAAACCCCCGTGCGCGATATGGGCGGCCTGCGCGGCGAAAAGGTCGCGATCGCCGGCACATCGGAGACAGTGGCTGAATTTCTCGCGCGTTCGAGCACCGACGCACTGACGGTGATGAAAGACGGCAAGATCGTCGGCGACTGGTTCGCCCCGCATATGGATTTCGGCGCCCGCCACATCATCTTTTCGATCAGCAAGTCGCTGACCGCCATCATTGCCGGCATTCTGGAAGGCGAGGGCGTATTCGACCCGGAAGCGCCGGTGAGGGCCTACATCCCTGAAGCCGCCGGCTCGGCCTATGGCGATGCGAGCGTGCGGCATGTGCTCGACATGAGCGTCAGCCTCGATTTCGAGGAAGCCTATCTCGATCCGGAGAGCGCTTTCGCCCGCTATCGTCGCGCCACGCTGTGGAATCCGGGCGGCGGCACGGAGAGCCTGCGCGAATTCATTTTGACCTTGCAACGCCTTGCAGAGCCGCATGGCCAGACTTTCCGCTACCGCTCGCCGAATTCCGACCTGCTCGGACTGCTGCTCGAGCGCGCGTCGGGCCAGCGGTTCACCGACCTGATGCGCGAGAAGCTGTGGCTGCCGCTCGGCGCTGTCGGCGAAGCCTCGATCGGCGTCGACATGGAAGGCACGGCGCGCACGGCCGGCGGTATTTCGGTGACGCCGCGCGACCTGGCGCGTGTTGGCGAGATGATGCGGCAAGGCGGGGTGGCCAATGGCCGCCGCATCGTGCCGGAAGCCTGGGTGCGCGATACGGTTGCTAGCGGCGGCAGTTCCGACGCTTGGCAGCGCGGCGCGATGCAGCCGCTGTTCCCGAAGGGCCGCTATCGCAACAAATGGTACCAGACGGGCTTGCCGAACGGCGCCTATTGCGGCATCGGCATTCATGGCCAGTGGCTGTATGTCGATCCCAGGACCAAAGTGGTGATCGCCAAGATGTCGTCGCAGCCCGAGCCGGTCGACGATCCGCTCGATGTCGAGATCGTCGCCTTCTTCGAGGCGCTGAGCCGGATGGTCTGATCCTCGCCTGGCCGCCACATTAGCGCGCGCTTTCCTGTGGACCCGCCGGGCTCATGGAAACGCGGCGGTTGGCGGACCGGACGTCTGCGCCTATGGTCGCCGCTCTTTGGACGAGAGCAGGTACGACATGGCATCCGACATCAAGCGCATTGCAGCCATCATCGCGGCCGAGATCAGCGCGCGGCCCGAACAGGCGGCCGCGGCGATTGAACTGCTCGATGAGGGCGCGACAGTGCCGTTCGTGGCGCGCTACCGCAAGGAAGTCACCGGCGGGCTCGACGACACGCAATTGCGCGATCTTGCCGAACGCCTTGCCTATCTGCGTGAGCTCGATGCGCGCCGCGACAGCATCCTTGGCTCGATCCGCGAACAGGGCAAGCTGACCGAGGAGCTTGAAGGCAAGATCGTCGCCGCCAGCACCAAGGCGGAACTTGAGGACATCTACCTGCCCTACAAGCCCAAGCGCCGGACCAAGGCCGAGATCGCCAGGGAGCGCGGGCTGGGGCCGCTGGCCGAAGCCATCTTGGCGAACCGCTCATTGGTGCCTGCCGAACTGGCACTGGCCTATGTCAGCGAAGAGGTGGCCGATACCAAGGCAGCGCTCGAAGGGGCGCGCGACATCCTGTCGGAACAATTCGCCGAGAATGCCGATCTGGTCGGAAAATTGCGCAGCTACATGAAGGAGCGCGCCTTCATGCGCGCCAGGGTGGTCGACGGCAAGCAGGAAGCTGGTGCGAAATTCTCCGACTATTTCGACCATGTCGAGCGCTGGGCAAATGTGCCGAGCCATCGCGCGCTGGCGATGCTGCGTGGCCGCAACGAGGAGGTGCTTTCGCTCGACATCGAGGTCGATGCCGATGATACGTCGCCGGTGAAGCCGGTCGAGCGGATGATCGCCAATGCCTATGCCATCGGAGGCAGCCTGCCGGGTGACCGCTGGCTGATGGAGGTGGCGGGCTGGACCTGGCGGATAAAACTGTCGCTGCACCTGACTCTCGATTTGATGCGCGACCTGCGCGAGCGGGCCGAGGAAGAGGCGATCCATGTGTTCGCCCGTAACCTCAAGGATTTGCTGCTGGCGGCGCCCGCCGGTTCGCGCGCCACTATGGGGCTCGACCCCGGCATCCGCACCGGCGTCAAGGTGGCGGTGGTCGACGGCACTGGCAAGGTGCTGACCACGACGACCGTCTACCCGTTCCCGCCCAGGAATGATGTGCGCGGCACGCAGGCGGAGCTCGCCAAGCTCATCCGGCTGCACAAGGTCGAGCTGATTTCGATCGGCAACGGCACCGGCAGCCGCGAGACGGAAAAGCTGGTCGCCGACATGCTGTCCGACATGCCGGCGGATGGTGGTCCGAAGCCCCTGAAGGTGATCGTCAGCGAGGCCGGCGCCTCGGTCTATTCGGCATCGGCGACGGCGGCGGCGGAATTCCCCGGCCTCGACGTGTCGTTGCGCGGTGCCGTCTCGATTGCCCGGCGGCTGCAGGATCCGCTGGCAGAACTGGTCAAGATCGAGCCCAAATCGATCGGCGTCGGCCAGTACCAGCATGATGTCGACCAGTACCGTCTCGGCCGCTCGTTGGAGGCGGTGGTGGAAGACGCGGTCAACGCCGTCGGCGTCGATCTCAACACCGCCTCGGCGCCACTGCTGGCGCGCGTTTCAGGTCTCGGCGCGTCTCTGGCCGACGCGATCGTCGCCCATCGCGATGCGACCGGGCCCTTCGCCAGCCGGAAAGATCTGCTCAAGGTGCCGCGGCTCGGACCTCGGGCCTTCGAACAATCCGCCGGTTTCCTGCGCATTGCCAATGGCAGCGAACCGCTCGATGCCTCCTCTGTGCATCCGGAAGCTTACGGCGTGGCGAAGAAGATCGTCGCCGCCTGCGGGCGCGATGTGCGGTCGTTGATGGGCGATAGTGCCGCGCTGAAGGCACTCGACCCGCGCGTCTTCGTCGACGAGCGTTTCGGCCTGCCGACGGTGCGCGACATCCTGGCGGAGCTGGAAAAACCGGGCCGCGACCCGCGCCCGGGCTTCAAGACGGCGACCTTCGCCGACGGCATCGACGACATCAAGGATCTGAAGCCCGGCATGCTGCTCGAAGGCACGGTCACCAATGTGGCCGCCTTCGGCGCCTTTGTCGATATCGGAGTGCATCAGGACGGGCTGGTGCATGTCTCGCAACTGGCCGACCGGTTCATCAAGGACGCGCATGAGGTGGTCAAGGCCGGCGATGTGGTCAAGGTGCGGGTCGTCGACGTCGACATCAAGCGCAAGCGCATCGCGCTTTCCATGCGCAAGGATGGCGGCGAGGGTGGCGCACCGCGTGGCGGGCCACGCGACAATGGTGGCGGCAGGCCGGCACCACGTTCGCCGGCACCGCAGCAACGTCAGCCGGAGCGGCCGGCACAGCAAGGCGCATTCGGTGCTGCCTTGGCGGATGCGCTGAAGCGAAAGTAGCTACCACGCCAGAACGGCCGGCTCCTTCTCGACCTGGCCCAGCAGCCAGTCGCGAAAACTGGCGACTGGCGGATGGCCGCGCTTGTCGTGTGGGACGACGAGATAGTAGGCGCTGCGGCTTTGCATGGGCCGGCCTGGCGCCGGCACCAGCTGGCCGCGCTGCAGTTCGCCTGCAATGAGGATCAGCGGCAGCAGCGCCACGCCGAGCCCCGCCATGCAGGCCTGGGCGGCGGTGCCGAACTGCTCGAACTGCATGCCCGGTCCGGTCGGCGCGCTCAGGCCCTGATGCTCGAACCATTCGGTCCAGGCGCCAGGACGCGTCGCCATGTGCAGCAGCGGCAGGCGGCCGATATCGGCCGGTGAGGCGATGGCGCGGCCGGCGAGGAATTCGGGCGACACGACCGGCGCCACGGTTTCGCGCACCAACAGTGTCGAGTCGGCCTCGGGCCAGTCCGGCAAGCCGTAGTGGATGGCGGCATCCAGCCTCTCCCTGGCGAAGTCGAAGCGGCCGACGCGGGTGACGAAGTTGATGGTGATATCGGGATTGTTTTCTACGAAATCGGGGATCATCGGCATCAGCCAGCGCGTGCCGAAGGTCGGCAGAATAGCCAGGTTCAGGATGCCGCTATGCCGATTGCTCATCAATCCAAGGGCTGCGTCACGCAACTGGCCAAGTGCTGAACGCACCGCCTCGGCGTAGATTTCGCCCGATGTCGACAGCCTGACATTGCGGCTGTCGCGTTCGAACAGCCGGCGGCCGAATTGGTCTTCAAGCGATCTGATCTGCCGGCTGACTGCGCCCTGGGTCAAATCGAGCTCCTGGGCGGCAGCGGTGAAACTGCCCAGCCGGGCCACAGCCTCGAAGGCGGCAAGGGCGCTTATGTTGGGCAAAAGGCGGCGTTGGACACTCATGACCCATTCCTAGAGCTCATTGATCGGTGAATCAATTTCGTTTGATTTTTTCGAGGCGCAGGCCGATAGAACGGGCCAACATTTTGCTTCATGACATGTCATCGTTTTGAGCGACATGCATTGGTTTGGGAGAAACGCGATGGCCGCCGACAAGAACGCATTCGTCTGGGAAGATCCGTTCCTGATCGAGGGCCAGCTTTCGGAAGACGAGCGCATGGTGCGCGACGGCGCGGCCGCCTTCGCCGCCGACAGACTGGCGCCGCGGATCGAGGACGCCTACCTCAACGAAACTTTCGATACCGCGATCTTCCGCGAAATGGGCGAGGCCGGCCTGCTCGGCATCAACATCCCCGAGGAATTCGGCGGGCTTGGCGCGAACTACGTCACCTATGGGCTGGTCGCGCGGGAAGTCGAACGTGTCGACTCGGGTTATCGCTCGGTGATGTCAGTGCAGTCGTCGCTGGTGATGTATCCGATCTACGCCTATGGCTCGGACGAACAGCGCAGGAAGTACCTGCCCAAGCTTGCCAGCGGCGAGTGGATCGGCTGTTTTGGCCTGACCGAGCCGGATGCCGGCTCCGACCCGGGCGGCATGAAGACACGCGCCGAGAGGACAGCCAACGGCTACAAGCTGTCCGGTTCGAAGATGTGGATTTCCAACGCGCCGGTCGCCGACGTGTTCGTTGTCTGGGCGAAGCTGAAGGGCGAGAACGGCAAGGACGAGATCCGTGGCTTCGTGCTGGAAAAGGGCATGAAGGGGCTTTCGGCGCCGAAGATCGGCGGCAAGCTGTCGCTGAGGGCGTCGATCACCGGCGAGGTGGTGATGGAAGGCGTCGAGGTCGGCGAAGACGCGCTGCTGCCCAACGCAAAAGGCCTTGGCGGACCGTTCGGCTGCCTCAACCGGGCTCGCTTCGGCATTTCCTGGGGCTCGATGGGCGCCGCCGAGGATTGCTGGCACCGCGCCCGCCAATACGGTCTCGATCGCAAGCAGTTCGGCAAGCCGCTGGCCGGCACGCAGCTCTACCAGAAGAAGCTGGCGGATATGCAGACCGAGATCGCGCTTGGGCTGCAGGCATCCTTGCGCGTCGGGCGACTGCTGGATGAAGGCAAGATGGCGCCGGAAATGATCTCGATCGTCAAGCGCAACAATTGCGGCAAGGCGCTCGACATCGCCCGCCAGGCCCGCGACATGCATGGCGGCAACGGTATCCAGATCGGCTACCACGTCATGCGCCACGCGCAGAACCTGGAGACGGTCAACACCTATGAAGGCACGCATGACGTGCATGCGCTGATCCTGGGACGGGCGCAGACGGGGATACAGGCGTTTTTCTGAGCCGGCAACCGTTGCTTAAATTAGGTGCACCGCAACATCTCTGCTTGGAGAATGGTCGCCAGATGTGTCAGGGTTCAGCGAAATCGTTTGAAACGCTGAATTCCGGGGCTCCATGGCAATTCTGGCAGCTGTCTACCACCTGACCCACTACAAGTACGACCGGCCGGTGGTTCTCGGGCCCCAGATCATCAGGCTGCAGCCGGCGCCGCATTCCCGCACCAAGGTGCTGAGCCATTCGCTCAAGGTCGAGCCGGCCAACCACTTCGTCAATCTGCAGCAGGACCCCTACGGCAACTTCCTAGCCCGCTTCGTGTTTCCGGAGCCGGTGACGGAGTTGAAGATCGAGGTCGACCTCGTCGCCGACATGACGGTCTACAATCCGTTCGATTTCTTCGTCGAGCCGTCGGCCGAGGCGTTTCCATTCGAGTATCCGGAAGAAATCCGCGACGATCTCGCCATCTATCGCACGCCGGAACCGGCGGGACCGCTGCTGTCGGCGCTGCTGAACACCATTGATCGCAGCGCCCCCAATACCGTCAATTTCCTCGTCGACCTCAATGCTCGGCTGCAGCGCGAGATCGCCTATATCGTGCGGATGGAAACCGGCGTGTTCTCGCCGGAAGAGACCTTGGCCGCGAAAAAAGGGTCGTGCCGGGATTCGAGCTGGCTGCTGGTGCAGATCCTACGCAACCTCGGCATCGCCGCGCGCTTCGTTTCCGGCTACCTGGTCCAGCTGAAGCCCGATCTGGTAACACTCGACGGTCCGCCGGGAACGGCGATAGACTTCACCGATCTGCATGCCTGGTGCGAGGTCTATCTTCCCGGCGCCGGCTGGATCGGCTTCGATCCGACCTCTGGCCTGCTCACCGGCGAAAGCCATGTGCCGCTGGCGGCGACGCCGCATTTCCGCAACGCGGCTCCCATTTCCGGCTTGGCAAGCTTCGCCAATGTCGAATTCGGCTTCGAGATGCGGGTCGACCGCATCGCCGAACATCCGCGCATCACCAAGCCGTTCTCGGACGAAAGCTGGCAGGCTCTCGATGCGTTGGGCAACAAGGTCGATGCCGCTCTCGCGGCCGGGGACGTGCGGCTCACCATGGGCGGCGAGCCGACCTTCGTGTCGATCGACGATTTCGAGTCGGCCGAGTGGAACACCGCCGCCGTCGGTCCCACCAAGCGCGAAAAGGCGGACGAACTGATCCGTAAACTGCGCGAGCGTTTCGCGCCCGGCGGCTTTCTCCACTACGGCCAGGGCAAATGGTATCCGGGCGAAAGCCTGCCGCGCTGGACCTTTTCGCTCTACTGGCGTGCCGACGGCCAGCCAGTGTGGAGCGATCCGTCCCTGATCGCACGCGAAAAGAGCGAGGCCGATATCGGCCCGAAGCAGGCCGAAAGCCTGCTCACCGCGATTGCCGGCGAACTCGGCATCGACAAGACCATGGTCAGCGAAGCCTATGAGGATCCGGCCGAATGGCTGCTCAAGGAAGGCAAGCTGCCCGACAATGTCGATCCGTCCAACTCCAGGCTGGAGGATCCGGAAGAACGCAGCCGCATGGCGAAAGTGTTCGAACGCGGGCTGACCAAACCGTCCGGCTATGTGCTCCCTGTCCAGCGTTGGAACAGCCAGGCATCGGATCCGCGCTGGCGCTCGGAAAAATGGAAGACGCGGCGCGGCCGGCTGTTCCTGGTACCCGGCGATTCACCCGTCGGCTACCGCCTGCCACTCGGCACGTTGCCCTATGTGCCGCCGGAGCAATTCCCCTACATCGTGCCGGTCGATCCGTCGCTGCCACGCGGACCGCTGCCCGCGCGTGAAGCCATTCTGCCCTCGGCGGCTCCGGCTGAACTGGAAGGTGCCGACGAGATGGCGCGCCGCCAGCAAGCGGCATCGTTCACCGCTGCGACCGGCCAGCAGGACCGGGTCGAGCAGGAGATCACCGAGATCGGCGGCGCGGTGCGCACCGCGCTTTCGGTCGAGCCGCGCGATGGGCGGCTTTGCGTATTCATGCCGCCGGTCGAGGCGCTGGAAGACTATCTCGAACTGGTCGCTGCGGCCGAGAACGCGGCGAAGGCGATCGGCCTTCCCGTGCATATCGAGGGCTACGGCCCGCCTCACGATCCGCGCCTCAACGTCATCCGCGTCGCGCCTGATCCCGGCGTCATCGAGGTCAACATCCATCCTGCTTCCAACTGGCAGGATTGCGTGGCGACGACGACGGCGATCTATGAGGAAGCGCGGCAGACACGGCTTGGCGCCGACAAGTTCATGATTGACGGCCGCCACACCGGCACCGGCGGCGGCAACCATGTCGTGGTCGGCGGTGCGACACCCAATGACAGCCCGTTCCTGCGAAGGCCGGACCTGCTGAAGAGCCTGGTGCTGCAATGGCAGCGCCATCCGTCGCTGTCCTATCTGTTCTCCGGCCTGTTCATCGGGCCGACCAGTCAGGCGCCACGCTTCGACGAGGCGCGTCACGACTCGCTCTACGAGCTTGAGATCGCGATGGCGCAGGTACCGCATCCGGACCGGGGCAACGCACCCTTGCCATGGCTGGTCGACCGGCTGTTCCGCAATTTGTTGACCGACGTCACCGGCAATACGCATCGTTCGGAAATCTGCATCGACAAACTGTTTTCGCCGGACGGACCGACCGGTCGGCTGGGACTGGTTGAATTCCGCGGTTTTGAGATGCCGCCCAATGCGCGCATGAGCCTCGCGCAGCAACTGCTTGTCAGGGCGATCATTGCCCGCGCGTGGAAGAGCCCGCTCGATGGCCGCTTCGTGCGCTGGGGCACGTCGCTGCATGATCGCTTCATGCTGCCGCATTATGTCTGGGCCGATTTCCTCGACGTGCTCGACGACCTCAAGCTCAACGGCTTCGAATTCAGGCCCGAATGGTTCGACGCCCAGCTCGAATTCCGCTTCCCGTTCTGCGGTCAGGTTCAGCATGCCGGCATCAAGCTGGAACTGCGGCAGGCGCTCGAACCCTGGCATGTCATGGGCGAGCAAGGCGCGATCGGCGGCACCGTGCGTTTCGTCGATTCCTCGGTCGAACGGCTGCAGGTCAAGACCGAAGGGTTGAATCCGGAGCGCCACGCGATCGTCTGCAACGGCCGCATCGTGCCGATGAAGGTCACTGACAATCGCGAAGTGGCGGTGGCGGGTGTCCGCTTCAAGGCCTGGCAGCCGGCATCGGGCCTGCATCCGGCACTGCCGGTCAACACGCCGCTGGTCTTCGACATCTATGACCGCTGGTCGGGACGTGCGGTCGGCGGCTGCGTCTACCATGTCGCCCATCCCGGCGGGCGCAATTACGACACCTTTCCGGTCAATGGCAACGAGGCGGAAGCTCGGCGGCTCGCCCGTTTCGAACCGCGCGGCCATACGCCATCCGCCTATGTGATCCGTGAAGAACAACCGGCGGAAGATTTCCCGATGACCCTTGACCTTCGGCGGCCGGCAAGACTCTGATCAGCGATGGCAAAGGGGAATCACAAGAGGGGACGCGGCAAGCCGCAGACCCACAGCCTGCTGGAGCACTACCAGCCGATCGACGGCGTCGTCGACGAGATGGTCGATGCGTCAGGCAATCCTCGCCCGGCCTGGAAGCATTTTGTCGAGGCGCTCGAGGAACTTGGCGCTGAAAAGCTCGGCCAGCGCTTTGCCCGCGCCGACCAGTATCTGCGCGATGCCGGCGTCTATTACCGCGTCTATGACAAGGCCGGTGCCAATGAGCGCGAATGGCCGCTGGCGCATGTCCCGGTTCTCATCGAGGAGAGCGAGTGGGCGGCGATCAGCGCCGGCCTCGTGCAGCGCGCCGACCTGTTCGAGGAAACCATCGCCGATATCTACGGGCCGAACCGGCTGGTCGAGAAAGGCATCCTGCCGGCGGGATTGATCGCCGCCAGCCCGGAATATTTGCGGCCTGTCGTCGGCACCAGGCCGGCCGGCGGCCACTTCCTTCATTTCTGCGCCTTCGAACTCGGCCGCGGGCCTGATGGCCGATGGTGGGTGCTGGGCGATCGCACGCAGGCGCCGTCCGGCGCCGGTTTCGCACTGGAAAACCGCGTCGCCACCACACGCGCGCTGTCCGACATCTATGGCGAGATGCATGTGCACCGCCTTGCCGGCTTTTTCCGCCGTTTTCGCGACGCGCTGATCGGCATGGCCAAGGAAACCGACGGCCGCGTCGCCATCCTGACGCCGGGGCCGCTCAACGAAACTTATTACGAGCACGCCTACATCGCCCGCTACCTCGGCATCATGCTGCTCGAAGGCGAGGATTTGACCGTCTCCGGCAGCCGGCTGATGGTGCGCACAGTTTCCGGCCTGATGCCGATCAGCGTGTTGTGGCGGCGGCTCGACGCCGCCTTCGCCGATCCGCTCGAACTGCGCGCGGATTCGCAGATCGGCACGCCGGGCCTGGTCGAGGCGATACGCCAGGGCGCGGTTGCTGCCGTCAACGCGCTGGGCTCCGGCCTGATGGAGACGCGCGCGCTGCTTGCCTTCCTGCCCAAGATTTCACGGGCCTTGCGGGGCGAGGAATTGCTGCTGCCAAGCGTCGCGACATGGTGGTGCGGGCAAGCAACCGAACGCACCCATGTGCTGGCCAACATCGATCGCATGGTGATCGGGCCGGCGCTGTCGACGAGGCTTGCCTTTGAGGACGACGATTCAACGAAGCTAGGCTCGGCTCTGTCGGCCGGGGAGCGGGCGGAACTGGTGGCGCGCATTGAACGTGATGGCGGCGATTTCGTCGGCCAGGAAGCGGTGACGCTTTCGACGACGCCCGTCTATGTCGGCGGCTGGCTGGAGCCGCGGCCAGCCAGCCTGCGCGTCTACCTGGCGCGAACGCCGGAAGGCTGGACGGTGATGCCGGGCGGTTTTGCCCGTATCGGCCTGTCGCTCGACCCGACGGCGATCGCCATGCAGCGTGGCGGCCAGGCGGCGGATGTCTGGGTTGTCAGCGACAAACCGGTGGAGCGCGAGACGCTGCTGCCGCAGGAAGGCGACAGTTTCAGCCGCACCAGGCCCGGCAGCCTGCCCAGTCGCGCGGCGGAGAACCTGACCTGGCTCGGCCGCTATATCGAGCGCTCGGAAGACACGGTGCGCATCCTGCGCGCCTACCATGTGCGGCTCGCCGAAACCTCCGACCCGGATATGCCGCTGCTCGCCGACATCAGGGATTATCTCGAACCTTTCGGCATCGATGTGGAGACGGCGATCCCGTCAGGGCTGATCGGCACGCTGGATAGTGCGGTCTACAGCGCCGGGCAGATCCGCGACCGCTTCTCGCCCGATGGCTGGCTGGCGCTGAAGGACCTGTCGAAAACCATCCATCAGTTCGCAACGACGGTCGCGCCCGGCGACGACGCGACCCGGGCGATGACGGTCATCCTGCGCAAGCTCGCCGGCTTTTCCGGCCTGCTGCACGAGAACATGTACCGCTTCGCCGGTTGGCGCTTCCTCGAGATCGGCCGCCGGCTGGAGCGCGGTATCCAGATCTCCCGCACGCTGGCGCGGCTGACCAGCGCCAAGGCGCCGGACGGCGCGCTCGATATGATGCTGGAGATCGGCGACAGCGTGATGACCCATCGCCGCCAATATCCGGTGCAGGCCGGTCGGCGCACGGTGATCGACCTGCTGGCGCTCGATCCGCTTAACCCGCGCTCCATCCTGTTCCAACTTGAAAGGCTGAAGGCCGAAATCGGCCTGTTGCCGTCGCTCGGCGGGGAGGGGCAAATGTCGCCGGCGGCGAAGGAAATCCTGCAGCTCAACACCCAGATCGCCATCAAGGAGCCTTCGGATATGACGGCAAAGGCGCTGGACGACCTCGCCTTTGAAATCGGCGGCCTCTACAACAGCCTCGCCAAAGCCTATTTCGGCTAAGCAGGTTCCGCAAAAGTGTCGCACGGTTTTGCGACAAGAACCTGCGCAAAGGCAGAAAAATAGAACATGCTCTACGACATCAGGCTTCATCTGCATTACGATTACGCTGCGGCGGCCGGCGGCGGTCGTCATCAGGTGCGCGTACTGCCGTCGACGATATCAGGCGTGCAGCGTGTCATCGCCGCATCCCTGTCCTTTGCGCCGGCACCCAACGAACGTTCCGACTTTTCCGATTTCTTCGGCAACAACGTCACCTCGATCGCCTTTCGCGACGCGCATGACGCGCTCGACATCAGGATGAGCGCCCGCGTGTCGGTGTCTCGGCCCGAGCCCGGGCTCGACGTGTCGCCCGATATCGCCCGGCTGAGGCAGGAGCTCGCCGCGATGCGGTCTCTGGCACCTGATGCACCGCACCACTTCCTGACGGCCAGCACCCATGCCGGCATCGACGATGCGATCACCGCTTACGCACGCGACAGCATCGCCGGCTCTGCCGCCGGCACGGCCGTGAGCCTGTGCAATCGCATCCATCGCGATTTCACCTATGACGGCGAAGCGACAACGGTGCGGACCCGGGCCAGTGATGCCTTCAAGTTGAAGCGCGGCGTCTGCCAGGACTTTTCACACATCATGATCGCCGGCCTGCGCGGGCTCGGTATTCCGGCCGGCTATGTCAGCGGCTTCTTGCGCACCATCCCGCCGAAGGGCAAGCCCCGGCTGGAAGGCGCCGATGCCATGCATGCCTGGGTCAAGGTCTGGTGCGGGCGCGATGCGGGCTGGCAGGAATTCGATCCGACCAACGGCATGCGGGCCAGCAACGACCATATCACCGTCGGCCACGGCCGCGACTATTCGGACGTGGCGCCGATCGTCGGCGTGCTCAAGACCACGGGGGGACAGGTTGGCGAGCAAGCTGTCGACGTCATTCCGGTCGTGCTCGAAAGAGCCTGAAGTAGGTCGTACACGCAGCGGTATTTGCGCCGCAATTCGGGATGGACAAGACTGCTTCTCAAATACCGATGCGGCCGCTAGTCTGTATTCGTTTCGGGGTGACGGTAGTTGTATCCTCAAGCGCATGGCGCGAGGTTTTGTAATTGAGAGCAATCAGCGTCGTCATTCCTGCCTGTAACGCGGCGGCGACCATTGCTGCAACGCTGGCATCGCTACGCAGCGAGGCCGAGATCATCGGCGAGATATTGCTGGTCGACGATGCGTCGACCGATGGCACGGCAACCATCGCGCGGGAGGCCGCGGCACAACTCTCGTTGCCGCTGCGCGTGCTGTCGGCCAAATGCCGCGATGCAGGCGGTGCCCGCAATTTGGCGCTGGCCGAAGCGGTCTATTCCTGGGTCTACCTGATCGATGCCGACGACCTGCATCTGCGGGGCGGGTTGCGCGCACTGCTCCGCAAGGCCCGGGAGCAGCCGGAGGCCGACATGATCGTGGGTGCCTACCGGCGACGGGTGAACGGCCAGGACCGGCAGATCAAGATGCCGAACGGCTATCAGGCTGCGTGCCTGGCAAATGCCTCGGCCTATGTGAAAGGCGACATACGTTCGGTCGCCGTGGGCAGCGTTCTGGCATCGCGGACCCTGATCGGCGAGACGCGGTTCCCATCGGAATGGCCTATGACGAGGACACGCTGTTCTGGGCACGGCTGATGAGCAAGGCATCGCTCGCCATGGTCTCGCAACCTGTCATGGTCTATGAGGTTTCGCCGGTACGTTCCGATGACCGCTTTGCCCTCAACCCGGTGCGGCGCTTTCTGGACTGGCGCCGGGAACTGCGCACACTCACCGACTGCAACATCCCGTTGTCGGCGCTCAAGGCCAGGGAAGGGCTTGTCGCCCTCAAGATCGCCCGGGTCCACTATGCGCGCGGTGATCTGGGCACCGCGGCGCGCTTCCTGGCGGTAGCCGCGGCCGCGCCGAAGCGGCGATCAGAAGCTTGGCGCTGCCTGCGCTACAGGTTCAAGCTCGCGGCGCGGCGGCGTTTGTCGGCGCCGCCGATCAAGCTGCAAGGCGCTCTGTAGGCGCCGGCCAGCGCGATATCGGCGCGAGGCGCTTTTCGGACGGCGGGTGGAACCAGGGGTCGGCCAGTGGCTTATCTACGGAATTCGCGTGGAGCCGACATGTTGCAAAAATCCGGATTGTCGCCCAGCCGACCGGCTGGCGAGGACGCTGTATCGCCAGATGGTGCGCCCAAAAACGGGGCACAAAGCTCGGCCGACCATGCGTCGCTTAGCTATGTCAGTGATGCCGAGCCCGGTATCCGGCGGCTGAAAACAGGCAAGGGGTTCTCCTACAAGGGACCGGACGGAGG
Organism: Mesorhizobium sp. LMG17149; assembly: GCF_024518695.1. NCBI lineage: Bacteria > Pseudomonadati > Pseudomonadota > Alphaproteobacteria > Hyphomicrobiales > Phyllobacteriaceae > Mesorhizobium > Mesorhizobium sp. LMG17149. Next base: position 642,097 of record NZ_JANIFL010000001.1, read on the forward strand.
AACAGTTTCGGCCACTACTAGGGCCCGCATCGAGGCGATCGTCATTCCGCCGGCCTGGACGGATGTGTGGATTTCGCCGGACGCGGACGGCCATATCCAGGCAACCGGCAGGGACCAGCGCGGACGCAAGCAATATCGCTATCATCCGCAATGGGCCGAAGAGCGCGATGGTGCCAAATATTCGAGCCTGGTTGCTTTCGCCGAGAGCCTGCCGGACCTGCGGCACAGGATCGACAGCGATCTGCGCCGTCGTGGCCTGCCGTTCGAGCGTGTCGTCGCCGCGGTCGTCTGGCTGCTCGACAACACGATGATCCGCGTCGGCAATGCCGCCTACGCCCGCGACAACAAGAGTTTCGGGCTGACCACGTTGCGCGACCGGCATGTGGATATTGTCGGTTCAAGCCTGCGCTTTGCCTTCAAGGGCAAGTCGGGCAAGGAGTGGAAGCTGAAGCTGGTCGACCGCCGCATCGCCAGGATTGTGCGCGGCGCGCAGGACCTGCCAGGCCAGAAGCTGTTCCAGTATCTCGATGAGGATGGCAACAGGCGGCCGGTCCGCTCCGAGGACGTCAACCGCTATATCCGTGAGGCGGTCGGTGACGCCTTCAGTTCGAAGCATTTCCGCACCTGGGGCGGCACCATTCACGCCGCGTCGCTGTTTGCCCAAACGGAACTGCCGCAAAGCCAGGCGCAGCGAAACAGGGCGATGAACAGCGTCATCGACAAGGTTGCCGAGCGGCTGGGCAATACGCGTGCCGTCTGCCGCAAATGCTATATCCATCCGCGGGTCTTCGAAGCGTGGTCCGAAGGGCGGTTGCTGAATGAAATGGCGCAAGCCAACAAACGCAAACGCTCCATCGATGGTCTCGATGACGAGGAAGCTCTCGTGCTGCGATGGCTGAAACTGGGAGAAAGCTGACCGGCGCGGCTGGCCGTGGCCAAATCCGTCCACATCTGGATTTTTTTATCGACGTCGTGTCGGGATCGGTCTTACTGTTTCGTCCTTTGACAGAGAAAAGGACCAGCCATGTTCTACGCAATCCTCTGCTATGCCTCCGAAGATGTCGTCTGCTCCTGGAGCAAGGCACAGGACGATGAGGTCATGGCCAATCTCCTCGACGTTCAGGACAAGTACGCCAAGGCTGGTCGGCTCGGCCCGGTGGCACGGCTTCTGCCGACGACCGCCGCGACGACCCTGAGAAAGGTCAAGGGCGAATCGGTCGTCATCGACGGGCCGTTCGCCGAGACCAAGGAACAGTTCCTCGGCTTCTACACGCTCGAATGCGCCGATCTCGACGAGGCGGTGGAGTTCGCTCGCGAGCTTTCCGAAGTCAACCCGAGCGGCGGCTCCTATGAGATCCGGCCGGTCTCGATCTTCAATCCCGCCAAGGTTTCCGCATGACCGAGATGGCCTGGATAAGCTCCGCGATCAGCGCCGCCCGCCCGCAGGCGATGGGTGCGCTGCTGCGTTATTTCCGCGATCTCGATACGGCGGAGGAAGCTTTCCAGGACGCGTGCCTCAGGGCGCTGAAGAACTGGCCGCAGAACGGGCCGCCGCGCGACCCGGCGGCGTGGCTGATCTTCGTCGGCCGCAACAGCGGCATCGATGCGGTGCGCAAGCGCGCCAAGCAGGCGCCGATGCCGGAGGAAGACCAGGTTTCGGATCTGGAGGACGCCGAGAGCGATATCGCAGAGCGGCTGGACGGGGCGCACTACCGCGACGACATATTGCGGCTGCTGTTCATCTGCTGCCATCCTGATCTGCCGGCAACGCAGCAGATCGCGGTGGCGCTGCGCATCGTCTCCGGTCTTACGGTCAAGCAGATCGCGCGCGCCTTCCTGGTTGGCGAAAGCGCCATGGAGCAGCGCATCACTCGCGCCAAGGCGCGCATTGCGGACGCCGGCGTGCCGTTCGAGACGCCGGGCGCGGTCGAGCGGTCGGAACGGCTCGCCGCCGTCGCCGCCATGGTCTACTTGGTCTTCAACGAGGGCTATTCTACCAACAGCGGCGAGGCGCCGGCCCGCGCACCGCTGTGCGAGGAGGCGATCCGGCTGGCACGGCTCCTGCTGCGGTTGTTCCAGACCGAGCCGGAGATCATGGGGCTGACGGCGCTGTTGCTTCTGCAGCATGCGCGCGCACCGGCCCGTTTCGACGAGAGCGGCGAGATCGTGCTGCTCGAAGACCAGGATCGCAGCCTGTGGAGCCGCAAGATGATCGATGAGGGGCTGGCGCTGGTCGACAAGGCGCTACGCCATCGCAAGCCCGGCCCCTACCAGGTGCAAGCGGCGATTGCCGCACTGCACGCGCGGGCCGAAAAAGCCGAGGATACCGACTGGAACGAGATCGACCTGCTCTATCGCTTGCTGGAGCAGATGCAGCCGTCGCCGGTGGTCACGCTCAACCGGGCTGTCGCGGTCTCGAAGGTGCGTGGCCCGGCAGAGGCGCTGGCCATGATCGAGCCGCTGGAAGAACGGCTTTCCGGCTATTTCCATTTTTTCGGCCTCAAGGGGGGCCTCTTGATGCAGCTCGACCGGGGCGACGAGGCGCGCGTCGCCTTCGACCGCGCCATAGCGCTTGCGAACACGGCGGCGGAAGCAGCTCATATCCGCATGCATATCGACCGGCTGATCAGGGACGGTGCGGTACGCCCACCGGCCAAGAAGGCAAACTGAGCGCCATCTGCCCCATCTGGCTCAATCGTGCAGTTTGGGCTTAGACCATGCCGGGGTGGTGATTTTCCCTTGAAACGAGTAATGCCACGCGATGATCGTGCCTGAGGTGCCTTTGTGCACGCGGGCAGCATGGCGCCAGGCTTTGACCGGCATGCCTTTTGTGCATGTCGTTGTTCCAAAACCGGGGGCACTTTTGGCGACATGCATTATGAGCGACGGGATATGAAAGGGACAAGAATGACGATAGGCAAGGAAACGACCGAACTGCTGGCGAAACTGGGTGTGGCCGAGGAGACGCTTGTCGGCGGCGACCTGATCGTGCGCAGCCCGGTGACGGGCGAGCAGATCGCGGCGCTGAGGACGATCTCGCCGGCCGAAGCGGCTAAGACCATCGATGCCGCGCACAAGGCCTTCCAGGCCTGGCGCATGGTGCCCGGCCCGCGGCGTGGCGAACTGGTGCGGCTGCTCGGCGAGGAGCTGCGTACGCACAAGGCCGAGCTTGGCCGGCTGGTCTCGATCGAGGTCGGCAAGATCCCGTCCGAGGGGCTCGGCGAAGTGCAGGAGATGATCGACATCTGCGATTTCGCCGTAGGCCTCTCCCGGCAATTGTACGGCCTGACCATCGCCACCGAGCGCCCGGGCCATCGGATGATGGAAACCTGGCATCCGCTCGGCGTCGTCGGCGTCATTTCCGCCTTCAACTTCCCGGTGGCCGTGTGGTCGTGGAATGCAGCCCTGGCACTGGTCTGCGGCGACGCAGTGGTGTGGAAGCCGTCGGAAAAGACGCCGCTGACCGCACTTGCCTGCGAGGCTATCTTCAAGCGTGCGGTCGAGCGCTTCGGCGCGGACGCACCTGATGGCCTGGCGCCGGTGCTGATCGGCGACCGCGCCGTCGGCGAGATCCTGGTCGATCACCCCAAAGTGCCGCTGGTTTCGGCAACCGGCTCGACCCGCATGGGCCGCGACGTCGGCCCGCGGCTGGCCAAGCGCTTTGCGCGCGCGGTGCTGGAACTCGGCGGCAACAATGCCGGCATCGTCTGCCCGACCGCCGATCTCGACATGGCGCTGCGCGCGATTGCGTTTGGAGCGATGGGCACGGCCGGCCAGCGCTGCACGACGCTGCGGCGCCTGTTCGTGCATGACAGCGTCTACGACGCCTTGGTTCCGCGCCTCAAGAAGGCTTACGAGAGTGTGTCTGTCGGCAATCCGCTGGAGACCTCCTCGCTGGTCGGGCCGCTGATCGACAAGGCGGCCTTCGACGCCATGCAGAAGGCGCTGAAGGAAGCCGCTGCCCATGGCGGCAAGGTGACCGGCGGCACGCGGGTCGAGAACGGCCATCCGGATGCGTACTACGTGCACCCGGCGCTGGTCGAAATGCCAAGCCAGGTGTCACCGGTGACGGAAGAGACCTTCGCGCCGATCCTCTACGTGATGAAATATTCGGACTTCGACGCGGTGCTCGACGAGCACAATGCCGTGGGGGCAGGCCTGTCCTCGTCGATCTTCACCCGAGACCTGCAGGAATCCGAGCGTTTCCTGGGTGTCGACGGATCGGATTGCGGCATTGCCAATGTCAACATCGGTACCTCGGGCGCCGAGATCGGCGGTGCCTTTGGCGGCGAAAAGGAAACCGGGGGCGGCCGCGAGAGCGGCTCCGACGCATGGAAGGCCTATATGCGGCGCGCTACAAACACGGTGAACTATTCCAAGGCGCTGCCGCTCGCCCAGGGCGTGTCGTTCGATATCGACTGAAAGGCTCGCCGGCTTGGGCATCCCCGCACGGGGGATGCCGCACCGGTTAGCTGCCTGCCGGCGAGTCGAAGGCCTTGACGAACGCGGCATCGATGATAGCCAGCTTGACGGCCTGGGCGGTCATGTATTCCCGGTAGAAATCGCCCGACACCCACATCACCGAATTGCCGCGCTGGCCAAGCCAGCCAACGCTGCCGAGGTCTTCAGCATCCCGCAGTTTGCGTGCCAGGTGGGTTCGCGACAGCTTGAGCCATTTGGCGAAATCGCCGATCGAGACGACGCCGGTCGGTATTTCAGCGAGGCCGGCATGGTCGGGATCGACGCCCGATATCAGCCAGTCCATGACGACGCCGCCATTGTTGAGCCAGGTGAACAGCGAAAAGGTCTGCCTGGGCTCGCGCACGGGGCTGGAGGAGATCAGGCCGTCGGCCACCAGCGGCTGCACCCTGGCGAGAGCATCGGGCCGCTCCAGAAACGTCGCCAGACGGTTCGCACCGTCGAGACTGTCCAGCGTGTGCAGGTGCGCCATCATCCAGCCGGCAACCGTCTCCAGCGTGTTCACCGTTGGCTGAATGGGGCGGATGCGGCCGTCCTGTGTTGCCGGCAGGTGCTCGATGAAATTGTAATGCAGCATCTCCTTGAGGAAGGCGTCGGCGGTGTTGCGGCTGGCGACGGAATTCTCCCGGATGACGTCGATGAAACGCGCCGCCGTCAACAGCTTGCGGTAGTCATCGGGCTCCCGTCTGAAATGCAGGGCAAGGCCGATATGCGCCATCAACCAGCGCTGCTGGGTGGCAAATATCGAGGCAAGCCTCGGGTTCATCCCATAGGCCTGGATCATCGCCTGCGCCTGGGCACGGACACAGCGATGCAATGCCGGGTGACCGGCAATATGGTCAAAGGTCTGCGTCATTCCCCCCATGCTCCGATCCAGCCTTACGGCCACGAAGACGCAGATCACATTCTCAGCCTTCACGGCCCGTGTCCAGACGCGCCCTGTCTATAACAGGTTATGATCGCCAGGAGACAATGTTCTCGGTCCGGGCAGATGTCGATCGCGCCGACCCTCAGCGGTCTTCCGGGACTGGAAAACAGGCGGCGAATGCCGCATCGACAATGGCCAGCTTGGCGGCCTGGACGGTCATGTACTCCTGGTAGAAGGTGTTCGACACCCACATCACCGAATGGCCGCGCTGGCCGAGCCAGCCGATGCTACCGAGTTCCTCGGCAGCGCGCAGCTTGCGGGCGAGGTGGGTCCGCGACAGCTTGAGCCATCTGGCGAAATCTCCGATCGAAACCACGCTGGTCGGAATCCGGTCCAGGCCGGCATGATCGGGGTCGATGCCCGACATCAGCCAGTCCATGACGATGCCGCCATTGTTGAGCCAGATGAACAGGGAAAAGGTCTGGTTGGGCTCACGCACCGGCTTGGAGGCAAGCAGGCCGTCCGCCACCAGAGGCTGCAGCCTGGCAACCATGTCGGGCCGCTCCAGGAACCTGGCCAGCCGGTCGGCACCATCGAGATGATCCAGCGTCTGCAGATGAGCAAGGACCCAGCCGGTGAAAGTCTGCACGGTTGCCGCCGTTGGCTGCAAGGGGTGCGTGCGCCCGTCGCCACCCGAAACATACTCGGCGACATGATAGTGCAGCATCTCCTTGATGAAAGCGTCCGCCGTGTTGCGGCTGGCCACCGCGTGCTGGTGTACGAACTCGATGAAACGCGATACCGTCAGCTCCTTGCGGCGGTCGTGCGGATCGCGCCTGAAATGCATGGCAAGGCCGACATGACCCATCAGCCAACGCTGCTGCGTGGCGAAAATGGAAGCCAGTCGCGGGCTCGTTTCATAGATGTCGATCAGCGCCAACGACTGTGCCTGGACACAGCGATGCAGGGCCGGATGGCCGGCAATGTCTTCCAGATTCAGTGCCTTCCTCCTCATGTTCCGAGTTAACTCCAACAGCGGAGTCGCGTCCACATTTTCCAGCCTTCGACAGCTGTGTCCAGAGGCACCGAATGCGAAGAGCAAGCCCAACCCGAACATGGGGCCGGCCACGACCGGTTCATGGTGGGGTCCGCTAACCGGTTGCTACGCCTTGGAAAACCCCTCCCAATAATAGTCAGCCGGACGGCCGCCCGTTGAATTGACGTTCACCAGAGCGCGGCATAGTTTCCGCGACATCCGAGCGGCGGGGGCACGCCTTCCCGGAAATGAGTTCGAAAGCAGATGCCAATTAACGAGCGATGAAATCTCGCGCGGTGGCGAAGCTTTGCCGAACTCTACCTCGAAGGACGAGTGATTGAGTGAAGTATACAAGCAAGATCGCGGTTGGCAGGGATAACGACTGTCACCCAGTTTTCGGTGAGCTGGCAGCCCGTGGGGGATGGTTGATCCTGCTTGTTGCCTCGGCGTGCCTGTGGCTTCAAGCCGGCGCATTCGCGCAGACAGCCAGCCAGATCACGCCGCCCAGCTTTCGGCCGCCGCCGGCAGCCAACACGGCAGGTGTTTCCATTCCCGAAGGTGTGGGCCTCGAAGCGCCGGCGGGTGCCGGGAAGCTCAAGGTCAAGCTCGGGGATGTCAGCGTCGAAGGCGGCTTGCCCGACATGGCTGGCGTAACACGCAAGATCGTTGCCGGCCTTGCGCACCGCACGGTGACGGCGGCGGAAATCTTTGCCGCGGCGCGAAAACTCGAAACCGAATATGGACGGGCCGGCTATGCGCTGGTGCGGGTGGTGCTGCCGGCGCAGAAGCTCAACGACGGCGCAAGACTCCGGCTGGTCGTCGTCGATGGCTTTCTCGAACGGATCGACACCAGCAATCTGCCCGAGCGCATACGCGGGCGGGTCGAGGCAACGCTGGCGCCGCTCGTTGGACAGAAAAGCATCAAGCTGTCGGCGATCGAACGCAAGCTGCTGCTGGCTGGCGATACGCCCGGCGCCCGGCTGCGCTCGACCTTGCAGGCAGGCTCGGCCAAAGGCGCAAGCGTGCTGGTCATCGACGGCAAATATCGCCCGATCGGCGGCCAAATGACCGGGGACAACTCGCTATCGCCATCGTTGCAGCGCTGGTCTACGGGCATCGGCGTCGATTTCAACTCATTGCTCGGCCTCGGCGAACTCGTCTATGTCAGGGCCGGCGGCTACCCCGATGGCGGCGAGAGCGGCCTGTTCACGGATGGCCCACGCAATCGCAACTATGCCGCCGGCATCGTCGTGCCGATCGGCTATGACGGGCTGACGCTCAACCTGGAAGCCAGCCGCACGCAGGCCAATCCGACAGCCGAGCCCGGCACGCTCGGCTTCGGCAGCGCTTTCGAGCGTTATTCGGCGCGGCTTCGCTATCCCTGGATACGCAGCCGCGCGCTTACGATCAGCACCGAACTGTCATTCGACGTGCAAAACGACACGCTCGACGCGGTGACGCCGATTTCGCTGCCGATCGCCGAGGACCGGCTGCGCATTGCCCGGCTCGGTCTCGACGGCACCTGGTTCACGCCGCTTGGCGGCGTCTTCATCGGCAATGTCGTGGCCTCGTTCGGCATTGACGGGCTCGGCGCGCGCTCGGCCGCCGATGCGACGCCGCTGCTGCCGCTGTCGCGCCAGGGCGCCGACGCCGCTTTCCAGAAACTGGAGGTCTCGGCCAGCTACAGCCAGCCGCTTTCCGCCCATCTCGGCGTCGATCTCTACGCCCGCGCGCAGACCTCGTTTGGCAAGCCGCTGCTGCAGTCCGAACAGATCGGGCTGGTCGGCGCGAACGGTCTGTCGAGCTTCGACGCCGGCGCGCTGCAGGGCGATTCCGGCTATGTGCTGCGCGGCGAGCTGTCCTCACCCTGGTACGTCCCGTTCACCGGCGGCATCGTTTCGTTGTCTCCCTACGTGTTCGGCGCTGTCGGCCAGGTGCATCTCGAAATGCCGACCGCGCTCGAGACGGCCAACATCGTCGGCGCGTCATACGGGCTTGGCCTTAAGGTCGGCACCGCGCTGGCGGGTGACGCGACCAACGCCAGCCTGACGCTGGAATGGGGCCGCCAGCATCGCGACGATCACCTGCCGACAAGCGATCGCTTTTCGCTCAGCGGCGCCGTCCAGTTCTAGAGAGATCACCATGCAGCGCCAAACCCTCTCACGGCGGCACCTTAACCGCACCGGCGCGCCGTTGATGGCGCTGCTTTTGACGTCGACGGCACTTGTCGGCTTCACGTCGGCGCGAGCACAGGAACTGCCGACAGGCGGCAGCGTCGCGTCCGGCGGTGTTACCATCGCCAATCCATCGTCGTCGCAACTGACCATCAGGCAGTCGACCAGTTCGGCGATCGTCAACTGGCAGAGTTTTTCCATCGGCGCCGGCGCGACAGTCAACATCGACCAGCCATCATCCTCGGCAACGATGCTGAACCGCGTCACCGGTGGCACTAAATCGACCATATCGGGCCAGCTCAACGCCAATGGCCAGGTGTTCCTGGTCAATCCCAACGGCATTGCCATCTCCAAGACCGGCAAGGTCAGTGCCGCCGGCTTCGTCGGCTCCTCGCTGGGCATCAGCGACGAGGATTTTGAGGCCGGAAAGCTGGAGTTCGAAGGCAATGGAGTTTCCGCTGCCGTCTCCAACCAGGGTGCGATCAGCATCGGGCGTGGCGGCTATGCCGCATTGATCGGTGGCAGCGTCGACAATGCCGGCTCGATCACCGTGCCGCTCGGCAAGGTCGGGCTCGGCTCGGGCGAGAAGGCGGCGCTCGATCTGTCCGGCGACGGCTTCTTGCAGGTCTCCGTGCCGACCAGGGCTGATGGCAGCAATGCGCTGGTCAGCAATTCCGGACGTATCAGTGCCGATGGCGGACTGGTCGAACTCAAGGCGGCGGCGGTGCGCAATGCAGCACGCCAGGCCGTCAACATGTCTGGCGTCATCGAGGCACGCAGTGTGTCAGGTCAATCCGGCGCCATCGTGCTTGGTGGTGATGAAGGCTCGGTCGAAATCACCGGCACGCTCGACGCTTCGGCCAAGGCCGGCGGCAAGGGCGGCAAGGTCACGGTCACCGGCCGCAAGCTGAAGCTCAAGGCCGCCAAGGTCGATGCCTCGGGCAAGGATGGCGGCGGCAGCGTCAGGATCGGCGGTGACAAGCAGGGCAAGGGCACCTTGCAACGCGCGATCACAATCGAGATCGATGCGAAGACGACAATCAGCGCCGATGCGACCGGCACCGGCGATGGCGGCACGGTCATCGTCTGGTCCGACGAGCAGACAAAGTTCGCGGGCAAGATTTCCGCACGTGGTGGCGATGACGGCGGCAATGGCGGCTTCGCGGAAGTGTCCGGCAAGCAGCGCCTCGACTTCACCGGTGAGGTCGATCTGCGCGCCCGCTTCGGCGATACCGGCGACCTTCTGCTCGACCCCTACAACGTCACCATCTCCAACGCTGCCGGCAACACCGGCGGCAGCATGTCCGCCAACACCGATGACAGCGTCATCAACGTCACCACGCTGCAGAACCTTCTCGCAACCGCAAACGTCACCATCTCAACCGGCAGCGGCGGTTCGCAGGCCGGCGACATCACCATTGCCGCGCCGATCAGCTGGAACACCAACACGCTGACGCTCAGCGCCTTTCATTCCATCGTCTTCAATGCGAACGCCACGATCGGCGGCGTCGGCGGGTTGACGCTGGTCACCAACAATGGCGGTACCGGCGGCACGATCTCCTATGCCTTGGGTGCATCGGCGACCTTCACCGGCACGCCCGGCGCCCAGGCGCTGTCGATCGACGGCCAGAGCTACACGCTGGTCTACGATGTCAACGGCCTGCAGGCGATCAACAGCGGCCTGACCGGCAGCTATGCGCTGGCCAAGAATATCGATGCCAGCAGCACGTTCAGCTGGAATAGCGGTCTCGGCTTCATATCGCTGGGCACCGACGGCAACAGCAATGTCCAGAATGGCGGCAACGGCTTTACCGGATCGTTCGACGGGCTAGGCCACACCGTCGACAGCCTGTCGGTGACGCAGTCCGCCGCCCAATATGTCGGCCTGTTCGGCTATATCGGCGCGGGCGGCCTGGTTCAGAATGTCGGCGCCACCAATGTGACGGTCCGGGGGTTCAGGACCCTCGGCGGGGTCGCCGGGTTCAATGCCGGCACGGTGGCCCAGAGTTATTCGACTGGTCGGCTGTTCACCACACAATACGGGTCCACCTCAGGTGGTCTGATCGGCGAGAACGATGGCGCACTCTCCGACAGCTTCTCGACAGTGGTCATCAACGCACGCGACACAAACACCGCCGGCGGCGCGGTAGGCTTCAATAATTTCGGCACCATTGATCGCGTCTATGCCATGGGCGCTGTCGATATCGGCAGCGGCGGCGCGGCGGTCGGCGGCCTCGTCGGATCGAATTATGGCTACTCGGGGGTCGGCGAGGGCGGCAGGATAACCGACAGCTATTCGACCGGCGCGGTCAGCGGCGGATGGAATGTCGGCGCGTTCATCGGCAACAACCTTTACGACGGCGTGGTCACGGGCGCGTACGACACTTCGACATCAGGCCCCTACAATACCACATCCATCGCCAAGCCTGCGATCGGCGGCGGCACCACCGGCCCCAATGTCAATGTCGTCGGCCTGTCGACCTCCAGCTTCCAGAATGGCGGCGCCAACGGACTGAGTGCCGCCTTTGGCGGCGGGACTGGCGGCCTCTATCCCTATCTGAAGAGCTTCTACCCCAATGGCGTCCAGGCGATCTCCGGAATTGCCTACAAGGATGCCGGCAACACGCCGCTGATTTCCGGTACCGGCCAGCCCTATTACACAAAGAATCCCGGGCTGGTGTCCGTCGTCTCCGGCGGCGTAAACCTCGGCACAGTCTCGACCGGCGTCAACGGCTACTACTATCTCGCTCTGCCGGCGGGCGCGGTCTCGAACTCGGTGCTCGCTTACACCGTTGCCGAAGCGGACTCGGGCGCCAAGAATAGCGTGACCTTCCGGACCGGCCTGTCCGGCAGCAATGTCTCGAACCTCAACGTCTATGGCGACTGGCGGCTCGACGAGACGGATGGCTCGATCGCTTCGCTATCGACGCTGAGCAGCGCCTATAGCGCGGCTATTGGGTCAACCTCTGTCGGCAGCCTGTCCTTCGCCAATCGCCAGATTGAAACCGCAGCAGCCACCTTCGCCCTCAACCAGGCGCTGTCGGTCGGCACCGGCACGATGGCGCTGTCGTCGAACGGCGTGGTGACGCAGACGAGTGGCCTGACGGCGGCGTCGCTGGTTCTCGGTGGCACGGGTAGCTTCACCCTGACCAACGCCGGCAACCAGATCGGCAACGTCGCCGGCAACGCCGGTTCCGTCGATCTGCGCGATGGCGCAAGCCTGACGATCGCCAGTGCTTCCACCGCCCGCGGGGTTACGGCGACCGGGGTGAACACCACCGGTTCGGTAAGGCTTCAGACGGCGGGCAATCTGACCATCGCGGCAAGTGCGACGATCAGCGGAACGGATCCGGTGCTCTCAGCCGCAGGACAATTCATCAACAGTCGCGGCAGCGATGCCGTCACCGCCACCAGCGGACGCTGGCTGGTCTATGCGGCAGCTCCCACCGGCAACAATTTCGGCAATCTCGACAGCGGCAACACCGCCATCTGGAACACGACCGCCGGCGGGGCGGTGAGCGCGACGGGCAACCGCTATGTCTTCGCCTATCAGCCGACACTGACGTTTACGTCCAACAGCGCGACCAAAACCTACGGCGACACCGCCCTGCCGGCACTGACCTATTCAGTGGCGGGCTATCAGGCGAGCGCGGTCGGCGCCTATCTCGGCGACACCGCCGCCACGACCTTCAGCGGCGGCCCAAGCGTCACGTCCGTCAACCCGCCGGGCAATACACAGGTCGGAGCAGGATCCTATGCAATCACCGTCGGCGCCGGCAATCTCGCGGCGTTGAGCGGCTATGGCTTCGCCTACAGCAGCACCGGCCTGCTCACCATCGGCAAACGCGCGGTAACGGTGACGGTGACGCCGGGCCAGAGCAAGATCTATGGCGATGCGAATCCGTCATCCTATGCGTACACCGTTTCGGATCTCGGCGCCGGCGTGGCTCTGGTCGGCACCCTCAACCGCACGGCCGGGAACAGTGCCGGCACTTACGCCATCAACCAGAACAGCATCACCAACGCTAACAATTCGAACTACGACATCACCTATGTCGGCGGCAGTTTCGCCATCGCCAAGCGCGCGATCACGGTCACGGCCGATGCCAAGAGCCGTATCTATGGCAACGCCAATCCGTCGCTGACCTACCAGCTGACATCAGGCAGTTTTGTCAATGGCGACAGCTTGGGCGGTTCGCTGACGACATCGGCGACCACGGCATCCGGTGTCGGCAGCTATGGCGTCACGCAGGGTACGCTCAACAACAACAATTATGCGATCACCTACGCCGGCGCCAATTTGTCGGTGACGCCGCGCGCGATCACGGTGACGGCGAATGCCAAGAGCCGTGCCTATGGCGATGCCAATCCGGCGCTGACCTATCAGCTGACATCAGGCAATTTCGTCAATGGGGACAGCCTGAGCGGTGCATTGGCAACAACAGCTACGACGGCATCCAGTGTCGGCAGCTACGGCATCACGCAAGGCACACTCGCCAACGGCAACTATGCGATCACCTATGTCGGCGCCAATCTGTCGGTGGCGAAGCGCGCCATCACGGTGACAGCCGATGCCAAGAGCCGCATCTATGGCGATGCCAACCCAGCGCTGACCTATCAGCTGACCACGGGCAATTTCGTCAATGGCGACAGCCTGAGCGGCGCGCTCGCAACAGCGGCCACGACAGCATCTGGTGTCGGCAGTTACAGCATTACGCAAGGCACACTCGCCAACAGCAACTATGCGATCAGCTATGCCGGCGCCAATCTGGCGGTGACGAAACGGGCGATCACGGTGACGGCCGATGCCAAGAGCCGTGTTTATGGCGATGCCAACCCGGCGTTGACCTATCAGCTGACCGCAGGCAATTTCGTCAATGGCGACAGCCTGAACGGTGCGCTGGCGACCTCGGCAACGACAGCATCCGATGTCGGCAGCTACGGCATCACGCAGGGCACGCTCGCCAACAGCAACTACGCGATCAGCTATGTCGGCGGAAACCTGTCAGTGACGCCGCGCGCGATTACGGTGACGGCCGATGCCAAGAGCCGTGTCTATGGCGATGACAATCCAACGCTGACCTATCAACTGACCTCGGGCGATTTCGCCAATGGCGACAGCCTGAGTGGTGCGTTGGCAACGACCGCCGCAGCATCATCCGATGTCGGCGGCTACAGCATCACCCAAGGCACGCTTGCCAACGGAAATTACGCCATCAGCTATATCGGCGCGGATCTTTCGGTGACGCAGCGCGCGATCACGGTGACGGCCGATGCGGGCCAGAGCAAGATCTACGGGGACGGAGATCCGCTGTCTTACGGCTACGGAGTATCCGATCTCGGCAGCGGCGCAGCGCTGACCGGCACGCTTGATCGCGCCGAGGGCGAGAATGTCGGGACCTATGCCATTGGCCGCGGCACCCTCACCGATGCGGCCAACGCCAACTACGACATCACCTATGTCGGCGCCGGTTTCAGCATCGGCAAGCGATTCGTGACCGTCACTGCCAGCTCGGGCCAGGGCAAGACCTACGGCAATGCCGATCCGTCGTCCTATGGCTACACCTTCACCGATCTCGGCAGTGGTGCGGCGCTGGTTGGCGCTCTCCACCGCACTCCCGGTGAAGATGTCGGCGCCTATCAGATCGGGCAGGGCACACTCGCCAATGCGGCCAATTCGAACTACGACATCAGCTATGTCGGCGCCGATTTCAGCATCGGCAGGCGTGCCGTGACCGTCACGGCCAATTCGGGCCAGGGCAAGATTTACGGCGATGCCGATCCGTCGTCCTATGGCTACACCAGCACCGATCTCGGCAGTGGTGAGGCGTTGGTCGGCGCTCTCGATCGCGCCTTGGGAGAGAACGCGGGAGCCTACGCGATCGGCCAGGGCACGCTCACCGACAGCGCCAATTCGAACTACGAGATCAGCTATGCCGGTGCCGACTTCAGCATTGGCAAGCGGACGATCACCATAGTGGCGGATGCGCAGAGCCGGCCGCAGGGCATGCCCAATCCGCCACTCACCTATTCGATCGGCGGTCTGGGGTTGGTCAACGGGGATACGTTTCTTGGCGCGCTCTCGACTGGGGCGACACACGCTAGCCCTCCTGGCAACTACGCCATCGAACAGGGAAGCCTGACCCTCTCGGCCAACTATGAGCTGACCTATGTCGGTGCCGATCTGGTGGTCTCGCCGCCCAACACCGTGCCGGCACCGGATGCGGCCAGCACGGTCGCGTACAACGCCGATGCCCACGCTGCTGGCGGGCCGGCTCCGGTTTTTTTCACCGGACAGCCGGTGGATGGCGATGCGCAAACGCTGGTCGAAGACCCGCGGCTTGATGGCCCCGCCTTCTGCCAGGGCGTGGCGGACGCAGCTTCCGTCTGCAGCGTTGCCTCGATCCGGTAGGAAGACATGACCGCGCAGCGCCAAACCCTCTCACGGCGGCACCTTAACCGCACCGGCGCGCCGTTGATGGCGCTGCTTTTGACGTCGACGGCACTTGTCGGCTTCACGTCGGCGCGAGCACAGGAACTGCCGACAGGCGGCAGCGTCGCGTCCGGCGGTGTTACCATCGCCAATCCATCGTCGTCGCAACTGACCATCAGGCAGTCGACCAGTTCGGCGATCGTCAACTGGCAGAGTTTTTCCATCGGCGCCGGCGCGACAGTCAACATCGACCAGCCATCATCCTCGGCAACGATGCTGAACCGCGTCACCGGTGGCACTAAATCGACCATATCGGGCCAGCTCAACGCCAATGGCCAGGTGTTCCTGGTCAATCCCAACGGCATTGCCATCTCCAAGACCGGCAAGGTCAGTGCCGCCGGCTTCGTCGGCTCCTCGCTGGGCATCAGCGACGAGGATTTTGAGGCCGGAAAGCTGGAGTTCGAAGGCAATGGAGTTTCCGCTGCCGTCTCCAACCAGGGTGCGATCAGCATCGGGCGTGGCGGCTATGCCGCATTGATCGGTGGCAGCGTCGACAATGCCGGCTCGATCACCGTGCCGCTCGGCAAGGTCGGGCTCGGCTCGGGCGAGAAGGCGGCGCTCGATCTGTCCGGCGACGGCTTCTTGCAGGTCTCCGTGCCGACCAGGGCTGATGGCAGCAATGCGCTGGTCAGCAATTCCGGACGTATCAGTGCCGATGGCGGACTGGTCGAACTCAAGGCGGCGGCGGTGCGCAATGCAGCACGCCAGGCCGTCAACATGTCTGGCGTCATCGAGGCACGCAGTGTGTCAGGTCAATCCGGCGCCATCGTGCTTGGTGGTGATGAAGGCTCGGTCGAAATCACCGGCACGCTCGACGCTTCGGCCAAGGCCGGCGGCAAGGGCGGCAAGGTCACGGTCACCGGCCGCAAGCTGAAGCTCAAGGCCGCCAAGGTCGATGCCTCGGGCAAGGATGGCGGCGGCAGCGTCAGGATCGGCGGTGACAAGCAGGGCAAGGGCACCTTGCAACGCGCGATCACAATCGAGATCGATGCGAAGACGACAATCAGCGCCGATGCGACCGGCACCGGCGATGGCGGCACGGTCATCGTCTGGTCCGACGAGCAGACAAAGTTCGCGGGCAAGATTTCCGCACGTGGTGGCGATGACGGCGGCAATGGCGGCTTCGCGGAAGTGTCCGGCAAGCAGCGCCTCGACTTCACCGGTGAGGTCGATCTGCGCGCCCGCTTCGGCGATACCGGCGACCTTCTGCTCGACCCCTACAACGTCACCATCTCCAACGCTGCCGGCAACACCGGCGGCAGCATGTCCGCCAACACCGATGACAGCGTCATCAACGTCACCACGCTGCAGAACCTTCTCGCAACCGCAAACGTCACCATCTCGACCGGCAGCGGCGGTTCGCAGGCTGGCGACATCACCATTGCCGCGCCGATCAGCTGGAACACCAACACGCTGACGCTCAGCGCCTTTCATTCCATCGTCTTCAATGCGAACGCCACGATCGGCGGCGTCGGCGGCCTGTCGCTGGTCTCCGACAATGGCGGCACCGGGGGCACGATCTCCTATGCCTTGGGTGCATCGGCGACCTTCACCGGCACGCCGGGAGCGCAGGCGCTGTCGATCGACGGCCAGAGCTACACGCTGATCTACGATGTCAACGGCCTGCAGGCGATCAACAGCGGGCTCACCGGCAGCTATGCGCTGGCCAAGAATATCGATGCCAGCACCACGTCCAGCTGGAACAGCGGTCTCGGCTTCATATCACTGGGCACCGACGGCAACAGCAACATCCAGAACGGCGGCAATGGCTTCACCGGCTCGTTCGACGGGCTCGGCCATATCATCAACCAGATCTGGGTGCGGCAGATTCCTGCCAACTATGTCGGGCTGTTCGGCTATGTCGGCAGCACCGGCGTGGTGCGCAATGTCGGTCTGGTCGACGCCTATATCAGTGGTTCGTACAACACCGGCGCAATTGCCGGCTTTAGCAAGGGTACGATATCGGGGGTCTGGGCAAGCGGCTATCTCGAAGGTGTCGCTGCCGTCGGCGGTCTCGTCGGACGCAATGAGGGCACGATCACCGGTTCGTTTTCGACGAACGCGGTGCGAGGACACGATGGCAGCCAGATCGGAGGCATTGCCGGTTTCAACAGCAGCACGATCAGCCAGGTCCATGCCAGTGGTTCGGTTGTCGGTGGCGACAATATCGGCGGCCTGGTCGGGTTCAATGTCGGCGCCATCAGCGACGGCTATTCCACAGGCGCCGTGCTTGGACTTCTGGGCGCTACCGGCGTTGGCGGCAGCGTCGGCTTTTCCTGGGGCACGGTCACCAATGTCTATTTCGACACCACCACGTCAGGAACGACGACGGGCGTTGCCGGCCAAGGCGCTGCAGGCGTCACCAGCACCGGCCTGACCACGGCACAGCTGCAGGGCGGCGGCGCCACCAGCTTGAGCTCCGCTTTCGTCGGCGGAACCGGCGGTCTCTACCCGTATCTGAACAGTTTCTATCCAAACGGCATCCAGGCGATCTCCGGCATCGCCTACAAGGATGGCGGCATCACACCGCTTTCGTCGGCCACGCGACAGCCCTACTATGCAAAAAATCCCGGTTGGGTCACCGGCGTCTCGAACGGTGTCGACATCGGCACGGTGACCACGGGCGTCAACGGTTACTACTATATCGCCGTGCCGACCGGCTGGATATCGGACAGCGTGCTGGCCTACACCGTTCGCGATTCGCATCCGGACGACAGTTCCGGGGCTCAGAACGGCGTGACATTTCGCACCGGGCTTGCGGGCGGGAATGTCTCCAACCTGAACGTCTATGGCAACTGGCGTCTCGACGAGGCGGACAGTTCGATCACGTCTCTTTCGGCGCTGCAGGACGCCGCTGCAGCGACTGTCGGATCGACCTATGTCGGCAGCCTGTCCTTCGCCAACTGGCAGATCGAAACGGCGGCCACCACCTTCGCGATCGACCAGGCGGTGTCGATCGGCGCCGGCACGCTAGCGCTGTCGTCGAACGGCACGGTCACGCAGACGCACGGGCTGGCGGCGGCATCGCTGCTGCTCGGCGGCGCCGGCGACTTCAACTTGAACAATGGCGGCAACCAGATCGGCACGATCGCGGCCAATGCGGGATACATCAGTCTGTTCGACCTGGGTGGCCTTGTCGTCGGCGGCGTCATCAATGCGCGCGGCGTGGTCACGGCTGGTGCCCCCACGACCGGCCAGGTCAAGCTTCAGACGACGGGCGACCTGACGATGGCGGCCGGCGCCAAGGTCAGCGGCATCGATCCGGTGCTGTCAGCCATGGGCAGGTTCGTCAACAACCGCGGCAGCGACGCTGTCACCGCAACCAGTGGCCGCTGGCTGATCTATGCGGCAAACCCGACCGGAAACACATTCGGCAATCTCGACAGCGGCAACACGGCGGTCTGGAATACGGCGGCCGGCGCCACGGTGAGCGCGACCGGCAACCGCTACGTCTTTAACTATCAGCCGACGCTGACCTTCAAGTCCGAAAATGCGGCTAAGACTTATGGCGACACCGCCATGCCGGCACTGACCTATACGGTGTCGGGCTATCAGGCGGGCGTCACCAATGCCTATCTCGGCGACGCTGCCGCCAACACATTTAGCGGCGCGCCGTCGCTCTCCACCGCCACGCTGTCAGGCAACGAGCAAGTCGGCAGCGGGCCCTATGCGATCAGCATCAGCACCGGCAACGTCGCTGCCTCGAACGGCTACGCCCTTGCCTTCAACAGCGCCGGCCTGCTCTCCATCGCCAAACGTGCGGTGACGGTGATAGCGACATCAGGGCAGGGCAAAACCTATGGCGATGTCGATCCGTCATCCTACGCCTACAGCGTTTCGAGCCTGGGCACCGGCTTGGGGTTGGTCGGCACACTCGGCCGTGATGTCGGCGAGAATGCCGACATGTACGCCATCGGCCAGGGCACGCTGACCAACGGCAACAATTCAAACTATGACATCACCTATGTCGGCGCCGATTTCACCATCGGCAAAAGGGCGGTGACAGTCACCGCCAGCGCCGGCCAGGGCAAGACGTATGGCGATGGCGCCCCATCGTCCTATGGCTATACCGTTTCAAATCTCGGCAGCGGCGCATCGCTGCTTGGCGCACTCGATCGCGTGACCGGCGAGAATGCCGGCACCTATGCCATCGGCCAAGGCACTCTCGGCGTGTCGAACGCCAATTACGCCATCACTTATGTCGGCGCCAACTTCACCATCGACAAACGGGCGGTGACCGTTACTACCAATGCGGGCCTGGGCAAGACCTACGGCAAGGCCGATCCATTGTCCTATGGCTACACCGTCTCCGATCTCGGCACCGGCGTCGCCCTTGTCGGCGCTCTCGGCCGGTCAGCCGGCGAGGGCGTCGGAACCTATGCGATCGGCCGCGGCAGCCTCACCGATGCCGCCAATGCGAATTACGACATCAGCTATGTCGGCGCCGGGTTCAGCATCGGCAAACGCGCCGTCACGGTCACGGCGGATAGCGGCTTGAGCAAGACCTATGGTGACAGCGATCCGCTGTCCTACGGCTACACTGTCTCGGATCTGGGCACTGGAACGGCACTTGTCGGCGCACTGGATCGTGCTGCCGGTGAGAATGCCGGCAGCCATGCGATTGGCCGCGGCACGCTCACTGATGCCGCCAACGGCAATTACGACATCAACTATGTCGGCGCGAACTTCAGCATCGGCAAGCGGGCGATCACCGTCACGGCCAATGCCGGTCAAGGCAAGATCTACGGCGACAGCAATCCCTCGTCATTCGGCTACAGCGTTTCGGATCTTGGTAGCGGAGCGCTGCTGGTCGGTGCTCTCGACCGCGCGGCCGGCGAGACTGTCGGCAATTATGCGATCGGCCAGGGCACGCTGACCAACGCTGAGAATAGCAATTACGACATCAGCTATGTCGGTGCCGGCTTCAGTATTGGCAAGCGTGCAGTAACGGTGACGGCGAATGCCGGCCAGGGCAAATCCTATGGCGATGCCGACCCGTCATCCCTAGGCTATACCGTCTCCGATCTCGGTAGTGGCGCGGCGTTGGTCGGTGCTCTCGATCGCGCCGCTGGTGAGACTGTCGGCGGCTATGCAATGGGGCAAGGCGGCATCACCAACGCCGCGAACTCAAACTATGACATCAGCTATGTCGGCGCGGACTTCAGCATCGGCAAGCGGGCCATCACCGTGGTTGCGGATGCGCAGAGCCGGCCGCAAGGGACGGCCAATCCGCCACTCACCTACACGGTCGGCGGCTTGGGGCTGGTCAACGGCGACATGTTCGCGGGCGGCCTTTCGACCGAAGCCAGCACTGCAAGCATGCCCGGCATTTACGCCATCGAGCAAGGCAGCCTGACCATCTCGGCCAATTACGAGTTGACCTATGTCGGCGCCGACCTGGTGGTGCAGTCTGCCAACGCGGTGCCGCCAACCGAGGCTGCCAGCATCGTCGCCCACAATGCCGACACGCATGGCGGCGGTCAGCCGGCTCCTATCTTCTTTACCGGCCAGCCCTCCGATGGCGAGACGCAGACGCTGGTCGAGGATCCGCGCCTGAACGGTCCCGCCCTCTGCCAGGGCATCGGAGACATCGCGTCCGTCTGCGCTGTCGCGTCGGTTCAGTAGGCGTTTGCCCTCCCTATCTCGTATCGGAAAAGCCGGAGCCCCGACAATCGCCGGAGGCGCCGTGCGATCATTGTCGGCCTGCGTCAGCCGTTTGGATAGTAGCCGCCATCGGCGCCGTCGCCAATGTAGAAGCCGCCGCCTGAATCGTCTTGCAGTCGCTGATCCAAGTTCTCAATCTGGCTGAGCAAACCTTGGTATGCGCCGCGGTCAGTGGCCGAGCGATGGATGCTGTCGGCCCTCATCATCAGATCGTGCTCCTGCTCAGGGGTGATCGCCTTGGCTTCCCTTGCCTCGACGATCCCTTGCTTGACGCCCTGCAACTGGTCCAGGACGGCTCTAGCCTCGACAGACATGCGCTGCGGTTCGACCCTGTGGCGGTGTACCGCGTAAGCACTCGATAGCGGCACGGCCGCCAGTAGCGATGCGATTGCTATGATCCTTGGTGTGACATTGCGCATGGTCGCGCCTCCCTTCAACGGGAAAGCGGTGTGGATATCGCTTTCCGGACACGGGCAATCTCCTCCGTCGCGTCGCGGTGATCCTGTCATCGCCGGCGGTTCGTGGCCCGCAATATCCATATAGAGGCGTTCCAATCCCTGGGATGGCAAGGAACCGAAAGTTGACAGATTGTGATCGCGGAGAGACCCGGCATGTCGTGCTGCCACAGCCCGGCAGCGGGCGTGCTGGCTACATGCGCATCAGCAGGCCGCCATCGACGGCAAGTTCGATGCCGGTGATGTAGCTCGCCGCGTCGGAGAGCAGGAACAGGGCCGCGTTGGCCATGTCCTGCGGCGTGCCGATGCGGCCGAGCGGCGCGTAACTCGCCACGGCCGAACGCTTCTCCTCGGTGTCCCAGCGCGCCTGCAGCGGGGTCAGCGCCATGCCGGGACAGATGGCGTTGGAGCGGATGCGTTCGCCGGCCAACTGCATGGCCAGCGATTTGGACAGCGCGCAGACGCCGGCCTTGGATGCCTGGTAGGCGTCCTGCGGGTTGGCGTCGCCGCGATACCACTGGATGGTCGAGAAATGCACCATGGCGCCGCCGCGTCCGCCCGCGCGCATGTGGGGTACGACCGAGCGCGCCGTGTGTACGAAGGATTTCAAATTGATGTTGAACACCTCGTCCCAGACGTCGAGATCCATCTCGAGGGCCGATTTGTCGCGGCCGAACCACAGCACGCCGGCGACATTGGCGAGATAGTCGATGCCACCGCGCTCGCGGCCCGCCGTGCCGATCGTCTGTTCGACAAAGGCGGCGTCGGTGAGATCGCCCTGCGCGAAGGCGAGCCTGTCGTCATAGGCGGCGAGGGACGCAGGACGCTGCTTGACGTCGATGGCAGTGACAGAGGCACCGGCATCGAGCAGCGCCAGCGTGATCGCCTCGCCCATGCCGCCGCCTGCGCCGGCCACGACCGCATGCCTGCCGGTGAAATCATAAGCGATCATCTGAACCCCTCGTCTGTTCCTGCCAAAATGCAGATCGAAGGGACAATAGGGGCGGACCAAAATTCCATCAAGCGGTATTAGAAAAAATTTGCCAAAATGGAAAATAGCGATATCGTACCCCAAATGACCTCTCAGCTCGGATGGATTTCAACAGCATGAACCTGCATTCCGGCGCGCGGACCTTTTCCGTGATTTCTCCCGTCGACGGCTCGACCTATACGACGCGCTCTTATGCCGACGGTTCCACCATCGAGGCAGCGCTCACCCGCGCGCGTGCCGCCCTGCCGTCCTGGCGGCGGACGCCGCTGGCCGACAGACTGGCGATCCTGCTGCGCTTCGGTGAGGAGATGAAGGCGCGGGCAACGCCGCTGGCCGAGATGGTGGCCTGGCAGATCGGCCGGCCGCTATGGCAGGCCGACGAGACGCCTCGCCTGGCGCTGGTCGGACAATTGCTTGCCGACATCGCACCGGAAACCCTGGCCAATGTGCCGTATCCTTCGGATGACAACATCCGCCGCTATGCCAAGCCGGTGGCGGGCGGCCTGCATCTGTCAATCTGCGCCTGGAACTATCCCACCGCCATGCTCGGCTATCTCGTGACGTCGCCGCTCGCGGCCGGCAATGTGGTGATCTTCAAGCATTCGCCGCAGACGCCGCTGATTGCCGAACTGGCGGAAGAGGCCTTCCGTGCCGCCGGCGGCCCCGAGGGCGTCTTCCAGAGCTTGCATCTCGACCATGCCGATGCCGAGAAGCTGATTGCGTCCGGCGCCTTCAACGCGGTGAATTTCATCGGTTCGGTCAATGGCGGCCGGAGCGTCCATGCCGCCGCCGCCGGCACCTTCACACAGGTGCATCTCGAACTCGGCGGCAAGGATCCGACCTATATCCGCGCCGATGCCGATCTCGAAGCCACGATCCCGCAGATCGCCGAGGGCACCTATTCCAATGCCGGCCAGTCCTGCTGTTCGGTCGAGCGCATCTATGTCGACCAGGCGATCCATGACCGCTTCGTCGAAGCGCTGGTTGCCGAAACGGCGAAATGGACCATCGGCCATCCCATCGGCGAAAAGCCGATGGTCGGCCCGGTGGTGCGGGCGAGTGCCGCCGACACGATCCGCGATCTCGCCGAACAGGCGGTCCGGGCAGGAGCCCGGCGCCTGATGCCGCGAGACGGAACGCTCAAGGCCTCTGGTCTTGGCGCCGCCTATGTCGCGCCGGAAGTGCTGGTGGGTGTCGATCACAGCATGCGGATCATGCGCGACGAACTGTTCGGGCCGGTGGCCTGCATCCAGTCCGTCGGCAGCGATGACGAGGCGATCGGCCTGATGAACGACAGCGATTTCGGCCTCAGCGCCTCGATCTGGACCACAGATATCGAGCGCGGCGTGGCGCTGCTCGACGAGGTCGAGGCCGGTACCGTCTATCTCAATCGCTGCGACCACGCCGACCTGCATCTGCCCTGGGGCGGCATCAAGAATTCCGGCCTCGGCCGCACCAATGGCCGCGCCGGCCTGGCGGAGGCGACAGCGGCCAAGGCCTATCATGTCCGCTCCGTCATCGGCTGATCCGGAGGACGGCCCGGTGAGCGCCGCGAGCCTTGCAGAGCTTGATGAGAGAGCAGTCGCCGCGCTGGCCGCCGCCAGTGTCGAGCGGCTGCGGATCGAGGCGGCGAGCCCCTATCTGCTGATCGCCGAACATGCGGGCAATCTGGTGCCCGCGCCATGGCATGACCTTGGCCTCGCAGCACCCTATCTCGGCACGCATTTCGCCGTCGACATCGGCATCGATGCCTTGACGCGCCGGCTGTCGCAGACATTGCGGGCGCCGGCCGTGGTCGCGCATTATTCGCGGCTGTTCCTCGACTACAACCGGCCTGCCGGCGAATGGGACTTCATGCGCCCGGATCTCGGCGGCATTCCGGTGCCTGGCAATCTCGCGCCCGATGCAGTCGATGTCAGGCTGCGCAAGATGATCGCCTCGGCGCCGGTCGAACAGGCTGTTATCGACGCCGCGGCTGGCCGGCAGGCGCTGATCTCGGTGCATTCCTTCACCCCGGTGATGGGCGGCGTCAGGCGCAATGTCGACATCGGCGTCCTGTGGCGGGAGCAGTCCCCCTTCGTCACCTCGGTGTTGAAAACGCTCGGCGCGCGGGGCGCCGAGGCCGGGTTGAGGATCGGCGACAACGAGCCGTATGACTGGCGTCAGGCAGTTGGCTACACGCTGAATCGGCACGGGTTGGAGCAGGGCAGGCCTTGCCTTTATCTCGAAGTCCGCAACAACCTGCTTTCCGATCCGGAAACATTCGAGCTCGTCAGCCGCACGCTTGAGACCGTATTTGCCACCGTTGCGATGTCGCTATGGCCGAAACCAGCCGTAGCCGTCTAAAGGCTGGACGCCCCCGAGGCGCGCCGCTAGAGCTTGTCGAATTGGAAACACGACAGCCAAGGGCGCGGGTGATGCAGGGCAATGTGGGTAGCAAGATCCGCGATGCGCGCAAGGAGCGGAACATCACGCTGCGCGATCTCAGCGAACGCTCCGGCCTTTCGGTTTCGCAATTGTCGAAACTGGAGAACGGTAAAGCCCGGCTGACGGTCGACGTCGCACTGATGATCGCCGGCGTGCTGCATGTGCCGGTGGCCTCCTTCCTGTTCAGCCCGAAGCCGGGCATGCAGGCGCGGCGCTCGATCACGCGCGCCGGTAGCGGCATCCTGCACCAGGGCAACGCAATGGAATTCGAGGTCCTGTGCAGCGATTTTCGCGACAAGACCAACATTTTCTGGCGTGTCACGCTGCGCGCGAAGAGTTTTGAGGAGAACGGTGGCTGGCGCAGCCATTCGGGCGAGGAGTTCATCCACGTGCTGAGCGGCAGCCTGGAACTGCACACGATCCATTATGATCCAACCGTGCTGCAGCCGGGCGACAGCATCCTGTTCGATGGCGAAATGCAGCACGCCTATATCGCGCTGGGCCAAGAGCCGGTGATCATGCTGATGTCGAACACAGTGCCGCGCGACGGGCTGCCGGCCGGCGCCGGGGTCTGATCCCGGCCTGACTGGAATCCGGGCCCGAAAGTTTGGGGCCTCTCAAGAATATTTTCTAAAATGGAAAAAAATACTTGTTATGGAAAAGTCGGGGGTCTAGCATCCTGTTGACCGGCCGACAGGAGAAATAGCCATCGGCCGGATGGGAGATGGAACCGATGCTGTCGGTTGAGGCAGTCAGCAAGACCTTTGGCGGCGTGCAGGCGTTGCGCAGTGCCTCGCTGGCCTGCGAGGCCGGCGAAATCCTCGGCCTGATCGGCCCCAATGGTGCCGGGAAATCCACTCTGGTCAACGCCATCTCCGGCGTGCTCAAGCCGGACACCGGCAGTGTCAGACTGGCGGGCAAGGAGATCGCCGGCCACGGTCCTGAACATTGCGCACGGGCCGGCGTCGCGCGTACGTTCCAGACCATCCGCCTGTTCAAGGATTTGACCGTCCGGCAGAATGTCGAGGTCGCCCATATCACCTGCCAGGCGGTTCGGCCGGAAGTGGCGGCACGCATCGGCGTCGATCAACTGCTTGCGCAATATCAGCTGGATGGCTTCGCCGACGTTCCGGCCGGCACGCTGTCCTATGGCAGCCAGCGTCGGCTCGAAATCGCCCGCGCGCTGGCGTTGGGCCCATCGTTGCTGCTGCTCGACGAGCCGGCGGCCGGCCTCAACGAAGGCGAGTCCGAGACATTGGCGGTAGCGATCGAGGGCATTCGCAGGGATGTCGGCTGCGCGACCATCGTCATCGATCACGATTTGCGATTCATTAACCGGCTTTGCGACCGGCTCTGCGTCATGGATCAGGGCCAGGTGATCGCGTCCGGGCAAACCGAAGCGGTGTGGCGCGATCCGCGCGTCATCGAGGTTTATGTCGGGCAGTCCGAGACATCGTGACGGCGCCCTAAGCGCCAACAACAAGGGAGAAGGAGGGGTCAAATGGACAAGATGATTTTGGGGGCCGCGGTCGTGACGGCGGGGCTTTTGCAGGTGACGCATGCCGGTGCCGCCGATCTGAAGATCGGGCTCGCGGTGGCGATGACCGGCACCTACGCACCCTACAGCGAGGCCGAAGGGGCGCGCTGCATGGCCGACAAATTGAACAAGGCCGCAGGCGCCGGCGATCCCAAGGTCGAGCTGATGATCGAGGACAACCGCTCCGATCCGCAGCTTTCGGTGTCGCTCGGCCAGAAATTCCTCGATGCCGGCGCCCAGGTCATCACCGGCGTGCCGTTCCCGGATGCGCTGATCCCGACAGCGCAGATCGCCGCGCCCTATGGTGCCACTGTATTCTCGGCGCCGAACACGCAGCTTGAGATGCAGCAGGCCGGCCTCGACAATTTCATTGCCGGCGCGGTGCCGGATCCGATCAATGCGGCAGCGACCGCCAATGCGCTCTACGGCAAGGGCGCGCGTACCGTGGCGCTGATGGTCTCGCCCGATGCAGGCTCTTATTCCGAAAAGCTGCCGGAATGGTTCGGCGAGGTGTTCGAGCATCTCGGCGGCAAGGTCGTCTCCAAGCTCAACTATTCCTGGGGCACATCAGACTGGTCGCCGCAGATCGCTAGCATCAAGGCGTTGCCGCAGAAGCCGGACGCCATCCACATCTGCGGCGTGCTGCCCGATGTCGGCATTTTCATCCGCCAGCTGCGCGCCAATGGCTATGACGGTTGGGTGGCCGGCTGCGATGCCTTCGACGACAAGTCGCTGGAAGGCACCGTGGGTGATCCGGCATCGCTGGAGAAGGTGATGTTCGCCACCCATGGCGCGACCGGCGTCGACAGCCCGATCGACAAGTTCCTGGCCCAGTGCAAGGCCGACGGCTACAAGATCAACGGCATCTTCGACGCGCTTGGCGCCGACATGGTGCAGATCAGCTACGAGGCGGCGAAGAAGTCCGGCACGGTCGAGCCCGCCGCCTTGCGCGAGGCGATCCGCGCGCCGGGCGGCTATCCCGGCACCACGGCGCCGGTCATATCCTTCGCCGAGAAGAAGGGTTATCCGGTCAAGGCCGTGCCGGTGATGGGGTTTGCGAACGGCAAGCGGGTGCTGATCACCGACACGCCGCCGACCTTCGTTCCGGCGCTGAACTGACGGGCAGCGAGCGATGACGGATCGAGACTTCGCAGTGCAGACCTCGTCGTGCTGAGCGTCGACAATCTGGTCGTCCGCTACGGCGCGGTGAGCGCGGTGCGCGACCTCAGCCTGAAGGTCGGGCGGGGCGAACTCGTCGCCCTGCTCGGCCCCAACGGCGCCGGCAAGAGTTCGACCATCAACGCGCTGACCGGCCTGGTCACGCCGGTTTCCGGCCGCATCGTTCTCGACGGCCAGGACATTTCGCGTGTCCGCACCGAGGACCGCATTCGCGCCGGCCTGACCTCCACCCCCGAAGGCCGGCACATCTTCGCCAATCTGACGGTCGGCGAGAACCTTCGGCTTGGCGCGGCGATACGGCGCGATCCCAAGGGCGTGCGCCAGGACATCGAGCGCTTCCTGGCCTTGTTTCCGGTGCTTTCCGAACGCTACGGGCAGGCGGCCGGCACACTATCGGGTGGCGAGCAGCAGATGTTGGCCATCGCCAGGTCGCTGATGTCGCGGCCGAAGCTGCTGTTGCTCGACGAGCCGTCGCTGGGACTGGCGCCGAAGATCGTGGTGCAGATCTTCGATTTCATCGGCGAGCTGAAGGCGGAAGGGCTGACGCTGCTGGTGGTCGAGCAGAACGCCAGGCAGGCATTGCGCTTCGCCGACCGCGTCTATGTCGTCAGTGCTGGAACGCTTCGCCACAGCGGGCCGCCATCCAGCCTTGCCGACGAAAACGGCCTCTTCAACCTCTATATCGGCGGGTAGGCGGCGACATGGATTATGCCTTGCAGCAGCTTCTCAATGCGCTGGCCTTCGGCGCCGAATATTCGTTGGTGGCGCTCGGCCTTGCGGTGGTGTTCTCCATCATGGGCCTTGTCAATTTCGCGCATGGCGAGATCATCGGCGTCTCCGCCTACAGCGTGTTCCTGGCGGCCGCGCTCGGACTGACCTCGCCCATCGTTGCGGTGCTGCTTGCAGTCGCCGCAGCGGCACTGGCTGCCATCGCTTTCGAGCGGGTGGCGTTCCGGCCTGTGCGCTATGCACCGACGACGACCGGGCTGCTCACCGCCTTCGGCGTCTCGATCGTCGTGCAGAACCTGTTCATGCTGCTGATCTCACCCAAGCCGCAGTCGGTTTCGATCCTCAACGGGCTGAACCAGATGTGGTTCTTCGGCCCCTTCGCGGTGTCGTCGCTGCAGGTGATGGAGCTTATCGTCTCGGGTCTGACCATCCTCGCCTTGGTGCTCTTCCTCAACCGTTCGACGCTCGGCCTCGCCATCCGCGCGGCGTCGCGCGATTTCGCCACGGTGCGGCTGATGGGTATCAAGGCGAACCGGGTGATCGCCACGGCCTTCGCCATCTCGGGCGCACTGGCCGGCATCGCCGCCGTTTTCATCATCGCGCGGCGCGGCAGCGTCTCGCCCGATCTCGGCTTCAGCCTGGTGCTGAAGGCGTTCGTCGCCTGCGTGATCGGCGGCTTCGGCTCGCTGGCGGGCGCTGCGGCCGGCGGCATGCTGCTGGGCTTCATCGAGGTCGGCCTGCTGGTTGCGTTGCCGCAGGAGTATGGGGGCTTCAAGGACGCGCTCACCTACGGGATCATCGTCGCGCTGCTTGTCTACCGGCCAGAAGGCCTGCTCGGCCAGCGGGTCGAACTCGGCGACAAGGAGATTTGACGTGTCGCAGGCAATCGAAGAGACCGCATCTCCGCCGGCTGCTGTCGCACAATCCCGCGCTGCGCTGACGCGCTCGCTCATCGGTGGGCTGGTAACGTCGGTGCCGGTGCTGGTGGTCGGGCTGCTGATCCTGAATTTCGCACCGACCTACTACACCTATCTGGCGCTCGGCGCCTTCGTGAACCTGATCGTCGTCGTCGGCCTTCAGGTGTTCATGGGCAACAGCAACATCGCCAATCTCGGCCACAGTGCCTTTGTCGGCCTCGGCGCCTATGGCGTCGCCATCCTGTCGACGCCACTGGCCATGAAGAAACTGTCGATCCCCCATGCGCCGTTCGGCTTCGCCACGCTGCAACTCGATCCGGTGTCGTCGGCGCTCATCGCGCTCATCATGGTCGGCATCGTCGCCGCGGTCAGCGGCAAGGTGATCAGCCGCCTGTCGGGTGTCGCCGCGACCATCGTCAGCCTGGCGCTGCTGATCATCGTCCATTCGGTGTTTCTCAACTGGACCAATCTGTTCAAAGGCAACCAGGCCTTCTTCGGCATCCCGAAGGTGGTCGGCTTGCCCTGGATGATGGTGTTCTCGGTGGTGGTGATCGTGCTGGCGCGGCTGTTCAAGGACAGCCGCTGGGGCCTGCAGCTCCGCGCCAGCGCCCAGAGCCCGCAGGCCGCAGCAGCACTCGGTATCGACGCCCGACGCCTGCGGCTGATGTCGTGGGTGCTGTCGGCGCTGATCTGCGGCCTCGCCGGTGTGCTCTACGCCTATTTTGCCGGTACAATCAGTCCCAAACTTTTCTACTTCCAGATGATCTTCAACACGCTGGCGATGCTGATCCTGGGCGGCATGGCGACGGTGACCGGCGCGGTGACCGGCGTGATCGTGCTTTCGGTCGGGCTGGAATTCATCCGCAGCATCGAATCCGGCGTGACGATCGCCGGCCTCCAGCTGCCGCAGCTGCTCGGGCTGTCGGGTGTGGCGCTCGGCGTCGTCATCGTGCTTTGCATGGCCTTCCGGCCAAGCGGCATCAGCGGCCGTTATGAGCTCGACGAATTGTTGTCGCGATTTTTCAGGCGCAACGCGAAATAGCGTAGCGTCTGTCCGTTTCTTCTAACGCAATTCCGGACGGAAAACCGTTTCACACTTTTCCTGGAATTGCTCCGAGTTTTCCTGGTGGAGGTTTGAAGTGGAATTTGAGGACAAGGCCGCGGCCTACAAGCCCAGGCTCGAAGCGCTGCAGAGCAAGCTGGCGGCCGACGGCGTCGAATTCATCGAGATCCATACGGTCGACACATCAGGGGCGTTCCGCTCCAAGATCGCACCGCTGAAGCTCTCTACCTATGGCGAATCCATCAACGCCATCCTCTATTGCGTTACCCATGGCGACGGCCAACCGATGGGTGATGTTGCCTTCGCCTCGCCGAGCGCCAATGAGGAGAACGGCTTTCCAAATATCAAGGGGATCATCGATCCGGCGACGGTCGTCCAGCACGGCTGGAAGCCGAAATTCGCCTCCGCCATCACCAGCTCGTACATGCTCGACGGCGCGGTCTGTCCGTTCGATCCGCGCGGCGTGCTGGCCCGCGTCGAAGAACGCGCCAGGGCGCTCGGCTACGAGCCGATGATCGCGCTCGAATACGAGTTCGGCATCTTCCATGCCGACCACGATCTGATGCGCGCCGGGCGCTACCGCGAGCTGAAGCCCTGGGGCCATTCGCTGATCAACTATGATCTGGTGCGCAGCGGCGAATATCAGGATTTTGCCGCCGAATTCATCACCCGCATGAAGAGCATCGGCATCGGGGTGGCCTCGCTGGTCACCGAATATGGCTATGGCATGTATGAATATGCGCTGACGCCGAAATCGGCACTGCAGGCAGCCGACGACGCCATGCGTGCCAAGCTGCATCTGCGCGAGCTGTGCGCCGAGCGTGGCCTGGTCGCCACCTTCATGACGCGCTTCCAGCCGCCGGGCAAGGAAAGCGCCTGCGGCGCGCATCACCATGTCAGCCTGTGGCGCGACGGCAAGCCGGCCTTCGCCGCCGGCCCGAACCGGCTGACGCCGGTTGCGGAAAAGTTCCTTGCCGGCGTGCTCCACCGGATGCAGGAAACACATCTGTTGTTTCGGCCGACGGTCAATTCCTACCGCCGCTTCGATCGTGGCGCCTGGTCGCCGGAGGACGTCGCGTGGGGTTTCGAGAACCGCACAGCACCCGTCCGCGCCATCACCACGCCGAATGACGGCGCCTGCCGGCTGGAGCATCGCGCGCCGGGCGCCGACATCAATCCCTATCTGTCGATCGCCGCGATCCTGGCGGCTGGATGCGAGGGCATCGAGAAAGATCTGCCGCTCGAAGCGCCGGTGACGTCGAACCTGGCCAATCTCGACAAGCCGAAACTGCCGCGTACGCTCAATGCTTCGATCGAGGCCTTCGCCGCATCGGATTTCTGCGCCGATGCGTTTGGTGAGGCCTTTCGCGACAATTATGCCGAGAGCCGGCGAGCCGAGCAGGCGGCATTCGACGCCTGGCAGGCGTCGCACATCACCGACTTCGAGTGGCAGCGCTATTTCGTCAGCTGATGCAGAGCGAAACCGGCCTGCTTTCGTTGGCCGGTTTGTCTGGCATCAGCCGCAGACGCGGACCTCCTCGATCACCCTGTGGTGGTGGCGCCAGTGCCTGACCAGTTCGATGTGGCAGCGGTGATGCCGGTGGTGGCGGCGATATTCGCCGTACCGGTATCCGCCATTGTCATACTGAACATCCTGGTCGCCATCATACTGATTGTCGTAATAGCGATCGCGGTGGTGACGGCGAATAACGATCCCCCTATCGGAATCGTCATCCGGCAAATACCGGTCGTCATCGTCGGACTGGATGGTCACGCTTGCCGCTTGCATCGGCGCAGTGATTGCCGCTGTCGCGGCCAATGCCAACAGGCAAGCCAGAATCAGCTTTTTCATCTCGTCCTCCTGCGCGTTCGAGACATGTTAACTCGCGGAAGAACTGGGCGTTTCGCCTAATTTTACACACTTTGCGACGCGGAGGACATCAAGGCGTTATCGTCTACCCGCTCCAGGCGTACGAAGGCCGTCAGCGGCAGGTGGTCGGAGGCAACGCGCGAAAGCGGCGTGTCATGCGCGTTAATGGCGGCAATCATGCCGTGCCTGTTGGCCATGATCCGGTCGAGCGCCAGCAGTGGCAGGTTCGACGGGAAGGTGGGGACCGCCGGCGGCTGCGGGCCGAACGTTGCATGCAGCGTGTTGAGAGCGGAGCGGTTGCCAAGTCGCCATTCGTTGAGGTCGCCGAGCAGCAAGGTCGGTCTTTCGTCCGGGCTGTTCATCAGGTCGAGCACGACGCGCGCCTGCTGGGAGCGCGAGCGGCGCAGCAGGCCGAGATGGGCGGCGATGATGCGCAGCGTCTGGCTTCCGTCGAGGTCGATCTCCGCCACCACCGCGCCGCGCGGCTCCAGTCCCGGAAGCTTGATCTGGTGCACGTCGCGAACGACGCCCTTCTTGAACAGCAAGACGTTGCCATGCCAGCCATGGCCCTTGCCTGTGGCCGAAATCGGCACCGGAACCAGGCCGGTTTCCCGTTCGAGCCGGGGCAGGTCGAGAAGCCCATTACGGTCGCCAAAGCGATTGTCGGCTTCCTGCAGCGCGATGAGATCCGGATCGATTTCGCGGATGACGCGGATGGTCCGTTCCGGGTCGAATTTCCTGTCGACGCCGATGCATTTGTGGACATTGTAGGAGGCAACCAGCGTACCGGTGGTGGCTGTCGTCTTGAGTGCGGCGGCATTGGCTTTCTGCATCCGGCGGTCACGAAGGGACAGAAGCATGCTTGCCGGGAGGCTGCGTCCAATTCTGTGCATCTCTGTGCTGCTCGTCCTCGCTGGCATCAATTCAGAAGCCGGATACAGTGAAAATAGGCAATTTCCGCGTATGTTCCATGACGGACGAGTTCCTCAAGCGCACCTCCGCCTTAGAGATAGGGTGAACCGAGCCACAATACCCGGTCGAACAGCCTGATAAGAAACGGCCGGGCTCGCAAAGCTTCCAGCGTCACCGGCACGGCGGAGGCGATCGCCGACCCGATCCGCGCCTCGATCTCGCTGGCAAAGCCGGCATCGAGCACCTCCAAGTCGATCTCGAAATTCAGCCGCAGCGATCGGGCGTCTAGATTGGAAGAGCCGACATAGGCCCACACGCCGTCGATCGAAAGCAGCTTCGAATGGTCGAACGGTCCCTCGGTGCGCCAGACACGGCAATAGTGTTTGAGCACCTGATCGAACTGCGCCATCATCGCGCGGTCGACGAGGAAAAGATTGTTCACCGCCGGCACCACGATGTCGATTTCGACCCCGCGCCTGCCGGCGGTGATCAGCGCGCTGATCAGTTCCCGATCCGGCAGGAAATAGGGCGACATCACGCGTATAGACTTGCGGGCGACCGAGAATGCACCGATCAGCAGCTTGTGGTTGGTCTCGTTGCTGGCATCCGGGCCGGAAGCGACCGCCCGCACCATCATCGGTGCGCCTGGCGACGGCGCCAGCGGGGCGATGCGCCAGGCGTCGCCTTTCAGCGCCTCGTTGGTGGCGAAGCGCCAGTCCTCGGCGGCGACCGAAAAGAGGTCGGCGACGATCGGACCGGTCACCCGGAAATGCGTGTCCCTGGCGCTGTTGGAGCCGGCGAATTCGGCGGAGAAGCCTTTTCGGATGTTCATGCCCCCGGTGAAGGCGGCGATGCCGTCGACCACCAGGATCTTCCGGTGGGTCCTCAGATTGGCGTAGGGCAGGCGCAGGCCCATGACGATGTTGCCGTTGAAGACATCGGCGGGGATGTTGGCCTCGCGCAAATGCCCCAGGATGCTCGGCACCGAGTAGCGGGCGCCGACGGCATCGATCAGCACGCGGACGGTGACGCCGCGGTGGACGGCGCCGGCAAGCGCCTGGACGAAGAGCAGGCCGACGGCGTCATTGTCGAAAATATAGGTCTCGAGCAGGACGCTGCGCTCGGCACCATCGATGGCCGCGCACATGGCGGCATAGGCCTCGTCGCCGGTCTCCAGCACATCGATTGCATTTCCAGGATTGAGCGCGCGCCGCGCCACCCTGTCGCCCAATGTCCGCAAGCCCGTGAACCGTTGCCCGTAGCGCTCGACGATCAGGGCCTCTTCGACAGCGACGTCGCGCTCGTGCTTGGCGGACACCGCGCCATCGGCAAACGGGCGCTGGGCGGTGATCGTGGCGCGGCGAATGCGG
This sequence comes from Mesorhizobium sp. LMG17149, assembly GCF_024518695.1. Lineage (NCBI taxonomy): Bacteria > Pseudomonadati > Pseudomonadota > Alphaproteobacteria > Hyphomicrobiales > Phyllobacteriaceae > Mesorhizobium > Mesorhizobium sp. LMG17149. The sequence goes on from NZ_JANIFL010000001.1 coordinate 676,261, forward strand.
TTGATGCCGGCGACGGCATAGATCAGCACGCCGAGGATCGGGGACAGCACCATCACGCCGACCCAGCCGGTGGCGGCGCGGACATCTTCCTTGGTCATGACGGCATGGACGATGCCGACCGTCGCCATCACCACGGAGATGATCGCCAGAATTTGCGGCCAGTGAGTCGCCAGGGTCGCCAACATGCCGAGACTATCCAGCGAGCGGTTGCAGAAGGCAATGCAGCCGCTCGTGCCGTGCATTCGGTGGATGGTGGCATGCGGCCCTGGCTGAAGAGTTCGACCGGCCGCAGAGATCGATGGGTTGAAGCACCCCGATAGATCCTGTTCAGAAGGACAAACCTGACCCAGGGGAAGCATAAAGCCTGGCATCGTCCCGTTCTTCCCAGGCCCACCGAAGCTTCTTATGCTTTGGTACCACCTCTATTGTATATCAGGAGGAATGAATTTATTTATATAAACACTTTGATTGATGGCGAGGGGGGCGCTGAATGATGAAATTCAACTTCGATGGACCTCCCGGCGATGACGCAGCTGCCGACGCGTCGGCGGAATGCCAACGCCAATTGCTGCCTCTCGTCCGTGAGATCGTTCAGGCAGCGGTCGCTGCCGGGTGGAGCGAGGAGGACGTTCTTCTGGGGTTTGTGGAACTTACATGGGATTTGTACGAGAATCGTCGCGACGATCTGCAATGACCGGCAGCCGATCGGGTAGCTCTGCATTGCCTTGAAGGGCTGCTGAATTGGTCGAATTACCCAGACCTGAAGCAGGGCTCCGAACTCAGGCCAACCAGAGGCCTCGCGGCAGCGGGCTCGGTGTTGGCAGCTTTTGCGCTGGCAGCTTTCACGATAGGAATTTTTTCTTGACTCGGTGACCTCAGCTAAGGTATAAATTCGTGCATGGTGCTGATTTGCGCCAGTGACCCGCCGAACAGGCGGGTTTTTCGTTTGATGCTCCGTCAGCCTATGCGCCGGCGAAGGTTCCGAAATGGTCCAGTCCTTGCCTTGTTGACTGGTCCGTCTTCTTATCCCGAACAAAATTTTTTCTTTGCGTACGGATGTTATTCACACTCCGCGCCATGTGCGTTACGTTGGATCCGGGTCGGGCTAAGGGGGATTTCAGGCGGCGGACAAGCGGCTGAGGCCAGGCAATGAAAAATACGGACGATGCTCGGGAAAGCGGCGTTTCCCGGGGCGTCAATCGAGAACGGACAGCTCGATTTGTCCTGGACATAATTCCTGAAAGCGCCGGGCCCAGGAGGGCCACCGCGCGGGGGAGTGTCATATCCTCCGTCCGCGATCCCGTCTCGCAGACATTCATCGTTCGCCGTCCGGCCGGAACGATCCGATGAATGGCGATGCCGGTCGGCTTCGATCAGTCACGAATTGTTTTTCGGGGGAACGAGGAGGAAAGCCTCCGGTTGAACCTCATCTGGGACGTGTCAGGAGGCCGAAAAATGCCGGGTGATGATGGTTTCCCCGGACCGGCTTCCGGAACCAATCTGCGACAGCCGACGCTCAACGCGAAAGGCGGACTTTCGGTCCGCAGCATACGCCGCGTGCAGGAATTTCTGGACAAGAACTTTACGCGCAAGCTGGCGCTTGCCGAGATGGCCGCAGTTTGCGAGCTCTCGCCGTACCACTTCATGCGGGCTTTCTCGAGGACGTTCGGGGTGCCGCCGCACCAGTATGTCCTCGAGCTGCGGCTGGATTTGGCTGAAAGACTGCTTGCCGACAGCCGCATGACGATCGCCGACATCGCGCATTCCTGCGGATTTTCAAGCCAGAGCCATTTTACCACCGTGATGAAGAAATACCGCCAGGTGACGCCGCTGCAGCTGCGGGTGGGCAAGCTTAACGCCAAGGTTAGATGAGGCGGCGCTTAGGTCGTTGCTTTATTTCTTGATTTTAAAGCATTGGCTAAGGTAACAAGCCGTTAACCTCTGCAGGTTTGCTCCGATCTTTTCTCACAAGGCAGCAATTTCGTGAAATACCGCGGGCAGGAATCATGTCTTTCTGCGGTGGAGCGGAATTGTCAGACATTTCGTGCCGGCCAGCGGAGAGGGAACCATGACCGACAACCAGTTTTCGAACGGCTCGCTTCTTGTTCAGCGTCGCGCGACGCATTTCGCCGGGCACTGGATCGCGGGGGCCGATGTCAGTTCCCGCTCGGTTCGCCGCCGCCTGATGGCTGTGCTGCGGATGGCGCATCGTGCGCTCGGCATGGGGCGCAAGCGCCTGGGGCTGGGAACTTTGGGCGCCGGCGGGATGTCGGGGGCGGCGGCCGCGATGCTGGGCGCCTTCGCGATCGGCATGGCTGCGACGCCTGCTCAGGCGCAATATCAGGCCGGGGGCGGGTCGGCGACAGCCGGCAACGCCGTCGCCATCGGTAACGGTACCCAGGCGAATGGCGCGAACAGCGTAGCATTGGGCACCTCCAACAGCGCAACGGGCGATGCTTCGATCGCCATCGGCTATTCGATGAGTGTCAATGGCCTCAACTCCATAGGCATAGGTGTCTTTGCGAAGGCAACCGGCGTCAACGCCCTCGCGTTAGGCGGGAACGCCCAAGCTACTGCGGATGGAGCAAGCTCCATTGGCGTCAACTCGGTTGCAGCCGCAGGCGCGGCCGCCTTTGGCCTGAACGCGCGTGCGGACGGAACGAACTCGACGGCGATTGGCTATGTTACCCGGGCGACCGGACTGCGCGCCACCGCGCTCGGGTTTGGTGCAACAGCGTCCGGGCTGGATTCGCTTGCCCAAGGCAATAGCGCCGTCGCAAGCAACCAGAACGCCATCGCCATCGGCTTCCAGGCAACCGCGACCGCGATCAACGCCGTCAATCTTGGCAACCGAACTGTTGCGGGAATGGGCGCCCTTGAAGAGAGCGCCATCGCCATCGGCACGGACGTGAGGGCATCTCAGGTCGACAGCATTGCGATAGGACGCCAATCCGTTTCATCTGCAGGAAACGCGGTGGCTCTGGGCAAGAACGCGGCGGCCTCGAGCGCGGCCTCGATGGCGCTGGGGGCCGGTGCGGCCGCAACCAACACCAACGCGGTCGCGATCGGCGCCAGCACCCAGGCCACGGGAGCCGGCTCCGCCGCCCTCGGCACCTTCTCCGTTGCTTCGGGAGCGAATTCCACAGCACTCGGGAACGCCACTGCCAGCGGCGACCGTGGGTTCGCCGGCGGCCGTTTGGCCACCGCCGTGGGCAACGATTCCATCGCCATCGGCACGACCGCAAATGCGAGCAGCGCCGCCAGCACAGCGGTTGGCAACACGGCCGTTGCCAGTGGTGTAAACTCTTCCTCCTTCGGGTCCGGAGCGAATGCGACGGGAGACAGTTCCCTTGCCGCCGGCGTCAGCGCCAACGCCAGCGGGATTGCCAGCACAGCGCTCGGCATTGGTGCCGCATCCAGCGGCACCAATGCCGTCGCCGTCGGCGTTTCGGCGAGCGCGTCCGGGTTGAACGCCATCTATGTCGGCTCGCGCACCTTTGGAGCAGGCGCCAGCGCACAGAGCGCCATCGGCATCGGCACGGACGTGACGGCGTCCGCAGCCAACGCCATCGCGGTCGGTCTCCAGGCCACTGCAAACTCCGTCGACGCCGTCGCCATCGGCACCAACGCAAACGCAAGCGGGGGCAAGGCTGTCGCCATCGGTGCGGGCAACGTCGCTTATGGAGACGGCGCGGTCGCGATCGGCGATCCGAGCTTCGCCAGCGGCACCGGCGCCTTCACCGGCGGCGCCAACAACATCGCCAACAGCGACGGCACGGCGACCGCCACCGCGGCCAACGCGGCCAATGGTGCCGTCGCCATCGGCAACAACAACAAGGCGATCGGCCAAGGCTCAGTGGCGTTGGGCAACGGCTCCACGGCGGGTGCTGCCGGCCTCGCCGGCAATATCGCGTTCGGCGATGGCGCGACGGCGGCGGCGAGCTCCGGCGACGTGGCGCTCGGCTCGGGCTCGGTGACCACCACGGCGATCGGCACGGCCAGTGGGGTGGTCAATGGCACGACCTATGCCTTCCAGGGCACCAACCCGACCTCGACGGTCAGCATCGGCGCGCCCGGCGCGGAACGCACCATCACCAATGTCGCCGCGGGTCGGATCAGTTCGACGTCGACCGACGCCATCAACGGTTCGCAGCTCGCCGCCACCAACCAGGCCGTCGATGCCATCGGCGCCGTCGTCAACAACATCAATGTCGGCGGCGGCATCAAGTATTTCCATGCCAACTCGACGGCGGCGGACTCCTCGGCGACGGGCACGGACTCCGTTGCGATCGGACCCGTCGCGACCGCAACGGGGACGAACGCCATCGCGGCCGGTGTCAATTCGAGCGCATCCGACGCCAATGCGTCGGCCTTCGGCAGCGGCGCCGTCGCATCGGCGCTCGACGCAACGGCGATTGGATACATTTCCAACGCCTCTGGCCAATACAGCACCGCCATCGGCGCCAACGCCAACGCCACGGCGACCTCCAGCACCGCGATCGGCCAGAACGCCTTTGCTACCGGCCTCCAGGCGACCGCTCTCGGCATGCAAGCGAATGCCAGCGCCGCGAATGCGCTCGCGCTGGGTGCAAACTCGACCGCTGGCAACGCAGGCGACGTGGCGCTCGGCTCGGGCAGTGTCACCGACGTCGCCGTCGGCACGCCGAGCACCGTGATCAACGGCACGACTTACGCTTTCCAGGGCACCACTCCGACTTCGACGGTCAGCGTCGGCGCGGTCGGTGCGGAACGCACCATCACCAATGTCGCCGCGGGGCGGATCAGTTCGACGTCGACCGACGCCATCAACGGTTCGCAGCTCGCCGCCACCAACCAGGCCGTCGATGCCATCGGCACCACGCTCAGCACCATTGGCGGTTCCGTGACCGATCTCGGCAACACGATCAACAACATCGCCGGCGATACCTCGACCGCCTATACCGACGCCAATGGCGTGGGCATCCGCTACGCCCGCACCAACGAGGCCGGTCTGGCGCAAACCGATTCCTTCGCACAAGGGGTCGGCTCCACCGCCGTCGGCTACCAGGCGACCGCGACCGGCGACAGCGCGCTGGCGCTCGGCCGCGACAGCAATGCCAGCATCGACGGCGGCGTGGCGCTCGGCTCGGGTTCGGTCTCCGATCGTGCGATCGCTCCGACTACCGGGCAACTGCCCGCCGGCCCATCCAACTTCATCCAGTACAACACCACCGACAAGACGCTGCTCGGCGCCGTTTCGGTGGGCGACGCCACCTCGTACCGGCAGATCACCAATGTGGCCGACGGCACGCAGGACCAGGACGCGGTGACGGTGCGCCAACTCGCCGGCGCCATAGCTGCCGTATCGGTCACCTCGACCAAGTATTTCCATGCCAATTCGGCGGCGGGCGACTCGCTGGCGGTCGGGGCAGAGTCGGTCGCGGTCGGTCCGACCACGGTCGTCAACGGCGACAACGGCATCGGCATCGGCAACGGCGCCATCGTCGACCAGACCGCACCCGGCGGAACCGCGATCGGCCAAAACGCCCATGTCATGCTGGCCGACGGCCTGGCCTTCGGCACCAATTCGCTGGCGTCCGGCATCCAGTCGGTGGCGCTCGGCGCCGGCGCCCAGAGCACCTTCATCAACAGCGTGGCGCTCGGTGCGCAGTCCATCACCACGGTCGGCGCGCAGGCAGGCTACACGGCCTTTGCGCTCGCCGGTCCGCAAACGTCGGTCGGCGAGGTGTCGATCGGCTCTGCCGGGGCCGAACGCAAGCTCACCAATGTCGCGGCGGGCTCTGCCGACACCGACGGCGTCAACGTTTCGCAGTTGCGCGGCGTGACGCAAAACGTCAGCAACCTGTTCGGCGGCGGCACGACCGTCAATCCCGACGGCTCGATTACCGGCCCGACCTACAACATCCAGGGCAACAATTATTCCACCGTCTATGACGGCTTCACGGCCGTCGACAATGCGCTGACCAGCATCAGCAATGGCGGCGGCATCAAGTATTTCCACGCCAACTCGACGCTGGCCGACAGCATCGCCGGCGGCACCAACGCCGTTGCGATCGGACCGGAGAGCGTGGCGAGCGGCACCGACAGCCTGGCCGCGGGACATGGCTCGACGGCCGCTGGGCAAGGCGCCGTCGCGCTCGGCCAGGGCGCGCAGGCCAACAATGCCAACGATGTGGCGCTCGGTTCCGGTTCGGTGACGCAGACCGCCGTCGGGACCTCCAGCACCGTCATCAACGGCAAGACCTACACTTATGCCGGAACGACTCCAACCGGAACCGTCAGCGTCGGCGACGCCGGCGCCGAGCGGACGATCACCAATGTCGCTGCCGGCCGCGTGTCTTCCGACAGCACCGATGCGATCAACGGCTCGCAGCTCTACGCCACCAATACGGCGATCGAGGATCTGAAAGCCGGCGTCGGAAACCTTACCGAGAACGCGGTGACCTATGACGCCCCGGGCGGCGTCAAGTCGAACACCATCACGTTGCAGGGCGGCGACGTCAACGCGCCGGTCGTCATCTCCAATGTCGGCCCCGGCGTCAAAGGGACCGATGCGGTCAACGTCGACCAGATGAACCAGGGCCTGACCGCGGGCAAGAGCTATACGGACAACCGCGTAGCCTACGCTATCGATACGTCCAACGACTACACCGACAAGGTGGCGGTCACGACCTTGCAGCAGGCCAACGACTATACCGACCAGAAGCTCAGCCAGCTCAATTCGGACATCAGCGGCATCCGCGACGAGGCGCGGCAGGCGGCCGCAATAGGCCTTGCGGCCGCCTCGCTGCGCTATGACGACCGGCCCGGAAAGCTGAGCGTGGCGGCGGGCGGCGGCTTGTGGCGGGACGCAGGCGCGTTCGCCTTCGGTGCGGGCTACACCAGCGAAGACGGCCGCATCCGGGGCAATCTGTCGGGCACGGCCGCGGGTGGGCATGTCGGTGTCGGCGCCGGCATCAGCTTCACCTTGAACTGAGGCAGGAATGAAAGGACTTGTTGCCCTGACCTGCCTGGCACTCTGCGGCGGCCTCGTGCCGGCCGCCGGGCAGGTCGCGTCGACCTACAGGATCAAACCTTCGGACGTGGTGGTGCCGCCCGAGGTGAAGCTCGGCGACTATCAGCGCACCATCCGCCCATTCGATAACTGGACGCTGATCTGCGACGAGAACCTCAAGGCCCGCAAGAAGGTCTGCAACGTCTCGCAGATCATCGAGGACGCATCAGGCAAGATGGCCTTCAGCTGGTCGCTTGCCGCCACACAGGACGGCAAGCCCTACATGATCCTGCGCACCGCTGCGAATGCCAGGAGCGATGGCCTGGTGTCGCTGAAGTTCGATGGGCAGAAGCAGCCGATCGACGTGCACCTGAACGGCTGCAACGAAATGGTCTGTGTCGGCATGTTGCCGGTCGGCCCCGTCATGCGCCGACAGATCTCGCAGAATGCGACACCGGCGATCACCTATTCGACAGTCGACGGCCAGACGATCACCGTGACCGCAACGCTCAAGGGGCTGTCAGAGGCCCTTTCACCACTCAAATAATCGGGGCATCACCATGAGCCAGCAGGACCAGTTCACGTCCGCGAAACGCACTCCGGCCGTCGAGGCGGATCGGCAGAGGCGGGCCGAGCCCCCAAGGCGGCGCTGGCCACGCGTGGCCGGATATTCATTGCTGGGATTGGTCGTGGCGGGGCTTGGCTTCGCCGCCGGGAACTATGCCGCGATCGCCAATCTGGTCGGCGGCGCGACGGCCGCACCTGCAGAAACTGCGGCGGCCCCCGTGCTTCCGGACACGCCCTTCCTCGAGCATGTCAAGCAGGCCGGTGTGCAAGCCTGCTCGACCGTCTATCCGGCGCTCGGACAGATTCTGACGAACGGCACGAAATACAGCGTCAAATCCCTGTGGAACGATCAGGCGGCCGACAAGCACGCCATTCAGGCCTTTGTCGGCATGGATTATGCATCGGAACGCTATAGCGGACCGGCCGCCGGCATCGTCTTCGCATCGCCCACCGCCACGGGTTGCGAAGGGGCGATGGTGCGGGTGGCGCCATTCGCCAGCCCGTGCGCCGACATCGCATCCATCCTGCCGCATGGCAGCAAGATTACCGACCATCTCGGGCAGGTCGAGGTCTACGAGCTCGGCGGCAATGCCGGTGAAGCGCTTCTCCTGCCAACGGGCAAAAGCTGTGTGGTGATCTCCCTCGCTTCGGCGGCGAAGTAGGACGCGAAGCGATTGAGGTTAAGGAAAGGATGCCGACCATGAGCATGAGATTGCAGGCTTTGGCAGTTTTGGGCTTGACCCTGTTGTGGAGCGGACAAGTCGTCTCAGCCGACCTTGTGGCCCCATCGGAGCCGCAACAGGAGGAAAAAGGCATATGGGCGGCCATCGCCTATTCGCAGGCCGATAGCAAATACGGCTTCTTCTGGGGCGCCGACAAGCGGCAGGAAGCGAAGGACATCGCACAGAAATATTGCGAGAACGCGGGCGGAAAAGCCTGCAACGTCGTCACCGTCTTCCGCAACCATCGCCATTGGAATGATGACGACGAGACCGGCTTTCCCTACAAGCATTGCGGTGCGCTCGCCGTGGCAGACAAGGTGGAGAACCGTTTCACGCCTTGGGGCGTGAACTCGGCAGAGACCCGTCGGGAAGCGGAGGATCTCGCTTTGCAGGCCTGCGAGGCAACGGGAGAGAAATGCAAGATCCGCGAGTGGGTCTGCACATGAAGCCTGGCCCGAAGGCCGTCTCCGCATGTGGGGCAATTCTATTCTCGTTGATGTCGCCGGCGTTCGCCCAGCAACAGGTGGCGGCTGTCCCGGATGGACCGTCATCGCTGCGCGAGGTCTATCAGGACTGGAGTGTGACCTGTTCGGTTCGCGAGAAGGCGAGAGTGTGCTCGCTCGCGCAAGACCAGGTCCAGCAGAACGGGCAGAGGCTTCTTTCCGTGGAGATCGCGGCACGCCCGGACGGCTCGACGACGGCTACCTTGCTTCTGCCCTTCGGCATCCTGCTCGATCCGGGCGTGACGCTGCAGATCGACGATCAGCCGCCACTGCCCCCGCAGCGATTCAGGACCTGCCTGCCGACGGGTTGCGTCTCCGTCTTTACCGTCGATCGGCCGACGCTTGCAAAGCTGAGGGGAGGCTCGGTGCTGAAGCTCAATGTCACGACGGACGCCGAGACCCCGCTGAGCTTCCCGGTGTCGCTTCGCGGCCTGACCGCGGCGCTCGACCGCATGGTGGCGTTGAGCGCAAATTAGAGGTACGCGCTGACCAGCTTTTGGCCGTGATGAACGACATGACGCGCACGCCGGCCGCCGCGACAGAGTATTTTTTGGACCCGGCACCCAAGGGGCATGCCTGAAAAAGCGTTCAACCTCCGGTTGGATTATCGACAACCGCTATCCGAACCGGCCATGATTCTGGGCATATCGGCCCACTGGCTTGCGATTTTCTGTGCTTTCCCACTGAATGGGGCGTCCGGATACAACCGCAGCGAGCCGAAGTTATGTGCTATTTTTGCTACATCTCGCAGCCTTGTTGCCCAAAAGGGCTATTTAGCGCCCTCTAAATCAATAATCGCTCACACATTCCGTGAATTTGTGGATAATCCACCGACGGGCAGGCCTTGGCTTGGTTAGCGCTCTGAAAAAGGACGCTGGGGAAACGTTAGGGTGGGATTATGAATACGACAAACATGTCGGCCATAGGCAGGCGCCTTGGTCTGTTGATGGCGGCCACCATGCTGACCTGCGGGGGCGCTCATGCGCTTACGCTCAAGGAGGCGATGGCTGTCGCGGTGGAATCCAATCCCGAGATTGGACAGGCGATCGAAAACCGCGAAGCAATCGAGTTCGAGTTGCGGCAGGCCAAGGGCCTTTACCTTCCCAGTGTCGATGTCGAGGGATCGGCTGGTGTTCGCCGGCTCGACAATTCCTCCCGACGCTCGCTGTCGATAGAGGACGATTCGCTCTATCCGGCGGAAGCGAATCTGGTGGTGACCCAGAAATTATTCGACAGCGGAGCCCGTCGCGCGGAATTGAACCGCCAGGCATCGCGCGTCGACGGAGCGTCGTTCCGGGTGCTGGAACGGTCCGAATTCATCGGGCTGTCCGTTGTCCAGGATTACCTCGAATACATGCTGCAGGCTTCGATCGTTTCCGAAGCCAAGAAGAATCTGGGTTTCCATCAGGCGATACTCGGCGACATCCGGCAAGGCATCTCAGGCGGGGCGCTGAACGAGGCCGACCGCCAACAGGCCGAGGAGCGTCTGTTCGCGGCCAAGGCCCGCATGCAGGAGGCGACCGAAGAGCTGGAAGCCTCCAAGATCCGGTTCTTCAAGACCGTCGGCAAGCCGCTGGTCAATGCTTCGCGGCCGGGTGATGTCGCCGCCGCGCTTCCGCGGTCACTGGATGACGCGATCGGCCTGGCACGACAGAACAATCCGCGCGTTCACATGGCCACCAGCGATATCGACGCCGCGGCTTCCCTGGTGGATGCGGCCCGGGCGAAATATGGCCCTGAAGTCATTGCTGAAGGTCGGGCCAGGGCAGGCACCGACATTGACGGCGACGACGGGGACACCAATGACCTGCAGGCGCGTCTGGTGCTGCGTTGGAATTTGTATCGCGGCGGCATAGACAAGGCCAATGAACAGGAGCAGATCCGCCGCGCCAGCGAGCAGCGGCTCGCCTATCATCAGGTCTTGCGCGAAATCGAGGAAGCCGTTCGCACCTCATGGGATCGCCGTTTCCGGCAAGCCGATCTGGCGAAGACCCTGAGGCAACAGGCCGCCGCCAATGAAAAGCTGGTCGCTTCCTATCGCGAGCAGTTCAAGGTTGGACAGCGCTCGCTGCTCGACGTGCTCGACGCGCAGAATACGCGGTTCAACACGGCAACGCTGGCGGATACCGCGTCCTACGCATCGCTGTTTGCCCAGTACCGGCTCCTGGCCGCGACCGGACAGTTGCTGAAAACGATGAATCTCGAGCCGGCAAAGCAAGCGACAGCCTATGCTCGCACCGAGTTTGCAACACCGGAAACCGCGGACACCGAGACCTATGCGCGGACGCCATCGGAGCAGAAGAACGACCTGCCATTCGATATCCTCGCCCCGGTGAGGAAGAAATAAGACGACGCAAGGTCCAGCGAGCGTCCTGACGGGCAGATCGTGAACCAGCAACCCAATATCCTCTCCCCCAAGGAGGCGTTCAAGGCCTGCTTCTCGGCCGTTGCCGGATATCTCGGCAGGCCGAGCGCGGAGACCGTGCTGTTTGCCGGCGTGCCGCTCTCGGACACGCGAATTGCGGCCGACGACATCAGGCACCTTGCCGAACGCATCGGCCTGGAAGTCACCGAGTTCAACCACCGCGATTTTCTCAGGGGGCGTATCGACCTGCCGGCAATCGTCTTTCGCGTCAGCCAATTGCCGGTTGCCCTGCTCGCTCTGGGCGAAGACGATGCGTATATCACCGCGCCCCAGGAAGACGGCCGCACCACGATCGGCCGATCGGAACTGGCCGCCAGCTACATCAGCGGCGGCGCTTCCTTCTCGATCACCTATGCCAATGCCGCCGAAACCATGTCGGTCGGCTCGGCGGCCAGGATCGAGCGGAGACATTGGCTTACGGGGACGATGGGCGCTTTCTGGCGCACCTACTCAAAGGTCGTACTGGCGGCGGTGTTCATCAATCTGCTGGCCATAGCCTCGCCGATCTTCACCATGAACGTCTACGACAGGATCCTGCCGAACAAGGCAATATCGACACTATGGGTGCTGGCTCTCGGCATCGGCGCGGTCATCCTGTTCGACCTGCTCTTGAAGACGGCCAGGGCCTCCCTCATCGACTATGCCGGGCGCAAGGCGGATCTCCGGATATCCTATCTGCTGTTCGAGAAAGTGCTGAACTCGTCGCTGTCGGCGCGCCCCGGCTCGACCGGTGAATACGCAAACAGGGTCACGCAATATGAATTCGTCAGGGAGTTCTTCACCTCCAACACCATAAGCGTGTTCATCGACACGGCATTCGTCTTCGTCTTCCTCCTTGTGATCTATGCGATAGGCGGATGGCTGGTGATCATACCGGCGCTGGCCTTCGTGATGTCCGTCATCGTCGGCCTGATCACCCAGCGCCGCATCGGCAAGCGCGTCGCCGCCTCGATGAACGAAGCGTCGCAGCGCCAGGCCCTGCTGGTCGAATCCATCTCGACGCTGGAGACCATCAAGTCGCTGCGCGCCGAGGCGTATCTGCTGCGAAAATGGGGAGAGCACTCCAAGAACGCCGCCAACACGTCCGAGAAGATCAAGCAGCTTTCGGCGGCGGCGGGCAACATCACCCAGTCCATACAACAGCTGGTGACCGTCGCCCTGGTCGTGGCCGGCGCCTATGCCTTCTCGGAAGGGCATGTTTCGACAGGAGCAATCATAGGAACGGTGATGCTGGCGAGCAGGGCCGTGGCGCCGCTCGGCCAGATTGCCATAACGTTGTCCCGGTTTCGCCAGGCCATGCTCTCGCTGAGAATGGTGAACTCGATCATGGCTCAGCCGGAAGATCGACCCGACACGGTGGGCTTCGTCAACCGCCCCATCCGCAAGGGGGCGATGGTGTTCAGGAATGTCGGGTTTGTCTATCCAGGCTCGGAAAACGAAGTTCTGACCGGCCTGAATATCTCGGTCAAGCCGGGTGAGCGGATCGGCATCATCGGCCGCATAGGATCGGGAAAGACGACGATGGGGCGGCTGATCGGCCGGCTCTTCCTGCCGACTTCCGGTGAGCTGCTGCTGGATGGGATCGACATTCGCCAGTATCACCCGTCCGAGGTTCGCGCCGCGGTCGGCATCGTTGCGCAGGCCGGCGACCTGTTCTCGGGCACCATCAAGGAAAACCTCCTGATGGCATGCCCCGAGGCTACCGACGAACAGATCATCGAAGCGGCAAAGGCGGCCGGCGTCGACGATTTCGTTTCACGCCACCCGCGCGGCTACGACATGAATGTCGGCGAGCGCGGCACCAATCTTTCCGGTGGCCAGAGGCAGACGGTGGCGATCGCACGCCTGCTGCTGACCAAACCGAAAATCGTCTTTCTGGACGAGCCGTCGGGCTCGATGGATCTCGCATCGGAACGCCAGTTGATCAAGCAGCTCAAAGTCGCCTTCGACCGCGACACCACGCTGATCGTCTCGACACATCGCTTCAGCATGCTTGAGCTGGCCGACCGCCTGATCGTTATCGAACAGGGCAGAATCGTTGCCGACGGACCGAAGGACCAAGTCATACAGGCGTTGCAGAAAACAAGCGCCTGACAAAACAGATATTGCTGCATCCAATGCGTTGGGGCGTGGGAAATGCTTGCCAGAGAAGATCGACCGCCGCTGTTTGCGTCGGCGTCCATATTCATCATCGGAGCGCTCTTCGTGGTCTTCGTCGCCTGGGCGTCCTTTGCCGAAGTCGATGAGATCGCACGCGGCGACGGCAAGGTCATACCCGCTTCCAAGACCCAGATCATTCAGGCGAGTGAAGCCGGTGTCGTTCAGGAAATCGCCGTGACGATTGGCCAGGTGGTCAAGAAGAACGATCTCATCATCCGCCTGGACAACACGCTCAACACGTCCAGTCTCGGCGAGCAGCAGGCCAAGGCGCGCGCGCTGGAAGTGCGCATAGCAAGGCTGAAATACGAACAGGCCGGCAATCTCTCGGGCCCATTTCCGTGCCCGCAGGACATCCAGTCGGTCGCTCCGCAAATCTGCGACAACGAACAGAAGCTGCTCATCGCCCGGCGCGGGAACTTCGATAACAAGCTATCCGTGCTCAAGTCACGCCTTGACCAGCGCGAGAGGGAACTGGCCGAGGCGCAGGCCAATTCCGATCGTCTTACAAAGAACCTGGTCGTCAGCGACCAGGAGGCAAAATTGGTCGACGCGATGGTTAAGAAAGGCCTGATGGCACGGACCGAGCAACTCCGGGTGGAGCGCGAACAGACCGAGCTCAACGGCCAGCTGAACCTTGCGGGCGAAACGATAAAGAAGATCAAATCGTCGATCACGGAAGCCCAGCTTCAGGTCGAGGAACTCGGCCTGCAATTGCAGCAGGAGGCGTTGGACGACCTTACCCAGGCGCTGGCGGAACTGTCGGTGGTGGATGAGACCATAAGGGGAGCCACCGACAAGGTCGCGCGCACCGATATCCGTTCGCCCGTGGATGGCATCGTCAACACGCTGGAGCTTAACACGGTCGGGGCCTTCGTTCAGCCTGGCGCCGTGGTGGCCGGCATCGTGCCGACCTCCGAGACGTTGCTGGTGGAGGCACGGGTCTCGCCACGGGATGTCGCGTTCATCCGTCCCGACCAGGAGGCCCTTATCAAGGTCACCGCCTATGATTTCTCGATCTTCGGCGGCATCGAGGGCAAGGTCTCGAACATCACAGCCGACAGCCTGGTCGATCAGAAAACGGGGGAACCCTACTATCAGGTGCGTGTGGCGACGGACAAATCCACCCTTCAAAGAGACGGCAAGGCCTATTCGATCATCCCTGGAATGATCTGCTCGGTCGACATCAAGACCGGGCGCAAGACGATCCTGCACTACCTCCTGAAGCCGATCAACAAGGCGCGCGAGGAGGCGATGAGTGAGCGGTAGCGCCAGCCTTCATCATTCCGGTCGGCTGCTGCCTCCAGTCGCCTCCGAGGATTTTGGACTGGAATTCCGGGTTGTGGCGCGCGGCGGCATCCGGCGCGGCATCCGTTTGGAGCGGGCATTCTGGATGTCGCTGAAGCAGATGGCCGAAAGCAGGAAGTGCACGATCGGCATGCTCATCGACGAGATCGCCGAAAGCCAGGCACAGACAGGCAATTTGACATCCGCGATCCGGGTGGCCTGCATGCGTGGATTGGGTGACGAAAACCTGACCCTGCGAAAGCTTGCATCGATCAACACCATCAACGCCATACTGGTCGCTTGCCCGTCTCCGGCCTTTGCCCTGGCTTCGTCGAAGAAGATCCTGTCGTTCAACGCGCCGTTCCAGCAATTGGTCAAACGTCAATTGCCGATCGCCCCAAGCGATGACGCACGCCACGATCTCAAGCTGGCGCTGGACCTCAATGTGGCCGACATATTCGCGCGGCTCGATGCCAATGGCGAATCGCCGGTGGCCACCGGTTTTGTCATCGGCGCGGGCGACCGTCGATACCGGGGACAATTGAATGCGGTGCGGGCTCCGGTGCTCGAGCCGGAGCTGCTGATGGCGTTCGTCTTCGGCGGCTAGAGCAGTTCCCGGAGTTGCTCTGCATGCATCGCCAATGCTGGCGAACCTATGGCTGAAAGCCTTCGCCGGGTGCGACGGTTGCGAAACCGCCCTTGATGTCGGCCATCTGGGCTGCGCCCGGTCTTGAACCGTGGATCCAGGCCCGGTCCGTGCTGAACGAATAGAGCGGAATGTAATCCGGAAGATCGCTGTCACGCACGACAGTGTTGCTGAGGCTGTCGAGAATGAAGGTGCCGCTGCCTGTGCTCACCGACAGCACTGCGTGAAAGAAGCCTCTCTTGCGATCCTGGAGGACGACAAGCGCCATGCTCTGCGTCGGAATGCCGGCCCTCAGCAGGGCCGTCATCTTGAGGATGGCAAAATCCTCGCAATCGCCGGCTCGCCGCTCGAGAATCTCCGAAGGCTTCGCCCAATAATCGAGCTTGCCGTAGACGACGCTGTCTTTCCTGTAGGCGATCAGGCGATTTACGCTGCTGTTGACGAAGGACAGCTTCTCGCTGAACCCCTTGCCTCGAGCGGCGGTGATCATGCCGGCAAAAGCCGCGCTCTTGTGCTCGCAGGGGCTGCCTGCCGAACAGGCGGCGATTGCCCGGTAGACGGGCGCCCAGCGAGCCGCGACGGGAAAATTGCGCATGGACAAGGCAACCGATCCGAACACCCCCGGAATAATCGACGCGGTCTGCAGCGGATCTATCCCGGCGTCATCTCGCGCCGTTGACGAGCCATCCCCGCGGCCAACATCTGGGCCATAGCTGCCGGTGACCATACCGACCCGGTAAGCGCCCGCGGGCTGCCAGGGCTGAGGCCTCGCCAGCGAAACACCGCCGAGACTGGGTGGCGTCTGGACCTTCTCCTGAGGCCAGCCGGGTGCGGCGATATCGCTCGCGAATGACGGCCCCGCCAGGCCGACAAGCCCGATTGCCAGCAGGAGCATCTGGAGCCGGGTTTTTCCCGGAACTGATTTTTGCTTTTTCATAACGCCCACCTTTGACTGTGGACGCTACCAATCTTGTCTCAAATTATTGGAAAGGAAGGTGGATAAATATCCAGCAACTGTCTTTATCCATTTTACTTAAAATTTTATTCAAATTTATACTTTGGTTTACCGGAAAAAAGCCGGCCAGCTATCCGTCAAGGAGGTCTCCAGAAACCTACATATAACAGGTTATATTGTTGCGGTTTACCACGTGTAAAAAATGCCGGGCAATGCATATCATAATATATGAAATAGATTAGGGGGCAGTTGCAAAGTAGAAGTGGCCGCTGTCTCTATCCGGTAAATATCGGAGGGGTTTCAGCCATGACGAACAATATCGAGTTGGACAGCTTTTCGGCTTCCTTGAACGAGCATCCCGTGTCCAATGAACACGGCGATCAGGCATCACCGGCGGAGATCCGGGTCGCACAGGCAAATTCGACGCAGCCCGCGCCGGCAGCGTCCGAACCGGTGCCGGTCGATGTCGGCGGCGGAGCGCCTGTCAAGCCGGAAGCTCCCGCGGAAGCAAAGGCGCCGCCGGCAGCCGCGCCGCCCGAATATGTAGCCGACGCCAGCCATGTGGTGAGGCTTCCGGCCAACGCCTCCATCGACAACATCAAGGTCGACGGCCAAAACCTTCTGCTCGAACAGGCCGACGGTTCTGTGATCGTGATCAAGGACGGCGCCCTGAATGTGCCGACCTTCATCATCGGCGACGTCGAGGTGCCGCGCGTTGCGCTGCTGGCGGCGCTGGAAGCCAGCCATGTCGATGTCGCCTTCGGCGCCGACGGTTCCATGTCGGCTGGTCCTGGCGGTTCGAATTCAAGTGCAGGCGGAGATTTCTCGGTTCCCCCCGGCGGCATTGGCGACGGGTTCGACCTGTCGGCACTGCTGCCGCCAACTGCCTTGCAGTTCGGACTCCTGGAGCGGCGCGAACTGTTCCCGTCCATCGTCGACAGGCAGGTTTCAGTGACGGCCACGTCCTTGCTTGCCCCGACCGAAGCGGCCAGTGAAACCGGCCTCAATGGCGGCCAGACACAATCTCCCGGCAGCGACGCGCCAAGCAACGCCGAGACCTCCGGCATCGGAACGATCAGCATCGACGCGCCGGATGGAATTGGCTCGATCGTCATCAACGGCGTCACCGTCACCGGCGTCGGCCAGCAGATCCCGGGCGATTTCGGCTTCCTGACGATCGTCTCCTTCAATCCGAGCACCGGTGCCATCGAATACAACTACACGGTGACCGAATCAGTCGCTCATCCCAATCAGACGAACGGATTCGATCCCAACGACACGGTTCCGGACAATTTCAGCATCACAGTCACGGACGTTGACGGCGATTCGGCCAGCACCACCTTTGCCGTTGCCATCGTCGACGACGTGCCGACGGCGGTTGCCGATATCGACAGCATCGCGGCCGGCCAGTTTGGCCCGGCGACAGGCAATGTACTGGTTGGCGGAACCGATGCCGGCGACGCCAACGCGACGGACGGCGTTGCCGACACCAAGGGCGCCGATGGCGCGACTGTGGTTGGCGTGCAGGCCGGCAACACCAATACCGATGTCGACAATGCGGCCACGCTGAACGCGCCGATCCAGGGCAGCTACGGCACGCTGACACTGCTGGCGGACGGCTCCTACAGCTATGTGCGCGCTGCCGGCACACCCGGCGGCGTCAACGACGTCTTCACCTACACGATCAAGGACGGCGACGGCGACACCTCGCACACCACGCTGACGATTTCGATCGGCAACTCGACGCCTGTGATCACCGACCTGACGCCGGAGGCCATCGGCGGCGACGTCGTGGTCAACGAGGCGGCGTTGAATATCGGCACGCCGGGCGGGCCTGGGTCCGATCCGGCAAGCACGGCCGAGACCGGCGCCGGCACCTTCACCGTCTCCTCTCCCGACGGCATCAACTCACTGGCGATCGACGGCAACGCCTTCATTACCAATGGCGTGTTCACGGGCGGCTCGTTTACAACGGCGCTCGGCAACACGCTGACGGTGACGGGCTACATTGCAGGCACCGGCGAGGTGAGCTACACCTACACGCTCGTGGACAACGAAGCGCATGACCCCATCCAGGGCCAGAACAGCGCGTTCGAGAATTTCACCGTTACGCTGACCGACCAGGATCTGCAGAGCACCGACGCCACGCTCACCGTCAACATCGTCGACGACGTGCCGACGGCAAGTGCCGACAGCGGCGACGTCACCGAAGGCGCTTTGCTGACGGTCGCGGCGACAGGTGTTTTGGGCAATGACGTCGTCGGCGCCGACGGCGCCACGATCGATGGCGTGCGGGCAGCGGGCGGCAACACGACGGCGGCGGTATCGGGCGGTGTCAACACCAACATTGTCGGCCTGCACGGCACGCTGCATCTCAACGCCGACGGCTCCTACACCTACCAGTCGACAGCCAACAACATCTCCTCGGCGACGACGGATGTGTTCGTCTACACCATCAAGGATGGCGACGGCGACCTGTCGACGACGACGCTGACCATCAACCTGGCCGATGCCGGGCTGGTCGCACCGGCCGACAGCGATGCCACCGTCAACGAAGCCGCGCTCGACCTCACCCAGGCCGGCGCCGATCTGGCGGCCGGCACCGTGACCGGCTCGCTGCCGGGCCTGACGACCGAGACCGATGCGACCAACCAGCTCAACGCGACGGGCGGCGTCGGCGCGCTGACCTATACGGCGCAGACCATTGTCGGCACCTACGGCACCATCCACATCAACGCCGACGGCAGCTACGTCTACACGCTGACCAGCAACCACCTCAACGCACAGGCAAACAACGGCGTCCAGACCATCTCGGGCCTGGAGAACTTCACCTACACAGTCACCGACAGCGTCGGCAACACCACCACCGGCGCCATCACCGTCTCCATCGTCGACGACGTGCCGACGGCGGTCGCCAACAGCGGCGACGTCAATGAAGGCGCCCTGTTGACCGTGACTGCGGCGGCCGGCGTGCTGGCCAACGACGTGGCCGGCGCCGACGGCCTTGCCGCCGGTGGCGGCGTGGTTGGCGCACGTGCTGCCGGGGCCGACACGACGACGGCGGTGACGACCGGTGTCAACACCAACATTGTCGGCCTGCACGGCACGCTGCATCTCAACGCCGACGGCTCCTACACCTACCAGTCGACAGCCAACAACATCTCCTCGGCGACGACGGATGT